>JAJDVG010000046.1 GCA_022826245.1 Gammaproteobacteria bacterium
CGCCCCAAACCCCCCCCTGGCGGCCCGGCGCGCGCCCCCCGGCGCGGGGGGTTTCCACGCGGCCTGTGGCGCGACTCCCCTTGGCTTGTCGCGGAATTGGGGGGTGAGTGTTTGTGGCCGGGGTGACTGAACGCGACCGTGCGGCTGTGATGCTGAAAATAGTCTCTGGCGCTCAGACGGGAGTGGATCGGGGTGCGCTCGATGCGGCGCTTGCGCGTGGCGCCGCGTGCGGAGGCTGGTGTCCGGAGGGGAGGGTGGCGGAGGACGGTGTCGTGCCGGAGCGATATCCTGTGCGCGAGCTGCCTGGCGCGGGCTACGTCGAACGCACGCTTGAAAACGTCATCGACTCGGATGGCACCCTGATCCTTTATTGGGAGCGATACGATGGCGGCACTGAGCTGACAGCGGAGTTCTGCGCCGAACATGAGCGGCCGCTGCTCTGCCTCGACCTTGCGAAAGTGACTGAAGACGCAGCCGTCCGGCAGGCGATCGAGTTCATCCGGCGCTATGGTATAGCTGTGCTCAACGTCGCGGGTCCCCGAGCGAGCAAGTGGCCGCAGGGGCGGGACCGGACTTGCCGACTGATCGCGGGGGTGCTCGACGCGATAGACCGCCGCTCCTGATCGTGCAGGCGGTGTCCATGGGGGCGCCGCGCGCTTCTACCGATGGCTGTACCTGTGCCGTGGATCAGTCGCCGGCGGACAGGGCCGTTCGGAGCTTTTCCGGGTCGTCGATCGGCGCGAGGCATTCCGTTCCGCGGCAGAGCCAGGCGAGCGGCCGCGCGCCGGCCCGACGCTCCGCCAGCAGGCCGGGCAAGCCGGAAGCGTCCGCGGGTATGAAGAAGGCGAGCCGGTCGGGTCGGAATCCCCTGACGGCGTCGCGCCATGGCGCGAGTTCGTCCGGGTCGCCGCGCACGATGAGCGATTCGGGCGGCTCGAGCTGCCGGAGGACACCGCGCAGCATCGTCGCGTGCGCCTGCGGGAAGCGCTCCAGCACCGGCAGGCAGGCGCGCAAGGTTCCCGCGGCTGCCTCGAGGTACCTCGGTTCGCCGAGCAGGTGGCCGAGGTGGATCAGCGTGAGCGCTGCAACGGCGTTGCCCGAGGGCAGCGCTTCGTCGGCGAGCGGTTTGGGTTTGTGGATCAACTGTTCGTGATCGTCCGCGACGAAGAAGAAGCCGCCGTCGGGATCGCTGAAGCGGTCAAGGACGACCTCGATCAGGTCCACGGCGAACTCGAGGTCCGACGTTCGCCAGCGGCACTGCAGGAGTTCGAGCAGGCCCGCCGCCAGGAAGGCGTAGTCGTCGAGATAGCCGGCGAACCGGGCACGGCCGTCCTTGTAGACGGATTTCAGACGATCGTCGATCCACAAGCGGTCACGAATGAAGTCGGCCGCGCGCTCGGCGGATACCGCAAACTCGGGCCGGTCGAGTTGCCTTGCGGCCTTCGCCATCGCGCCGATCGCAAGCCCGTTCCAGGCCACGATCGCCTTTTCGTCGCGGCCGGGCCAGACGCGCTCGTCGCGGGCGGCCAGCAGCTTCGCCCGGGCGCGCCCGAGCAACTGCGCCTGCGCATCGCCGGATTCGCCGCGCGCCGCGCGGCCGGCGTCGCCCGCGGCGGCCTGAAGGTGCCAGGCACGGCGCTCGAAATTCGCGGGCTCCTCGAGACCGTAAGCACGCTTCGCGACAGCCGCTTCCTCCGGTGCGAGCAGCGCATCGAACTCGGCCGGAGTCCAGACGTAGAACTTGCCCTCGTGGCCTTCGGAATCGGCGTCGAGCGTCGCGAAATACTCGCCTTCCTTGCCCTGCATGTCGCGCATGATCCAGTCGGCGGTCTCGGCCGCTATCCGCGCGTGGAAGGGCTCTCCGGTCGCCGCGTGGGCGTCGGCGTAGGTCGCGAGCAGGGCCGCGTTGTCGTAGAGCATCTTCTCGAAGTGCGGGATGGCCCAGCGCCGGTCGACGCTGTAGCGGAAGAAGCCGCCGCCCAGGTGATCGTAGAGTCCGCCGAGCGCCATGCGTTCGAGGGTCAGCATGCACATGCGTTTCGCGCCCTCGTCGACGGCATCGCGGCCGAGGCTCCGATGCCACGATTCGAGCAGAAAATCGATGTTCGTCGCGTGCGGAAACTTCGGTGCGCCGCCGAAACCGCCGTATTCGTTGTCGAAGGTGTCGCCGAACTGCCGGCGCGCGGTATCGACGGGACGTGCCGACAACTGCGCTGCCGCCCGATCGCCTTCGACGGCGGTCATGTTGTCGAGCGCGGTGACGATCCGCTTTCCGGCGTCGTGAACATCGTCCCGGTTCTGACGGAAATACGACTCGACCCGCTCGAGCACGTCCCGAAATGACGGCATGCCGTAGTTTGCGGACTTCGGGAAGTAGGTGCCGGCGAAGATCGGCAGATGTCCGTCGGGGGTCAGGAACATCGTCAGCGGCCATCCTCCGGCGCGACCGGAAAAGATCTGCTGCGCCGTCTGGTAGATGCGGTCGATGTCCGGCCGCTCCTCGCGGTCCACCTTGATGTTGACGTAGAGGCGATTCATGATCGCCGCCGTCTCCCGGTCCTCGAAGGACTCGTGCGCCATGACGTGGCACCAGTGGCAGGCCGAATAGCCGATCGACAGCAGGATCGGCTTGTCGGTCTGCCGCGCGAGCTCGAGCGCGACCGGATCCCAGGGATGCCAGTGCACGGGATTGTCCGCGTGCTGCAGCAGGTAGGGACTGGTTTCTTCGCTGAGGCGGTTCATGGACCCGGCACTATAGCAACTTGGACGATTCATGCTGGCGGCGGTCCGGCGCGGCGTTTAGAATTTCGGGCAAGCCACCCGGACACCCCCGCTGTTTACCTATCCGGACATAGATCCCATCGCGTTTACGCTCAACGTGCGCTGGTACGGCCTGATGTACCTCGTGGGATTCGTGCTCGGCTGGCTGGGCGTTCGCTACCGCGCGAAGCAGTCCGGCAGCCCGGTCGAGCTGGCGCGCTGCGAAGATCTCGTCTTCTACGTGGCGCTCGGCGTGTTCATCGGCGGCCGGCTCGGCTCGATGCTGTTCTACGATCTGTCGAGGCTGATCGCGGAGCCGTTGAGCCTGTTCCGGGTCTGGGAAGGCGGGATGTCGTTCCACGGCGGTCTGATCGGCGTCCTGATCGCGATGGCGCTGTTCGCGAGGCGCATCGGTCAGCCGTTCTTCGCGGTCGCGGACTTTGCCGCGCCGTGGGTGCCGATCGGCCTGGGGCTCGGGCGAATCGGCAACTTCATCAACGGCGAACTCTGGGGCAAGGCGACGAGTTCCGATGCACCGTGGGCCGTCATCGTCGACGGCATCCCGCGCCATCCGAGCCAGCTCTACGAAGCCTTCCTCGAAGGCGTCGTGCTGTTCGTCGTGCTCTTCCTCTATTCGGCGAAACCGCGGCCGTCGATGGCGGTTTCGGGGCTGTTCCTGTTGCTCTACGGCGTGTTTCGCATCGCCGTCGAGTTCATTCGCCTGCCGGACGAGCACATCGGCTACCTGGCCCTGGGGTGGCTCACCCTGGGCCACGTGCTGTCGGCGCCGATGGTGCTGATCGGCGCCGCGCTACTCTGGATGGCCTTGCGCCGCCAGCCCCCTCGAGCGGCAACCGCATGAAGCAGTACCTGGACCTGCTGACCGCGATCAGGGACAGCGGAGTCCCCAAGGACGACCGCACGGGCACGGGCACGCTCAGCGTCTTCGGCTACCAGATGCGTTTCGACCTTTCGGCCGGTTTCCCGGTCCTGACGACGAAGAAGCTGCACCTGAAATCGATCATTCACGAACTCCTGTGGTTTCTGCGCGGCGACACGAACGTCGACTACCTGCACGAACACGGCGTCACGATCTGGGACGAGTGGGCGGACGAGGAGGGCAACCTCGGACCCGTGTACGGATCCCAATGGCGCACGTGGCCCGTCGGCGACGGCCGTTCCGTCGACCAGATCGAGCAGACCATCGAGTTGCTGCGCAGCGACCCGGACTCGCGCCGCATCGTCGTCAGCGCGTGGAACGTCGGCGAACTCGACAAGATGGCGCTGTTCCCCTGTCACGCGCTTTTCCAGTTCCACGTCGCCCGGGGACGGCTCTCGTGCCAGCTCTATCAGCGCAGCGCCGACGTCTTCCTCGGCGTGCCGTTCAACATCGCCTCCTATTCGCTGTTGACGATGATGATGGCGCAGCAGACGGGATTCGAGGCGGGCGATTTCGTCTGGACCGGCGGCGACTGCCACCTCTACCTGAATCACCTCGACCAGACGGACGAGCAGCTAAGGCGCGAGCCCCTGGCCTTGCCGCGCATGCAGATCAAGCGCTGTCCGGACAGCATCTTCGATTACCGCTACGAAGATTTCGAACTGATCGGTTACGAATCGCACCCGGCGATCAGGGCGCCGATCTCGGTTTAGAAGCCTGCGCTTCGGCCGGCGAAGCGACCGTTCGCATCGCTTCCCTCCGGGTCCACGTTCCCGGACTGCTGCAAACGCAAGGGGATGCGCACTACGGGCCGCTTGAAACCCTCGCGCGCAGGGATGCGCGCGCGGAGCCTACATGGATGTATTCACGGCGTGTTTCAAGCGGCCCGCGGTGCGTCTCCCCGCACTCCCCGCGTCAACGTCTCGCAGCCGAGCCAAAGAAACGGTCCAACATGCCGCGCGCGCGCTCGAAATCGATTTCGTCGAGCGTGCGGGCCTCGCCGATGAGCCTGTCCAGCAAATCGTCCTGTGCGGCGCCGCGCCGCTGCGCCTCTGCGTAGCCGATCTCGGGATGGAACATGACCATCGAATAGCGCGGTATGAAGCGATCCGGGAAGCGGCGCTCGAGTTCGAAGGCTGCTTTCGTGCGCAGGTTGAACTCGTCGCCGCGCACGTGATCGCGCATCACGCGATAGTTCTCGAGCGCCATCTCGGCGATGGCTCCGGCGTTGTCGGCGCGGCGTGCCTCGAATTCGCGAAGGATCAGGTTCCAGTCGCTGCCGTGCTTCGCCACGAGAGCGTCGATCTCGGCACAGTCCTCGAATGCCGCGTTCATCCCCTGGCCGTGAAACGGGACGATGGCGTGCGCGGCGTCGCCGATCAGCGCGACGCGGTCCCTGTAGCGCCAGGGCCGGCAGTGCACGGTGCCGAGATAGCCCGTCGGGTGGTTTGCCCAGTCGGCCTCGACATCTTCCATCAGCGGCAGCGCGTCGGCGAAATTTGCCGCGAAGAATTGCTCGATCGCGCGGCTGTGAAGATTCGCGAAACTCGGGTCGCCTTCGAGCGGCAGGAACAGCGTCGCCGTGAATGTCCGGTCGAGATTCGGCAGCGCGATCAGCATGAAGTCGCCGCGCGGCCAGACGTGCAGCGCATTGGGGTCGAGCGCGAAGTCGCCGTCGCTGCCGGACCGGAACGTGAATTCCTTGTAGCCGTGGTCGAGCGGTACCTCGGATGCGTTGATCTCTCCCGCCCGGCCGAGAGCGCGCCGCACGCTCGAACCCGCGCCGTCCGCCGCAAAGGCGACGGCCGCGTCCAGCAGTTCGCGTCCCCGCGGCGAGGCGATGACGGCACTGCCCGACGCCGTGTCGAAGTCGACGCACTCGTGTTCGAACCGGTACTCGACGCCGTAGCGCCGGCTCGCGATCTCGTACAGCGTGTAATTCAGCGCCGATCTCGATACCGAGTGGATCGCCTCGCCGCGGCGTTGACCGTAAGGCACGAATCGCCGCCCGCCGCGTTCATCGTGCAGCATCCGGCCGCGCATCGGGATCAGCAGGCCCTCGATCTCGTCGAATATTCCGGCGCGATCGAGCGCAGCGATGCCGCGGGCAGCGAGCGCGAGATTGATCGAACGGCCGCGCGGCGGCGCGGCGTTCGAGAACGGCCGGCTGCGCTCGATGACGATCGGCGCCGTACCGCGCCGGGCCAGCAGTATCGCGAGCAGGCTGCCGGCGAGGCCGCCGCCGATGATTGCGGCCGATTCCGATCCTGCGGACATCAGGGCCTGTCACGCAAAGCGTTCACCGGCCCGGGCCAAGGGCGCGCTCGAGCGCTCGCACTGTCTCGAACACATCGCAATAGCGATTGTAGAGCGGCACGGGCGCGAGCCGAACGATATCCGGCGGCCGCCAGTCCGCGATCACTCCGGAACGCCGCAGGCGCTGCTGGATGGCGTCCATCGATACCGCGGGATCCTTCAGCCGGACCGAAAGTTGGCAGCCGCGGTCCGCGACGCCGGGCGGGGTCAGGATCTCGATCCGTTCGCGAAGCATGCCCTGAAGCAGATATTCGAGATAGGCCGTCAGGCGTTCGGATTTGCGGCGCAGGCGGTCCATGCCCGCCGCGGCGAAGATGTCGAGCGAAGCCGCCAGCGGCGCCAGCGACAGCACGGGCGGATTGCTGAGCTGCCAGCCCTCGGCGCCGGGTATGGCGGAGAATTCGGGGGCCAGCCGGAACCGGCTTTGCTTGTCGTGCCCCCACCAGCCCGCGAAACGCGGCAGATCGCCGGCCTCGGCCCACCGTTCGTGGACGAAGCAGCCGGCCACTGCGCCGGGCCCGCCGTTCAGATACTTGTAGCTGCACCAGACGGCAAAATCGGCGCCCGAGTCGTGTACCGAGAGCGGCAGGTTGCCGATGGCATGGGCGAGATCGAAACCGATGCGGCAACCGAAGCGGTGGGCGATGTCCGTATACGTGCGCAGATCGAGCGCCTGTCCGGTCAGGAACTGAACGCCGGGCAGCAGCACGAGCGCGACGCGGCCGCCCTCCGTTTCGAGCAGTCGTTCGAGCCTTTCGGGATCGAGCAGGCCGGTGTCCGGCGCGGGCGCGAGCTCGAGCATGGAGTTCGCGGGATCGAGACCGTGAAACCCGAGCTGCGATTGCACGGCGTAGCGATCGGACGGAAACGCACCGCGTTCGATGACGATCTTGTGACGCTCGGGGCCGGGCCTGAAGAAGCTCACCAGCATGAGATGAAGGTTGGCCGTGAGCGTGTTCATCGCGACGACTTCGCCCGGCTGCGCGCCAACGAGCGCGGCCAGGGGCTCGCTGAACCGTTCGTGGTAGCCGAGCCAGCCGTCCGCGCCGAAATGTCCCTCGACGGCGCATTCGGCCCAGCGGTCGAGTTCCTTGCCGATCAACGTGCGAACGCGGCGCGGCATCAATCCGAGCGAATGCCCGCACAGGTAGACTGCCCGGCCTTGCCCGTTTCCGGGTTGCTGAAACCGCCGCCTGAAGCCCGCGAGCTCGTCGTCGGCGTCGAGCTTCCTCGCGCAGCTCAGGTCCGTGCTGAATTCGGTCGAAACCATGGGTTCGGGGCTGTGCGCGTGCCGGCGGATCGGCGTTGCATCGGTGTGTCGAGGCGGCTAGTCCGCCGGCATGACGGTGCCGCAGCGATCGCAGGTGCGTGCATCCTCGTTTCCGTAGAAGCGCTCGAACACGGGAGGCAGGTCCGTGACGATGTCCGCGACGTGCAGGAACTCCTCGTGAAGCTTGTGTTCGCAGTTGGCGCAGAACCACATGAACCCGTCCTGCTCCTCGGGCGTGCGCTGCCGCTCGACGACGATCCCGACCGTGTTCCCGAAACGCTGCGGGGAGTGCGGAACGCAGGGCGGCAGCAGGAAGATCTCTCCTTCGCGGATCGGGACGTCGACGATCCGGCCGTCCTGTACGGTCTTCAGCAGCATGTCGCCCTCGACCTGGTAGAACAGCTCGGGGCCTACGTCGTAGTGATAGTCCGTGCGCGAGTTCGGGCCGCCGACGACCATCACGATGAACTCCGAATGCCGGAACATTTCCCGGTTGCAGACGGGCGGTCTCAGCAGTTCGCGATTGTCTTCGATCCAGCCTAACAGGCTGAACGGCATCGTCAGGCTCATCGTCGCGCTCCAGGCCAGGCGTCGGACGCCGTTGTCATTATGCCCAATCGCGGCTTGCGCGGTCAGGCTCGCTCCCGGCCGGGCTCGGCGATCGGCGGGCCGGCCGGATCGAGCGGTACGGCGGTCAGTGCGCCGCCCCAGACGCAGCCGGTGTCGAGCGCCGTTATGTCGGCGCGGCGCTTGAGTCCGAGCGCGGACCAGTGACCGAAGACGACATGGACGTCGCAAGCCCGGTGAGGAACGTCGAACCACGGGACGAGACCCGCGGCTTGCGTGCCCGGCGGCCCGGTGTGCTGCAGATCGAGCCGCCCGCGGCGATCGCAGAAGCGCATGCGCGTGAGCGCGTTGATCGTGAAGCGCCGCCTTTGCTGCGGAGGCAGGCCTTCCGACCAGATGGCCGGCTCGTTGCCGTACATGCCGTCAAGCGCATCGCGCCAGCGCGGTCCCGAGAGCAGCGCCGTGACCTCGCCGCCGCGGGCAAGCGCCTGTTCCAGGCTCCAGACCGGCGGGATGCCGGCGTGCACGAGCACCGTGCCGAGCCGCGCGTCGTGGTGCAACAGCGGGCGTCGGCGCAGCCAGTCCAGCAGTTGCGGGGCGTCCGGCGCCGTCAGTACATCGTTGAAGGTATCGCCCGGCCCGGCGGGTCGTATGCCGGCCGCGGTCGCCAGCAGGTGCAGGTCGTGATTGCCGAGCACGCAGGTCGCACTGTCGCCGAGTGCGATGACTCGCCGCAGGACCCCCAGGGAATCCGGGCCGCGATTGACGAGGTCGCCGACGAGCCACAGTTCGTCCCGACCGGGTTCGAAGGCCATGGCGTCGAGCAGCGCGTCGAATTCCGCGGCGCAGCCCTGAATGTCGCCCACGGCATAGAGCGTCATGACGGATTCTCAAGATCGGCGAGCCGCGCGAAGTCCGCCGGCTGAAGCGTCTCGGGGCGGGCGCCCGGATCGATCCCGGCAGCTTCGATCTGCGCGGTCGTGAGCCGGCCCTTGAGGGATCTCCCAAGCGTCTTGCGGCGCATCGAAAACAGGTGAGCGACGAGTCCCGCGAAGGCCGTTGCGTCGCGGACGGCGAAACTCGCGGTCGGGCGAGGCCTGATGCGCACGAAGGTCGAGCGGACCTTCGGCGGCGGCGTAAACGCGCCCGGTCCGATGTCGAAGCACGCCTCGATGTCGCTCCAGGCCGCAAGCATCACCGTCAACCGCCCGTAGTCCTTGCCGCCGGGTCGGGCGGTCATCCTGTCGACGACTTCCTTCTGCAGCATGAGGTGCATGTCCGCGACGATCGTCCTGAACTCGAGCAGGCGAAACAGCAACGGCGTCGACACGTTGTAGGGCAGATTGCCGACGATGCGCAGCGGCATTGCCGCGCCGGAGACCGCGGAATAGTCGAACTCGAGTGCATCGGCCCGATGCAGGGTCAACGCCGCCGAACCGCCGTAGCGCGCCTCGATCAGATCGGCAAGTTCGGTGTCGAGTTCGATCACGTGCAGGTCGTCGGACCGCTCGAGCAGCGGCGCGGTCAGGGCTCCGCGCCCGCCGCCGATCTCGACGATCCGCTCGCCGCGCCGCGGAGCGATCGCCGAGACGATTTTCGCGATGACGATCGGATCGTGCAGGAAATGCTGGCCGAGGCGCTTGCGTGGGCGCCGCATCAACGCGAACCGGCTGTTCCGGCGAGGCGCACGGCCATTTGGACGGCCTCATACAGGCTGTCATGCCGGGCGCGGCCGCTGCCGGCCAGCGACAACGCGGTACCGTGATCGACGGAGGTACGGACGATCGGCAGACCGAGCGTGACGTTGACGATCGCTCCGAACGCGGACGCCTTGAGCGCCGGCAGGCCCTGGTCGTGGTACATCGCAAGCACGACGTCGCAACGGCTGAGCGACTCCGGGGTGAAGGCCGTGTCCGCGGGCACCGGGCCGATGATGTCGATGCCGCGTGCGCCAAGCGACGCCAGCGCCGGTTCAATAACGGTCAGTTCCTCCTCGCCGAGCGTGCCGTCCTCGCCCGCGTGCGGGTTCAGTCCGAGCACGAGGATGCGCGGTTTCCCGATTCCGAAGCGGTCGGTGAGCCCGTCGTGCACGATCGTGATGATTCGCTCGATCCGGCCGCGGTCGAGCGCGGCGGGGACGTCGCGCAACGGCAGATGGGTCGTTGCGAGCGCGACCCGCAGGGCACTGCTGCAGAGCATCATCACCGCCTGCCCGGAACCGGTCAGTTCGGCGAGAAACTCCGTGTGTCCCGTGAACGGCACGCCGCTTTCGCTGATCGCGCTCTTGTTCACGGGCGCGGTCACCAGCGCATCGCACTCGCCTCTCATGCAGAGCCCCGCGCCCAACTCGAGCATGTCGAGCACGTAACGCGCGTTCCGGGCATCGAGTCGGCCTGCAACGGCAGAGCACTTTGCAGGCACCTCGAGCACCTGCATCGTCCCGCGGCGATGCGGCGCGATGTCCCTCGCGCCGTCCAGGACTTCGAACCGAAGCTCGAGACCGAGCTTGCGTCCCCGCGAAGCCAGAATCTCGGCATCGCCGAGCACGGCAAGGCGCGCCGGAATATCCTCGTCGCAAAGCGCGCAGCAGATGTCAGGACCGATTCCGGCCGGTTCGCCGGAACTGACGACGATTGCGGGAGGTGTCACTGGCGGTTCCCCGCTCACGACGCGTGGTTGACCGGCGAGCATTGTGGTGCGGCCGCGTACCACCTGCCCCCCCGGTTTGCCACAATGCCAAGGGGAGTTGCACTACCGGTCGCTTGAGACCCTCGCGCGCTGGTTTGCGCGCGCGGAGCGTACAGGGTTGTATTTACCGCGTGTCTCAAGCGACCGGTAGTGCGACTCCCCGCACCACGTAGCGAACGTGGCCTACAGGCGCGTATCGATGTACGCCTGATCCCGCAGGCGGCGCAGCCACATCGCCTTTTCCTCCTCGGCCTTGGCTGCCCGAATCTCCCCGGCGCATTGCTGTTCCTTGACGTCGTTGGTCTGATCGTAGGAACGGTGCTCGAGCACCTCGAGGATGTGCCAGCCGAACCGGGTCTGGAAAGGCTCGCTGAGTTCGCCGATCGGCAGCGAGGTCAGCATTTCGGTGAACTCCGGGACGTACGCCTCGGGCTCCGACCAGCCGAGATCGCCGCCGTCGGCGGCCGATACGGCATCTTCGGACACGGCCTGCGCGATCGTCGCGAAGTCGTCGCCGCCGAGGATCTGGTCACGGATGCCGCGCAGGCGCTGCATGGCGGCGTCATCGTCGAGCACCTCGTTGGGCGTGATCAGAATGTGCCGGCCGCGTACCTGATCGACCATGACGCGCTGGTCCCCGCGCATGTCGTTGAGGCGCACGAGATTGAGACCGCTGCCGCTCTGGATCGGCTCGGACACCTCTCCGGCTTGCATGCGCGTCACCGAATCGGCGAACAGCGTCGGCAGTTCCGAGCCGCGCCGCCAGCCGAGCTCGCCCCCCTCGAGCGCCGTCGGCGAGTCGGAAAACGTCACGGCGAGTTGACCGAAATCCTCGCCGTCTTCAACCCGCTCGAGAATCTCGTTGACCTCCCGTTGCGCGGCGGCGAGTTCTTCGCTGCTCGCCGCCGACGACACGCTGACGAGGATGTGCGAAATGTTGTACAGGAACTCGCTGGTCCGCGACTGGTCGGTGCGCTGCAGGCACTGCTCGAGTTCGCGCGGGGTGATGGCGATGCGGGCGAGCACGTCACGCTGTTCGAGCTGGCGCAGGGTGAGGTCCTTGCGGCTGTCTTCCCGGTACATCGCGTAGTCGATGCTCTCTTCGGCGAGCGCCGCCGGCAGTTGCTCGAGCGTCAGCCCGAGTTGTTCGGCGACGGCCGAAAGCGCCTGGTTGAGCACGTCGTCGCCAATCTCGATGCCGATACGCGCGGCGCGTTGCACCTGTATTTCCTCGAGAATGAGCTGTTCGAGCACCTGACTTTCGAGCACGGACAGCGGCGGCAGCGGGCGGCGCTGTTCGGCAGGGAGCTGTTCCTGCTGCAGCCTGAGGTTGTCGACGACCGTGGCCATGCGCATGGCGAGCTCGCTCTTGAGCACGACGCCCTCATCGACGAGGGCCGCGACACCATCGAGCAGTTCACCGCTCGATCCGAGTTCCCTGGTCTGGGCCTGAACGTCGGCGCAGACCAGGATTGCCGCCGCGCCGAATGCGGCGGCGAACGATCGTTTGCACAGGTTCATTGAAAGGTCGATCCCGCGATGCTGCGATAGCCTAGAATACCACGGTCGAGCAGCTCCTCAGGAGCGCCCGAGCTTTCCGTAAGGCCCTTCAATTCGAGCTGAATCGTGATCGCGCTGTCGGTCTCGCCCGTGCGGCTGCTCACGTAGCGGCGGCCGACCAGGCGGATGCGCCAGCAGCAGGCTTCGTATTCCCAGCCGACGAACTGCTCGAGCGGTTCCTCCTCGAGCAGCGAATAGCTGTAATGGCCGATCACGCGCCAGCGCTCGCCGATGGGCCAGACCATCGACAGGTCGCCCTGTTCGAGCAGGCTGCGGCGGTATCGGTAGCCGATGCCGAACAGCCGGTCGGCCTGCGGCCGGAACTCGAATCTGGTTTCCGCCCGCGCGGTGTCCTCGGTTTCGCTGTTCCATTGGTAGCCGAAGTCGAGATTCCAGGTATCGCTGAGCCGCAGCGCCATTTCGGCGACGTAATCGGACGCGTCGGCATCGTTCGCCCGGCCGTCCGGCAGGCTCACGTTCTGCGCTTCGAGGTAGCGGGTCTGGCCGAGAGTCGCACGGAGGCGCTCCTGACCCGTCGCGCCGTCGATGAGCCGGGTCGAGACGCCGAAGCTCACCTGTTCCGTATCGGCGATGCGATCGGGGCCGGAGAACCGGTACTTCCTGAATAGCTGAACGAGGTTGAAGTCCGGGACGATCGTGTCGAACACGGGCAGGTTCGCCTGATCCTCGAACGGTACGTGGACGTAGAGCAATCGCGGTTCGAGCGTCTGAATGAAGCCTCCGTCGGCGCCGGCGGAGCGCTCGAAGGTGAGTCCCGAGTCGATGCTCGCGATCGGCAGGCCGCGCTTGATGTCCCCGGGCTCGCCCGGCGCCGTGTCGTCGAGCCAGTAGTTGGTCTGCCGGTACGCGACCGCGGGTGTCAGGTACATGCCGGCGCGCGCCAGCATCAGGCTCATTTCCTGCGTCGAGTCGAACCGCCAGCCCGTCGTGCCGATGTCGCGGTCGAAGTTCACGAGTTCGGTCGTCGATTCGAAGCCGACGACACGCCCGGCCCAACGCCCGTCGAAGACGATCTGCGGCACGCGTTCGTACGGCCGGTTCGTGGACTCGATCAGCGCGTCGATGGTCTGGTAGTTCTGGAACCGGGACCGCAGGGACCAGTTGTCGGCATAGAAACCGAGGTCGAAGAAACGGTTCAGATGCGTCTGGCTCGTGATGCTCAGGCTGTCGCCGAGATCTTCGAAATAGGTGTCATCGGATACTTCGGCAATGCCGGCGAGGAGCTGCCAGTTGCGTCCGAACAGCGTCTCGTGCGCGAAGTTGACGTAGCGTCGCGTACGGTCGAGTTGCGAGTCGTCGGGGAGGAATTCGAACCCCAACTGACCCGTGCTGCGCGGCATGAGGTAGCGGAAGTCGCCGTTCAACTGCATGCCGCGCTCGCTCATGTAGCGCGGTTGGAGCGTCAGGTCGTAGTTCGGGGCGAGGTTGAGATAGTAGGGAATGCCGATATCGAGCCCCGTGCGGTCCCGTTCGGCGAGTTGTGGCGTCAGGAAGCCGCTCTTGCGGCGATCGTCGATCGGAAAAGTGAAGTAGGGCGCATACAGGAGCGGCACTCCCCGGAACTCGAACTTGACGCCGCGCGCCGTGCCGAAGCCGCGATCGACATCGAGCAGGATCTCGCGGGCAAGCAGTTCCCAGGCGACTCCGTCGGCCGGGCAGGTCGTGAAGTTGACGGCAGCAAGTTCCACCGTGTTGTCGGCGCTGAGCAGGAGATCGTCGGCGGAACCTCGCGCCGGCCGCGTCAGCAGCTCGAATCCGGCCCGGTCGAAGAATATCTGCTCGGCGTCGGCGCGCAATTCCGCGCCTTCGGCGAACACGTTGACATCGGA
This sequence comes from Gammaproteobacteria bacterium, assembly GCA_022826245.1. Classification (GTDB taxonomy): domain Bacteria; phylum Pseudomonadota; class Gammaproteobacteria; order Steroidobacterales; family Rariloculaceae; genus Rariloculus. The sequence continues at coordinate 13,952 of JAJDVG010000046.1, forward strand.
ATCGCGGTATGTCGTGCGGCCGATGACCTGCACGGTTTCGTTGTCCCGGTCGTAGCTCGCCCGTTCCGCGGACAGACTTCCGTCCCCGTAACGTATCTCCACCTGTTCGGAAAAATCCGCCGTGTCGCCGCCCGCGATGTCGATTCTCCCCGCGGAGATGATCAACGGCTGCCGTCCGGTCGAGTCCGACGCCGGTGGCAACGGGGGCAGGGGCGGTTGGGCGACCGGTGTCAGACACAGTTCCTGCGCAGCGCCCAGCCGGAAGGCGCACAGGCACGCAAGGACGACGAGGGAGCGTGATCGATTGCTCGGGACCAAGGATTGGCGCCGCGTAAAGGAAGTTACAATGGCACAGATCGCACCTGGCGTTCAATTGATCCCGCAAACCACCGCCGCTTTCCGTAGCCCGATGTCCTCCCGACCCGCCAAGGCCATGATTCTGGCTGCCGGACGGGGCGAGCGAATGCGCGCCCTGACGAGCGACCGTCCCAAGCCGTTGCTCGAGATCGGTAACGAGTCGCTGATCGAAAGGCACCTGCGGCGGCTTGCCGAATGCGGCACGACGGATGTCGTGATCAACCTGTCGTATCGAGGCGCGCAGATTCGCAGGCGCCTGGGCGACGGAGCGCGCTGGAACCTGAACATCGAGTACAGCGAGGAGGGTGAACCGCCGCTCGAGACCGGCGGCGGGATCGTCCGCGCATTGCCGATGCTCGGCGGCCAACCCTTTCTGCTGATCAATGCCGACGTGTTGACCGACTTCGACTTCTCGAGCTTGCGCCTGGACAGGGAGCACGGCGTGCTCGTGCTCGTGCCGAGGCCGGCCTGGCGAGAGCAGGGCGATTTCGGCCTGGACGGCGGATCGATGGTCGTTGCGGCGCCGCCAAGCTACGTATTCGCGGGCGTCTCGATGCTCGATCCCGTGCTGTTCGAGGGCTGCGGTCCCGGCCGTCGGCCGCTCAAGCCGATCCTCGACGCGGCGATCGCAAGGCGCTCGCTGCGGGGCGAACTCCACGAAGGCTTGTGGACGGACGTCGGGACGCCGGAGCGCCTGCGCGCGGCGCGGCGCCTCGCCCAGGCTAGTGCGTCATCGCGTAGATGAGGTAGTTGACCGCGAACCGGTAGGCCAGCGCCGTCATCGGTTCGGGATAGTAGGGATCGTCGGCGTGCTCCCAGGCGTCGCCGAGATCCATATTGTGATTGATCGCGACCATGAGCCGGCCGCTGTCGTCGTAGACGCCGCGCCAGTGCGGCGTGATCCCGTCGCGTTCGTAGGTCACGCCGTACGAGAGCGCGGCGATGCCCGGAATCTGGATGCGCTGGTCGAGATCGTAGAGCACGTGCAGCACTTCGTCGTTGTCGGGAATGTCGACGATCGGACGGTCCGGAAAGACGCGCGTCATCGACTCCATGAAGCCCGCCCATTCGTAACTGCCGTGAAAGTCGTCGACCATGAGGAAGCCGCCGCGCAGGAGATACTCGCGGAGCCGGGCGGCTTCGAGCTCGTCGAGGTACCAGCGGCCGACCTCGACGGCGTACAGCCACGGATAGTCGAAGATCGCGTCGTCGTCGAGACCGATGATTCGGGCTTCGTTGCGAGGGCTCGCTTCGACCCGGGTCAGGCGCGTAATGCCCTGAAGGAAGTGCGTTTCGGCTTCAGGCCAGTCCACGTCCCAACTGCTGCCGTAACCGAAACTGCCGCCGCGGCTCGAGTAGAGCAGCCTCGTGAAATGAAACTCGGCCGTCGGCTGTTCCGTGCGGCGGCCGTACTCATCGCTTAACGCGGCAAGCGTCAGCGCGATCAGCGCAGTCGCAGCCAGCACCTGGATCAAGCGTGCAGTCATCGAGCCGTGTGTTCGTGTCGCCGTTTCAGGATTGCAGTCCGTCGCCAGCATGTTCCGCTTTGGCGGCCCTGCGCGCAAGTCTGCGCCGCTCGCGGCCTGATCTCACTCCGCAGCGGTCGGCGGACGGGCCGGTGCGCCGCGGCGGCATCACGGTTGCTCTGCCTCGGTAAACCAGCCGTCGATCTCGCCGGTGGCAAGCTCATCGATGGTGTATTCGTTGAATGCCCGGTAGGCGGTCCAGTGGCCGATCTTGTCCTGCAGCTCGAGCGCCTGCCAGCCGGCGGTCGTGGCAACGCGCTCGCGGTAGGCGGCGAGCTGCGCGTCGGCATACTCGTTGCACCTCGCCAGAAACGCCGTGACGACGGCCTTTTTCTCCTCTACGGTCATCTTCGTCCCCGGTCGTTCGGCCGGCCGCAACCGCGCGCGAGAGCGCCTCTTTCGGGCTGATTCCGGGCTGGTTTTGGAGCGGGTTGTCGATGCTATCATGCTCGGCCGACGGCACTTCTACAGTGATTTGCTTGTCACAAGGTAATCTGACACAAGACCAATACTCATTCAGCCGTCGCCAGGCGCCCAAAGGCAAATCTTGTTCGAACTGTTCTTCAAATACTCTCGCCGCACGTTTGAGCAGGGCGAGTTCCTGTTTTCGAGCGGCTGGCCGCTCTGGCTGCTCGCCGTGTTCGTCGTGCTCGGCGCCGCGGTCATCGGATTCGCGCTGTATCGGAACCGTCAGGACATGGGCCTCTTCAGGCTCGTCGCGCTCGGCGCGCTGCAGACCCTGATGTTGGCCGTGGCTCTCACGCTGCTTTGGCGCCCGGCGCTGCTGAGCCAGACGCTCCGCCCGCAGGAAAACTCCGTAGCCCTGCTGCTCGACACGTCGGCGAGCATGAGCTACGGAACGGACGAAGAGTCGCGCCTGCAGCAGGCGGTAACGGCGCTCGACGAGCGCACATTGCCGGAACTCGAAGCCGACTTCGATATCGAGTCGTTCGCATTCTCGGACCTTACGGTCTCGCTCGAGTCGCTCGAACTCTTGCCGCCGCCGGGTTCGCGAACGCATATCGGCGACGCCGTACTGACGGTGCTTCGCGGCGCGAACGCCGGCGCCCTCGGCGCCCTCGTGCTGATCAGCGACGGCGCGGACAATTCCGGCGACCTCGACGCCGCGCAAATCGCCGAGATCGCCGGTTTCGGCGTTCCGGTGCACACGCTCGGCGTCGGTCGCGAGAACCTCGACGACGATCTCGAACTCGAGGACGTGATCCTGCCGGCCCAGGGCATTCCGGGTTCCACTGTCGGCGCCCAGGTCAGCGTACGTCACGGACGCGGCTCGCAGGCTCAGCTCAAGGTCTACGACGGCGACAGCATCATCGCCTCGGAGCCGATCGACCTGCCGGCGCAGGCCGGCGTGACGACGCGCCTGATCGACATCGACGTCGGCGATGCGGGGGTCCGGGATCTGCGTTTTTCGGTCGATGCAATCGGCGGCGAGCAGAATCTGGTCAACAACACGCAGATTCGCCCGCTCGAGGTTCCCGAGCGCAGGCGGCGCATCCTGTATGTCGAAGGCGAACCGCGCTGGGAGTACAAGTTCATCCGCAGGGCGCTCGACGAGGCGGCGCCCGTCGGCCTCGCGACGCTGTTGCGCACGACGCCCAACAAGTTCTACCGCCAGGGCGTCGATTCGGCCGAGGAACTGGCGGACGGCTTGCCCGACGACGAGCAGGCGCTGTTCGCCTACGACGCACTGATCATCGGCAGCTACGAAGCGGCGGCACTGACTCCCGAGCAGCAGGAGATGATCCGCGCCTTCGTGAGCCGCCGCGGCGGCAGCCTGCTCATGCTCGGCGGCCGCCGCGGCCTCGCCGACGGCGGCTGGGGCTTGACGCCCGTGGCCGAAGTCCTGCCCGCGCAGTTGCCCGAGATCGACGCGCCGAGCTTCATCCGCTATCCCGCCAAGGCCGTCCTGACCGCCGACGGCGAGCGCTCGCTGCTTACCCGGCTCGATGCCGACGACGCGGTCAACCGGCGACTCTGGGAAGAGCTGCCCGATCTCGCCGATTTCCAGTACGTCAGCAATCTGAAGCCCGGCGCGGCCGTGCTGCTCGAGGCCGAGATCCAGGGCAGCACCGAACCGCTGCTCGTGCATCAGCGCTTCGGGCTCGGCAACGCGTACATACTGGCGAGCGGCGGCACCTGGCGCTGGCAGATGCAGTTGCCGCACGAAGACCAGCGCCACGAAACCTTCTGGCGCCAGTTGTTGCAGGCACTCGCGGCGAGCGCGCCCGAGCCCGTCATGCTGTCGACGCAACGGGTCTTCTACGCCGACGAGACCACCGTGACGCTGCGTGCGGAAGTCAGGGACCGCGAATACCAGCCGGCCGCGAGCGCCGCCGTCAGCGTTTCGATCGACGACGGCTTCAATCCCGCGGTCTCCGAGGCGATGACGCCCGTGCCGGGTGAGCCGGGCGTCTACGAATTGAGTTACGAAGCCGAGGCGGCCGGGATCTACCGTTTCGAAGCCACGGCCGAACTCGATGGCGAGGTGCTCGGCGACGCCCGGGTCGCGGTCCGGCGTGAGGACGACGTGGCCGAGCATTTCCGCATCCAGCAGGACCGCGCGTTGCTCGAACGGCTCGCGGCGGCAACGGGCGGGCGCTACTTCTCGCTCGACGATGTCGATGAAATCCCGGAGGCCGTGCAGTTCTCCGAGGCCGGCATCGTGGAGCGGCAGATCCTGGATCTGTGGAACATGCCCGTGAATTTCCTGCTGCTGCTCCTGCTCAAGGCCGGGGAGTGGCTGCTCAGGCTCCGCTGGGGTCGGTTGTGAGCATGCCGGCAACTCGCGGCGGAAGCCCAGCCGCATGGGGTGGAAAACTGCCTGGCCGGTTTCTCGGCGATGCGGTGTTGCGCCGCGGACTGCTTGCCGCGACTTTAACGGCCGGCCTGCTCGCAGTCGCGCCGGTTGCCCGGGCGGAGCTGTACTATCTGATCGTCGGCGGCCTGGGCGGCGAAACTTCCTATGACGAAGCCTTCGCGGGCTACGCCGAGTCGCTTGCCGAGGCGGCTCTGCGGACCGCCGGCGAAGAGTCCCGGGTCGCCGTGCTCGCCGGCGCCGACGCCAGCCGCGACGCGCTGCGGGCGAGCCTGTCGGACCTGGCCGAACAGACGGGCGAAACGGACAGCCTGGCGGTCTTTCTCGTCGGCCACGGCAGCTACGACGGTCAGCAGTACAAGTTCAATCTCCCGGGCCCGGATATCGACGGCGACGAACTCGGAGCGCTGCTCGCGGCCGTGCCGGCGCGCACGCAGCTCATCGTCAACGCGACGAGCGCGAGCGGCGCGGTGCTCGAGGACTGGAGCGCGGACAACCGCACGGTGATCACGGCAACGCGCAGCGGCGCCGAACGCAATGCCACGCGCTTCGCCGAACACTGGGCCGCGGCGCTGTCGTCGGACGAATCCGACCTTGACAAGAACAACGTGATCACGGCCCGGGAGGCGTTCGATTACGCGGCGCGCAAGGTCGCCGACAGTTACGAGTCCGAAGGCACGCTCGCCACCGAGCATCCGCAGATCGCCGGCGATACCGCGGCGCGATTCGATGTCGCGAGGCTCGTGGCCCGGGTTGTCGACACGCCGCGCATGCAGGCGCTCATCGACGAACTCGATTCCCTCGAAGAACAGATCGCGGCGCTGCGCCTGCGCCGCAACGAGCTCGCGGTCGACGATTACCAGGCGCAGCTTCAGGCACTGTTGGTCGAGCTCGCGCTCGTGCAGCAACAGATCGACGTGGTTGGAGAGCAATAGCTTCATGCGCCTGAACGCCCCTCTTGTCTGGCTCCTGCTGGCGGTCGCGGCGCCGCAAGCGCACGCGTTCAGGATCGAGTACGGCGCGGACCGGCAAACGGAACTAGTTGCCTGCGACCGGGCTCTCTACACGGGGCAGCGCGCCGAGGCCATGCGCTGCTACCGGGAACTGCTCGCGACGAACGACGACGTTCGCATCAAGGCCGAGGCGGCCCGCTCGCTCGGCGACCCGCGCGCCGCGAACGGGTTCTTCCAGACGGCGCTCGATACGTATCCCGAAGATCCCGCGGTCCGCACGCGCTGGGGCGAGTTGTTCATCGAAACGCATCAGGACAACGAGGCGGTAAGGCTCTTCCAGGAGAGCCTCGAGCTCGCGCCGGATCATGCGCCGGCCATACTGGGGCTCGCGAGTATCTCGGCGGGCCGCTTCGAGGACAGGACGCGCGCGTGGGTCGACGAGGTGCTCGACCTGGACCCGGACAACATCGGCGCCCACCTGCTGCTCGCGCGCATGAGTCTCGAGGAAGGCGACATCGACGCGGCCGACGCGCGCCTGACACGCGCGTTGGAGATCGTCGAGGAGCGCGGGCTGCCGCCGCTCGAAATCCATGCGCTCAAGGCTTCGGTCGACCTGCTCAGGGGCATCGAGCAAAGCCCCTGGACCGAGCGGGCGCTGGAATACAACGCGGGCTTTGGCGAGATCTTTGCGACTCCCGCGCACTTCTACGTGATCACGCGCCGGTATCGCGAAGCCGCCGAGCTGTACCGAAGCGCGGTCGAGATTCAACCCGATCTGTGGGCGGCGCATGCCGAACTCGGAGTGAACCTGCTGCGCGGCGACTGCGAGAATCCCGAGGCGACCATTGCCGAAGCGCAGCGGCACCTTGCGCTCGCCTACCAGGGCGACCCTTACAGCGCCCAAACGGTCAACTCGCTGCGGCTCATCGACAGCTTTGACAATTTCGCGCTCACGCGCCACGACTCGGCCGAGGGCGACGAGGCCGCGGGGCCTTCCGTGATCCTGCGCCTGCATCGCGACGAGGACCTGGTACTCAGGCCCTATGTGCTCGAACTGGTGAATCGAAGCATCGAGACCTTCGCCCGGCGCTATGGTTTCGAGCTCGAGGAACCCGTCATCGTCGAGCTGTACCCCGAACACGATGACTTTGCCGTGCGCACCGCCGGTCTGCCGGGCATCGGGCTGCTCGGCGTCACCTTCGGTTGTCTCGTCGCCATGGACAGCGTATCGGCGCGCGCCGAAGGCGACTTCCACTGGGGCACGACGCTGTGGCACGAAATGGCGCATGTGTTCACGCTCCGGGCGACGAACCATCTCGTGCCGCGCTGGTTCAGCGAGGGCGTGTCGGTCTACGAGGAATGGAGCACCGGGCCGCTGCCGGGCCGCCACATCCCCGTGCACGTGCTCGAGGCGATCGGCGATGACAAGCTGCTGCCCGTTGCCGAACTCGACCAGGGCTTCATCCGGCCGACCTACGAGAACCAGGTCGTGGTGTCCTACATGCAGGCCGGGTTGATCTGCGAGTACATCGCCGCGAACTGGGGCCAGAGGAGCCTGCAGGCGATGCTCGAACACTATCGCGACGGCCTTGAAACGGACGAGGCGATCGAGCGCGCGCTCGGCGTGACGGCCGGGCAGTTCGACTCGCAGTTCGAACGATACGTGGCGGAGGAATTCGGCGCGGTGCTCGGCAATCTCGAAGACTGGCAGCGAGCCCAGGGCGCCGCCTGGGAAAGCGCCGCACAGGGCGCATGGGATCGGGCGCTGACCGAGGCGTCGCGAGCCATCGAACTCTTTCCGGAATATGTCGATGACGGCAGCGCCTGGCTCGTCAAGTCCCGTGCTCATGAGGAACTCGGTGAGGACGGTGCGGCGCTTGAAGCGCTCAGCGAATACCGCCGGCTCGGCGGCTACGCTCCCGGCGCGCTGATGCGGCTCGCCGGCTGGCTGCGCGACGCAGGCAGCGATTCCGAGGCGATCAGCGTTCTCGAGGATGTCATCCAGGTTGCGCCGCTGCAGCAGGATCTGCACGTCGGGCTCGGCGACCTGCTGCTCGAAGCCGGTCGTAGCGACCAGGCGCTGACCGAATATCAGGTCTATGCCGCAACGAATCCCCACGACCAGGCTTCGGTGCATCTGCGGCTCGCGAAAGCCTATCGCGCGCTCGATGACCCGGATCTGACCCGCGAGCATGTATTGAGTGCTCTTGAAATCGCGCCTCACTACCGCGAGGCGCAGCAGCTACTACTGGAGATCGTACGTTGAGCGTTGAAGTCGAAGTTCCAAGCCAGCTCCAGGACGAAGAAACGATTGCCCTCGTCGGGAGCTTCCGTGAATCCCTGGATCGTATCCGGGTCGAGGTCGGCAAGGTCATCATCGGCCAGGAGGAAGTCGTCGAGCACCTGTTGCTGACGCTGCTCGTCGGCGGTCACTGCCTGATCACGGGCATGCCCGGAACGGCCAAGACGCTGCTCGTACGCACGCTTGCGGACGCGCTCGGCCTGACGTTCAATCGCATCCAGTTCACGCCCGACCTGATGCCCACCGACGTTACCGGCACGGACATCATCGAGGAGGACATCACGACGGGCCATCGGACCTGGACATTCGTCCCCGGGCCGATCTTCGCGAACGTCCTGCTCGCTGACGAGATCAATCGCACGCCGCCGAAGACCCAGTCGGCGCTGCTCGAGGCCATGCAGGAATTCTCGGTGACGGTGCGCGGAAACCACCACGACATCGAGCGGCCGTTCTTCGTGCTCGCGACGCAGAATCCGATCGAACTCGAAGGCACCTATCCCTTGCCCGAGGCGCAGCTCGACCGATTCCTGTTCAACGTCATTCTCGACTACCTGACCGGGGACGAGGAGGTCGCGGTCGTCAACCGCTACACGACGCGCATGGACATCCCGGCCGTTGAAGCTTGCACGACTCCCGAACAGATCATGAAGTTCCAGTGGCTCGTCAGGCAGGTCCCGGTCTCCGAGACGGTCAATCGTTTCGCGGTGGATCTCGTCCGGGCCACCCGTCCGGAGGATCCGCTCTCGACGGACATCGTGCGCAAGTACATCCAGTACGGCGCGAGCGTGCGCGCCACGATGTTCCTGACGCTCGCCGGCAAGGCGCGGGCGCTCATGAAGGGCCGCTACCACGTGACGCGCGACGACATCACCGCGCTCGTGCTGCCGGTCCTGCGCCATCGCGTGCTTACGAACTACTTTGCCGAATCCGACAACATGGATGTCGACAAGGTGCTCACGCAGCTTCTGGAAGAGTTCGACAGCGCCGGGCTCAAGGCGCGCGCGAGCTGAGCCATGCGAGCGAGCCGACATCAATGAGCGCACGGGCGGGAGCCGCGCCGAAACACCTGCTCCAGCCGGAAGTGCTGGCGAGCCTCTCCAATCTCGATCTCGTCGCCCGGGTCGTCGCCGAAGGTTTCCTGACCGGGCTGCACCGTTCGCCGTTCTTCGGTTTCAGCCAGGAGTTCGCTGAGTACCGAGCCTATTCGGAGGGCGACGATCCGCGCTTCGTCGACTGGAACGTGTTCGCGCGCACCGAGCGCACCTACATCAAGCGCTATATCGGCGAGACCAATACCCACCTTGTTTTGCTGCTCGATGCCAGCGCATCGATGGCTTATGGCACCGGCAGCGTGAGCAAGCTCGACTACGGGAAGTTCCTCGCCGCGACGCTCGCCTACCTGGCCGGCCGGCAACACGACGCGGTCGGCCTCATCGTATTCGACGAGGACGTACGCGAGTACCGCCCGCCGTCGTCGCGCGCGGGCCAACTGCAGGGCGTGTTTCACGCGATCGACCGGGCGCAGCCCGGCTCCGGCACGGATATCGACGCGCCGTTCGAGCGCTTCCGCGAGTTCGAAAAAGGGCGGGGGCTCGTCGCGGTCATCTCCGATTTCTACTGCGATCCCGAGGCCCTGCTCAAGGGCGTGCAGCCGCTGGCCTATCAGGGTCAGGACGTCATCCTCTTCCAGCTTCTCGATCCGGAGGAACTCGAACCCACGCTCAGGGAATCGGCGATGCTCGAGGACATGGAGACGATGGAGACGATGGAGGTGTCGCCGATCTTCATGCGGTCGCGGTATCGTGAGCGCATCGACGCGCATGTCGACGCGCTGAAAAAGGCCGCGGTCGGAGTGGGCGCCGACCACACGCTCGTCAATATCTCCGCGCCGCTCAACGAAGCGCTCAAGGACTATCTGACGTTCAGGCAGCGCCGTGGGTAAGCGATTTCGAGTGTCCGCGAGGCGCGGGCCATGACCCTGATTGCACCGGCGTTTCTGTTGGGACTGCTCGCGATCGGGCTGCCGATCTGGCTGCACCGGCTGTCGTCGGAGAATCCCAATCGCAAACCGTTCAGTTCGCTGATGTTTCTGGAGGCCGGCGAACCGCGCCGCGTGCTGGCGAAGAACCTGCAGTACCTGTTGTTGCTGGCGCTGCGGATCGGCGTCCTGGCGCTGCTCGCATTCGCGTTTGCCCAGCCCGCCCTGTGGCGGGCGCCGGGCGCCGTCACCGGCGGCACGGCGCAACTTCACGTCATCGTGCTCGATGCATCGGCCTCGATGTCGTACGGCGACCGCTGGGAACGCGCTCAGGATACGGCGCTTGAGCTGATCGGCGGTTTCGCCCCGGAAGACCGGGCGCAGCTCATCTCCGGCGGGCGGGTAACGGAACTGCTCACCGGCCAGACGGTCGATCGCGCCGTGCTTCGCCAGGCCGTCGCGGCGGCGCGTCCGGGGGTCTTCTTCGTCGACTACGGTCAACTCACCCGCACGCTCGACGGCGTGTTGCGCGGCGCCGAACTGCCGGCCGTGCTGCACCTGGTCACGGACGGGCAGCAGGGCGCGCTGCCAACGCGCTTCGCGGAACTCGCGCCGACACAGCCGGCCGAACTTCGGGTTCACAATGTCGCGGCCGCGGAGGAGGGCAACTGGGCCGTCGAGAGCCTCGTGGGTTCGGCGCTGACGGGTGAAGTACAGGCGAGCGTGCGCAGCTTCTCGTCCGATCCGGCCGACAAGACGCTGACGCTCGAGTTGAACGGCCAGCGCATCGATGAACGGCGGCTCGAGATCGAACCGGGCGGGCGCGCGCAACTCAACTTCGGCGCACTCGATCTCGCATCGGGCGCCAACCGCGTCCGCGTCCTGCTGAGTCCGGACGACGGCATGACCCGGGACGATGCGCGCATGATCGCGCTGCAGCGCGCCGAACCGCGACCGGTGCTGCTCGTGTCCGGGGATCTCAGGATGCGCGACACGCTGTTCGTGTCGTCGGCGATGGAGTCGCTGTCGGCGCTCGCGCTAGTCCCGAGCACGGTAGCTGCAGCGGAGCTCGGCGACTACGTGCTCGCGGAATACGACTTCGTCATCGTTGCCGATGCCGGCGCACTCGGCGAAGCGCAGGTGAGCCAACTGGAAGACTACGTCGCGGCGGGCGGCGCCATGCTGATGGCGCTCGGGCCGCGCACGGCCGCGCAGAGTGCCGTGCCACTGACCGGCCAGCAGCTCGAGTCGGGCTCCGCGGTGCTGTTCGGCGAAGACGACTACGCGTCGATCGGCGCACTCGATGCCACTCACCCGGCCCTGCAGGGCGTGGAACTGCTTCGTGCAGCGCGATTCTTCCGCCATACGACGATCGCGCCTGGCGCCGAGGATCGGATCCTGATCAGTCTGGACACCGGCTCGCCCCTGTTGCTCGAGCGCGATGTCGGCATTGGCCGCGTGCTCGTGTTCACATCCTCACTCGACCGGGAGTGGAACGACCTGCCGGTACAGCCCGTTTTCGTGCCGCTCATGGCCGGGATCGCCAATCACCTGCTCGGCGGCGCCGGGTTCAGCAGCGAGCGAGCGCTTGGCGGCACGCTGGCGCTCGGCGCCATGGGTCTTCGCGGGGGGCAGATTTTCGATCCGGCCGGAGATCCCGCCCTCGGCCTCGGCGGCGGAACCGACGATGTCCTGCTCGATCAAATCGGTTTCTACGAGATCGCCGCGGGCGGCAACACCGACCTCGTGGCGGTCAATTTCGACATCAGGGAGTCGGACCTGACGACCATCGACACGGAGACGATCGAGCGCTGGCAGGCCCTGGGCCGCCGCGACGACGGGCAGGCCGCTGCCGGCGTGCTGCCCGGGGACCAGGAGCCGGTGCTCGCATCGCTGGCACAATGGATTTTGATTCTGCTGCTCGTTGCCGTACTCTTGGAGTCGTGGGTCGGCAACTGGCATCTTGGAGTTAGAAGAGGGATCGCCGAGTGACCGCACAGACGCAATTCGAGGCCTATCTGGCCGATTTTCGCCGCCGCCTGAAATCGCTGATCATGGCTCGCGGCGCCGCCGCGCTTTGCGCGGTCGCACTGGTCCTGACACTGACAGCCGTGTACTTCGGTACGCGCCGGGCCTTCGATCCGGAGTTCATCGTCGGCGCCCGCCTGCTGCTCGTGCTGCTGCTCGGGGCCGCCGTGGTCGGCCTGCTGGCCTTGCCGCTGCGCGCGCTGCGCCGCGGCCGGGGCGTCGCCGACATGGAACGCCGTGCGCCGGACCTCGACGGCCGTATCGAGACCTATGACGGCATGACGCAGACCGAAAGCGGCCGGGCGTCGCCGTTTCTCGGGCTGCTCGCCGCGGACGCGCTGAAGCTGGCCTCCCGAATCCCGGTCGCGTTGCGTATCCCGCGTCGCGAGCTTTCGATTCCGCTCATCGTCGCTGTTGTCGCAGCCGCAACGCTCGTCTGGTTTGCCGCCGCGGGTCCGGACAACTGGCGCTACGGCGTGCGTCACCTGTGGGCCGGCTGGCTGCTCGACAACACGCTGCCGCCGCAACGTATCGCCGTGGTCCCGGGCGACGGCGCTGTCCGCCGCGGCGGCGATCTCGCCATCGACGCGCGCGCGGATGGCTTCGACCCCGTGTCGATGGAAGTGTTCGCGCTGTTCGAGGGCGATGCGGACTGGCAAAGCGCCCCGATGATCCAGATGGGCGATGAGTTCGAGTTCACCTTTTTCGCCGTCCGCGAGCCGATACGCTACTACGTGACGGCTGCCGGCGTGCGCAGCCGGGAATTCGAGGTGCAGGTCGTGGACCTCCCCGAGATCGACCGGATCACGCTGAGTTACGCCTACCCCGACTGGACCGGTCTCGATCCGCTCGTCGAGGACCCGGGTTTCGACATCCGCGCCGTGGCGGGCACGGAGGTCACGGTTGAGGTTCACACCGACACTCCGCTCAACGCGCCGACGCTCACGGCAAACGGCGAAACGCTGCAGATGCGTACCGACGGCGCCGTCGCTACGGCGACGCTTCAGGTCAACGATGAGGGCGAGTACTTCATATCGACGCTCGTCGAGCAGGATCCGGTCCGGCTGACCGACGATTACTTCATCAGCGTGGTTCCGGACAACGAGCCGGTGGTCAGGGTCACGAGGCCCGGCCGCGACTGGCGCGCGAGCAATATCGAGGAGGTCACCGTCGGCATCGAAGCGAGCGACGATTTCGGTCTCGACAGTCTCGAGCTGCGTTACACCGTGAACGGCGGAGAGTGGCGAACGATCGAGCTTGCCGCGGGCGGGACCGAAGCCACTGGCGAAGAGATCCTGTACCTCGAAGAGATGAGGCAGCCGATCCGCCGGCCGGTATCGAGTCCGGGTTCGCCGCGCGGCCAACCGTTCCCGGTGACGCTCGAGGACCTGCGCGCGCTGCGCGACGAACTCGCCAGCGAGGATGCCGAAGATGCCGATGCGGACGAACCCTCGGCGCCCGCGGACCGCAATCTCGAGCCGGGCGACCTCATTTCCTACTATGCCGTCGCCGAGGATCGCGGCCGGACGGTGCAGACGGACCTGTTCTTCGTCGAAGTGCAGCCTTTCGATCGCAGCTTCACGCAGTCGAGCCAGGCTGGCGGCGGCGGGGGCGGTGGCGGAGGCGGCCAGCAACAGGATGAGATTTCCCGCCGCCAGAAAGAGATTCTCGTTGCGACCTGGAACCTGATCCGCGAGCGCGACGAAGAGGAACAGAGTTTTCTGGACGAGCAGGCGCTCGGCGATAACGCGCGGATGCTCGCGGAGCTGCAGCAGACGCTCGCCGACCAGGCGCGCACCCTCGCAAGCCGCACGCGGGCCCGGCAGCTTACGCGCGCGGACGACGATATCCGCACGTTCGTCGAGTACCTTGAACTGGCGGCCGAAGCCATGGGTCCGGCGGCCGAGCGACTCGCCGAAGTGGAGCTTGCCGAAGCCGTGCCTTCGGAACAGGAAGCGCTCCAATACCTGTTGCGCGCCGAGGCGGTGTTCACCGATATCCAGGTCGCGTTTCAACGCGGCGGTGGCGGTGGTGGCGGCGGCGGGCTGGCCGGCCGTGATCTGAGCGAGCTGTTCGAACTCGAGATGGATCTCGACAAGAATCAGTACGAGACCGAATCGCCGGTTGCGTTCGACCAGGAGCAGCCCGAGGACCAGGTCGACGAGGCGATCGCCAAGCTGCAGGAACTTGCGCGGCGGCAGGAGGAACTCGCGCGCCGCGCCGGCCGCCGGGACGACCAGTTGACCGAGCAGGAGCGCTGGCAGCAGGAATCGCTGCGCCGCGAGACCGAGGAACTCAAGCGGCAGCTCGAGGAGTTGCAGCAACGCCTTGCCCAGGCTCAGCAGCAAGGTCAGCAGGGCCAGCAACAGCAGGGGCAACAGGGGCAGCAGGGTCAACAGCAAGGCCAGCCGGGCCAGCAGCAGGGTCAGCCCGGCAACGGCCAGAACGCCCAGACGGCGCAGACGATCCGGCAGCTCGAGGAAGCGCTGCAGGCGATGAACCGCGCCGGCCAGCCCGGCGAAAACGTCGATCCGGAGCAGGCCAGACGCGCGATCGAGCAAGCCCGACGCCAGTTGCAGCAGGCGCTCGAACAGATGACGGCGCAACGCCAGCAGGCTGCCGGCGAGGCCTTTTCGGATCTCGCGGATCGCTCGAGCGATATGTATGCAGAGCAGCGGCAACTCGCCGCCGACCTGCAGCGGGAATTGCAGAACGCACTCGACGACCAGATCGATCAGGGCGCCGCGACCGGAGGTCTCGACCGCCGCGTCGCACAGGACCTTTCCGACCGCAAGTACGACCTGCAGGAGGAACTGGAAGCCCTCGAGGAAGACATTCAGCGCGTCGCGCAGGAGTTCAGGAACCAGACGCCCGGCGCCAGCGAGGAACTCGCCTCGGCGCTTGCGGATCTGCAGCAGTCGCAGGTCGCGCTGCGTTTGCTCTATGCGGCGGAGTACATTCGGCGCGGTGCGGCCAACCAGGTCGCGGCGACCGAAGCCGTGACGACGGCGGCGCTGCGCGATCTCGAGCGCAGCACGCAGGAAGCCCTCGCGCTCGCGAATCGCGAAGCCGTGGAAGGCGAGCAGGAGGAACTCAATCCCAATGCCGAGCTCATCGCCGAACTGCAGGCCTTGCGCCGCGAGTTGGCGGAGCTGACCGACGGGCAGGGCGCCGCGGCCGGCGAACAGCAGGGCGCGAACCAGCAGGCGCAGGCCGGCGGCGCGCAGCAGGGCGGCGCCAGGCAGGGCGGCGCGCGCGGCGGCGCATTCGACGACCGATTCGGTTTCGGCGGCGGTTTCAACGACTGGGAGCGTACCGGAATCTGGGACCCGCGCCGCAACGGTTTCTGGCAGGATGAGGATGCCGTCTCCGAACTCAGGGACAGGCTCGGCGACGCGGGCAGGGATCTGTTGACGCTAAGTGCGCAAATGCGTGCGGAGGGGCTCAGCGATGAGGACCTGCAGGCCGTGCGCGCGCTCGGCGACGCGTTGCGGGCCGGCCTGACCGGCAACCCGGAACTCGTGGAGGCCGAGTTCCAGGCGCTCGTCAATCTTGCCGAGCAGCTCGAGATCCAGCTTCAGGCCGAAGGCGCTGTCGAAGAGTCCGTAGTGCGGACCGAGGCTCCGGCCCAGGTGGCCCAGGGTTTCGAAGACATCGTTGCGGAATACTATCGTCGCTTGAGCCGCGCGACGCCCTGAGTTCGCCGGAACAAATCGCGTCAAGAATTCTTTAGCGGCGCCCAAAAAGCCGGCCTCGAATGCGAGGCCGGCAAGAATGGATGCGATAATAAGCGTCGAAGTACTCGATCCGGTACGGCACGTTGCTGAGGCGCCGGCACGATGAGCGAATCGACGGACAACGCGATCATTCGTACCCGCGACCTGCGGCGCCACTACCGCATGGGAGGCGAGTTCATCCATGCGCTGAGCGGTGTCGATCTCGTCATCGAGCGCGGCGAATACGTCGCGATCATGGGTCCATCGGGTTCGGGCAAGTCGACGTTGATGAACATGATCGGCTGTCTCGACACGCCGGACAAAGGTGAATACTGGCTCAACGGCAAGCTCGTCTCGGACATGAACGATCGCGAGCTCGCCGGCGTTCGCAACACCGAAGTCGGTTTCGTCTTCCAGACATTCAATTTATTGGCGCGTACGAACGCATTGCACAACGTTGAGATGCCGCTCATATACGCGGGTCTCAAGCGCAAGGAGCGCATCGCGCGCGCGGAACTGGCCCTCAAGCGCGTGGGTCTCGAAGATCGCATGATGCATCGGCCGAGCGAGATGTCGGGCGGCCAGCGCCAGCGGGTCGCGGTGGCGAGGGCGCTCGTGACCGAGCCCAGTATCCTGTTGGCGGACGAGCCGACCGGTAATCTGGATTCGGCCACCGGCCTTGAAATCATGGCGTTGTTCCGGGAACTGCACGCCAGCGGAAACACGATTCTGGTGGTGACGCACGAAGCGGAAATCGCGGAGAACGCCGAGCGCGTCATCTATTTGCGTGACGGCCTGGTCGCCGAAGACCATCGTAAAGACAACGTGAGGCACTGATATGCGCGTTTGGGCACTCGTCCTTCCCGCGGCCGTCATGCTCGCGGCCGGTTGCGAAACTCAAACCGAAGCGGAAGCGGTCGCGCCGCTTTACGATGCCGCGCCCGTCGAGAGCCGGGACATACAGGTTTCGGTCGAGGCCGCCGGCGTGATCGAGCCCGAAACCACGGTCGAGGTCAAATCGAAGGCGTCAGGTGAAATCCTCACGGTGCGTGCGGAGACGGGCGATGTCGTCGAGTCCGGGACGCTGCTCGTCGAGGTGGACAAGCGCGAGCCGCGGAACCGGCTGGCCGAGGTCGAGGCGAACCTGGTCGCGGCCCGGGCACGGCGCACGATTGCCGAGACGCAGATGGAGCGCGCCGAGACGCTGTACGAATCGGGCACGCTGACGGAGTCGGACTTCGAGCAGTCGCAGCTCGAGTTCGCCAATTCACAGGCCCAGGTCGTGAGTGCGGAAGTGGCGGTCGAGAATGCGCGAATCGCGATGGACGACACCGATGTGCGTGCGCCGATTACCGGAACGATCATCGAGAAAGCCGTGGAACCCGGGATGGTGATCTCGTCGCCGACCCAGGCGGTCAGCGACGGCACGATCCTCATGAGGATGGCCAATCTCGACGCCGTGCAGGTGCGTACGCTCGTCGACGAAACCGACATCGGCAAGATCAGGCCCGACATGCCGACGCGCGTGACGGTTGCGGCTTATCCCAATCAGCCCTTCGAAGGCGTCGTGCTCAAGATCGAGCCGCTCGCGATCGTCGAGCAGAACGTAACCATGTTCGCCGTGCTCATTCGTCTGGAGAACCGCGGCGGTTTGCTGATGCCGGGCATGAACGCCGACGTCGAGATCGAGATCGCCGATCGGCAATCGGTCTCCACCATTCCGACAGCGGCATTGCGGGCCGAGGCGGATTTCGCGTCGACCGCGGCGATGCTTGGCTTGACCGACGCGGAATTTCTGGCCCTGCTCGGTCGCGAGACGCCGGCCGCGGCAAGCCCGCAGCGCAATGTGTTGTCGATCGCAGGCCGGGAGATCGAGCTGCCGGAAGGGGTGGATGCCGGGCAGGTCGAGGCGCTCATCGAGAAGCGCACTAGTGGCGGTACGCTGACGGCTGACGAACGGGCCATGCTGCGTCCGATCATGCAGCAGATGTTCGCCGATGGCGGTCCTCCGGGCGGATTTGGCGGCGGAGGCGGCGGGCGTTTCGGCGAAGGCGGTGGTCCTCCGGGCGGTTTCGGTGGCGGCGGCGGACCCGATGGAGAGGGTTTCGGCGGCGGAGGACCGGGCGGCGAAGCCTTCGGTGGCGGCCGGCGTGCGTCGTCGCCGAGCGTCACGCAGTACCAGTTCGGAGGCGAGTACTGGGTCATCGCGCTGCGCGACGGCGAACCCGTACCCGTAACGGTACAGACCGGATTGACGGACCTTCAGTACACCGAGATCGTCGCCGGCCTTGAACCCGGAGACAGCGTCCTGCTGCTGCCGAGTTCCAGCCTGTTCGAGCAACAGGCGATGTTGCGGGAGCTCATTTCGAGCCGATTCTCCTCGACGCCGTTCCAGCAGCAGCAGGGCGGAAACATGCGGATGATGCGCATGTTCCGTTGATCCCGTGAATCCGGGTCCCAGGGAACGGGAATTCTCACTGCCGGGCATCCGGCTCGCGGCGCGAGAGTGGGGCGCGCCCGGATCGCTGCCGGTATTCGCGATCCACGGCTGGCTCGACAACGCGGGCAGCTTCGATCTGCTCGCGCCGCTGCTCGGCGACTGCCATCTTCTTGCGCTCGATTGCGCCGGTCACGGCCAAAGCGGCCACCGCTCTGCGGACGCCTCGTACAACGTCTGGCAGGACGTCGGCGATGTCATCGAGATCGCCGAGCAGATGGGCTGGTCCCGGTTCAGCGTGATCGGACACTCACGCGGGGCCGGGGTCGGGACGCTCTGTGCCGGCGCGTTTCCCGACCGGGTCGAGCGCCTCGTGCTCATCGAAGGCGGAGTACCGATGGTGAGTACGGTGACAGACGCGCCCGAGGATCTTGCCCGTGCATTGACCGAACGCAAGGAACTGAGCGGCCGGAAGGGCCGCGTCTACGAGACCCGCGACGCTGCGTTGCGCGGACGCGCTTCCGGTTTCTCGCCGGTCAGCCATTCGGCGGCCGATATTCTCGCGCGCCGATCCCTGCAGCGTGTCGACGGCGGCTACCGCTGGCACATGGATCGGCGCCTCAGGGCCAGGTCGGAGATCCGATTGACCGAGGCGCACATCGAGGCCTTCATCTCCAGAGTCGAGTGCCCGGTGCTCTGCATGATGGCCGAGCGCAGCCCGTTTGCCGACCGTCCCATATTCAAGAGACTGTTAAGCCTGTTCAAGGACATCGAGCGGGTGACGCTGCCGGGCGGCCACCACCTTCATCTCGAAGGCGCCGAGACGGAGATCGCCGCGCGTACGCGGGCGTTTCTCGGGCTGCGGGACGACGGCTGACGGCGGCGCTCGGTGCGCACCTGGAGCATGCCCAGGGACCAGCCCGGACTGCGGCCACAGTATGCCAAGCCGGTCACGCGGGTCGATTTACGGCGCTACCCGCCTGGTCCGTCGAAACCGGAAGCGCACAAGTCAGTAACGGTCGCGATGCCGAATCCAGGCCATGGTGAAGGCGAGGTCGTCCTCGTCCCGGCCCTTGGGAACGATATCCAGAAAGCGGTAGGCGCCGAGAAAGGTTTCGAGGCCGCGGGCATAGGTCGAGTAGGTGTGAAAGACTTCCCCCGCGTCGTTCTTCGCGAACACGCTCATGCCCGGTAGTTCGGTGCCCGGAACGCCGGGCTCATTGCGATAGTTGTATTCGATATCGCCCTTGTCGATCTGCTCCTGAGTGAAGGAAACCCGAAAGTCCCCGCTGAAATCGTTGTCGGCGGAGGACACCCACTTGAAGTCCCAGCCCATGCGCTGCCGGAAAGCTTCGAGCTTCGCGATCGGGGCGCGCGAAACGGCCGCCATCGTGACGTCGCGCTGGCGCAGATGGACCACCAGCGGCGTGAAGTGATCGGCCATGAAGGAGCAGATCATGCAGCCTTCGTCCCAGGCGGGATCGAACATGAAGTGGTAGACGACGAGCTGGCCCTTGCCGTCGAAGAGTTGAGCCAGCGTCTCGCGGCCGTTCGGGCCATCGAAAACGTAGTCCCTTTCAACTCGCTCCCAGGGCAGATCCCTGATGCTGCGGCTCAAGCGATCGCGCAGACGCGAAAACTCCTTCTCCCGCGCCAGCAGCTCCTTGCGGGCGGCGATCCAGTCATCATGTGAAACGACTCGCGGTCTGCTCATGGCTTCATCGCTTCCCGGCCGGTTGTAAAGCGTGTCCGTCGGATCGGTCAGGGACCGGCCATGTAGTCCACGGTCAGGTGGGTCAGCACGCGAACGCCGGTCACGAGCGCCGCTTCATCCACGTAGAACAACGGCGAATGATTGGCGGGAGCCGTCGCGGCGTCGACATCCGGCGGCGTCACTCCGAGAGTGAGATAGAGCGCCGGCACTTCGAGGGCGAAGAACGAAAAGTCCTCCGCGACGGTGCGCGGTTCCGCCTCGACCATGTTTTCGCGGCCGACCACGCGCTCGATGGTAGGCAACATCTGGCGTGTCAGGTCGCGGTCGTTGGCCGTCACCGGGTACATCTCGACGATCTCGAAATCGGCCCGTGCGCCCGCCGACTCCGCGATCGCGTTGACGGTGGTGCGTAACCTCTCGTGCACCATGTCGCGGGTCGCCATGTCGAGGTTGCGGATCGTGCCGATCAACTCCACCGAGTCGGGAATGATGTTTTCGCGTATTCCGCCGTTGATCGCGCCGAAGCTGACGATGGCGGGCGCGCGTGTGAGATCCACCTGGCGGCTCACGATGGTCTGGACGCCGGTGATGATCTGCGCCGCCGTCACGATCGGATCCACTCCGTCCCAGGGGCGTGCGCCGTGGGTCTGACGGCCGCGGACGGTGAGCCGGAACCGATCCGCGCTCGCCATGATCGCTCCGGCCCGATAGCCGATCTGACCCGTGTTGAGATTCGAAAACGCATGCATTCCGAAGATCACGTCGGGGCGATAGCGCTCGAACAGCCCCTCCTTGAGCATCAGTTCCGCGCCGCCTTCCTCGCCTTCGGGCGCCCCTTCCTCGGCGGGCTGGAAGATGAAGAGCACCGAACCCGGCAACTCGTCCCTGAGCGTCACGAGGTTCTGCGCCACGCCGAGCACCATGGCCATGTGGGTGTCGTGACCGCAGGCGTGCATCACGCCGACCTCCTGCCCGCGAAACTCCACGCGTTCGGTCGAAGCGAAGGGCAGATCCGAGACCTCGGTCACAGGCAGGGCGTCCATGTCGGCGCGAATGGCCACGAGGGGCCTCTCCTGGGCGCCGCGCAGGTAAGCCACGACGCCGGTGTGGGCGATCCCGGTCTCGACCTCGAGACCCATGCCGCGCAGTGCGTCTGCAACCACGCCCGAAGTACGAAACTCGCGGTTGCTGAGTTCGGGAAACTGATGGAAGTCCCGCCGCCAGGCGATGACCTGAGCCTCGCCCTCGGCCGAGAGCTCGTCGATGCGCGAGTCCTGGGCCACGGCGGAGTGCGCGAACAGGCCGATGGATATGACTGCGACGGCCAGCCCTGCCGATGCGGCGCGTCGCCGCAGGCTGTCGGCAGGTCGGGAGTGTGTTTCACGCCTGCAAGTTGTTGATGTCATGAAGCAGAGCCTCCTGTTCGTTTATCCATCCCACGAGGGCCGACGCGCGTATCGTGCCCTGACCGCTGCGTCGGGCTCAACCGGCGCGTCGAGCGCAGCGACAAACGCATCCCAGGTTTCATCGTCCAGGGAGATGGCGGGCTGCTCGTTCAAGGTCTTGATTGCGGCGGCATCGCGCACCGCCGGTGTATTCAAGAATGCGCTCGATGTATCCATCAAGTGTTCCAGAAGGCGATGATCCGCCTGCGTGTCCCGCCGCGAAATGGTATTCCCTCCGTCAAGACGCGGTCGCGCATCGGCCGATTGTCTCACGCGACCGATCGAATTGTCGCTTACGAGTGGAAACGTCACGACGATGAAGCGTTTCCGGCGCGGCCTGAATACCGTTAAGATGCTCGAAGGCGATTCCGGCCGGTCAGGCGTATTGTCCCGGCCAGGCCGGCAGCGGCCGATCGGCGCCGGCCTGGCGCATGATCGGCGTACCACAACACGAAGGGGGGGGATACTGTGAACAGAAAATCATGGACCGCTGCGGGGCTTGCCGCGGCACTGCTGTTTGGCGTTGCGGGATGTTCGCAGGAAGCGCCGCCGGCGCCGGCAGAGGAGCCGCCTCCGCCTGCGGTCGACGCGGACGCCGGCGCCGCCGATGCCAACGCGGCCGATGCCGAAGGCACGAACGATTCCGGCGTACCGCAGTACGAAGTCGATGCGTCCTGGCCCGGCGAGCTGCCGGAGAACTGGATACTCGGCCAGGTTGCGGGCATCGCTGTCGACTCGAACGACCACGTCTGGCTCGTGCACCGGCCGCGAACGATCACGGCGCACGAAGCCGCGGCCGTGCAGAATCCGCCGACGGCCGATTGCTGCACGCCGGCGCCTTCGGTCGTCGAATTCGACGCCGATGGCCGGTTCGTGCAGGCCTGGGGCGGCCCGACCTGGGATCAGGAGTCCGGCGCCTGGATCGACTCCGAGGACGACTGGCCGTTCAACGAACACGGCATCTTCGTCGATGCCGAGGACAACGTCTGGCTCGCCGGGAACGGCGACACCGACCACATCGTCCTGAAGATGAGCCGCGACGGCGAGCGCCTGCTGACGATCGGCCGGCTCAACGAGAACGGCGGCAGCAACGACACCGAGCGTCTCGGCCGGCCAGCGGATGTATTCGCCGACGTCGACGCGCGCGAGGTTTACGTGGCGGACGGCTACCTCAACAGGCGGGTCATCGTCTTCAACATGGATACGGGCGCCTACAAGCGCCATTGGGGCGCATACGGCAACACGCCGTCGGACGACGAGTTGCCGGCCTACGAGCCCGGAGGCGAGCCGTTGGCGGACTTCAGCGGACCGGTCCACGGCATCGAGCTTACGAGCGACGGCCTGGTCTACGTGGCCGACCGTACCAGCAACCGGATCCAGGTTTTCGAGCGTGACGGGACGTTCGTCTCCGAGCACCTGGTCGCCCCGTGGACGCTCGACCAGGGTGCGGCATGGGACATCGAGCGGGCCGGATTCGCTGACGAGGCCTGGCTCTTCGTCTCCGACGGCCACAACAAGCGGATCTGGATTCTCGACCGCGAGACGATGGAGGTCGTGGACTCGTTCGGCCGCGGCGGCAGGAACGCGGGCCAGTTCGAATGGGTGCACAACATCGCCTCCGACTCCGGAGGCAACCTCTACACGTCCGAAGTCAACACCGGCAAGCGCGTGCAGAAATTCCGCCGGATCGTCGCCGAATAGGCGTAACGGCGGAACGGCAGCACACCAGGCTTGCGCCACGGGCGGTCAGACCCTGACCGGGCGCTGACCGCCCGGCAGCTTGGCTCCGGGCGCCAAGAGCTGACGCAAGGAACCAGGCGATTCATGGCGCGTGTTCTGACGCTGATCGAGCAGCTCTATCTCGGGGCGATCGTCGTCGTCGGCATCGCCTGGATCACGGATGTCCCGAGGTTCGCAGGATTGTCGCCGATCGCGGCGGAGTGGATCGGACTGCTGCTCGGCATCGGCATCGCCGGCGCGTTGCTCAAATATCCGTATCTGCAGCGCTTCAGGATCGTCGATGCGCTGCTCGGCATCGTCGCGCTCGGCTGCTGGCTCTGGATGTCGGTCAACTACAACGACTGGATCATCGACGTCTCCGGCTACACGGCCGACAAGTTCGTTCCCGGCGTCGTCGCGATCGTGTTGCTCATGGAAGCGATCCGCAAGTCCGCGGGCCTGCCGATCACGGTTCTCGTCTGGCTGCTCATCGCCTATGGGCTCTTCGGTTACCTGCTGCCTGCGCCGGTTCGGGGCGAAGCGCTGCCGCCGCAGGCATTCGTGATGTACGTGTACGCCGATACCAACGGAATACCCGGCCTCGTCATGACGGTTGTCGGTACGCTGGTGCTCGCGTTCGTCGTGCTCGGCCGCCTGATGGAGGTCAGCGGAGCGACGAAGTTCTTCACCGATCTCGCGCTTGCCGGCATGGGACACAAGCGCGGCGGGCCGGCCAAGGTCGCGGTCGTCGCCTCGAGCATCTTCGGCTCGATCAACGGCACGGCGATCGGCAACATCATGTCGACCGGGATCGTGACGATCCCGCTCATGAAGAAGTCCGGCTTCAGGGCGCGTTTCGCCGGAGCGATCGAGGCGGTCGCTTCCAACGGCGGACAGATCGCGCCGCCGGTCATGGGCGCGACGGCCTTTCTGATCGCGGAGTTCCTGCAGCGCAGCTATGTCGAGGTGGTCGTGGCCGCGCTCGTGCCGGCGCTGCTCTACTACGTGAGCCTGTTCCTGCAGGTCGATGCCATCGCGGCGCGTTACTCGCTGCACGGCATGGACAGGCGCGATCTGCCGAATGCGCGTTCGCTGCTGCGCAGCGGTTGGGTATTCCTGCTGCCGTTGATCGTGCTGATCTGGCTGCTCTTCGGGCGCGGCTTCGACCCGGCGCTGTCGGCTCTCGCCGCGATGGCGACCCTGTTCGTGCTCATGGCGGTGCTGCGGCGACGCCTGATGAGCTTGCGGACGATCGTGCGGATCATCGTCGGCGGGGGCGAGAACATGCTGCCGTTGCTCATGATCGCAGGCGGCGCGGGCGTCGTGATCGGCGTCATGAACATCACGGGACTCGGTTTCTCGCTCTCGATCATGCTGAGCCAGATCGGCCAGAACGCCGGTATCTTCGTCATGCTGCTGCTGACCGCGGCGATCTCGATCGTGCTCGGCATGGGGATGCCGACGACGGCGATCTATGTCGTGTTGTCTGTCGTGCTTGCGCCTGCGATCGTCGAGATGGGCGTCGATCCGATGGCGGCGCATCTCTTCATCTTCTACTTCGGCTTGCTTTCGTTCCTGACGCCGCCCGTGGCGATTGCGAGTTTCGTCGCCGCGAACCTGGCCGGGAGCGGCATGTGGCGGACCGCGTTCGAGGGCGTGAAGCTCGCGGCCATCGCCTATCTCCTGCCGTTTCTGTGGTCGTTCAACCCGGCGCTGATCATGGACGGTTCGCCGCTCGAGATCGTCTACGCGATCGGGACGGCGCTAGTTGGCGCGCTCATGATCACCCAAGGCATGCAATGGGTGCGGCTGTCGGACCTCAGGGAACTCGCACTCGGACTTGCGTTGTTCGCCGGCGCCATCGCGGTCGGCGGCAGCACGATCTGGTTCGGAGCGGACTCGGCGCTCAACGCGGTGACGGGGCTCGTCGGGGTCGCGGTGTTGTTTGCCGTGTCCAGAGTCACACGCGCACGGCTGCGCCCCGAGATGCCGCAGGCGTAGCAAGCCGCTCGAAGGACCGGCGCGGACATACGTGCCTGTTCCGGACAACCTCGTCTTCAGACGACCCCGAACGCCGGCCAGTACGTCGCAAGCAGGTAGCCGGCCCCGATAAGCACGACAAGGATCATGGCGGTCAGCCACAGGCCGCGCGTGAACATCATCTTGAGGTTTACGCCGTAGCCCGCGGCGAGCGCCGGTCCGCCCGACGACGAAGGCAGCATGAGGCCGTAGTTGCCCGCCGCCGCGACGATGTAGACGAACGGCACGGGATTCATGCCGAGGCTCTGAAACGTCGTGATGGTGATCGGCACGATGATGGCGACGGCTGCCGTGTTGTTCGTGATCTGGGTCATGAGCACGGTCAGGAACACGAAGACGACGATGGCGACGAAGCCGCCGCCGCCCGCAAGCGGAATGAGCAGATCCGCGAGGAATCGGGCCGTGCCGGTTTCGCTCAGGATCATGCCGAGCGCCGAGCCTCCGGCGAACAGGTAGATGAGCCCCCAGACCATGTGACGCTGGGCGTACTTCCACTCGAGCAGCGCTTCGCCCTTGTGCCGCACCGCAAAGCTCAGAATCCCGAATACGAGGAACGCGAACGCCGGCGTCAGCCCGGGCAGGATGTCCGCGTAGAGCTGGCGCGTGAACGCGAGCAGCGTCGCCGCGACGAAAAAGCCGAGGCCCCATTTCTCGGGAGTGCTCATCCTGCCGAGCGCCTCGAGTTCGCCGGCGAACCACTCGCGCGTGCCTTCGACGTGATCCATCTCGGGCTTGAGCGCAAAGCGCATGTAGACGAAGGTCACGACACAGATCAACGCAGTCAGCGGCAAGAGCCGCAGCGCCCAGGTGGAGAACAGGAATTCGCCGTCAATGAGCTGCTGTTCGATGAACTGCACTGTCAGCAGGTTCGGCGCGCCGCCCATGGGCGTTCCGGATCCGCCGACGGCTGTGCCCCAGGCGACGGCAATGAGCAGCGCCGACCCGAACGCGCTCTTGCCGACATCCTCGATCCCGATGAAACGCAACATCGCGAGGACGATCGGCATCATCGTCGCCGCGATGACGGTGTTCGGCAGGAAAGTGCTCAGGATGGCGGCGATCGCGAACCAGGCGAGGATGTGCTGGCGCGTGCTCGTGCCGATGCCCATGAGCGAGACGAGCGCGATGCGCCGGTCGAGTCCCCAGCGCGACCACAAGGACGCAAGCATGTTGGCGCCGAGCAGCAGTATGACGAGCTGCTGGGCGTACGCCGGCAGTATCGTGCCGACGGGCAGGAAGTCGAACACCGCAAGCACGACCAGCGGCAGGAAGCCCGTGACGGCGAGGTGGACGGGCTGGGTGATCCACCACCACGACATCCACAGCAGCAGGCCGATGCTGCCGCGCACGGGATAGGGCACGCCGGGCAACGGCAGCGCGACGAGCAGCAGGAAGGCGGCCGGTCCGCCGACGAGGTGGTGCAGACGGGAGCCGCGTGCGGCGGTCACGTCGCGAGTGCCCGCCGGTGCGCCCGGGACCGGGTCCGCCCGTACCGGCGACAGGGCCGTGGGTGACGCGCTGAAGTCATCTCGCGAGCACGCGCCAGCGCGCCGGGGACCGGTCTTGCCGTCGACAAGGCCGTGAGCGATGCGCCGACATCACGTCGCGAGCGCCGCCTGCCACGCGTCGGCGTACTTGTAGCCGCTGCCCGTATTGAACAGCACGATCGTCTCGTCCCGGCCGATCCTGCCCTGCGCGGCGAGCTTCTCGACGGCGACGAGGCCCGCGCCGCCTTCGGGCGCGGCGAAGATTCCTTCGAGGCGAGCCATGTCCCCGCACGCCGTCATGAGTTCGGTGTCGCTGGCCGCAATCGCTTCGCCGCCACTTGCATAGATTCCGTCGAGAATCAGAAAGTCGCCGAGCGCCTTGGGCACGCGCAGGCCGGCGGCCACCGTTTCGGCATTGTCGAAGAACTCCGATTCCGCCGCGCCCTGCCCGAAGGCCCGGACGATCGGCGCGCAGCCTTCCGCCTGCGCGGAGATCATCCTTGGGCGTGCGCTGCCGACGAGACCCATCGCGCCGAGTTCCTCGAACGCCTTCCACATGCCGATCAGGCCGACGCCGCCGCCGGTCGGGTAGACGATCGCATCGGGAAGCGCACCGTCGAATTCCTCCCAGAGCTCGTAACCCATCGTCTTCTTGCCTTCGATGCGGTAGGGCTCCTTCAGGGTCGATACTTCGAACCAGCCTTGGTCGGCCGCGTGTTCGGCGATGTACCTGCCGCAGTCCGAGATCAGGCCGTCGATCATGTGCACGTCCGCGCCGAAGGCGCGCGACTCGATGACGTTGGCGGCCGGCGTGTCGGTCGGCATGGCGATGACGCAGCCGATGCCCGCCGTGGCCGCATAGGCCGCCGCCGCGCCGCCGGCATTGCCGGCCGTCGGCAGCGCGATGGCTGGCGCGCCGAGGGCTTTCGCCATGGTCACGGCCGCCGAGAGCCCGCGCGCCTTGAACGAGCCCGTCGGGTTCAGCCCCTCGTCCTTGATGTAGAGACGCTCGAGGCCGAGTTGCTCGCCGAGGCGGCGCGCGTGGATCAGAGGCGTCATGCCTTCGCCGAGCGTCACGGGCGGCGTGCGGCCCCGCGGCTTCTCGCCCTCGTTGCGCGTCGCACGCGCCGCATCGGGCAGTACCTCCGCATAGCGCCACATCGATCGGGTGCGCGTCCTGAGCGCGTCGAGCGTCAGCGTCTCGCGGGCCAGATCGAGGTCGTAACGGGCGAGCAGGGGAGAATGGCAAAGCGGGCAGAGGTTTCGGGCCGGCGCCGGCGCGAGCCGCTCGTCGCAGTTCGGGCGCGAGCATTCGAGGTGGGACAGTGTCGAGCGCATCGGGCGGCAGTTTAGCAGCCCGCATCGAGCGCGATATGCAATGTGCGCGCTCGAGCCCGAATCTGGCTTTTTTCGACAGGTTTGAAGCTGGACTGCAAGCTCGATCCGGGTAATTTTGTGTCTTGTCCCTTGTGTTGGGTGAATTCGTCGACGGTCAGGCTCGCAATCATGTTTCTACTCTCGATCGTCGATTCGATTCGCAAGGAAGTGGCAATGGCATTGGGGTTGGCGGCAGCCCGCGGTCTGGTCTTGCAGACGAACGCCGAAGACGGCGACCGGGCGTATTTCACGATTATCGACAACGCCCTCAAGTACAGGGCAAACCGGAAGATCAAGAACAACGAACCGGTCCAGATCGTTTATCTGCTGAACAGGTTCTTTGCCTGCGCGCAAAGGGACGTGCGGATCTATACCGGCAGGTTCTCGCGAACGATCGGCAATGTGCCTGCCTACTCCGATCCGCAACTGATCCGATCCGCCATCGAATTCCTGCGCAAGAAAAACACCCGCCTTGCGATCGTGATACTGGGCGAACCCGATGTCGATCCCGGGCAAGCGCTCGCGTCGCATCCTCTGTTGGCGGCCATTTCGGAAGCGGAGGACATCAGGGGAACAGTATGCGTGTCGCGCGGAGACCGCCGCGAGTGGAACGAGTTCCCGTTCCATTTCGTCATCATGGACAGCGAGGCGGCGCGTATCGAGTTCGACGGCAACACCACGGACGCCGCGGCGAAATTCGGCGATGCCCATTTTGGCGCGCGGCTCGCGAGAATATTCGACGAGTTCGAACGCCGCGGTTCGCCGCTGCTTTCGATTGGCGGCAGCGATTCGGCGACGCCAGGCTGACGAAGGTACCGCTGGCAGCCCGTGGCAAGGCATCGTCTCCGGGAGGGTGAAATCCTCCGGTCAACGGTTGCCCCGGCCAAATTCGCTTGACGGTCATTGACGGCTAACGAAGCCGGCGGAGGACTCACTCGGGCCGCTTGCTTCGCCTGTCGCGCGCAAGGCATCATCATCGGCCTTCGCGGCACCTTCCGATCACGCATCAAGCGCTCATTTTTCCTGTGTTCGTCGCCCGAGAGATCCCGCATCCCGAAGCAGAACGCTGCGACGCGGAGACGCAACGATGAGACGGGATGCGGGCGGGATTCGGCTGTCCGCCCACGACCTCATGCTGTTCACCGCGTGTGCTCACGCTACGCGTCTCGACATGGCCTGGCTCGAGGGCGATGAGGATCTGATACCGGTCGAGGACAACGAAGTCAGCGTTCTGCTGCAGCAGCACGGCTTCCGGCACGAAGCCGCCTACCTGTCCCGGCTCGAGGCCGAGGGCAAGAGCGTAGTCCGCATCGATACGGAAGGCGCAACCTTCGACGAGGCTGTCGACGCCACCAGAGACGCCTTGCACTCCGGGCCGGACGTCGTCTTCCAGGCCGCGCTCGAAGGAGGCATGTGGGGCGGTTACGCGGATTTCCTCGAGCGCGTCGCCGAGCCGTCCCGACTCGGGGCGTTCTCCTACGAGGTCGCGGACACCAAACTCAAGCACAACCCGGTTCCGAGTCATCTGCTTCAGCTCGTGCTTTACTCGGACCTCGTCGCCGAAGTGCAGGACCGCACGCCGGAACGTGCGTACATCGAACTCGGCACGGGCGAACGCGCCGGCTTCCGGCTCTCGCAATATGCCGATTACGCACGGCTCGCCCGCGACCGTCTCGAACGGTTCGTGCATAAGCCTGCGAAGACGCGTCCGGTGCCCTGTTCGCACTGCGAGATGTGCCGCTGGCGCGAGCGCTGCGCCGCCGAGTGGCGCGACTCCGACAGCGTTTTCCTGATCGCGGGAATCTCGCGAAGCCAGGTCGCCAAACTCGAGGCGGCGGACATCGGGACGGTCGAGGCCCTGGCGGGAAACCGGGCGGCGGTACCCGGGCTCGCCGACGCAACAGCCCGAAAGCTTAAGCTGCAGGCACGGCTGCAACACCTGCGCAAGACGGGCAAGCCGCATTTCGAGCTCCGCCCCCCCGTACGCGGCAAGGGGTTCGATCTGATGCCGCGGCCGGACGACGGCGACCTTTTCTACGACATCGAAAGCGATCCGTTCCGCTCCGAAGCCGACGCCGTGGGTCTTGCATTCCTGCACGGTGTGTGGGACGGGGAGGATTTCACCGCGTTCTGGGCGCACGATAACGCCGGGGAACGGCAGGCACTCGGCACGTTGTTCCGGCGCTTCCACGCGCACTTCCAGCGCCACCCGAACGCGCACATCTACCACCACGGCACGAGTGAGGTGACCGCGCTACGCAGGCTCGCCACGCGCCACGGCGTCGGCGAGACGACGCTCGACCGATGGTTCCGCGAACGGCGCTTCGTGGATCTCGCCGCCGTCGTGCGCAGCGGTCTGGTGATCTCCGAGCCGTCCTACGCGCTCAGCGACCTGGAGGCCATCTACGATTCATCGGACGTGCGCGAGGCGAACGCCGACAGCTCTGCGCTCGTTCAGTACGAGATCTGGCGCGAAACGGGCGACGAAAAGATCCTTGCGGAAATCGGGGAATCCGTTCGCCTGGAATGCCGTTCCGCCGAGAAGTTGCGCGACTGGCTGCTCGGCATCCGGCCCGAACGGCCCTGGCTTGAAGTCGGGGCGGGCGAGACGACGGCATCCCTGCGGCGGCAGGCCGACAACCGGTCGCTGGTGGCGCGCCTGGACGCTTCGGATCTGCCGAAGGACCGCAAGCGGACGCTCTACAACCTCGGCGTCTACCATTGGCGTGAGAGCAAGCCGCAGGCATGGTCGGTCTTCGACTCGACGGCCAAGGATTTCGACGATCTCTGCGACGATCTCGAATGCCTCGCCGGTCTCGTTGCGACCGATGTGCCGGACGACGGTCAGGACACTGGTTTACGGGACCGCGAATTCGCCGCGGGCGTACGCAGATACAGGTATCCCCCGCAGGAAACCAAGCTGCGGGAGGGCCGGATCGCGCGGTTCGAGAGCAGGGGAAGTTTCGAGTCCGTGGAGATCGCCTGGCTGGACCGGGACCGGCGCGAGGTCGGCTTGAAGCCGGACTCGCGTTCGGGCGCATTCCTGCCGGACAGCCTGGATCTTCTCCCGGACTTCGCCCTGAACGCGCTGGCGATCCCCGGGGCAATCCGCAAGGTCATCGCCGATCAGTGCGCACGGCGATCGAACCGGGCGGCCGACGATCTTCTCGCGCGCAGCGCGCCCCGATTCCGCGGTCCATCGCCGCTGCCGCTCGACCGCGACGCCGACGCGCTCGACGGCCTGATCGCTGCCGTGCGCGCCCTGGACCGGTCCGTGCTGCCGGTTCAGGGTCCGCCGGGCACCGGCAAGACCTACGCGTCGGTACGGGCAATCCTCGCGCTCGTCGGGGACGGCAAGCGCGTCGCGGTGGCCTCGAACAGTCACGAGGCGATCCGCAACGTGCTGATGGGCTGCGCGCGCACGCTTGCCGGCGGCAAGGCCGACGCCGGCGCCGCGGCCGTCAGCATCGTCCACAAGATTTCCCGCAAGGTCCGCCTCCCGGCCGAGGTCCGCAAGGCCATCGTCTGCGTGACCGGCAACAATGATTCATCGATCCGGACCGGCGACATCGTCGGTGGAACGGCGTGGCTCTTCTCGCGAGTCGAGTTGCATGGCGCCTTCGACTACCTCTTTGTCGACGAGGCCGGACAGGTGTCGCTGGCCAATCTAGTCGCCATGTCGAATGCGGCGAGGAATCTCGTTCTGATCGGGGATCCGCGGCAACTGCCGCAGGTCGTGCAGGGCACGCACCCATATCCGGCGAACCTGTCCTGTCTCGACTGGGTGCTCGGCGAGGGCCGGAACGTCGAACCGGATCGCGGCGTCTTTCTGCCCGAAACGTGGCGGATGCATCCGGATCTCTGCGACTACATCTCGTCCCAGTTCTACGAGGAGCGGCTCCGAAGCCATCCATCGACGGCGTTACAGGCCGTCGACGCCCCGAATCTGCCGGGCTCCGGTGCCTGGTGGATGGCGGTTGCGCATGAAGGCCGCGCGCAGGTCTGTCCCGAGGAACTCGATGCGATACGGGCCGCCATCGGGCGCCTGCTCGAGGGGACGTGGACGGACCGGCACGGACTGACGCGCCCGATGCGCAAGAGCGACGTCATCGTGGTCGCTCCGTACAACGCGCAGGTCAATCTGCTTGCCGATGCGTTGACGGGCATCCGCGTCGGCACCGTCGACAAGTTCCAGGGCCAGGAGGCGCCTGTCGCGCTCGTGTCGATGACCGCATCGTCCGCCGACGAAACCTCCGTGGGACTCGACTTCCTGCTGTCGCGGGAACGGCTCAATGTCGCCGTGAGCCGCGGCCAGTGCCTGAGCCTGGTCTTCGCATCGCCGCGGCTGCTGCATGCGCGTTGCGCGACGGTCGATCAGATGCGACTCGTCAACGCACTTTGCGCACTGCCGGATGCGCGCGCGGAGCGTACAGGGACGTATTCACCGCGTGTCTCAAGCGACCGGTAGCGCGACTCGCCGCATGCTGGCGGTGACATATCCGCGCTAAACTTGCGCGCGCGCTTCATGCCGCGCGGCGATTCGACGTTCGGACGGCTCCGTTCGCGGCGGCCCGATACACCGCACGGAGCGCAGGCAGAACAACATGATTATCGGCACGCGAGGGTAAGCGATGAATGTCTACGAGGTTGTCACCGGAAGCACGAGCATCGATGGACTGCGGCGCGCGGAAAGGGCGCGGCCGGAGCCCGGAGCGCATGAAGTGCTGGTCCGCGTCCGGGCCGCATCCCTGAACTTTCGCGACATCGCCGTGGTCCGGGGCAAGTACATTGGCGGGCCGTTGCGACACGACACGATCCCGTTGTCCGACGGGGCGGGCGAGGTCGAGGCCGTGGGCGAGGGCGTGGAAGGCTTGGCCGTCGGCGACCGCGTCGTCGCCACGTTCATGCAGGGAAACCCGCCACTGGCGCTCGGTTCGCCGCTCGACGGAATGCTGACCGAGTACGTGTGCCTGAACGCGAACGGCCTGTTGCCTATCCCTTCGGACCTGTCCTTCGAGGAAGCCGCGACCTTGCCCTGCGCCGCCGTGACCGCCTGGAACGCGCTGACCGAAGGCAAGACGGTGCGTCCCGGCGACACCGTGCTGACGCTCGGTACGGGAGGCGTTTCGCTGTTCGCGCTGCAGCTCGCCAGGATGGCCGGCGCGCGCGTCATCATCACCTCATCGAGCGACGACAAGCTCGAGCGGGCGAGGGCGCTCGGCGCCGACGAGACGATCAACTACAAGCGCGAGCCCGACTGGGACCGTGCCGTGCGCGGACTCACCGGCGGCCAGGGGGCGGACCACGTCATCGAACTCGGCGGTTCCGGCACCTTGCCCAACTCGTACAGGGCGGTCGGCCCGCGCGGCGAGATCGCGCTGATCGGCGTGCTGACCCTGCCCGACGGCGACCTGAGCCCGCACGCCATGATGTTCAAGGGCGCGACGATGCGCGGCATCTTCGTCGGCGACAAGGCGCTCTTCATGGGCCTGAACAGGGCCATCGAGGTCAACGGGCTCAAGCCCGTGATCGACACGGTCTTCGACTTCGACGACGCGGTTGAAGCTTACAACTACCTGCGGTCAGCGCAGCACTTCGGCAAGGTCGTCATCAGGATTTGACGGCGCGGAGCCGCGAGCGGCGACCGCGATCCATCGTCGGTCGATCGGCCGTATTCGGCGCGGCGGTCGTCCGGCCGCTGCCGCGCGCCGTCGGTGTCCGTTCAGGTACCGGGCACAAGCGACAACTTCGGGTCCGCGATCAGGCACTCGGCCTCGGGCACGCCGAGTTCCCGGCGCACGATGTTCGTGCCCTGCACGAGCGCCGCCATCTTGTACAGGGCGTGCCGCCGGCTCATGCCTTCGCGTCCCATCCCGCAGTCGGATGAAATGACGAGACGCTCGGCGGGGACGTGCTTGAGCGCTTCGCGAATGTGATCGGCCACGGCATCGGGGCGTTCGACCTGCAGCGAGTGATGATCGATCACGCCGATCGTCACCTTCATGTCGGTAATGCTCTCGCCGATCGCCGCGAGGTCCATGCCGCCTGAACTCACCGATTCGAACGTGATCACGTCGGCGTCGACGCGGTTCAGGATGTCGAGAGCGGGCTTGTAGGTCTGCACCTCGGCGAACATGCGCTGCTGAGACGGATTCCCCCAGCAGGTATGGCACCAGACCTCGGTCTTGTCCCTGAGCCCGCGGACGGTGTTGTTGAACACCTCGAGCATGTACTCGGGATTGATGACATCGTCGACGATGCCGCGCGCGGCGAGCAGGTGGACCTGCGGCTCCTCCATCTGGATGACCGGGCAGCCGGCGTCCGCGAGCTCGTGCAGCTCCTCGTTGAAGGCATCGCTGATCGCCCAGATGCGCTCGCGGATGTCCTTGTAGTGGAAGTCCTGGACGGCGAACGCGACGAGTTCGGGCGTCACCGTACCGAACTTGACGGGATTGTGCGTCATCCTCTGGGCCGCTTTCCACATCTCGGCGTATTGCAGGTCGCCGCGCCCGACCGGGCCGACGATGCTCGGCATGATCCGCGCCTCGATGTAGTCGTGCAGGATGTGACCGCGCGGAAAGGCGATGCCGCCGCCGCCCGGAGGCGCCGCCTTCGGGATGCCGTCGAAGCCCGCCATGTGAAACGGTGGATAGCTCGTCCAGCTCTGCCCGCCGATGTCGGCGGTGAAGCGCACATCGCCGTCACTGAAGATATCGAGCCCGGCGATGGTCTGCTGGTTCAGATAGACGGCAAGCGCATCCTCGTACTGCTCGCGAAAACGTGTCTCGACCATGGCGGCGAGAAAGGTCTTCTGGCCGAGGTTTTCCGTATACCAGCTTGGCCGCGGTAGCGAGCCGGTGATGGTCGTGGGTAGAATCGTGTCCGCCGTTGCTGCCAGCATTGTTTGGCTACTCCCTGAGATGAGTCGTCATCGAAGGTGCGTATTCTAAGGAGATTTGCATGGATTTGGGTCATGGCCTGGGTCTCTTGACCTATTCGACGCTCGTGCATCCGGGCGATACCTGGCCGGAGATGTGGGACAGCCTCACGACCTACGTGCCGCAGGTCAAACAGCGCGTGTCGCCGAACGATCCGTTCGGCGTGTCGCTGCGCATCTCGGCCGCGTCGGCCGAAACGCTGACCAGCGACGCCGCGGAGCGCGAACGGCTCAAGGCATTTCTCGCCGACAACGACATGTACCTGTACACGGTCAACGCGTTCCCCTACGGGCCGTTCAAGAACACGATCGTCAAGGAACAGGTCTACGAACCCGACTGGCGCAGCGACGAGCGGGCGGTGTACACGATGCAGGTCGCCGACATCCTCGCCGAGGTTGCGGCGCCCGGCATCGAGCCGACGATCCAGAGCCCGCCGCTCGGCTTCAAGCCGCGAGTGACCGGGCCGGATGTCGTCGCGGCGTTCACGCGGCAGGTGATCCGCGTTGTCGCGCATCTGGTCCGGCTCGAGCAACGCACGGGACGCACGGTGCGCCTGGCGCTCGAGCCGGAACCCGCCTGCTTTCTCGAGACGACGGACGAGGCCCTCGACTATTTCGCGAACCACCTGTACGCGGCCGAAGCGCAAGCCTCGCTGGCCGCGCAGACGGGCCTGGCGGAAGCGGACGCGGCAGCGGCGCTGCGCAACCACCTCGGCATGGTCTACGACATCTGTCACCAGGCCGTCGAATACGAAGACATCGGCACTTCGCTCGGGCGTCTGGCGGATGCCGGCATCCCGGTCTTCAAGCTGCAGGAGGCAGCGGCCGTGCGTGTGCCCGAGGTCACGCAGGCGACGGTCGGCGCCCTGCGCCGCTTCGCCGACACGGTCTACCTGACCCAGACCGTCGAGCGCCGCAACGGCGAACTCACGCACTATCTCAACCTCGAGGACGCGTTCGACGCCTGGGACCGGGATCCGGGTCCGCGCGAGTGGCGCACGCATTTTCACGTGCCGGTGTTTCTCGACGATCTGGGCGATTTCAAGACCACACGCTTCGCCATCGAGGATGCGCTCGAGTTCCACAGGAACAACAAGCTGTCGCCGCATCTCGAGATCGAGACCTACACCTGGGACGTGCTGCCGGAGCACCTGAAGACCGGCGACATCGTCGACTACGTCACGCTCGAAATCGAGTGGGTGCGCGAGCAGCTTGGCGCCTGAGCACAGCACGCCGCAACAGCCTCGAATCAACCTGGGAGAACGACATCATGGACGTTGGTTTCATAGGGCTTGGCCGCATGGGCCAGGCGATCGCCGGACGCCTTCTCGACGCCGGACACGATCTGGTCGTCTACAACCGCACGCGCTCGAAGGCCGACGACCTCGAGCGGCGCGGCGCGACGGTCGCGCAGGACATCGCCGGCGCCTGTGCGGGCCGGGACGTCGTCTTCACAATGCTGACCGACGACAAGGCGCTCGATACGGTCGTCGGCAGCGGTCTGCTCGATGCGCTGGCGGAAGGCGCGATCCATGTCCCGATGGGTACGCACAGCGTCACCGCGCTCACGGAACTGGCCGAAACGCACGATGCCGCCGGGCAGGTGCTCGTCGCGGCCCCGGTGCTTGGCCGACCCGACGCCGCGGCTGCCGGGCAGCTCGGCGTCGTGCCCGCGGGTCCCGCCGACGCGATTGAGAAGCTCGCGCCGCTCTTCGACATCATCGGCAGGCGCACTTTCGTGGCCGGAACGAATCCCGCGGGCGCCGCGGCCGTCAAGCTCGCCAACAACATGGTGCTCGGCTG
Organism: Gammaproteobacteria bacterium; assembly: GCA_022826245.1. Classification (GTDB taxonomy): domain Bacteria; phylum Pseudomonadota; class Gammaproteobacteria; order Steroidobacterales; family Rariloculaceae; genus Rariloculus. The sequence continues at coordinate 50,607 of JAJDVG010000046.1, forward strand.
CGCGATCGAAGCCATGGCCGAGGGCTTCGCGCTGACGCGCAAGTTCGGCGTGACGCCGGAGGTGTTCAACGAGGTGCTGACCGACGGGCTCTTCGCAGCACCGGCCTACAAGGTCTACGGCGGGATCATCTCGAACGAAGCCTACGATCAGGCAGGTTTCACCACGCTGCTCGGCCTCAAGGATTCGAACCTGATTCTCGCCGCCGGCCACGCGGCCAGCGTGCCGCTGCCGAGCTGCAACGTGTATCGCGACCGGCTGCTCGGCGCCGTGGCGCAGGGCGACGGCGAGCGGGACTGGGCCGTGATGGCACGCGTTCAGGCGCGCGCAAGCGGCCTGGAATAGCGGTTTCGAGGGAGGAAGGAACTCATGATCAATGCCGGCATCGTAGGTCTCGGATGGTGGGGACAGACGCTCGTTGAAGCCGTATCCGGCGGCAGCGACAAGATCCGCTTCGTCGCCGGCGCGACCCGTACGGTCAATGCCGATGTCGAGCGCTTCGCGGGCGAGCACGGTTTCGCGCTCAGGGAGAGCTATGAAGACCTGCTGGCGGACCCGAACGTCGATGCCGTCGTGCTCGCGACGCCGCACTCGATGCACGTCGAGCAGGTCGTCGCGGCTGCCGCGCAGGGCAAGCACGTCTTCTGCGAGAAGCCGTTCGCGCTGACGCGGGCCGGCGCCGAGCGGGCGGTAGAGGCCACCGACCGGGCCGGCGTCACGCTCGGGCTCGGTTACAACCGCCGCTGGCATCCGGAAATGGTCGCACTGCGCGAGCGCATCGCCTCGGGCGATCTCGGCGTCGTTCTGCACGTCGAGGCGACGATGACGTTTCCGAACGCGCTGTATCTGAAGCCCGATGCGTGGCGCGCGAACCGCGAAGAGACGCCGTGCGGCGGGCTCACGCCCATGGGCGTGCACGCTGTCGACGGCATGATCGATCTCTGCGGCGACGTCGACGAGGTCTATTGCCAGAGTTTTCGCCGCGTGGTGGAGGTTGATGCCGACGACACCACGTCGATCCTGTTCCGCATGAAGGCCGGCATGTCCGGTTATCTCGGCACGATGACCGCGACCGGCGGCGGCTTCAACTTCCAGGTCTACGGATCGAAGGGTTTCGTCAAGCTCGAGGGCATGACGCACGTCGCGGGCGCGCCGTCGGAGGAACGGCGCACCAGGCTCTTCGGCAACTGCACCTTCAAGCCGGCCAAGGGTCCGGCCGAGACCTGGCAGGCCGAACGCTGCGACCTCAGCCGCGCCGTGCTTGAAGCATTCGCGGCCGCGGCCGAGGGCGATGAGCCGTTCCTGATCCCGACCGACCAGATGATCCATGGCGCGGCCGTGACCGAGGCCATCATCGAGTCGGCCGCATCGCAAGCGATCACGAAAGTGGCTTGAGCCGTCCGCCAGGCCGAGTCGGCCGCATCGCGGCGGATCGCCATCGGGGTTTGAGCCGTCCGCCGTCCCGGCCAGCCGCGGCGACATTCCGTATACATCGTCGTTGTTCGCCGGGCGGTGCACCAGTGTATATTTGACGGCGACCCGGCCGGACCAAACGAGGAGAACGACGATGTCCGTGTTGCGCTACTCCTGCATTCCATGCGCTCTTCTGATCGTTGCCGCGCCGGTGGCGGCACAGAACCCGTTCGAAGCCCAGATCGCAGCGACCGAAGTCACATCGGAACAACTCGGCGACGGTTTGCACGCGTTGTTCGGTGTCGGCGGCGCGGTTGCCGCGTCGATCGGCGAGCAGGGCGTGCTGATCGTTGACGATCAGTTTCCCGGCATGGTTCCGAAGATCCAGGCGCGGATTCGTGAGCTCGGCGGCGGCGATGTCGATTTCGCGATCAATACCCACTGGCACTTCGACCACGCCGACGGCAACCTGGTCCTCGGGCCGGAAGGCACCTGGCTCGTGTCGCAGGAGAATTCCCGCGACATGCTCACGCGCGACAATGTCATCAACCTTGTAACGCAGACCATCGATCAACCGGCATATCCGGCGGCCGCCTTGCCCTCGATCACGTTCGAGCGGCACATGCGGTTTCATTTCAACGGCGAGCCGATCGATCTGCTGCACTTCGGGCCGGCGCACACCGACGGCGATACGGCGGTCGTCTTTCGGAACCACAACGTCGTGCACATGGGGGACGTGTTCAACAACGCGGGCTATCCGTTCGTCGATGCCGACAGCGGCGGCAGTCTCGCCGGCATGATCGCCTTCTGCCAGGGCGTGCTCGATGCGACCGACGCGGACACGGTCGTCCTGCCCGGCCATGGGCCGATCGCCGACCGGCAGGCGCTACAGGACTACGTCGACATGCTGAGCACGATCCACGATCGCATTGAGGCGATGATTTCAGACGGAGCGTCGCTCGAGCAGGTCGTAGCGGCCGGGCTTACGGCGGAGTGGGACGAGCAGATGGGCGATCCGGCGAACTTCCTGAACCGTTCCTACACGAGCATGACGCGGTAGCGTCCTGCGCGCATAGGCAAATAAGTAACGAAATTCTGCGACAAAAGCAGAATGTACGATCCAAGTCATCGGCGTTTACTTGATTCTCGCTTGAATCGCACGTTCGGCAAGCGGCGTCGTTGAACACCCGCTTTCGTGTCATTCCCCGGGCGCGGGCTCCCGGTGACTGGCGCCAGTAGCATCGGCCACTGCGCCGCGCCTGCTCACGAGGCCGATTTTGCGCGTGCGGGGAGTTCGACCGGCTCCCCGCGGCCGACCCCGAAGTAACGAATCCCTCGGCGTTCGAGTTCACCGGGATCGTAGATATTGCGGCCGTCGAAAATGACGGGATCGCGCAGCTTCGCCTTGATGAGGTCGAAGTCCGGACTGTTGAACTCGCGCCATTCCGTCACGATCGCGAGCGCGTCGGCGCCGTCGAGCGCCTGCTCGGCGCGTTCGCAGAGCTGCAGCTCCGCGCGGTCCGGATACAGCCGCCGGGCCTCGTCCATCGCGACCGGATCGTAGGCGCGCACCGTGGCGCCCGCGGCCCAGAGCGCTTCCATCAGCACGCGGCTCGACGCTTCGCGCATGTCGTCGGTATTCGGCTTGAACGCGAGCCCCCACAGCGCGATCGTCCGGCCGCGCAGATCGCCGCCGAAGTAGTGGTTGATCTTCTCGAACAGCAGGCGCTTCTGACGGTCATTGACCCGCGCGACGGCCGACAGCAGCTCGAGCGGATAGCCCTGGGTGCTTGCCGATGCCGTGAGCGCCCTGATGTCCTTCGGAAAACAGGACCCCCCGAAGCCTGCGCCGGGATAGATGAACGCGTGGCCGATGCGCGGATCCGAACCGATGCCGACCCGAACCTGCTCGATGTCCGCGCCAACCAGTTCCGCGAGGTTGGCCATTTCGTTCATGAAGCTGATTTTCGTCGCCAGCATCGCGTTGGCGGCGTATTTCGTGAGCTCGGCGGATCGAATGTCCATGACCAGCATGCGGTCGTGGTTTCTGTTGAACGGCTGGTAAAGCGCGCGCAACAGTTCGGCCGTGCGGGGGTTGTCCGTGCCGACGATGATTCTGGCCGGCTTCATGAAATCCTCGACCGCGGCGCCTTCCTTCAGGAATTCGGGATTGGACACGACGTCGAACTCGCACGCGAGGTTCCGCCGTTCGAGCGCCGCTTCGATTTCGCTACGCACGCGATCCGCCGTGCCGACCGGGACGGTCGACTTGTGTACGACGATGCGGTATTCCTCGATGTGCTCGCCGATCGAAGCTGCGACCGACAGCACGTGCCTGAGATCGGCCGAGCCGTCTTCGTCAGGCGGCGTGCCGACGGCTATGAACAGGAACAGGCCGTGCGCGACGCCCGCGCCAACGTCCGTGCTGAACCGCAGCCTTCCGGCGTCCGCCGCCGTGCGAACGAGCGTCTCGAGTCCGGGCTCGTAGATCGGGATTTCGCCGCGGTTGAGGCGAGCGATCCGGTCGTCGTCCACGTCGATGCACAGAACGTGGTTGCCCGCGTCCGCAAGACAGGCGCCTGTGACGAGACCGACGTAACCTGCGCCGAAAATGGTGACGTGATGCATGCGTGGCCTGGATTGGGTGAGACAGGCGCAAGCGTACTACCAACCGCGGCGAATGCGAACTGGATGACCTGACCGGGCGATTCGGCGGCCAGCTTGCGCGCGCGGTGCAAGCTGCGCAAAATGAGCCACTTCCGGGACGGGCGATTAGCTCAGCGGGAGAGCGCTGCCTTCACACGGCAGAGGTCACTGGTTCAATCCCAGTATCGCCCACCACCAATTCAACCGTCTCGTCATGACTGTCCGCACGCGCTTCGCGCCGAGCCCGACCGGCCACCTGCACATCGGCAGCGTTCGCACGGCGCTGTACGCCTGGTTGTTCGCCCGCCACCACGGTGGCGACTACGTGCTCAGGATCGAGGACACGGATCGGGCGCGTTCCACCCAGGAAGCCATCGACGCCATCCTCGACGGTCTGGACTGGCTCGGAATCGGCGCCGACGAAACCCCGGTCTACCAGACGCGGCGGTTCGACCGTTACGCCGAAGTCCTGCAGCAGATGCTCGACCAGGGCCTTGCCTACCGCTGCTACTGCAGCCGCGAGGAGATCGAGGCGATGCGCGCCGAGGCGCAATCGAAAGGTCTCAAGCCCCGCTACGACGGCCGTTGCCGCGACGGCTCCGGCGTGCGCGGCGACGTCGCGCCCGTGGTTCGATTCAGGAATCCGCTTGCCGGGACAATCGTCGTCGACGACCTCGTCAAGGGCCAGGTCACGTTCGACAATGCCGAACTCGACGACCTGATCATCGCCCGTTCGGACGGCACGCCGACCTACAACTTCACCGTCGTCGTCGACGATTCGGACATGGTCATCAGCCATGTCATCCGGGGCGATGACCACCTCAACAACACGCCGCGCCAGGTCAACCTGTTTCGCGCGCTCGGAGCCGAACCGCCGGCCTTCGCGCATCTGCCGATGATCCATGGATCCGACGACACGAAACTATCGAAACGCCACGGCGCCATCGACGTTCTCGAGTACCGGAAGATGGGTTACCTGCCGGAGGCGTTGCTCAATTACCTGTTGAGGCTCGGCTGGTCGCACGGCGATCGGGAAATATTCACGCTCGACGAGATGGTGGATCTGTTCGGGCTCAAGGCAGTGAGCCGGTCGGCGGCGCGTTTCGATCCGCCGAAGCTGCTCTGGGTCAACCACCAGCACATTCAGTCGGCGGACGCCGGCCGCCTGGCTGAGCTGCTCGCGGATCAGCTACGGGCGCGGGGCGTCGACCCTCACGCCGGGCCACCGCTGGCCGTCGCGGTCGAGGCGCTGCGGGAACGTAGCCAGACTGTGAAAGAGATGGCCGAGCGTGCCCACTGCTATTACGCGGACTACGATGAGTTCGACGCGAAGTCCGCGAAGGCGCATCTGCGCCCGGTCGCGCGGTCCGCGCTGACCGCCGTTCAGGACGAGCTTGCGACGCTCGAGGACTGGACCGAGGAGTCGACGCAGGCGGCCGTCGAAGCCGCTGCTGGCCGTCTCGACCTCAAGCTCGGCAAGGTCGCCCAGCCGCTGCGCGTGGCATTGACGGGCCAGGCCGCTTCGCCCGGCATCGGCACGACGCTCGTGCTCGTCGGCCGGGAACGCACGCGGCACAGGATCGACCGGGCGCTTGCGTTTATCGATGCGCGTGCCGCTGCCGCTCAAACATAAAAAAAGAGGCAATGCCCCGCCTGTTGTCTCCACGTATCGCTACGCAGAATTGCATACGGGGCCGAGCCTCCAATTCCAATGTATGTACGAGGGCGCGTGACGTCAACTCTCTCTTTCGTCCATTGCTCGACGCCCCGCGCCAGTCTTGACCGATTCCGCCGCGGTGCTAGACTGCACTGCTCAATCGAACGGGGGGCCATAGCTCAGCTGGGAGAGCGCTACAATGGCATTGTAGAGGTCGGCGGTTCGATCCCGCCTGGCTCCACCACTTTCTACCAACGGACGTCCCCATCGTCTAGAGGCCTAGGACACCGCCCTTTCACGGCGGCAACCGGGGTTCGAATCCCCGTGGGGACGCCATCTTGACCCGGTCCATTCCGAAGACATGGTTTACAGATTGTTCCGAATGGGTCCGGGGCGGGGGAGCAGCTGGCGACGAGTCAAGTCAAGGAACCAGCAGCCCTGACCCGTGAATACGAACGATCATCCCGTACGACAATCATTCACACGTCAGTTTCATGCTCATGCGGCTTCGGGTGACGCGACAGTAGCCGCATTCGATCGGCATTGGTGCCTGATGGCGGCTTGGCTGCTCTAACGAGAGCACGCACAGGCGCTCGACCATGGCGCGCTCCTTTTGCGCGCGTGCCTCGGAGTAGCAGTTCAGGCGGACTTCTCCGCTGTCCTCGCAGACCTGCCGGTCCAGATGCAGCGTCTGCCCCGAGGCCGTGTCGTTGGCCTCGGCGGCGTCGGCGTCGAACTCCCGCTGGCGCTTGCGGCTGACGACCAGATAACGGTAGCCGGACTCCCGCAGCCAGGCGATCTGCGCCTCGGTGGCGAGGCCCCGGTCCATGACCACGAGCGCATCGGCCGGTGCGCCCAGACCGTCCAGCATGCCTTGCAGCATGGTGTGCTCGCGCACGTTGCCGGCGAACATCCGCGAGCGGCTCACGAAGCCCGAGCCGTCCAGCACCAGACCCAGCGTGAGGCAGGGGACGGTCGTCGCGCTGCTCCCTGGAATGCCCGTGTCGCGCCAGCGGCTGTTTTGCGGCATCGCCCTCGAAGTAGGTGTTGGTCAGATCGAACAGCGTCACCGTGGCCGACAGGCCGAACAGGTCCATGGCGGGCTCGTGCAGCCGCGCCTCGATGGCGTGGCGGTGTTTTACCAAGGCGTCGGAGGCCCGGTACAACTGCATCGCCCCCATGGCTTCGTTTTCCACGCCCAGCAGTTCGCCCAGACCGCTGTCGCGGCCCAGCCAGCGGTGGGTCTCGCGCTCGCTGGCCGGATGCGCCATGCGGCCGACGATCAAGCCGGCCGCCGCCGCCCGCAGCGCGCCGTTGACGCCCAGTTCCTCCAGCAGCGGCATCAGCCCGACCTGCTCCAGGGCCCACAGCCCCGCCTGCTCGACGCCCACGCTGCGCGGCCGCGCCAGTGCCATGGAGTCCGGATGGACCGCCACGCTGTCCGCCGGCGCATCGGCCGCCACGCCGACCCCCCGCGCCAGCAGCAAGGCTGCGATGCGTTGCGCTTCGGTCTCGACCGTCTCGGGGAGCTCGGCGATCAGCGCCTGCTGGCCGTCGAGCAGGTCCTCGATCCGGGCGCACAGCCCAAGCCAGGCCGCGGACTCGATCTCGAAGTGGCGGCCGAGGTTCAACAGCGTGCGTTGCCGGACCTTGTCGCCGCGGCGTTCGCTGCGGACCAGTCGGCAGGTGCTGTAGCTGGAGCCGTCCGCGGCGCGGCGCGTCTGGGTGCGGCAGATAAACATGGGCATGATCGGCGCCCCCCCCCGGGGGCATGTCAATACCCAAATGAACGATTATGGCACTACATTCGCCTTCCGCGCCCCGCCAAGACCATGAATCAAGAACTCACGCACGAAAATCCCCGGAAAATCAGCGAAAAACTCCCCGTTCAGGCCTCAAAACGGCTCAAGTTGGTAAATTTGGGCTAGACGGTCGAGACCGAATGCTTACGGTGAAATAGAAAAGGCCTGTGTCTTGTTGGTCGACATCAAACTTCACGCCTCGTGCTTCCAGTATTCCGGGTAGCTTACTCGAGCGACCGGTAGCGCCATTAGCTTCATATTGCACCCCAGTCACAACAGGTGGCTGATCTTCTGTGATTGGAATATCGGTAACCTTGGTTTCGCTCCTGATCGAGACGCCTTCCAGTGACTCCGCGTATTTTCGAACGATCATCTCAAAAGTTGTACGGCGGCAATTCAGCGTCCGTAGGCGAAGGTCTGACTCAGACTTTTCAACTCGATGCATGAGTTCTGGATGGACGTAATCCATGAATGTGCTCTCACCTGCACCTGCGGCGAATAAGGCCGACATCAGTTTGGGGTGAAACTCTTCGAGGAGGACACGCAAGCGGCCCATGAAAAAGTGCGAGTGTGCCGCTTGCGGCACGCCTTTACGGGTCCAGTCCCATGAATATTCCGGAGATATAGAGTTGTCCGGTGCGGAGTCGCGTTCCAGGAGTGTAGCTTTAATGCCGTGGCGACTAAGACTCAATGCGGTCATTAACCCACTGATTCCGGTTCCGATGATGGCAACATGCTTTATCTGATCATTCGTCGTAGTTCTGCTCAATAAAATCGGGGAAGTGAAAATGCCGATATTCGCTATTAGATCGGTCGCAAACCTAACCTAAACAGTTCCGCCATTTCACGAGGAGCCCTGGCCCGGTCATCTTCGTCGAATGCATCAAACCACTGTGGCAGCCATTCAACCAGACCAGGCAGACACTCGAGCACAGCTCGCGCGTTACTCTCGCGGATGCTTTTTTCAGCAATACCCTGGTTGTAAGACGCCTGGTAAATTTCGGACAAGGATTTCACACTGGCGTTCAACTCTTCCTGCTCTTCAGGAGGTCGAGCCTCTAGTCCAGTGAACGGGCGAAATGGGGCGATATCTTCACGGAGGCTCGCTTCGGCCAGGACGTGAGCGCTGGCGGAAATTGCATCGACCCGAGGACCTTCATAGGCCTCCATGCGTTTGCCGATGTCCAGATAAATGCGAATAGCGCGTCGGAAACACTCGGTCATCAGGGTTTGCTTGTCTCCTACATTGTTGTAAATGACTTTCTTTGTAACTCCCAGACGCTCGGCAATCTCCTCCAGAGAAGTTGCCTCCGGTCCTTTCAGGTTAAACAGCCATGACGCGGCGGCGAGTATGGCCTCTTTGCGCGCTTCGCCCAACGCCACCGGATCGAATACGCGCACGGCCGGCAGTGCCAACGGTGAGAGGGAGAAAGGTGGATAGCTGACGGGTGCGCTCCGATCGGCCGCGATGCCCTCAAGGATGGTGCTTCTCAGTTCTTCGAAGACCTCGCGGTCTGATAACCGAATCAACCGATCCCAGCGATGCACCGATGGCGGAACCCATGAAATAAGCCCGATAATTGCTGCGGCTACGAGTTCCGAATGGCAGGGCCTGACTTCACGTCGCTGAATGCCATTATCCAGGAGTTCAGCCAGACTGGAGCGCAGCGCTTCGTATAAGCCGAGAATCGTATTCCGCTGGTCCTGTCGCAGAAATGCCGGCTCACTCAGCGAAGCAAACTCCGGTTCGTCCGCACTGAGCATCAGCGTAACGAACAGATCGACTTGCTCTGGCGCTGAAGATAACTGGTGACGGGCTTCGCTGAGGCGACGAGCCATCTGCTCACACGAGCGGACATAGCACTGGAATACGAGGTCCTGCTGATCCTCAAAGTAATAGTAGAGCGCGGCGCGAGAGACGCCGACTCGTTCGGAGATTTCGGACAGTGAGGCGTGGGAAATTCCGCGACGATTCAGAGCCCTGGTGGCCTCGTCCATGACCTGCATACGTTTCGCCCGCCGGCGACTGCCGGTTTTCTGTGCGCTCATATCCGGACAATTCCCTCAAATGGCCGCCTGACACGCCGAAAAGCGTACTCAGAGTGCGTTCCGGAGTCAAAGTTTGACAGTTTTTTATCTTACTGGTACCATTAGCACTATAAAGTCAAAATATTTTCTATTCGCAGATACTGGACTGTAGAACATCTAGCGGAATTTGCGCTCCGAATTGCGAATAGCTGGATTCGTAAACTCGGAATGAGTTGGGGAGGGGCAGTGATCACGAAGAAACCAAGAAATATCCTCGCGAGACGTATCCCGTTTGCGGGATTTTTGGGTTTGATGGGGCTCGCACCGTTACCCGGTCTTGCGCAAACCGCGGGTGGGGCGCTGGAGGAAATCATCGTGACGGCGCAGCGCCGCGCGGAAGACCTTCAGACAACGCCGATATCAGTTGCTGCCTTCGGTACTGAACGCTTGCGGGATCTAAATGCAGCCAGTCTCGGTGACATGGCTAGTTTTGTTCCTAACCTGAGCTTGGGAAATGCGACAGGCCGAGCGACGGATAAAGCGGCGATTTCAATACGTGGCATCAATGAGGCGCTTGGTTCGATTGGTACCTCTCCTGCAGTCGGTATCTATATCGATGATGTTTATTACGGCCAGCCACAGATCCAGTTTTTAAGGCTTATCGATGTGGAGCGAGTAGAGGTACTTCGTGGTCCGCAAGGTACGCTTTTTGGAAGAAACAGTCTTGGCGGGGCTATTAGATACATTACGAGAAAACCGGAATTTGATGCGGTCGACGGCTACGTTACTTCAACAATGGGCGACTTTGATCGCCTGGATGTGAGTGGCGCTGTCAACGTTCCTTTGAGTGATAATGTGGCTGTTCGCGTTAAAGCGGCAACTCTGAGCCGCGACGGTTACGTTGATCGCCTGGCCGATAATGCAAGCCTGGGTGCTGAAGATACACAGTTCGTGAGTGCGCAGTTGCGTTGGGCGCCTTCGGACCGATTGGATGTGAACCTTTCAGTTGACAGTACCGTGCGCGATACCGATACCGGTGCGATAAAGCTGATTGACTATTTCGGCTTTAATGGCGGCTTCGCACCCACCGGCGGAGACGCCAGCCCGCCCGCTTTCACTCCGGGAGCTGCGAGTTCTTTTGTATGGAACGCAGTGTGGGGCGGCACCCCAAGGGCTTATTCAGCAGAGATTCCAAACAGTCTGTATCAAACGGCCGGTACCGGTACGATGCCTAGACTGCGTTCAGAATCCACTGGCGTCACTTTGAACATTTCTTATGACATCAATGACTCACTAAACCTTAGATCCATAACCGGTTACAGATCGGTTGATGAATTCCGCATAAATGATTTTGATGATTCAGCGACCGCTGTTCATATCTTTGATGATGTGTCAGAAGAAGGCGTCGATTTCTGGTCTCAGGAGTTTCAGCTGACTGGTTCAACCGAAAGACTGAACTGGACCGCTGGCTTCTACTTTTCTCAGGAAGACCCATTTCTGCGGGGCATCGATAGCAGTGATCCACGTGGTGTTTTTGCCTTCGGACTCATAAATGCGAACGACATCGGCAATATGGAAATCACGCACACCGGTATCTTTGCGCAGGGCACTTATGATCTAACCGACCGCCTGGCATTAACGATAGGGATGCGCTGGGCGGAAGACGATAAGACTTATCGTGTCCGTCAGGTTTCTACGTGGAATGCGGCATTGGCCGCGGAAGCGACCGCCTTAGGCGTAACCGCTTTTCCGGCACCGCCTTTCTTTACTCCAGGCCTTCCTTTGGCACCTCCGCCCGGTTTCGGTTGTGATGTTGTCACGCTTGGCACCTGTACCAACATTCCCGAACTGTCAGCGCAAAACGATGAGGATTCTCTCACTAGTCGAATATCGCTCGAATATCAATGGAATGATGACGTAATGACCTATATCTCTGCGAGTGAAGGTTTCAAGACTGGTGGTCCAAACGATACGGCCGAGGATATCAACATAGCCTTCCCTGCCGAAGAAGTAACTTCCTACGAGATAGGGATTCGTAGTGAATTGCTGGATTCACGCCTGCGCATAAATGCAACTTATTTCACGCAGGACAATACGGACAAACAAATTACTATTGCGCCAACAGCTGCTGCTGCCGGGGGTGGTTTTGTAAGCCCTTGTTTTGGTCGTTGCATTTTTAGTGCCGGCGATGTGGAAATGTCAGGTATAGAACTTGACATGCTATTTGCGCCTACAGAGCGTCTGCAGCTACGCGCGAACCTGGGCACCATAGATGCCGAATGGACAAGAGTCGTCCCCGGTGGGCCAGCCCGGCTGACGTCCGATTTGGCGCTTGCTCCGGAATTAAGCTGGAACATTGGTGGTTCTTACTACGTGCCATTGGCAAGTGGTGGCAACCTGTCGTTCCTGCTGGATTACGCCTACAAAGATGATCAGGAGTCCAGTCAGCAGGATTCAACGACCCTGACGATTCCTGAATACGATTTACTAACTCTACGATTGAGGTACGAGGATCCTGACGGACGGTGGGATGCCAGTATCTTCTGCACTAATTGCGCAGATGAGGAATATATCGTCGGTGGTAATGCATGGGCCGGTTCGACTGATAACACACCGTTTAGCTACAAGCCCGCAAGCCACCCAGCGTTTTTTGGCGGCGCAACTGCGAATGCCTTCCCCAACTTCCTCGTGGTTCCGGAGGTCACCTATGTCATCGTAGGCGCGCCACGAATGTGGGGTCTTGACTTCCGGTATAGCTTTTAACAGGCTGTTGAAAAAGTCCCGTTCAAGGTCGTTGGGCTGAGTCGAGACCGGTTAAAATTCATATTCCGTTTTGGGACCGAGGAACGAACCCGATGCGCGGCGCCGATATTCGTCAGGAAGGGCTGTTCAGCTACGTGTCCGCGGAGAGCCGGGTCCCGAAGCGGCATCCGCTGCGACCGATCAGGGAGATGGTTGACACGGCGCTGGCGGAGCTGACGCAGGAGTTCGAGGCGAGCTACGCGCATACGGGCCGGCCGTCGATTCTGCCGGAGAAGCGGGTCAGGGCCTTGCTGTTGCAGGTGTTCTACTCGATCCGCAGCGAACGGCTGTTGTGCGAGCAGTTGGATTACAACCTGCTGTTTCGGTGGTTCGTGGGGCTGTCGATGGACGATGCGGTCTGGAACCACTCGACGTTCTCGAAGAACCGGGATCGCCTGATGCAGGCGAACATCGCCCAGGCGTTCTTCGAGGAGGTGCTGGCCCAAGCGCGTGCCCAGGGGTTGACCAGCGACGAGCATTTCAGCGTGGACGGGACGCTGATCGAGGCTTGGGCGTCGCTGAAGAGCTTTCGTCCGCGCGACGATTCCGACGATCCGCCTCAAGGCGGCGGGCGTAATCCCGACCGCGATTTTCATGGCGAGCGGCGCAAGAACGAGACCCACGCCTCCACGACCGATCCGGAAGCGAGGCTGTTTCGCAAGGGCAAGGGCAAGGAAGCCCGGCTGTGCTACATGGGCCATGTGCTGACCGAGAACCGTCACGGTCTGGCGGTCGACGCCCGGCTGAGCCCGGCCACCGGTACGGCCGAACGCGAGGCGGCGCTTGACATGCTCGAGGCGATACCGGGCCGGCACCGGATCACCCTCGGCGCCGACAAGAACTACGACACTCGGGCGTTCGTCGCCGCCACGCGGGCGCTGAACGCGACCCCGCACGTGGCGCGGAACGCGACCCCGCACGTGGCGCGGAACACCACCCACCGGCGCTCGGCCATTGACGGGCGAACGACGCGGCATCGCGGCTACGCCCTCAGCCAGCGGGTGCGCAAACGCATCGAGGAAACGATCGGCTGGGCCAAGGAGGTCGGCCCGGTGCGCAAGACCAGGTTCAGAGGGGTCGATCGAGTCCAGTTCCAATGGCTGCTGACGCTCAGCGGATACAACCTGGTCCGGATGCGCAATCTCGTCGCGGAAGCACCCACGTAGCCACCGCGATGTGCCCGAAGTGCGTATCGAAACGCAACAGGAGGACGAAAAAGGATGCACCGAGAACACGGCAACCGACGCAACATTCGCCCGATGACCGCCTTCCAGTTTCGAATCGATCTGAACTCTGTCGTGCATGAAATTTCAAGACGTTTTTCAACGGCCTGTTAGAGGTCGCTTCACAAAAAGGAATAGTAATGAAGGAAATGTCAGCGTTCTTCTTGTTGCTCATCCGCAGTTCTGGTGCTGCAGTAATTGGCTTTACAGTCCTGTGCACTCCTGTTCTCGCTCATCATTCATATGCGATGTTTGATCTCGAGAACACGGTCGTACATGAAGGTGTCGTGAAGCGTTTTCTTTGGACGAATCCGCACAGTCTGCTGGTCATGACGGTAACCGACTCGGACGGTGTCGAGCATGACTACAACTACGAAGCAAACGGCCCGGGTTATCTTGCACGCAACGGCTGGAAGCGGCAGACCGTCCGGCCGGGCGACCGCGTGACCATTGTTTCCAATCCGTTGATGGATGGCAGTCCGGGCGGGAACCTGGTTGCGCTGACGCTGCCCGACGGGACAACGCTGTCGGCGCAACCAGGCGTCACACCGGACGAGGTGAGTGAGTTGACTGGAGCTGATCAATGAGCGCCGGCTATCGGATTCGCGCGGCACTGCTGATATTCGCGGCACTGGGTATCAGTTCGTTTACGGCAGCCCAGACCGCGCTCGACGGCCTGTATCAGAGCGCGCTCGATCCGGAAAATCTTGCCAGGAGCAGGCCTGCGGCGCCGTTTGATCTGACCGGCACCTGGAACATGATCATTGATCCCGAGACCGGCATGCATCAGTTTCTGCCGATGCCGAAGCTGACGCCGGCCGCCCAGGCCGTATTCGACAGGCATCAGGAGTTTGCAAGTCAGGGTTTCGAGTATCGGGACGATCCGGCTGCATGCTGGCCGCTGGGTATGCCCAGGATGATGACACGGTTTTGGCCGATTCAGATCATTCAGCTGCCGACGATGGTGCAGCTCACGACGATGTTCAATAACAGCATCCGCTGGATATTCACCGACGGTCGTCCGCATCCGCCGGAGGATCTGATCGTGTACAACTACAACGGTCATTCGATCGGGCGTTGGGAAGATGACGAGTTGGTCATTGAGACGATCGGCATGACCGGCGAACGTCGCTGGATTCAGGAAGGTATTCAGACCGGGGAGAACCTGCGCATCATTGAACGAATTCGGATGGACGAAGACGGTCAGGCATTCGATATCGAGTTCTCAATGACCGACCCGGACAACTGGGAAGGGACCTGGACGAATACGAAGCGCTTTGTCCGCCAGCCCCGCTCAGACATCGAAGAACATGTCTGTATTTACGAGCAGATGCGTGAGCTGCCAAGCTTCAGATTCAACATTCGCGAGTAAATACAGCGCAGGAGAAGTGTCATGACGATTGCAGGAAAAATTCGAATGCTCGTGATGCTTGCCGTGCTGGCATTGCCGGCGGCAGCACATCACTCTTTTGCGATCTTCGACTCCACGAGGGAAGTCACGATCAGCGGGACCGTTGCTGAGTTTCAGTGGACGAATCCGCACTGCTGGCTGCATGTGGATGTGGTCGGTGACGACGGGGTTGCCGAGCAGTGGGCGGTCGAGATGCTGAGCAAGAACGTGCTTGGCCGGATGGGGTGGAACCGCATTTCAGTTAAGCCCGGCGATGAGGTGACGGTCGTGCTGCACCCTGTTCGCACCGGGGCCAGTGGCGGCAATATGGTGCGCATATTTGACGCAGCCGGGGAGCCGATCGGAGGGCCGCTGCAATGAAACAGCCGATATCAATCATTATCGGCCTGATCTCGATGGTGCTTGCAGGCGGTGCCACAGCGCAATTTGGTACACCGGTTATTGAAGAGCTTGAAGTTTCTCCACCTGTGCCGGCGCGATTGCCGGACGGCCGCCCGAACTGGACCGGCTTCTGGATTGTGCCGAACGGATTGCTTGATACCTATCGCGGCCCGAGTGGTGTGGACGGTCAGGCTCCTGGTACCAATACGCGCAGCGCCCGCCGCCAGGACATCCCGCCATTGAAGGAACCTTATGAAACGATGTATGTGGAGGCATTGAGAAAATCAGCGGCCGGAGAACTCTCCGATCCGGTAGCTGCATGTTTTCCGCCCGGGATGCCGCGAGTGATGGTGATGATTTACGGCATGGAGATTCTGCAGACGCCGAATGTCATTTCGATTACCAGTGAGTGGGGGCCGGCAACGCGCCGGATATGGATGGACCTCGACGAGCACCCGCCTCTCGAAGAGCTCGATCCAACTTACCAGGGGCACTCTATTGGACGGTGGGAAGACGACACACTGGTGATCTCGACCGTCGGCATCCGCGAGGATGTACCACTCGACTTCGGACAACTGCCGCATAGCCCCAGACTTCATGTTATCGAGCGGTTCACGGAAGTCAGGCCCGGCGTACTCGTTAATGAGCTGACAGTGGAGGACCCGGAGGTGTTTGAAGAGCCGTGGACTTCCCGCTATGTTTATGTATATAGGCCCGATTTCCGGCTGCAGGAATTCGTCTGTCAGGAAAATAATCGCAATATCGATGCGGACGGTCACTCGGTATTTGAATAGCGTTGCAATGAGGAAGGCCGGCCTGTGATTAGCCGCAGAAATGTATTGAAGTCAGGTGCGGCAGGCATAGCGACGATGGTCGCGTCTGGCTCAGTCCCGGCAACGACTGCTGTGAATGGAATCATGCCGTCTGCGGGGATTCGCCGCGCAGTATTCGATCCGCGCCATCGTGAAAGTCGTGACTTTGCGCAGGCATTTGAGCAACTCGGTGTAATGACCAGCCCGGTGCGAAACGACGTGGCGGGACTCTGGTACGGTGATCTTCGCGATCAATTGCGCGCAGCAAGATCGCCTTTTGTCGGGCTCACAGATCGCTCGGCGCTTTTCTGTCTGGAAGAACTGGCGCGAGACCTGAACATGAGAGTGCGCTACCGGATTGATCGCGTGGTTGACTCCGGCGGGCGGGTTCTTCATCAAGTGTCGGGTCTGCCCGTCGATGTGGCGGAGATTCACGATCCTGGTGTCGACGAGCGTTTCGGCCATGCGATGGCCCGTCTGGCTCATCGCTTCGAAATCGAATCATTGGGTAACGTTCGTGCCCAAAAATACACGGGACCGTTCAGCAATGCGCACGAGCGAGCGCTCGTTGCGTGGCTTATCGCCTAGCTGTGCGTCGCAGATCGACGCGCTTCGCATAACGAGTCTCGGAAAAACAGTGTAACTACAGGAGATTTTCGCGATGGCACTACCTCCGAATGTAAGCGCAGAAGATTTTGCAGCTGCGCTTACTGACTTTGCTGCGGCGGTTGGCGACGACTGGGTTTTCAGTTCCGACGAAGACGTTGCGCAATACCGGGATTCCTACTCAATTCTCTGGGGAGAGCCCGAAGAACGAGTTGCTTCTGCGGCAGTTGCGCCGGCCAACGTAGAGCAGATCCAGCAGATAGTTCGCGTGGCTAACCGCTATGGTATTCCTCTCTATCCGATTTCCACGGGCAGGAACCTGACCTATGGGGGTGCGGCGCCAAACCTCTCCGGGAGTGTAGTGCTCGATCTGAAACGCATGAACCGGATTCTCGAGGTCGATGAGGATCGCCATTTTGCGCTTGTTGAACCAGGTGTTTCCTATTTCGATCTTTACAACTACATTCAGGAGCGCGGCCTCAAGCTCATGCTCGATGTGCCCGATCCTGGGTGGGGTAGCCCGATCGGCAACAGTCTCGATCATGGTGTTGGTTACACGATGGCGCCGTTCAGAGACCATTTTGGTTCGCACTGCGGGATGGAGTTCGTGACCGCGGAGGGCGAAGTCGTCCGTACCGGTAACGGCGCGATACCGGGTTCAGACGGCTGGCAGGATTATCGTTACGGCGTTGGTCCGATGATTGACGGTCTGCTTGCACAGTCAAACTTCGGCATCGTGACCAAGATGGGATTCTGGCTCATGCCAATGCCTGAAACCTTCCTGACCGGGACGGTGATGGTGCCGCGCTATGGCGATTTCGATGCGCTTGTCAAGGAGGTCAGCTACCTTGAGGACTCGTTCATGATTGGCCTGCCGGATTTCGGCAGCCCTTCAGCCGAAGGTGACCCTGGCGGGCCTATGGCGGCGCTGATGCAAAACGGCTGGCCATCTGTCGAGCAGCTCGAGGAGTTCGTCAGCGCGCAGGGTATGCCTGCCTGGTCTGTTGAGCTGCGGTTCTATGGTCCGGAGGAAGTCGTGCGCGCTGCCTGGGGAGCGGCACAGCGACGTTTCAGGGACCGCATTCCGGGGGCTACGTTTGAGGACGGTTATTTCTGGCGGCTGCCCTTGTCGGCAGAAGATGTAGCAGAAAATCCGCGTAAGCCGGAGCTTGGCATTCCGGCGCTCGAGATTTTCGATATGGTTGCGAGAAAACCTTACACCAATGATGCGCCATGGGAAGGGCACGCAGACTTTTTTGCATTCTTGCCGAGGAAGGCAGAAGCAGTCCACAAAGCTGCCCGAATGATGTATGAGACCTACACTGAAGTCGGGGCGCCGCCGGTGCATCATCCGTTTTTCACGCCGATCAACTACTACTCTCGCGCATATATCATGGCAACGCTGGTCCCGACCTGGCGGGATCCGGCCAGAAACGCGCAGAGTCGAGCGCTGTTTTCACTGCTTCTTGATCGATGCGCAGAAAACGGTTGGGGCGTGTATCGCACAAACCCGGCTTTCCAGGAGCAGGCGGTGAGCAAGTACTCATACAACAACAGCGCGCTGCAGCGGTACCAGGAAAGACTCAAGGACAGCATCGATCCCAACGGCATCATTTCGCCGGGCCGCTATGGAATCTGGCCGGCTGGCATGAGGAGCGGCCGAGCATGAGAAAAGCGATAATCACAGCTGGTCTGGCATTGTTGGCAACCACCGTCGGGCTCGCGCAGAACGCACCTTCACGCGACAACGGGAAAGTGGTGTACGACAAGTGGTGTTTGCCCTGTCATGGCGCCGTTGCACCGGCCGAAATGCCATTCGGTGGCTATGGACTGCCGGGCACGTCTGCGTTGCGAATAAAATACCGGGGTGAGATTCCGGCGGTCCTCGAAGATCGCACCGACCTCGTTCCTGCATTCATTAGAACAGTTGTGCGAGGCGGATTATTCGGAATGCCAATGACGAGAAGAACCGAAATCAGTGATGCCGAGCTCGACGACATCATCACTTATCTGACGAGAAACAATAACTAGCTCAGGGCAACGCTCGCATTTCGAGGTGAGCAGGACAATTGAAAGCGGCTGCAGATTTGCCGTGCCTTAGCAGCTATGTGCCTTCTTGCAGTTAGCGTTACAAACTCAGGAAACGATCGTGAGAAAGGCAAAGAAAGTACCGCTACTGTATTCACTGCTTGTATGTGTCTCGGTCATTTTGGCTGCCTGTAGTCCAGGCGGTCAGGATAACCGGCCGAATATCGTTCTGATCGTTGCAGACGATATGGGCTACACCGACCTGGGTCGGTTCGGTAGCGAGATTCCTACACCCAATCTGGACATGCTGGCGAATGAGGGCATGGTCCTCACAAGCTTTTATGCATCGCCAACCTGCTCGCCAACGCGCTCGATGCTGTTTTCCGGAACGAACAGCCATCTCGCGGGTCTTGGCACGATGGCTGAGTTTCCGAACGAGCGGTTTGGTAAGCCGGGTTATGAGGGCTATCTGAATTTCGGGGTGGCCAGTCTGGCGGACCTGATGACCGATGCCGGTTACAACACATATATGAGCGGCAAATGGCATTTGGGCTTGACAGAGCAAACCAGTCCCGCAGCCCGCGGGTTTAGAAGGTCATTCGCACTGCTTGAAGGCGCCGCCGCTCATCTGGGTGGGCTGACCGCCGGAGGTGTAGACGAACAAGCGCTATACCGCGAAGACAACGGTGAAATCTTTTCAGTAGATGATGACTTTTACTCGACGCGCGATTACACGAGAAAGCTGATCGACTACATCGATACGGACCGCACAGAGGACAGACCTTTTTTCGCATACCTCGCGTATACAGCGCCTCACTGGCCCCTCCAGGCGCCGCGGGAATCTATCGCACAGTTTGACGGCCTGTACGACGAGGGCTATGAGGTTCTTTATCGCAGCAGACTGTCAAGGATGGAACAACAAGGACTTTTGCCTGAAGGGGCAACTGCGGTTGATCCTACATTGTTTACGGCGCGCTGGGCTTCATTGAGCGCAGAGGAACAGCGGACGCAGTCGCGCAGGATGGAGATTTACGCGGCTATGGTCAGCGATATGGATCGCTACGTCGGGGAGCTCATCGCATACCTGCAGGCAGTCGATGAGTTCGACAACACGCTGATATTCTTTATGTCGGACAATGGTGCAGACCCGCACAGCGTTGACTTCGGCCCATTGGCAGCCGGTCTTGGCGAATGGATTGCCCGCTGCTGCGACAACAGTTTTGAGAATCTGGGAGCAGGTGACTCGTTCGTAGCGTACGGGCCGGATTGGGCGGCGGTATCAGGCGGTCCATTCCGGGGTGATAAGACCAGCGTCTATGAAGGTGGAATTCGTGTGCCGGCCTTCGTCTATTACCCCACCGCAATTCGCGCCGGCCAGACTAATTCCGCTCCGACTTCGGTTGTGGATTTGCTGCCTACTTTTCTGGAGCTGGCAGAAGCGGAACTACCGAGTTCGAGATATCGAGGGCGGGACATCCACCCACCCGCCGGAACATCGCTTGTACCGATATTTGAGGGAGAAATTGATTCGGTTCACGAGAACGACTATTTCGCCCGGGAATACTATGGTAATCAGTCGCTTAGAAAGGGTGACTGGAAGATTGTCCTGATGCCGGATCCAGCGCAGGAGTCGCTTTGGCAGCTCTTTAACCTGGTGAATGATCCTTCCGAGCAAAATAACGTCGCCGCGGAGAACGAAGCAACAATGGCTGAGTTGCTTTCGCTGTGGGATGAACATGCTGCAGCTGTCGGGTTGTCGCAGTAGCCCAGCGAGGTAGAGCCGTTGCCGCTTCCCTGTCACGATGCATGGTTGATGCGCAGCCCCGGACCAAGAGCGAGAAAGCCACAGTGACAGACCGTGTTCGCAGGAGCCTCATACGATCGCTGGCGATATTGGGGCCAGCGTCGATTGCAGCTAACCCAAGTTTAACAACCGAGCCTCGGATTTCCGGGCGGATCGAGGGGTGTCGTCGTGTAAGCCATTGATTTGTTTTGCTCGGGTCCGTGCGGGGCGCGTTGTAGTGACATAAAATGACCTGAAGGAGTTCACATCT
>JAJDVG010000030.1 GCA_022826245.1 Gammaproteobacteria bacterium
TGCTCGAACAGCATGAGCGTCGCGAGCGCGGCGAACGCGAGCACCACGGTGCAGACCGTGATGATAACTTGCCGCCACTCGTTCATCGTTCGTTCCGTTACCTGCGCCGTGCTTACGGTTCCGATTGAGGCCCGGCGTCGGTTTCGTCGGCGCGGGCCATGCCGAGACGTCCTTCAACGCGGGCGAGCCGCTGGCCGACATCGGCCAGACCGTCCTGAAGGGAATCCAGGCGCGCGTGGATGGCGGCGTGGTCTTCCCTCATGTCATCCCGCAAGCTGCCGATTTGCACGTTGACATCGTCTCGCAAGCCGTCGATGCGGGAGTCCAGCCGACCGATTTGCGTGTTGACGTCGCCCCGCAGGCCGTCGATGCGGGCGTTCGTGGAGGCGAACAGGGCCACCATGATGGAGATCATTAGCGTCGCCATGGCGATGGTGGTGCCCAAACTGATCCGCGTATCCTTCTGCATCTCCCGCTCCGACCCGGGCCGCCACCAACAAAAAATTGATTATGGATCAGTCGCCGGCCCGGCTCAAAAGCCGGAAACGGGCGATTTTGCCGAGAAACGGCCCGTCACTGGCCGTTCTCGGGATCCTGCGGAATCTCGGCGCCGAACAGGTGGCCTTCAATGCGGGCGGTGCGGCGGTTGACGCTGTCCAATTGCTCGCGCATTTCGTCGAATTCAGAAAAAGTCACCACAGCAGCCCGGAGGAACACAAGCAAAGAAGCGCAGAACAAGACGACAGGGAGGGCATATAGGGGGGCGATCACCACTGCCGCCGCGCCGTAGCACAGCACGGTGGCGCAAATCACGATATACCTTTGATCCCAACTCGTCATCGTTGGTACTGCCATACACGCCTTGACACTCCGGCCGACGATAGCATCCTTTGAGCAGACAGCCGCACACGCCCTGCGAGTTTCTCCACGAATTCGGTAGAAATGTCCGCCGTTCGCGGGAACCTTCGGAATCTCGATGCCGAACAGGCGGCTGCCGGGGGGGCTTACAGGAATCGGATCAGCGCCACGACCAGGGCGGTCTGGGCGGTCAGGGCGGTGAGCATCCACTTCAGAAGGTCGGCCTTGACCGCTTGCACTTCGGCCCTTAGGTCACCCCTGAACGTTGCGAGTTCGGCCTTGGTAGCCAGGTTCGCGATTTCGGCCTTGACGGCCAGGTTCTCTGTCTCGACCTTGGTAGCCAGATTCGCGATCTCGTCTTTGGTAGCCAGGTTTGCGATCTCGGCCTCGGTGGCCAGGTTCGCAATCTCGTCTTTGGTGACCAGGTTCGCGATTTCGTTTCTGGTGGCCAAGTTCGCAAGATCGTCCTTGGTGGCCACAGTCGCAAGATCGGCCTTGGTCGCCAGATTGGAGTTGAGCAGATGAACGTGCTCGCTCGCCAAGGCTTCGGCCTGCGCCTCGGTGAAGCCGCTGGCGGTGAGATTCTTCACGAACCGGTGGGTGTCGAATGCGATCGCATTTGCCATGACGCAATCCTAGTCCCGCGCTGCCGCCCCCACAACACCGGAATCCGTGCGGTTCGGCCATAAAGGCGTGATTTTGTTGCTCGACTTTATTGCTCGATCATGCGGCATTCCCCCGCTCCGGCCCGTCACTCGCCGTTCGCGGCAACCACCACGCCTCATTCGGGCATACCCGGCTCTGTTCACCGGCGCGGTACAATCGCCCAACGCCCGCCACTACCGGGTACTCAACGGCATCCCATGACCAGAGCGGCACCCACGTCCAAACCGGCACTCACGGCCACAGCGGCACTCACGGCCACAGCGGCGCTGCTTCTCCTCTTCCTCGCAGCCGCCGCGGCGCATGCGCAGGGCGAGACGGCGACCTACACCGTGACCTTCCAGGGGCTTTGGACGGTCGACGACATCACCGATTCAAGCATGCCCGGCGGCGCGCACTTCACCGAGGTGGTCGGCGCCACTCACAACTCCAGCACTACGATATGGGTGTCCGGCGGCACGGCCAGCGCCGGGGTCGAAAATGTCGCCGAACTCGGCAGCGTGGGCACCCTGCTGAACGAGATCGGCGCTAACGCCAACGCCGGCGTCGTTGTCCGGGCGGGGAGTTCCTTCATCGGCCCGACAGCGACGGTTTCGGGCACCTTCACCGCGAATTCGAGCCATCCGCTGGTCTCGGTCCTGTCGATGGTCGCGCCCACGCCGGACTGGTTCGTCGGTGTCTCGAACCTCAGGCTGTACGACAATGGCTGGCGGAATCGGGTCGTCGAGCTCTTCCCCTACGATGCCGGCACCGAGAACGGTTCCGGCTGGTCGCTGAGCAACCCTGCCACGAGCCCGCGGGGCGTCATCTCGAGCATAGCCAACTCCGGCAGGTTTCGCGGCAACCCCATCGCCAGGCTCAGTTTCACGACCGCGCAAGCCACCGGCGGCGGACCGTCCACCGGCAACGGCGGGTCCACGATTACGCCCGAGCTGCCGCCGGCGCGCATCGAGCCGCGTGCGACGAATTACGCGTTGCCGCTGATGGTTCCGTCGGGCACGGCGGGCGGCGCCCTGGGCGTGCTCAGAATCCTCAATGAATCGGACGAGTCCGGGCTCGTGGAAATCTACGCCATCGACGACTCCGGTACGCTCAGCGGTCCCGCCAGGTTCACGCTCGACGCCTGGGCCGCGGCGGAGTTCACGGCCACGGACCTGCGGCACGGAAACATCCTGCTGGATCTTACCGGCGGCATCGGCCCCGTGCGCAATGCGCGCCTGCATGTCGCGACGGACCTGCCGAACATCGTGCCCCTGGTCTATGTGCGCGCCGCCGACGGCACGCTGAGCGCGATGCACGATACGGTGCGTGCGGAACCGGCGGACGATTCGGGGCAGTACGCCTACGTCGTGCCGGTCTTCAACCTCTCCACCGAGATGGTCCAGGCCAGCCGCCTGCGCTTGATCAATCCGGGCGACGAGCCGGCTTCGGTCACGATCGGCGGGCGCGACGACAGCGGCGCGGAGGCCAGCGGCGGCGAGGTCACATTGACGCTGCCGGCTGGCGGCGCCAGGACCCTGACGGCGCAGCAGCTCGAGGCCGGCGACGGCAGCGTCACGGGCCGCCTGGGCGCCGGGGTCGGCAGGTGGCGCTTGCGCGTGTCGTCGGATCAGCCCCTGCAGGTCATGAACTTCATCGCTTCCGCCACCGGGCACTGGACCAACCTTTCAACGACCCCGCTCGCGGTCGCGGCGCCGGACGACGAGACGCCGGACGACGAGACGCAGGACGACGAGATGCCGGACGACACGACGCCGGACGACACGACGCCGGACGACACGACGCCGGACGACATGACGCCGGACGACACGACGCCGGACGACACGACGCCGGACGACATGACGCCGGACGAAACGCCGCAGTTCGCCCCCGGCGACTGCTACCCGGGTATGCTGGTGGCCAGCGGCGAAAGCTGCACCTATCCCGGCACAAGCGATGCCTTCAGCGTCAATGCCCGGGGCCGCGGTTCCTTCCTGAACCGCCTGGCCGGAATCCGCATACGGATCAATAACGAGACCATCAACGGCCGCGTCTACGACTTCCTCGCGTCGCACCAGGGCGACGGGGTGTGGCGGATCGACCGGGTGGCCGGCAGCCCCTGACCGCGATCGGAAGTCGCTGCAGCGGCGGCGTTACTCCCCGTCGACTGGCTCAGGCTGAATCTCGATGCCGAACAAGTGGCCTTCGATGCGGGCCGTGCGGCGGTCGACGCTGTTCAGTTGCTCGCGGATGGCGGCAAGTTGGGCGTTCGTGTCGGCATGTTGGGCGTTCATGTCGGTGCGGACGGCGGCGAGTTGGGCGTTCATGTCGGTGCGGATGGCGGCGTGCTCGAACAGCATGAGCGTCGCGAGCGCGGCGAACGCGAGCACCACGGTACAGACCGTAACGATAACTTGCCGCCACTCGTTCATCGTTCGTTCCGCCACCGGCGCCCCGGTTACGGTTCCGATCGAGGCGCGGCGTCGGCATCGTCGGCGCGGGCGATGCCCACGCGCCCTTCAACGCGGGCGAGCCGCTGGCCGACGTCGGCCAGACCGTCCTGAAGGGAATCCAGGCGCGTGTGGATTGCGGCGTGGTCTTCCCTCATGTCCGCCCGCAAGCCGTCGATGCGGGAGTCCAGCCGACCGATTTGCATGTTGACGTCGCCCCGCAGGCCGTCGATGCGGGCGTTCGTGGAGGCGAACAGGGCCACCATGATGGAGACCAGCAGCGTTGCCGTGGCGATCGTGGCGCCCAACATGATCCACGTATCCCTCTGCATCCTCCGCTCCGGCCCGGCCCGCCACGAACAAAAGACGATTATGGATCAGTCGCCGGCCCGGCTCAAAAGCCGGAAACCGGCGACTTTGCCGAGAAACGACCCGCTAACCGCCTAGTTCCCCCAGAGCTTCACCCCCACGCCCAGCCCGGCGCCGACTTCGCCGCCGCTGCTCGTCAAGCCGATGTCGAACGTCGTGCGGTTGCGTTCGAGCGCGAAGCCGACCGCGAAGGCCGATTCGCCGCCGTACATGCCCGCGCCGAACGAGATGCCGCCGTCGATCGCCGGCATTCTCGACATGGCGATCGAGGCCGCGATGCCGCCGCGCATCGCATCGAGCTGGCCGCCGAGCTCGCCGATCATGTTGCGGTTCTCGGCGATCATGCCGCTGTTCAGGCCGATGGCCGCGGTATTGAGGCCGATCCGCTCGCCGTTCTGCGCGATGTTGAACGCGTTGACGTCGATGCGTGCGCCGTTGTGCGCGATGTGCGCGGCGTTCTGGCTGATGAAGCTCGCGTTGGTCATGATGTTGCCGGCGTTGGTGGCGACGTTGCCGGCGTTCACGGAAATGAGCCCGGCGTTCGTCTGGATCATCTCGGTGTTCGAGTCGACCCCCTGCTCCAGCGTGTCGATCCGGCCGGAGTTCTTCGCGATGGCCTTGCGGTTCGCCGTGATCGGCCCATCGGCTTCCGCGCCGTCGTCGGTGTCCGCCGTAAGGTCTTCAATGGCCTTGCGGTTCGCGGTGATCGCCCCGTCGGCTTCCGCGCCGTCATCGGTATCCGCCGTAAGGTCTTCGATGGCCTTGCGGTTCGCCGTCACCGGCCCGTCCGCCTCGGCGCCGTCATCGACATCGGCGGTGAGCGCTTCGATGCTCTCGGCGTTTTCAACCGTCGCCCTGTTGGTCTGCGACAGCGCGTCCACGAGCGCCTGGCCATCGTCGCCGTCGGCCGCGAGCAGCGTGTCGATCAGATTGGCGACGGGTCCGTCGGGTTCGCCGGCGATGGCCTGGTAGTTGGCCACCGCGGTCTGGGCCTCCTCCAGCGCCGTGGCCGCCGCCGCGGCCGCTTCGGTTTGCGCCATCGTCGGCGTCGTCGCGTCGGCAACGGCCTTGTCGGCGACGGCCTTGAGCGCCTCGCGCCGGGCGACCAACTGATCGTAGAACGCCGCCGGGTCGTTGAACCGGTCGATCACGTTCTGCGTTGCCGCCTCGCGGGCCTGCGCCGCCGCCCTGAGGGTCGCTTCGGCCCCGACCCGCGAGTTGGACGCCGTGATGTAATCGGCGTGCCGCGACGCGATGGAATAGGGCGCCGTTTCGTCCTCGGGCGTGTTCGGGTTGTCCACGGTGACCGTATTCTGGTTCGTGGTGTCGGCAAGGGCGTTCTGCAACTGCCGGTCGTAGTGATCGACCTCGGCCTGGGCGCGCCGGACGCCTTCGTCGATGACCCCCTGCAGCAGGGCGTTCTTGTTGTCCGCCTGGAGCTTTTTCAATGTTTCGAGGGCCGTCTTGCGTTGGTCCAGATTGGTCCGGACCTGGGCGACGCCCGTGGCCTGGGTGATTGACTCCAGCGCGCCGTCGGTGAGCCGGTTCGGGGCGACCAGGTTGCCGGCCACGTCGAAGTTGCTGTCGGCGGTGTCGTACACGCCGTCCGAATCCACGGTCGCCACCGTGTTGCCCGTGGCGTTGACGTACTCGCGCAGGCGGGCAAGGTTGACGGTTGGTTCGCCGCCCACATCCACGACGATCTCGTCGACGAGATCCGAATTGCCGAGCGGAACGTAGCCGCCGTAGTTCAGCACGTCCACGGCGAGCTGGGATCGATTGGCGCTGTCCACGGCGGCGTTGTAGTCCGCCACCGCGCGCGTGACGTCGGACTTGGCCATCCACTCCGCGATAGCCGCCGCGTAGATCGGGTTGGCGGCGGCGTCGTCGATGGTTCCGCCGGTAACGGCGGCGAACTTCTCCCGCGCCTCCGTATCGGCTGCCCGGGCGTTGCCGAGCTGCGTGCGCAGTACCGTGAGCCTCGCCGTCGAGGTCGTCTCGTCGGCTTCGGCGTCCTCGAGCGCCTTGGCGGCCCGCGCCAGGGCGCCGGCGGTGCCGCTGTCGGTGGCGACATCGGGGTCGCCGTAGACCTCCATGAAACGCGGCAGCAGCGCGCTGTAGCCTTCGGCCACGTCAACGGCCACGGCGCCCTGGTCGGCGACGGTGAAGGCGCTTTCGCCGGCGCCCAGGCCGCAGTTGCTGCCCATGGGCGGCACCACGAAACCCAGCGCGTCGAGCACGGCCTGGTCCGTGATCCGGCTGCTGCCGGCGCCGATCGCCGTGTCGAGCTGACTCGCCGTGGTGCCCGGCGCCGCGACCGTGGGCGTCGGCGGCATGCCCGGCAGGCTGTCGGAACACACGATCTGGCTGTCGAACAGGCGCGGCGCCGGAATGTTGCCGTCGCCCGGACCCGGCGGCGTGTCGTCCTGGGCGAGCGCGATCGAGGATGCAAACGCCATCAATGCGATGGGCGCGATCGGAGATTTGGTCATCATGATGAGGTTCACCTGTATTGCGAAAGTCCTGCGTTTCTCGGGAGGCTGACGCCTCGCGAAGCTCCCGCCGCCTGAACCGGTCGATCGATGCGGCATCGGGGGCTCGGGGCAAGCGTACATGGCCGCAGGAAAGATGCCAACGCGGGACGGCAGACGTTCTTCCGCGCGCCCCGGCGGCATCTTTATATGAGGTGCGGCGCGCGGTGCGTCGCGGCGCCGCGGCCCGCGCGACGCGGCAACCCGGTTGTGGTATGGTCGCGCCATACCCGATGCACCGAATTTCGCCACGCAGAGGCTTGTCTGTGGTATGGTCGCATCGTATCCGGTGGGGGGAATCGCAACCGTTGGTTGTATCCTGGGGCAAGAGCGCAGATAATCCGGTCGTGGGATCGGGGCGAAACTTGGCAAACCGCCGGAAGCCGCTAGTTACTTTCAGGGGATTCAGTGTATTATCGGGTCCATGCTGGGGCAGGGGTTGAGTGAAAAAAATCCTTGTACTGGCGGTTTGCAGTGGCTTAGAATCCCGCCGTCATCGACGGTTTGCGTCGGTGGGAACAATCTGAGGTTGTAGGACGCAGCCGAACCGAGGAACTTTGTGATGACTAATTCTTTGAAGGGGCAACGGATTATGAAGACCGCAACGCTCACAATTCTGAGACGTTTACTGGCGACGGCGCTTGGCGCCTTGGGGTTGGGCGCGTTCGCGGCAGGATCCGCAAACGCCCAAACGGCAGAGATACCTGCGCCGAATCTGTTCGATGGGCAGGTTGCCTGTTCGATGAATGTGCCGACGCCGCCCATGAGTCTGGTCGGTGCGGGCATGGACGGAATGGCCATCGGTATTACGGCGAAGATCGAGGCGAAGACGGCAATTGCTGTCAACGCGGACGCTACGGATGGCACTGCCGATGACCTTGTACCGACCGGTGCCGATGCGGACCTGGTCAACATCCTCTACGTCGTCAATCCCAATGGCGGAAACTGCGGTTTGGGGACGTATTCTGCGGATGAGGCCACCGCGTTTAACACTGCCAACAGCTTGACTTCTGGTGACCCTGGCTTTGTCGAAGAGGGCGACCCGAAACCGATCGCAGCCGGCATCGCCGCGGACGTGGGCGCGGGTTACAGCGAGACGCTGACAGCCTTCCAGGCGGTGGTCCTTGCGGATACGGATGTCGAGGCGAAGCAGGCCGCGCTGAATGCACTGCTCGAAGACGACACGGCCGATGTCGAGCAGACGACCCTGATTACGGCTGCCCGGGAAGCGTTGGTTGAGTCCCAGGGAGAGCAGACAAAGGCGCACAACGCACTGTACGCCGCGACCGGCCCCGACCGTGACGGTTCGATCTACCGGGCCGGTGTCGCCGAATGGCGTGCCAAGGGCGCGGTGGAAAAGGCGATAACCGCCTGGAACACCGCAGTGGGCGACGTCGGCACTGCGGAAACCACTCTGAACGACGGTACCGAGACCTTTGCCGACTACGTGCCGCTGCAGAATTCGGGTACCACGGCCGGGCAGATCCTGAGCCTCATTGCCGATCCTACGATGTCCGACAGCGCCGTTGACCTTGCCAACGTGCGTACATACGCAAACGCCGATGGCAGCAACGCGGCGTCGCAAGACTCGATGACCGGGGTGATAACCAACAGTAGCACCGGCACCAATTTCGACGCGGCGGGCAATCTGATCGTTCCGATGGGAGACACGGATACAAATACCGACGGTATCCAGCTTGGTGAGACAACGGTGGCTACGGAATACTCGGCGGCCAACACCCAGCTCACCAGTATCAACAATGTCGTGACGGCGTTGGAGAAGCTCCAGAGCGAAAACAAGAACGCCCTGCTCCAGGAGACTATCGA
This sequence comes from Gammaproteobacteria bacterium, assembly GCA_022826245.1. Classification (GTDB taxonomy): domain Bacteria; phylum Pseudomonadota; class Gammaproteobacteria; order Steroidobacterales; family Rariloculaceae; genus Rariloculus. The sequence continues at coordinate 8,678 of JAJDVG010000030.1, forward strand.
CGAGGCCGTGCGACGCGCGAAGTTGGAGCAGGCGCATTACCAGGCACAGTTCGACAAGCTGGTTGCCGACAACACGGATCTCGATACCGGAACCGAGGGCGTCCAGTCCTTCAAGACCCGGTACGACGCACTCACGAAGGCCAGGACCGCACGCGACAACGCCGGCGTGACCCTGGAAACGGCTGTGCAGATGCGCGAAGCGGCGACCGCGGCCGTTCGGGCGGCCTTCACGAATCCGCAAAGCTTCTACCAGCAGTTGGTGGACCGGCGCCAGTACCTGAAGAACAATGCCGATGCGGAAGTCACGAGGCTCGCGGGCCTCACGGGTGACGACGCGCCGACCGCGAAGCAGACGGAGGATGCGGCGAAGGCGGCATCCGATGCGCAGACGGCGCTGGAAATGGCGCAGGCAACGCATGCCAGCTTCCAGGGCCTGATCGCCGAAGACAGTCCGGTCAGAGACCTCGTGCTCGAAACCCTGAAGCCCGATACGGGCATGGATCAAGGCGACGACGGCCAGGCGCTGGTGGATGCGATTGCCGGGGCGTATGCGGACAACGCCGATGTACGCACCACGGCCGAAAACGCCGAAACCGCGGCCACCGAGGCGGGCAACGCCGTTGCCGCTCTGACGGCGGTGGACGATATCGAGACCACCGATGTGGATGAAACAGGCGCGGTCACGCAGAACGCGAACGACATCTCCGATATCAACAGAAGTCTCGAAGGTCTTACGGGCGAAGGTGGCCAGGTTGGTACGAACACGTCCAACATCAATGACAACACGTTGGCCATCGACGCGCTCGAAAAGGAAGTCGGCGAGGACGAAGACGGCATGAGCCGAATCGACCACAACGAAGCTCGCAGCATGGCAAACGCGATGGAGATCGGCATGGACGAAGACGGCATGAGCCGGATCGACCACAACGAAGCTCGCAGCATGCAGAACGCGACGGACATCGGTTTGCTCGGCGGTCGTGTCACCGTGAACGAAGGCGACATCGCTGACAACGTAACGGCCATCGGCGTGAACGAAGGCAATATTGCTGACAACAAGAAAGCCATCGCCGACGAGGCGACAGCCAGGATGGCTCAGGACGTGATTCTGTCGGGGCGCATCACGGATAACGCCACCAACATCATGAACAACGCGACCAACATCCTGGCCAACACGACCGAGATCGGCATGGACGAAGACGGCATGAGCCGGATCGACCACAACGAAGCTCGCAGCATGCAGAACGCGACGGACATCACTGACGCTGCGCTCCTCATCTCGAACAACAACGACGCCATCCTGGCGAACACGGGCATGATCGGTGCGAATACCGCTGCCATTGCCGCGGCGAATTCCCGCATTGACGCAAATGCCATGGCCGTTCGGGAGTTGCGCGAGGACATGTCCGGCGGCATCGCGGCAGCGATGGCCCTGGCGGGTATGCCCGAGATCGGCGACCGGGGTGTCGCGGTCGGCGCCGGCAGCTACGACGGCGAATCGGCGGTCGCGGTTGGCGTGCACTTCTCCGGCGAGAACTCCCGCTTCAAGGCTGCCATTACCAGCGGCGGCGGCGAGACGGGCGTGTCGGTCGGTGCGGGCTGGAGTTTCTGAGCCTACACCCATCTGACGGTTGACCTTGCAACCGGCGGTCCGAGCAATCGGGCCGCCGGTTTCTTCTTGTTGGTGCGCCAGGCATGGCGCGCGGCTGCGTTCACGCCGGTAAATTATCCACGCACCCGCCTTAAATGTACGTGCCGAAATTGCCGTTTCGCATGTCGTTTTCGTAAAATTCGGCCAGGGAGACAGCCGTGGCCGAGCACGAACACGCGAGGCGGGACAACCGGGCGCTGCGCGACCGCGTCGCGGCGCTCAGCGCCGCTATCCTGCGCACCAACGCCAGCCTCGAGCTCGATACCGTACTGCGCGAAGTCGTCGAGGCAGCCCGCTCGCTGACCGGCGCACGGCTCGGCGTCGTCGCCACCGTCGACGCGGCAGGCGCGGTCCGCGAGACCTTCTTCTCGGGCTTCACTCCGGAAGAACGGCGCGAGGTCGCCGCCTGGCAGGACAAGGACAACGTGGCACTTTATTCGCACCTGCGCGAGCTGCCCGGGCCGCTGCGGCTCCCCGACCTCGCGAGCTACGTACGCTCCCTCGGCATCGCCCCGGCACGCGCCTTCTCGTGCACGTTTCAGGGCACTCCGATGCGCCACGGCGGCACGGATGTCGGCCACTTCTTCCTCGCCGACAAGGCCGACGGCGAAGCCTTCACCGACGAGGACGAGGAGGTGCTCGTGCTGTTCGCGGCCCAGGCCGCCACGGCCATCGCCAACGCCCGCGCCCACGGCGCCGAGCGGCGGGCCCGGACCCAGCTTGAGGCGCTGCTTGAGACCTCGCCGGTGGGCGTTGTGGTACTGGACGCGCAAAGCGGACATGTGGCGTCGATCAATCGCGAAGCGCGGCGCATCATGGAGCGGCTCGGCGGGCGCGACCGCGGCCCGAGGGAGCTGCTCGAGGTGCTCTCCTTCCGCCGCGGCGACGGCCGCGAGGTGTCGCTGAGCGAGTTTCCGAACGTCGGGCAGCTCGTCACGGGCGAGACGCTGCGCGCCGAGGAGTTCGAGATTTCGGTGCCCGACGGGAGCACCGTGCGCACACTGATCGACGTCACCCCGGTCCGCGCCGAGGACGGCGGCATCGCGTCGGTCGTGGTGGCCATCCAGGACCTCGCGCCGCTCGACGAAATAGAGCGAATGCGCACGGAGTTCCTGGCGCTTGTCGGGCACGAGCTGCGCCGGCCGCTGACCTCGATCAAGGGCTCCGCGGACACCCTGCTGGAAGAAAACCTCGATCCGGTCGAGATGCGCGAGTTCCACCGCATCATCGCCGAACAGGCAGGCCAGATGCGCCGCCTGGTCGCCGACCTTCTGGACGCCGGACGCATCGAGACCGGGACGCTCTCGGTGACGCCTGAGCCGTCGGAGCTGGCCGGCCTCGTCGAGCGAGCTCGGACTGTCTTCGCCGCCGCCGGCGCGCGCCACTCCGTGCGGGTCGACCTGCCCGCCGGGCTGCCGCCCGTGCTCGCCGACCGGCGCCGCGTCGCGCAGGTGCTCGACAACCTGCTTGCCAACGCCGCGCGCCACGCGCCGGAATCCACGCCCATCCGCGTGACCGCCGCCCTCGAGGACGGGCACGTCGCGGTATCGGTCGCCGACGAGGGCCGGGGCATCGCCCCGGAACGGCTGGCGCAGGTGTTCAGCAAGCACGCCGCCGGCAGGCGCGGGAACGGACACGGCCTGGGACTCGCGATCTGCAAGGGCCTGGTCGAGGCGCACGGCGGGCGCATCCGGGCCGACAGCGCCGGCGCCGGCCGGGGCGCCGTGTTCACTTTCACGCTGCCCGCCGCGGCGGATTCCGGAGACGTGGCGGCGCTTCGGGCGGCGGACGCCCGGAGCGGCTCGCCGGACCCGGGCAGCGGCGCGCGCGTGCTCGTCGTCGACGACGATCCGCGCACGCTGCGTTTCGTGCGCGACGCGCTCTCAGCGGCCGGCTACGCCCCCCTGGCCACCGGGGAAGTGCAGGATCTGTCGGCTGTCCTGCGCACCGAGAAGCCGCGCCTGGTGCTTCTGGACCTGGTACTGCCGGGGACCGACGGCATCGATTTGATGGAACAGGTGCCGGAACTTGCCGACGTGCCGGTCATCTTCATCTCCGGCTACGGGGGCGACGAGACGATCGCGCGGGCGCTCGACGCGGGCGCCGCCGACTACATCGTCAAGCCGTTTTCTCCGACGGAACTCGTTGCGCGCGTGCGCGCGGCGTTGCGCCGGCAAGAGGCGCCCGGCCCGTTCCTGCTGGGCGACCTTGCCGTGGACTTCGCGCGCCGGCGCGTGACGATCGGCGGGCAGGCCGTGGAGCTCACCGCCACCGAGTACGCCGTGCTGCGGACGCTCGCCCTGGATGCCGGGCAGGTCGTGACGCACGAAGCGCTGCTCCGCCGGGTCTGGCACGGGCGGGACAACGCCGACGCGAACGTGGTGCGCGTTTTCGTGCGCAACCTGCGCCGCAAGCTCGGCGACGACGCGGCTAACCCCGAATACGTCTTCAACGTGCGCGGCGTCGGCTACCGCATGCCCGGTCCCGGTGAGGAACGCGGCTGAACGCCGCGACGCGCCCGCTCCATCACCCGAGAATCAACCTTAATTTCTCGCTAATTTCCCCAGTTTTGGGGGCGCGGGCGGCGGCCGCCAGATTGTAGCCTTTGGCGCTCAGCGGACGACCTTCACCAACAGGTCGTCCAGCCAACTCACGTGTACTGGAACTGCGCCGGCCACGGCGCGACGCGCCATGCCCGACCCACCAAGAAAAACCGGCGGCCCGATTGCTCGGACCGCCGGTTGTAAGGTCAACCGTCAGATGGGTGTTGGCTCAGAAGCTCCAGCCCGCACCGACCGACACGCCCGTCTCGCCGCCGCCGCTGGTAATGGCAGCCTTGAAGCGGGAGTTCTCGCCGGAGAAGTGCACGCCAACCGCGACCGCCGATTCGCCGTCGTAGCTGCCGGCGCCGACCGAGACACCCCGGTCGCCGATCTCGGGCATACCGGCCAGGGCCATCGCTGCCGCGATGCCGCCGGACATGTCCTCACGCAACTCCCGAACGGCCATGGCATTTGCGTCAATGCGGGAATTCGCCGCGGCAATGGCAGCGGTGTTCGCACCGATGGCGCTGGCGTTCGCACCGATCATGCCCGCGTTCGCTTCGATCATCCCGCGGTTCTCCATGATGTACATGTTGTTCGCCGCGATGTTGCCCGCGTTGGTCATGATGTCCGCCGCGTTCGTCGCGATGTTGCCGGCGTTCGTGCCGATCGCTTCAGCGTTCGTCATGATGTTGCCGGCGTTCGCCGCGATGTTGTTCGCGTTGTCCATGATGTTGCCGGCGTTGGTCGTGATGTGGCCCATCAGCATCGTGTCGGCCTCCATCCTGGCAGTTTCCTCGTCGGCGATGGCCTGCTTGTTGGCAGCGATGTTGCCCTCGTTCACGCCGATGGCCGCGGTGTTGTCAGCGATGTTGCCTTCGTTCGCGGTGACACGACCGTCGAGCGCTGCGATGTCGCCCTCGTTCGTGGTGACACGACCGTCGAGCGCCGAGATGTCGGCCTCGTTCGTGGTGACACGACCGTCGAGCGCCGCGATGTCGCCCTCGTTCGTAGCGACGCGACCGTCAAGAGCCTCGATGTCGGCCGTGTTCGTGCTGACCTGGCCGCCGTCGCCGGTGAGACCTTCGATGTCCGTCCGGATGTCGGCGATCGCATTGGTGTTGGCTGTAACCGCACCGGTTTCATCCACGTCCGCGGTGTCCGGATCGTCCATTGCCGTCAGAGCGGCAACGGCGTTGCCCGCCTCGGTGGCCGCGGTTTCCGCGTTTTCGGCCGTGGTGCGTACATCGGCGTTGTCCGCATACGCCCCGGCAATCGCGTCCACCAGCGCCTGGCCGTCGTCGCCTTGACCCATGCCCAAATCGGGCTTCAGGGTTTCGAGCACGAGGTCTCTGACCGGGCTGTCCTCGGCGATCAGACCCTGGAAGCTCTCCAACGTCGCAGTCGCAGCGTCCAACGCCTCCTGTGCGTCGCTTGCCGCCTCGGCTGCCGCGTCCGTTTGCGCCTGGGTGGGGGCGTCGTCACCGGTGAGGCCCGCGAGCCTCGTGACTTCCGCGTCCCTCTGATCCTTCACGTATTGACGCCGGTCCACCAACTGCTGGTAGAAGCTTTGCGGATTCGTGAAGGCCGTCCGAACGGCCGCAGTCGCGGCTTCGCGTGTCTGCACCGCCGTTTCCAGGGCCACGCCGGCGTTGTCGCGTTTGGTCGTGGCCGTCCTGACCGCGTCGTACAGCCTCTTGAACGACTCCGGCATGGTCGTCGGATCGTCGTCGCCGTCCGTATTAAAGTCCGTGTTGTCGGCAACCACCTTGTCGAACTGTGCCTGAAAATGCGCCTGCTCCAACTTCGCGCGTCGCACGGCCTCGTCGATTATCGGCTGGAACAGAGCGTTCTTGTTTTCGCCCTGGAGCTTCTCCAACGCCGTCACGACATTGTTGACCTGGGTGAGCTGGGTGTTGATCACCGAGTAGGTCTGAGCGCTGGTTGTCGGGGTTATTGGCGTCGCCGCATCCGAATCCCCGTCGGACAGAGGAATGAGCAGATTGCCCGCCGCGTCGAAGTTGCTGGTGCCGGTTATCGTCCCGGTCATCGAGTCCTGAGACGACTCACCGCCGCCCGCGGCGTTTGCGTACGTACGCAGGTTGGCAAGGTTGACGGCGCTGTCGGCCATCGCAGGATCGGCAATGAGGCTCAGGATCTGCCCGGCCGTGGTACCCGAATTCTGCAGCGGCACGTAGTCGGCAAATGTCTGGGTACTGGTGGTCAGAGCGGAGTCCGCAGTTGCGAGTTCGCCCACTGCGGTGTTCCATGCCGTTATGGCACTCTCCACCGCACCCTTGGCGCGCCATTCGGCGACACCGGCCCGGTAGATCGAACCGTCACGGTCGGGGCCGGTCGCGGCATACAGTGCGGCGTGCGCCTCTGCCTGCGCGTCCTGGGACGTAGCCAACTCTGCCCGGGCATTCGTGATCAGCGTCGTCTGCTCGACGTCGGCCGTGTCGTCTTCGAGATAACCATTCAGCACCATCTGCTTCGCTTCGACGTCAGCGTCCGCATCGACCACGGCCTGGAAGGCTGTCAGCGTCTCGCTGTAACCCGCGCCCACGTCTGCGGCGATGCCGGCTGCGATCGGCTTCGCGTCGCCTTCTGCGACAGCATCGTCACCAGTCAGATTGTTGGCAGTGTTAAACGCGGTGGCCTCGTCCGCAGTATACGTCCCGGCGCCGCAGTTCCCGTTCATCGGATCGATGACGTAGAGGATGTTGGCCAGGGCCGCGTCGTCGCCAATGGGCGTGCCATCGGCAATGTCATTCGTATCGTCCTCGTCGACAACAATCGCCATCCCCGACGCGATCTTCGCCGTGATGCCGATGTCCATCCCGGCCATGTCCTTGCCGACCAGACTCATCGGTGGCGTCGGCACGTTCATCGAACAGGCGACCTGCCCGTCGAACAGATTCGGCGCCGGAATCTCCTGGGCGTTGGCGGACCCTCCCGCGAACGCGCCCAACCCCAGGGCGCCAAGCGCCGTCGCCAGTAAACGTCTCAGAATTGTGAGCGTTGCGGTCTTCATAATCCGTTGCCCCTTCAAAGAATGAGGAAGGGCAAACGACATGACCGCGCGGTCGCCCCCATCCGCCGCCTGAAACAGGGAACGGACAGGCCGTGCGGAGTGGCGGAACCCGAAGTCACCGTGGCTGAACTGGCGGACCGGTTCATGCGCTTTCACGTGCGCGTGAGCTGCGCGGTGGCGACCGTCAAGCTGTATCGGGGCGTGATCGACAACCACATACTTCCCGCGCTGGGCGAGCGGGCTCTGGGGACGATCCGGCGCGCGGATGTGGGGCAGCTTCATTACCGCCTGCACGAAACACCCGCGGCAGCGAACCGCACCATCGACGTCTTTGCGCAGATGTTCCGCAAGGCCGAGCAGTGGGGTCTCGTGGCCGACGGTGCCAACCCCTGCCGGACCGTTCGCAAGTACCGGCTGCGGGCGCGCGAACGATTCCTGAGCGTGGAGGAGTTTCGGCGGCTGGGCGAGGTCCTGGCGCAGGGCGAGGCGGACGGGTCACTCGCCCAGGCCGCGGTGGCGGCCCTGCGCGTGCTGATTCTGACGGGATGCCGGCGCAACGAGGTGCTTGCCTTGTCCTGGGACGACGTCGACTTCGCGGCGCGTGAGCTCAGACTTCGCGACAGCAAGACCGGGCCGCGCATGGTCGCGCTGACGTCACCGGTCGAAGCCGTGCTGAGCGGCATTGCCCGCGTACCGGGCAACCCCTGGGTGTTCGTCGGCCACCGGCCCGGGCGCCGGCGCACGACGCTGAAATCCACCTGGAAGGAAGTCACGGCGCGCGCCGGGCTCGAGGGCGTGCGGCTGCACGATCTCAGACATTCCTACGCCAGCCGCGCGCTGGCGCTCGGCGAGAGCCTGGCGATGATCGGCAAGCTGCTGAACCACGTGGAGATCCAGACGACCGCGCGTTACTCGCACGTGATGCAGGAGGCGGAGAAGGACGCCGCGGCCCGCGTCGGCGACAGGATCGGAGCGCGGATAGGCACGGATCGGGGGCTCGCGAATGGCGCCGCGCAATAGACGCAGCCTCTCCAACCGGGCTGTCGAATCGCTCAGGGTTACGAAGGAAACGCTGTTCTGGGACCGGCGCCTGCCGGGCTTCGGCGTGCGCGTCTATCCCTCGGGGACGAAGACGTATATCGCCCAGGCGCGGGGTCCGGACGGTTCGAAACGGGTCACGATCGGCCGCCACGGCGCGATTGCGGCGAACGAAGCCAGGCGCGGGGCGGCGCTCGCGATCGCGCGCATCGTCGCCGGCGAGGACCCGCAACTGCATGGGGCGCGGGCAGGCGTGCCGGTCGGCCCGACGGTCGCGGGCGCGGCGCACCGGTATCTTGCGGAATACGTGGCCGTGCGCTGCAAACCGAAGACCCTGCGCACACGGCGTTTTCTGGTCGAACGCTATATCGTGCCGGCCATCGGCGAGAAGCCGCTGGCGTCGATCGAGCGCAAGGATGTCGTCGAACTGCAGCACGGCCTGGCGTCGGTGCCGACGCAGGCCAATCACACGGTCAGTACGCTGTCGCAGATATTCCGGTACGCGGAGGATTCAGGGACCGCGTCGGTGGCGAAGAACCCCTGCAAGGGCGTGCGGCCCTACAAGGTGCGCAGACGCGAGCGGTTTCTGACGGAGAAGGAGTTCCTGAGGCTCGGGCGCACGATGGCGCGGGCGCTCGAACACGGCGATGCTTCGCCGGCAGCCGTTGCCGCGCTGCGCCTGCTCATGCTGACCGGCTGCCGCAAGAACGAAATCCTCACGCTGCGCTGGCGGGATGTCGACCTCGCGGCCCGGGAGCTCAAGCTGCAGGACGCGAAGACGGGTCCGCGCGTGGTGCCGCTGTCGCCGTCGGCCGTGAACGTCCTGGCCGGCCTGCGCCGGACGGCGAACAGCGAATGGGTCATCCCGGGCCGCAAGGCCGGCAGGCACCTGAGCGAGATCGATCGCACCTGGCGCCGCCTGCGCGAACGCGCCGGGCTCCCCGACGTGCGCATTCACGACCTGCGGCACAGTTTCGCCTCGATCGCCCTGGCCGCCGGCGAAAGCCTGCCGATGATCGCCAAACTCCTGGGTCACCGCCGCCTCGAGAGCACCATTCGGTATGCGCACCTCGCCCGCAACGGAGTGCACGAATCGGCCGAGAAGGTCGCGCGAAGCCTCGCGGAGGATATATTGCCGGAGAGTGTTTTTGGGGATGAGGGGGAGTGATTGGGGGCTTGAACGGGGGAGCGTCGGACTTGCTGAGCTGGGTACGTGTGCGAATCTGGCGCGTTTACCCCGAAATTCAAATTGCCTTCGCAATGCCGCGTGCTACGATGCCGGGCATGTCGGCGGAGATGTACAAGATTGTCAGTGTGGGGATCGCACTTGGGGCGCTCATCGTGAACGGTCAGGCCGCGACTCGGCGAACCGTGGCGGAAGCTGGGTCGTGAGACGCTCCTTGGAACAATTTGCCGTTTGCGCAATACAAACAGCAGATGCATTCAAGGAAGTTACGCTCAATCCAGGAGGATACCTTTGGTGTTCATCGAGTTCCTTCCGCCCGCAGCCTTGATTCTGGTGGTTGCCGGTTCGGTCTGGCTGTTGTGGGCGCCGTTCGCCAAGCTGTTCGAGATATACAAGACAGTGGGCCAACTATCGACCGTGAGGGTGACGACCGGCATCAACGATGACGACCATGCCATCGCCGCACTCCTGGAGCTTGTTCAAGAAGCGAAGGAGACGCTGGAAGTCCTGGACGACGGCAACAACGTTCCCGAATCGGTGTACAACCAGGAGACGGTTGTTGAAGCGCTGAGGCACAAGCTACGGCACACGAGCGAACTTGAGGTAACGTGCTACTTCAATGAAGACGAGGACCTGTTGTTTCGGCGGGAGTTCGAAGGCAATCCTCGAGTACACATCCACGCCGGGATCCAGCCCGGTGGCACGCGCGCTGTCGATCAGGTGCACTTCAAGATCGCCGATGGCGGGCGGCTTGCCTACTTGACCCGGCACAGACCCGGAGAGAACAGGCGGGAGTACCGGAAACTGGACACGCGCCATTTTGACGACAAGCGGTTTGGACAGGTCGCCTCGACGCTGTATGACGGCATTCTGACCGGTGCTCGGCAGCACGCATGAACGGCGCCGTGTCGCTTGAGGGCGCCGCCCTGCAGCTTTCGGTATTCCCGAACACTCAGTTATATCTACCACTGGCCTTCTTTCTTGCGCTGTCGAGCCTGGGGGCCAATGTTCTGCTATCTGAAGACCCCCCGGCGCTGATGACCGGCATGTGGCGTGCGTTGCTCGTGCCGGTTGGGCTGTGTGTCGCTTTCCTCCACTTGGTGGCGTTGGTGGTGGTGTCAGGATGGGACGCTTGGCGGATGGATCATGTGTCCGACTTCTGGAACCTGTTTTTTCACTTGATCGTGCTGGTATTGGCAGCGCTCGGTTCGGTTCCGCTGGCTGGCGCCATCGCACAGGCGGCACTTAACAGGTTTCTACCCTGAGGCAGACTGGTTGTCGGGGCAACTCGACGCCATCCGCCGTCTCTTGCCCCATGTCCGGCAGTTCGTGACGATCCAGCAGACGCTGGCCGGTGCCGGCGCCCTGAACGCGACGCTGTCCGGGGCCGCCGTCGCGCGGCGCTTAAGGCCGCGCAAACCTCGGCCCGGCGCTGCTACGTCTCCCCCGCGACCCGGTCGATACGCCAGACGCCGTCGCCCTGGTGCGTAGCCAGAAAGTCGTACACGCGCCCGTCGATCGTCTCGTTGTTTATCCGGATGCGGATGCCGCGCAGCCGCCCCAGGAACGAACCCCGCCCGCGCTCGTTGACGGTGAACTCGTCGTCGGTGCCGGGGTAGGTGCAGCTTTCGCCAGGTCGCACCAGCAGGCCCGGATGGCATTCGCCCTCAGCGGGAGGTTCAGGGGTTGTTCCTGTGCCGTCTTCAGGGGTCTCGCCCGGTTCCGTGGGTTCCGCGGGTTCCATGGGATCGACAAGCTCGCCGCCGGTATCCATGGAACCGTCAGCGGGCGTCATGGCGCTGGCGCGTTCGAAGATGTGAATCGCGTCAGCGTACTCGTTGGCCTGCAGACTGGTCGCTCGATAGACATGCGCGCCGTCCGGGCTTTGCGCCATCTGGCGTTGGTCGGACCAACCGAGATGATATGGAAGCGTGTTTCCGAACCGGTCCGGCGTGCCGGCCACTGCGTAGTCGGTGACCTCGAGCGCAGCCGTTGCCGGATTCCACTCGACGACAAAGAACCCTTCGGTACACAGAATGTCCACGGCAGTACGGCCGGAGTGAGGTATGAGGTCGTTACATCCGTAGAACCTGGTCAGTGTCGAGCGCACGTGGTTCCAGGCAAGGAACGTGTCCAGATCCTGCCGATAGTACATGCCCGAAAACGTATCCAGATGTTCCGGTTGCGACGGGTCCGACGCGATATCGAACGCCGCGACTGCGAGGTTGAAAGGCAATCGATTCTGGCGTCCGGCGACGAACAGAATGGCGCCGTTGCCGCCAGCAGACGCATCGGTAAGAATTTCCATCACCTCAAAGGGCGTATCCGGGTCGCTGGAATGCGGGATTTCACTCGCAAGGGCGAGCATGCCGGACGACGCGTCTCTGGAAAACACGAGGAGTCCCTTGCCGGTCACAACGTAGAGATTCAGACCGTCGGCCGAAAAGGCCATGGAAACGGCCAGCCCGATGAGCGGAACGATCAACGCGTCCTCGCCCTGCACGGCGTGCGGCGACACCGTCTGCAGGTGAGTCATCTGCTCGGCCGAGTCCACGCTGTATGCCAGCAAGTGTCCGGTGGCCCGACTTGCCGTGTAGTAGTGCCGCCCATCCGGGCTTGCCGCGCCCCGGTAGCCACCGCCGGAGTTCGGTTTCTCTCCATCCACGGTAATTTCATTGCGTGAAAGCAGGTTCGAACCGTCTTCCGGGAGCGCATAGCTCAGGAAATCCGCCGATGTTTGTGCGAGAAGTCGACTGTCGCGGGCGTTCCACCATAAACGCGCACGCTGCAGCCGATCTGGCGTAAGGGTGCCCTCATCGGGCCCGCCGAGCGCACCATGGGCGAGTGCGATTTCGCCGGTTTCCTTATCGCGCACGAATGCGAATACCCCACCATATGCGGAACTGAACAGGTAGTTGCCGTCATCGCTCATGACGAGGTTGCGCGGCGAATGGAAACCTTGCGAAACCGGGTTGGCTGCGAATGAATCGATCGTGATCGCACCCCGGTAGGCAAGCGCTGTCGGCGCGTCGGAGGCCTCCCAGCGCAGCGTCGCGGATGGCTCTCCGTCGACTCCCGGCCGGGACGAAAGCCTGAGGTCATAAGTCTTGCCGGCTTCTGCGAGTACATGGACTTCGACACGTCCGTTGGCGAGCAACGATCGTTCGCTGTGGGCGATCGCCGCTGCCGGGACCGTGTCTGAATAGACGGAAACGATGGTCGAGAGGGGGTGTCCGTCAATCCAGAATCGCTGCCAGCCGCTCGCGGGCGCACTCCAGCGCCACCAGAGAGAGTCCGTGCCGACGGTGTCGGCGGGGTCTCGGGGCGCCGGCGTGGCGTGGGCCAGCACGGCGTCGACCGACCCGGCCGTGCCGGCAATCGCACTGGCCGCCGCGCGTTCGTCGTTGGACGGTGTCGGCCCCCAGGTGAACGCGTCCATCCGGGTACCTGCATGGAGTATGGAGTCGGGGGCGCGTCCGACGGCGATCCGGTAGCGCGTATCGCCGGTCGCGTCGAGGATGAACGCCGATCCGCCGGACAGGGAACCCACAAATTGCAGGCTCTCCAGTGCGTCGCCCGTGAAGAACGTGAGCCTGTAGGCGGAGGGACCATCCATTTTCCAGGTGAACCGACCATCCGTCGGCGCGGTCCATTGCCACCAGCCCGTGCCTATTCCGGTTTCGACCGGTTCCCCGGGTTCGACCGTAAAGTCGACGAGCCGGGTGCCCCGTACGAAGACGTTGGCTACGGCGCCGCTTGCGCCGGCAATTTCGAGCGCGCCTTCGAACAGATCGTTGTCCGCGAACCTGCGACTGGAAACGATGTCAGTCGAGTTCCACCACAATGTGAAATCGCTCCCGGAATGTTCGGCTGAACGCGCGGACACGGCGATTCGATAAGTCTCGCCTTCTCTGGCCGGAAAGTACGCGGAACTGTATCGGTAGGAAACCAGCCGCAGATCGTCCACGCGCTCGCCGACGAACACGTCGGTTTCCACGGCACCATGGGCTCCGAAGTGCCACCATCCGTCTGCCGGTGCGGTCCACCGGAACCAGACTGTCGATGCCCCGCCGCCCGGAAACTCGGAAATCTCGAGCGTCGCGCCCTGGTTGGTCGATTCGATCATGCCGGATTCGCCTTCGATCGCCTGGGCATAGGCGAAGTCGTCGTTCGCCGGCCGCGAGTCGGCGGACTCCCACTTGAGCACCATCGGCGGCCAGTCCTCGCGCTCGGACGCGGCCGCGACTCGCAGCCGGTAAACGCTGCCGGCCTGCGCCGCGAAACTGATCTCGGCGCCGCGTTTATCGGCCACGAGGTCAAGCTCGACGAGGCTCTCGCCAGTAAAGAGCAGCAGGTCGGCGTCCTCCGGATCGCCGGAATCGGCTTCCTGAAGCCTGAATCTGAACAGTCCCTTGACTGGCGCCTCCCATCGGTACCACATCGTGCTGTAGGTGGCGGTGACCCGTGGTTCGCCGGGTTCACGGGATCCGAGAGCAAAGTCCAGCGCCGTCGCTCCCGAAACGCCGGCGATATGCTCGGAACCGGAAAAATTGTCGTTCGCGGGGGCGAGGACATCGCTGTCGGCATCTGCTGCGTCCCGACCGACGGCCAGACGTTGGGCGTCGGAACGAGCGTTCCAGGAACTCGCGATGACGTCGAGAAACGTTTCCGGCCGAATCTCCCGCCTGAGGAACTGAAGTTCCACGCGCTTCGGCGCGCCGGCCGCCACTTCCCCGATTGGAATGGGCCTGGTTGGGACAAACGAAGGAGATTCCACATCCGGCCAGTGCAGACCGTCCTCTCGGTATATGCGATTGCGATGGGGCCGATAGGCGCGTCTAGGAAGTTCGCACCAGTCGCGGGTCCGACAACCGAGGCTAAGGGTCGTGCCGGCTGCGACGTACCGGTCCGCATCGACGGTGACTTCGACGGTGATGTATTCGCTGTCGCTGCCGGACGAGATATCCTCGACCTCGACTGTAAGCTGCGGAGTCGGCTCGCCGCGCAGAATCTTCCAGGCCACGGCGGCCGTGATCGTCTCGCCGTAGGTTTCCACCGGCACCACCTTGATCCGGTAAGTGCCCGGAACAGGATCGTCGATCAGCAGCCACTCGACGTTGTCGACTTCCGAGCGGGAGCTGTATTCGCCGCAGGCGTCATCTTCGCAGTCCGCGCCCTGATCGGCCCACAGGTCCAGGTTGTTGAGCACGGACCGGGTCAGCGTATCCGCGGGCTGTTCGTCCCAGGTGAGCACGACATCCAGCCGGCCGGCGTCTTCGGGCACTTCGATGTCGACGTATTCGTAGCTGCCGTTTTGCGGTTGCGAGCTCGCGCTGCCGATGAGCCAGCCCTCCGGATCGTCGCGCGAGAAAAGCGTCGTTCGCGCGGACACGAGGCCCAGTCCGTACAGATTGTTGAAGGCGCCGGGGCCGTCGGAGTTGTCAGCCGGCAGTTGCGTGCGGCTCTCGAGATAGACGTGCGGGCGTATGGCGCTCGCCATGAGCCTGGCGCGGCTGAGGGCGGGCCGGTCCTGAAACTCCGGCTGCGCCTCCATGAGCAGCGCCGCAACGCCGGCGACCGACGGCGCCGCCATGCTCGTGCCGCTCAGCGTGTGATGGCCCGATTCGGCAGCGCCGCCGCGTACGGACGTCAGGTTCACGCCGGTACCGACGACGTTCGGTGCGAGCCTGCCGTCGGCGGTGGGGCCGTGGCTGCTGAACGATGCGATGATGCCGCTGTCGTCCACGGCTCCGACCGCAAGCGAGTTCTTGGCCGTGCCGTAGTTCGAGAAGCCCTGTTGCGCGGCGTTTGCCTGCGCCACCACGTAGAGTTGCGAGTGCGCGTGGACGACCGAGTCGAGCTTGCGTTCGCCCACGCCGCGGCCGGAGAACGTCAACCCGGTTCGTGAAAGACTCATGTTGACGATCAGGGGTTTGACTGCCGCCGACAGCGCGCCTTGCCACGAACAAGCCGTCGGATGCGACAGGTAGTCCATGGCGCGGCGAATGTCGTCGGCGCTGCCGCGGCCGCGAACGGCCTGGATGACCTTGGCGAACCGCAGGTGACTCAGACCCGGAGCGATTCCGGCGAGCACGGGATTCTCACGCCCGGCGCCGGCGAGCGTGCCGAAAACGTGCGTGCCGTGACCGTTGAGATCGAACCAGAGGTCCCAGTGTTCGTCCGCAACGAAATTGGCGCCGCAAATGCTCGCGCGCCCGTGGACGATGTCCGCGTGGCGCGTGTTGAGCGCGGTGTCGATCACGCCCACCGCGATGCCGGCTCCGGTGATCCCGCTGAATCGTTCCGTGGCGGGGTCGTACCTGCGAAATCCGTCGACGCCCATGACCGGTATGGAAGAGTCATGGGCAATGGTCACTACCGGTACGGGTTCGACGGACGTGACGAAGTCGGCGCCGGTGACATCGGCCAGCGCGCTGGCCGGCATATTGGCCGCGTAACTGCGCAAATTCCTGTCGTAGGCGCCCACCGTTACGCCGAGTTCGGTCAGCGCCCGGCGCCAATCGCCGGCCGTATCCTCGGCCATCAGCGTGATGTAAACGGGTACGGGCTCGCTTGCGGGCCGCGCCAGCATTTCCTGCACGAACGATTCGTCGGCCTTGAGCACGGGCGGTACGGCACCGATGCCGAGCACGCCGTCGAGGCGGGCGATGGTTTCCAGGCGCGCGCGTTGCGCCGGCACGCGGGCCCGCACGTTAGGCCCCGTACTGCCCTCGATCCGCGCGCCGAGCGCCCCGAGCGAACGATCGAGAACCTGCAGGTCCGTACCGGGAAGCACCCGCAGCACGGCGAAGGTGAATTCGCGCCCGGATTGCGCCGCCTGGTCGAGAATCCGGTCCGGCGCCGAGTCGGCGCCCAGCCAGTCCGGGTTGGGCGAAGGGTCGGGAGCGGGCAGGCTCGTGAGCGGTGCGCGCTGCATGGCGCCGCGGTACGTGCCGGGCGTATAGCCGTCCGGCAATGCATCCACGCCTGCGCCGGGTCCGCGGGACGCGGCCGCCGGTTCGGAAACTTCGCTGCGCGTCGCAACCGCTTGCTGCGCGGAATCGACCGCGGGAGGCGCCGTGGGCGGAGCCTCGGTGGCCGGCTCCACAACACCGGTCCGGCTTTCCCTGACCGTGCGCTCGATCATGCGATCGATAGCCGTCTGATCGGGGTCGATGGCGCCGTCCGGCGCGACCGCTTGCGTTGGCAGCTTCGAGTAGTGCCAAACGATTGCAGCGGCGGTGAACAAGGCCGCAGCAGTCCATGTTACGAGCGACGTTCTCATCGCACGTTCTCGCGCATCGGGTTGATGCGATCGACGGACATGGTACCGGTATCGGCAGTGCCGACGTTCTCGCCACTGTCGTCCGGCGTCATGGCGGTGGCGCGTACAAAAATGTGAATCGCGTCGACGTATTCGTGGTTCCGCGCGCTGGTCGCTCTGTAAACGTGGGCGCCGTCGGGGCTTTGTGCCATTTGGCGTCGGTCGCCTTCGCCCACATAGAAAAAATCGCTTTGTTCCCCGCCAAAATGATGCGGGAGCGAATTACCGAATCGATCCTTTGTGCCCGCTACCGCAAAATCGGTGATCTCCAGTGCGTCTGTAGCTGGATTCCACTCGACGACGAAGAACCCTTCTTTACAGAAAATGTCCACGGCGGCACGGCCGACATGGGGTACCAGATTGTTACATTGATAGAAGTAGTTTCGTGTCGTGCGCAAATGGCTCACGGCGCGGAATGCATCCGGGTCGGTCTGGTAGTAGGCGCGGGGCACGCTGTCCAGGTGCGCCGGGGACGACGGATCGCCTGAAATGTCGAAAGCAGCAACCGCGTATCCTAAAGACCCCTGAGTGCTTCGTCCCGAGACGAAGAGGACGGCACCGTCCCCGCCTATCGTTACGTTGTTGAGATAGTTGAATTCCTCAAACGGAGAGTCCGGGTCGCTCGTCTGCGGTACTTCGCGCGCGAGATCGAGCGTGCCGGACGACGTGTCCCTGGCAAACACCAACAGTCCTTTCGGAGTCGCCACGTACAGATAACGACCATCGGAAGAAAACGCCATGTCAGCCGTAGATCCGATGTCGTCAACGGTTACGCCGTTCTCACCCGGCGCGGCCTTCGGCGAAACCGCCTGTATGCGGGTTATTTTTGTGGGTGAATCGAGGCGGTAGACCAGCAAGCGGTCTTCCCAGTAGAACCTCGTGTAGTAGTGCCGCCCGTCAGGGCTCGCTATGCCCTTGTCCGGATCTGCGAAGCGCGTGTTCTCCGCGTCCACGGAAATCCTGGTCCGCGACAGCACATTCGACCCGTTTTCCGGGAACGCATAGCTGAAGACGTCCGAATTCGTATGTGCGATGAGCAGGTTCAGGGGCGCGTTCCACCACAAACGCCCGCGTTGCAGCGAATTGCGCAATGCGTAGTGGTCGTTGGATTCCGCGAGAGCACGATAGGCCGGCGCGAGATCCCCCGTCTCGTTATCGCGCACGAACGCGAAGACACCTCCGTACGCGGTGCTGAACAGGTAGTGGCCGTCGTCGCTCATGACCAGGCTGCGCGGTGAACGGTAGCCTTGTGCAATTGGGTTCGCCACAAGGGAATCGAGCGTGACCGCACCCTTGTAGGCCAGAGTCGCCGGCGCGTCCGACGCCTCCCAAAGTACCGTCGCCGACGAGTCCTTGAGCACGCCTGGCCGGGACGAGAGTCGGATTTCGTATGTCCTGCCGGCTTCGGCCAGCAGGTGAAGTTCCACGCGACCATTGGCGAGGAACGATCGCTCGCTGTCTGCGACGGCGTTCGTGGAAGCGCTGCCGGAATAGACGGCCAGCATCGTCGAGAGCGGATGTCCCGCCACCCAGAATCGCTGCCAGCCGCTTGCAGGGGCAATCCAGCGCCACCAGACGGAGTCCGTACCGACCGTGTCCCCGGGGTCGTTGGATGCGCGCGTCGCATGAGCCAGCCCGGCTTCGACCGAGCCGGCGGAGCCTGCGATCGGGCTTGCCGCCGCGCGCTCGTCGTTGGCGGGCGTCGGCCCCCATTCGAACGCGCCGGGCTCGTCGAGCGTAGAGCCTATGGAATCGGGGGAGCGCCCGAAGGCGATCCAGTAGCGCGTGTTTTCGCTTGCGTCGAGAATGAAGGTCGATCCGGCCCGGAGCGATCCTTCGAACTGCAGGTCTTCCAGAGCCTCACCCGTGAAGAAGGTGAGCCGGAAAGCGGGATTACCGTCCATTCTCCACGTAAACCGCCCGTTGGACGGGGCGGTCCATTGCCACCAACCCGTTGCGATTCCGGTTGCGATGGGTTCGCCTGGCTCCACCGTGTAGTGGACGTTTCGGGAGCCCCGCGAAAAGATGTCAGCGACGGTTCCCGCGGCGCCGGAAACTTCGATCGCGCCGCCAAAAAGATCGTTGTCCGTGATGGTTCCAGGCGGTGGGTCGACAGGCACTGGCCGCCACTCCAACGTGAAGTCGCTCCCGGAACGAGCGGCCGAATCGACCGCCACGGCGATCCGGTAGGTTTCGCCTCTTCGGGCTTGAAAACGCGCGGAACCGCTGTTGAGAGAAACCAGGCGCAGCTCGCTCACGCGCGAGCCGGTAAACGCGGCGACTCGCAGGGACGGCACCGTATAGAAGTTCCACCATCCGTCGTCGGGCGCGGTCCAGGCAAACCAGACCGTCGCGGCCGTACCGCCGTGGAACTCCGCGCTCTCGAGCGTCGCACCCTGATTGGTGGATTCGATCGAACCGTTTTCACCTTCAATCGCCCGGGCGTAGGCGAAGTCGTCGTTGGCCGGGCGCGCGTCAGCGGATTCCCATTCGAGCACCCACGGCGCCACGCGCCAGCTCCCGGAGGCAATTCGCAGTCTGTAAACACGGCCGGCCCGCGCCGCGAAACTGATCTCGTTGCCGTGTTTTTCGGCCACGACCTCGAGGTCGACGAGGTTCTCGCCGTTGAACAGCAGGAAGTCGGCGTTCGCGGGAACGCTCGAATCCTCGAACCGGAGTCTGAACCTGAACAGTCCCGTCGCTGGCGCTTCCCACGTGTACCACAGGGTCCTCGAATCGACCGTGACAAAAGCTTCCCCGGGCTCGCGCGATGCGAGCAGGAGATCGAGAGGCGTCTCGCCGGAAGCGCCGGCGATGCGTTCGGCGTTCGAGAAATTGTCGTTCCCGGGGACAACGAACTCGCCGGCCGTTTCCGTTGCGTGGTCGCCGATCGCGACGTACCGGCTCGTGGATCGGGCGTTCCATGAACTCGCGGCGACAGTGAGAAACGTCTCCGGCCCGACCTCCTGCCTCAGGAACCGTAGCTCAATGCGTTTGGGCACGCCCGCCGTCACTTCCCCAAGCGGGACGGAACTGAACGGGACATCCGAAGGAGAGTTCGAGTGCGGCCAGTGCAAGCCGTCCGCCCGATGTATGCGGTTGCTACTCCGTGGATAGGCGTTGTCGTGAAGAAGGGTGCAGTATGGGGGGCTCCGGCAACCGAGTTGAAGCATCGTGCCCGATGCGACGTACCGGTCGGTATCGACGCTGACTTCCACGGTGATGTGTTCGCTGTCGGCGCCGGCGGAGATGTCCTTGATGTCGAGCTCGAGTTGCGGCGCGTGCTGGTTGCGCAGGATCTTCCAGGCCACGGCGGCCGTGCTCGATTCGCCGTAGATTTCCACGGGCACGACCTTGATCCGGTACGTGCCCGGCGCCGGATCGTCGATCAGCAGCCACTCGACGTTGTCGATCTGCGAGCGGGAGGCGTGCTCGCCGCAGGCGTCCTCTGCGCAGTCCGCTCCCGCGTCGGCCCACAGATCGAGGTTGCCGAGTACCGATCGGGTCAGCGTGTCGGCAGGCTGCTCGTCCCAGGTGAGCACGATATCCAGCCGGCCGGCATCCTCGGGTACTTCGATGTCGATGTATTCGTAGCTGTCGTTGTCGGGCTCCGCGGTCGCGCTGCCGATGATCCAGCCGTCGCTGTCGTCGCGCGAAAACAGGGTCGTTCGCGCGGACACGAGGCCGAGCCCGTACAGGTTGTTGAAGCCGCCGGGACCGTTGCTGTTGTCCGCCGGCAACAGGGTCTGGTTTTCGCGGTAGACCTGTGGCCTTATGGCGCTGGCCATGAGTCGGGCACGCGCGAGTGCGGGCCGATTCTGAAATTCCGGCCGCGCTTCCATGAGCAGGGCCGCCACGCCCGCGACCGACGGCGCCGCCATGCTCGTGCCGCTCAGGGACTTGTGACCGGTCACCGCGGCGCCGCCCCGCGCGGAAGTCACGCGAACGCCGGCGCCCACGATGTTGGGCGCCAGTCTGCCGTCGGCAGTCGGGCCGTGGCTGCTGAAGTAGGCGATGATGCCGCTGTCCTGCACTGCGCCGACCGCAAGCGAGTTCTTGGCCGTCCCGTAGTTGGAAAATCCCTGGCTCCCCGCGTTCGCCTGGGAGACGACATAGAGTTGCGAATGGGCCCGGACCACCGAATCGAGCTTGCGTTCGCCGACGCCCCGGCCGGAGAACGTCAGCGCCGCTGCTGAAAGGCTCATGTTGACGATCAGGGGTTTGACCGCCGCCGAAAGGGCGCCGCGCCAGGTACAGCTCGTCGGCCGTGACAGGTAGTCCATGCCGCGGCGAATATCGTCGATGGTTCCGCTGCCATGGCTTGCGAGCACCTTGCCGAACCGCAGATGACTCACGCCCGGAGCGATGCCGGCGAGCACGGGGTTGTCGCGTCCGGCGCCGGCGATCGTGCCGGCGACATGCGTGCCGTGGCCGTGCAGGTCCACCCAAAGATCCCAATCCTGGTCCGTAGAGAAGTTTGCTCCGCAGATGCTCGTGCGGCCGTGCGAGATGTCGATGTGGCTCGTGTTGAGGCCGGTGTCGAGTACCCCGACCGCGATGCCCGAGCCCGTGATGCCCGTGAATCGTTCGGTTGCGGGGTCGTACGTGCGAAACGCGTCGGCGCCCATGACCGGCACCGAGGACTCGTGGTTCACTGTCGCGACGCTCACCGGTTCGACGTACATGACGAAGTCGGCGGCCACGACCTGCCCGAGCGCCGCCGGCGCCAGGTTGGCCGTGTAACTGCGCAGGTCGCTGTCGTAG
>JAJDVG010000029.1 GCA_022826245.1 Gammaproteobacteria bacterium
TTGAAACCCTCGCGCGCAGGGACGCGCGCGCGGAGCCTCCAGGGATGGATTCACGGCGTGTTTCAAGCGGCCCGTAGTGCGACTCCCCGCACCACCGCGACAACGCTCAGTACGAACGCCGCAGAATGTACTCGGCAAGCCATGACAGTCCCTCCGCCTCGGGGCCGAGGGATTCCAGCACGGCTTTGGCGCGCCCGTAGAGTTCGTCGGCGCGGCTTCGCGCACCCTCGACGCCGAGCACGGACGGATACGTCGACTTGTCGTTGGCCCGGTCGCTGCCGGCGTTCTTGCCGAGCGTCGCGGTGTCCTGCTCGACCTCGAGAAGGTCGTCACGAATCTGAAACACGAGACCGATGTCGCAGGCGAACGCATCCAGCTTGACGCGTGCTTCGTCGGTCATCCTCCCAAGCACGCTCGGCATCATGATCGAGGCGCGCAGCAGCGCTCCGGTCTTGCGGCGGTGGATGTTCTCGAGCGCCGCTTCATCGACGCGCTGCCCTTCCGCTGCCATGTCGAGCGCCTGGCCGCCGACCATGCCGGCGGGACCCACCGCCCGGGCGAGCCAGCCGACGATCTCCCGGGTCGCGGCAGCCGGATGCGACGCCAGCGCTTCGTCCGTGCCGAGCGTCTCGAAGGCGAGCGCCTGCAGCGCATCGCCGGCCAGTATGGCCGTCGCTTCGTCGAACTGCCGGTGAGTCGTCGGCCTGCCGCGCCTGAGCTCGTCGTCGTCCATCGACGGCAGGTCGTCGTGGATCAGCGAATAGGCGTGGATGAGTTCGACCGATGCCGCGATCGCATCGACGGATCCGGCAGCGATTCCGGCAAGTTCTCCGGAAGCGTACGCGAGCAGCGGACGGACGCGCTTGCCGGCGCCAAGCACGGAATATTCCATGGCCGCGCGCAGACGTTGGGGCGTTCCCTCACCGCCTGAAATCGCCCGTTCGAGCCTTCGGTTGACGCGTTCCCGATACGTTTCGAGGCGCTCACCGAACGCGTTGTCCGACGGGGCTCGTGCTATCATGGATGGCCATCCTAACACCGAAACATCCTGTACGGTGCACGCTTTCGTAAAGCCCGGATCGAGCCGGCGGAGCCCGCCCGCACCTACCGATTTTCAGTACCAGACCGACATTCTCCCGGGCGTATCGAGGACTTTCGCGCTGACCATCCCGGTGCTGCCGGACAAGCTTGCGGACGTCGTCACGAACGCCTATCTGCTGTGCCGGATCGCCGATACGATCGAGGACGATACGGGCCTCGACAACGTCCAGAAGTCCGAATTTCATGCCCGGTTCATCGCCGTCGTCGAGGGCAGCGAGCCGGCCGAACCGTTCGCCTTGGGCCTGCTCCCCCTGCTCTCCTCGCGCGTGCTCGACGACGAACGCGAGCTGATCGAAAACACCGCCAAGGTCATCCGCGTCACGCACAGCTTCTCCGCCGAAGAGCGTGCCGCGCTGACGCGCTGCGTCCGCATCATGTGCGCGGGCATGCCCGAGTTTCAGCGCAACAAGGGCCTGCGCGGCCTCGAAGACCTCGACGAAATGGCTCAGTACTGCTACTTCGTCGCCGGTGTCGTCGGCGAGATGCTGACCGACCTGTTCTGCCTTCACTGCCCGGAACTGCGCGACCGGCGCGAGCAGATGATGCAGCTTGCCGTGTCCTTCGGCCAGGGGCTGCAGATGACGAACATCCTCAAGGACATCTGGGACGACCGCCAGGCCGATACCTGCTGGCTGCCGAGGTCGGTGTTCGGCGACGGCGAGTTCAGGCTCGAGCGGCTCGAGGAGCATCACCGCTCCGAAACGTTCGCGCAGGGCCTGAACGAGCTCGTCGGCGTCGCCCACGCCCATCTGCGCAACGCGCTCAAGTACGCCTGCATGGTCCCGAAGCGCGAAGTCGGCATCCGCAGGTTCTGCCTGTGGGCGATCGGGCTTGCGATCCTGACGCTGCGCAAGATCCATCGCAATCCCTCGTTCACCTCGGGAGCCGAAGTCAAGGTCTCCCGCAGCACGGTCAAGGCCACTGTCATGACGACGAACATGACGCTCATGAGCAATCGTGCGCTCAGGATCATGTTCGATCGCGCCGCCGGCGGCCTGCCGCTTGCCAATAGCGCAAGCTGGGCCCACCGGGATTACGGCGCACCGCTCGAAACGTCCTGATGCCGGCCGGCAGCGGCGCAACGACGGCAGACCGACCGCCGCCCGTCATCGCGATCGTCGTTGCGCTCGCAACGGAACGCGCCTGCGTTGAAGACTGGATCGGCGATGACTGCGCCGCGACGCTCGTGCTCGAGCAGAGCGGGCCCGGTCCCGCCAATGCCGCGGGCGCCGCCCGCGCTGCCGTACGTTCGGGCGCGGCTGCATTGCTGTCCTTCGGCCTCGCGGGAGGACTCGATCCCGGTCTCGAACCGGGCACGGTCGTGATACCGGAACGGATCATCCTCGCGACCGGCGGCACGCTGAAGACGGACTCCGCCTGGAGAGAGCGTATCGCCGCTGCACTCGGACCCGGGCTTGCAAGCGACCGGGGCGCCTTGCTGACCGTGGACTCTCCGCTCGCTACGCCCGCCCGCAAGGCCGCGGCTGCCGAAGCCACCGGCGCGGTCGCCGTCGACATGGAATCGGGCGCGATCGCCGCAGTGGCCGCCGACGCGGGCTTGCCGGCCATGGCGGTACGCGTTGTGGCGGACGGCGCGGCCGACAGCCTGCCGCCCGGCGTCGAGCGATGGATCGACGCCACCGGGCGCCGCCGTGCGGCGCCGATCGCCTCCGCGGCGCTCCGACCGTCCCAATGGTCCGTGCTCGCGCGGCTCGCCCGACGCCACCGTGTCGCGCAGCGAGCGCTGACGCGCGTCGCGCGGCAGCTTACCTCCACGAGTTTCGAGTTCGCGCCGCGGCCCTGATCGCCGTTACGATCTCGACATGCCCGTGACCCTCGCCGCAACGCCGCTCCTGCCGCCGGCCCTGCCGAGGCTTCGGGAACGCGCATGACCACTCTCGTCACCGGCGCGAGCGGCTTCGTCGGCGCCGCGGTCGTACGCGCCCTGCTGGCCGACGACCGGCCCGTGCGCGCGCTCGTGCGCGCGACGAGCGACCGCAGGAACATCGAGACGCTGCCGGTCGAAACCGTTCAGGGCGACCTCAACGATGCGCAGTCCCTGCGCGCCGCGGTCGCCGGTTGCCGCTTCGTGATGCACGTCGCGGCCGACTACAGGCTGTGGGCGCCCGATGCCGGACCGATGTACGAGACGAACGTGCAAGGCTCGCTGCGAATGCTCGAAGCGGCCGCCGAAGCGCGCGTCGAACGCATGGTCTACACATCGAGCGTCGCGGTTCTCGGCTCGACCGGCGGCGCAGGTCCCGCGGATGAGGCGACTCCGGTGACGGTCGCCGAAATGATCGGCCCGTACAAGCGGTCCAAGTTCCTGGCCGAGCAGGCGGTGCGCGAACGCGCTGCCGAACTCGGTTTCGCGCTCGTCACGGTCAACCCGTCGACGCCGATCGGTCCCGGCGACGTCAAGCCCACACCGACAGGCCGTATCATTGTCGACGCGGCGAACGGCCGGATGCCGGCGTTCGTCGATACCGGGCTCAACATCGTGCACGTCGACGATGTCGCCCGCGGTCATCTGCTCGCACTCGACCGGGGCAAGGTCGGCGAGCGCTACATCCTCGGCGGGACCGACATGAGTTTGCAGGAGATTCTCGGCACGATCGCGCAGTTGACCGGCCGCGGGGCGCCCCGTATCCGCCTGCCGCGCCGGGCGGTCTACCCGCTTGCGGTCTGTGCCGAAGCGTTTGCGCGCCTGGCGGGCGGGGAACCGCTCATCAGCCGCGACGCCGTGCGCATGGCGGCGAAGCACATGTATTTCTCGAGCGCGAAGGCCGAGCGCGAACTGGGCTACACCTTCGTCGAACCCGGCGTAGCGCTCGCCGACGCGCTCGATTGGTTCCAACGCCACGGTTACGTCGGCCGGGGCCGATGAGCGCCATGCAGGCCGCCGGTGCTCGCGCCCGGTCGAACATTGCCCTCGTCAAGTACTGGGGAAAAACCGCAGGCACGCTGAACGTCCCCGCCGTCGGCTCGATTTCGATCACGCTCGATGCATTGTGGTCGGATACCGAGGTCGCCTTCGATCCCGCACTTGCCAGCGACGAACTCGTGCTCGACGGCAAGCCGCGGCCCGACGGGCTCGGCCGCGTCTCGGCCTGCCTCGACATCCTTCGGGACATGGCCGGCATCGGAACGCGCGCCACCGTCGTGAGCCGCAACAATTTTCCGACGGGCGCGGGACTCGCTTCGTCGGCCTCCGGTTTCGCGGCGCTCGTCGGCGCCGGAGCGCGTGCGCTCGGCCTCGATCTCTCGCCGAAGGAACTCAGCATCGTCGCCCGGCAGGGATCGGGCTCGGCCGCACGCTCGATATTCGGCGGTTTCGTCGAGATGCGCGCTGGTACCAACGCCGACGGCCGCGACAGCCATGCCGAACCGCTCCTGCCCGGACGCGAATGGCCGCTCGACATCGTCGTCGCCGTGACCGCAACCGGCGAGAAGCCGGTCGGGTCGGGCAGCGGCATGCGGCGTTCCGCGCGGTCTTCGCCCTACTACGGCTCCTGGCTCGAGACCCATCCGCCCGACATGGAACTTTGCCGGAAAGCGATCCATGCACGCGATTTCGAGGCCCTCGCCGAGGTTGCCGAAGCAAGCTGCCTCAAGATGCACGCCGCCGCCATGGCCGCACGGCCCGCGCTGATCTACTTCAACGGCGTCACCGTCGAAGGCATCGGCCTGATCCGGGAACTCAGGCGATCCGGGCTGCCGGTGTTCTTCACGGTCGATGCGGGACCCCAGATCAAGGCGGTCTGCGCGCCGGATGCGCGCGCGGCCGTCCGGGACGCCCTTGCCGGTCTCCCCGGCGTCGTCGAGACCATCGAAACCGGGCTCGGCCCCGGTCTGGAGACGCGTGAGTGCGCTTCGTAGCGCGCGCGCCGGGCAAACTCGTGGTGCTCGGCGAATACGCCGTCCTCGGCGGCGCACCGGCGCTCGCGATCGCGGTCGATCGCTACTGCCGGGCGAGCATCGGCCCGAGCACCGACCGGGCTTGCCACCTCGAAACGCGGGCGCCGGGACCTGAACGCATCAGCCGGGCGCCGGGCGAACCGACCGGCGTCGCGCTCGTCGACCTCGTCTGCGGCGAGACGCATCGACTTCAGGCGCTCAAGCCGTGGCGCGCCGTCCTCGATTCGGCGGAACTCTTCGACGCGCGCGGCAAGCTCGGTCTCGGCTCCAGCGCCGCGGCGCTGTGCGCCTGGGCCGGGGTCTGGAGCCGCTACGCGGGCGCTGCGGGGATTCCGATCCGCGAACCCGAAGTCGAGAGCCTGATCCGCACGCACAGGGCGTTCCAGCACGGCGCCGGCAGCGGACTCGATGTCGCCGCATCCCTGACCGGAGGCGCCATCGAGTTTCGCCTCGAAAACGGCGCGACACCCCGCATCGGTACAGTCCGGCTGCCGAACAGTGTACGATTTACCGGAGTTTTCACGGGCAGCGCTGCATCGACGCGCGGCCTCGTGGCCCGGTACCGGGACTGGGTCACAGCGGCGCCCGAGGCGGCCGAACGGCAATGGCGGTCGATGGCGGCTGTCGCCGAGGCTGGCTGCGCTGCCGCGAGGAACGATGACACGGACGCATTTCTCGGGGCGGTCAGGGACTATGGACGGTATCTCGACAGTTTGGGCCAGACCATGGGCGCCGACATCGTGACCGCGGACCATCGCGCGATCGACGCCGCGGCGAGAGATCACGGCATCGCCTACAAGGTCAGCGGCGCCGGCGGAGGCGACCTCGGTATCGCGTTTTCGCCCGAGCCCGAGTCACTCGGCGCGTTTGCGTCGTCCGTGCGCTCGAAAGGCTATCGGGTCATCGATCTCGACCTCGACCACGCCGGCCTGACGGTCGCGGAGCACACCGGGTGAGTGCCGACCGCTTGCGAATCCCGGACTTCTACAAGCTCAGCGTAAGGGAGCGCGTTCGCGCCGTTCACGAACGCGGCGCGCTCACCGTGGACGACTTTCGGAAACTGTCGTCGGGCGAGCACACGCTCGACCTGTCCGCGGCCGACACGATGGTCGAGAACGTCGTCGGCGTCATGGGGCTGCCGCTCGCGCTCGGCATGAACCTGCTCGTCAACGACAAGCAGTACGTCGTCCCGATGGTCGTCGAGGAACCCTCGGTCGTGGCGGGGCTCGGCTCCGCATGCAAGCTCGTCAGGCACGCGGGCGGGTTCGCGGCCGCATCGACCGATCCGGTCCTGATCGGCCAGATCCAGATCATCGACCTGCCCGACATCGATGCGGCGAAACGCTCGCTCAACGCGCGCAGGACCGAAATCCTCAGTCTTGCCAACAGCTTTCATCCGAACATGGTCGCGCGCGGCGGCGGGGCGCGCGACCTCGAACTCTACGTGCATCGGCTGCCCTCGAGCGGCAAGCTCATGCTCGTGATCCACCTGCTCGTCGATACGCGCGACGCGATGGGCGCCAACCTCGTCAACGGAATGTGCGAGGGCATATCCCCGCTGATCGAGTCGATCACGGGCGGTCAGGTCTTTCTCAGAATCCTGTCCAATCTCACCGATCGCGCGCTCGTGCGCGCAAGCTGCACGATACCGGTGAGCGCGCTGGCGGGGCGCGGCTATACGGGCGAGGAGGCGCGCGACGGAATCGTCGTCGCGGCCGACTTCGCAGCCGTCGACCCCTACCGCGCGGCAACGCACAACAAGGGCATCATGAACGGCATCGACCCGATCGCGATCGCTACGGGCAATGACTGGCGCGCGATCGAGGCCGGCGCGCATGCCTACGCCTGCCGCGGCGGGCAATACGCTTCGCTGACGAACTGGGAAGTCGACGCGCAAGGCGATCTGCGCGGCAACATCGAGATTCCGATCAAGGTCGGTATCGTCGGCGCACCGCTCGAGTCGAACCCCACGGTCGCGCTCAACCTGCGGCTGCTCGGCGTCGAATCCGCCACCGAACTCGCCGAAGTCATGGCATCCGTCGGTCTGGCGCAGAACTTTGCCGCGATCAGGGCGCTCGCAACCGAGGGCATACAGAAGGGTCACATGACGCTGCACGCGCGCAGCGTCGTCACGGCCGCGGGCGTGGCCGAGGAGGATTTCGACGAAGTGCTCGACCGGCTCGTGCAAGGCGGCGTGATCAAGGTCTGGAAGGCCAGGGAAATCGTCGAGGAGATCGGACAGGAACGACAACGGAGCAACGGTTCGAGCCGCAAGCGAAGCACGGACGCGAAGCTCGGCGTCGGTTTCGGCAAGGTCGTGCTGCTCGGCGAACACGCGGTCGTCTACGGGCGCCATGCGATCGGCGCGCCCGTGCCGATGACGATCACGGCTCTGGTCGAGGACGTCGACGACGGCATTCACCTGCTGATTCCGCGTTGGGGCGTCGAGTATGAACTCGCGGCGAACCCCAAGGACCGGCGCTCGTTTGAGTTGGCGGCCGGAGCAATGCTCGACCAGCTCGGTCTCACCGGCCGCAGCATGCGCATCGAGGTCTTTCCCGACGTACCGCGCGGCATGGGTCTCGGCGGTTCGGCGGCGATGGCCGTCGCGATCGTGCGCGCGCTCGACCGGCACTTCGAACTGAGCCTCTCCGACGAGGAGGTCAACGCCCTCGCATTCGAATCGGAAAAGATCGCGCACGGCAATCCGAGCGGGCTCGACAATACGATCGCAAGCTACGGCAAGCCGGTCGTTTACCGGCCCGGCGAGCCGCCGCTGGTCGAGCCGCTCAATATCGCCGAACCGATTCCGGCGGTCATCGGCTTGACGGGGTCCGAGGGGCTGACGGCGACGACGGTCCGGCGCGTGCGCGAAGCCTGGATCAAGGACCCGAAACTCTACGAGCGTATCTTCGACCAGATCGACGCGCTGACGCTGCGCGCGGTCCAGGCGATCAACGACGGCGACCTCGATCTGCTCGGGGAACTCATGAACATCTGCCACGGCATGCTCAACTCACTACAGGTGTCCACGCCGGAGCTCGAGCATCTCGTCGAAACGGCGCGCAGCCACGGCGCGCTCGGCGCGAAGCTCACGGGCGGCGGCGGCGGCGGCTCGATCATCGCGATCTGCAACGGCGATACCGAGCCCGTCGCACAGGCGATCCGCGCCGCGGGATATCAGGCCATGCCGGTCAGCCTCGGAGCGCAAGCCAATGGCCCGTGAGGACATCGTCTCGAGCGCCGGCGAGGAGCTGATCCTCGTCGACGAACTCGACCGGGAGATCGGCGTCAGGTCGAAGAGCGAATGTCACGCCGGCAACGGCATGCTCCACCGGGCCTTCTCGATATTCGTCTTCAACGGCGCCGACGAGCTGTTGCTGCAGCAGCGCAGCGCCCAGAAACCGCTGTGGCCGAACTACTGGTCGAATACCTGCTGCTCCCACCCGCGCAGCGGCGAAACGATGGACGAGGCCCTGTCGCGCCGGCTTACGGAGGAACTCGGCTTCGACTGTCCTCTCAAGTACCTGTACAAGTTCAAGTACCACGCCCAGTACGGCGCGGTTGGTGCCGAGCACGAGTATTGCTGGGTATACTACGGGCGGCATGACGGCAGCATCGACGTCAACGTCAACGAGATCGCCGACTGGCGTTTCGTGGATCTGGCCGCATTGAACACCGAACTCGAACAGCACACCGACCGCTTCACGCCCTGGTTCAGAATGGAATGGGCACACATCAGCAACAACTTTCTGGACGAAATTCTGGCAGGCGGAGATGGAAAGTGACCATGCAGGAGCGCGCATGAGCATCCCCCTGGTACAAAGTTACCGGATCGGCAGGTACATCCTCGAGCAGAAGCTCAAGGGCAACAGGCGCTATCCGCTCGTGCTCATGCTCGAGCCGCTGTTCCAGTGCAATCTGGCCTGCGCGGGCTGCGGCAAGATCGACTATCCGCAGGACATCCTGCGCAAGCGCGTGAGCGTCGACGAAGCGCTCGCGGCCGTCGACGAGTGCGGCGCTCCGGTCGTGTCGATCCCGGGCGGCGAGCCCCTGATCCACAAGGAGATGCCGCAGATCGTCAGGGGCATCGTCGAGCGGAAGAAGTTCGTGTATCTGTGCACGAACGCGCTATTGCTCGAGCAGAAGATCGACGACTACGAGCCCTCGCCCTATCTGACGTTCTCGATACATCTCGACGGCAACCGCGAACGGCACGACGAGTCCGTCTGCCGGGAAGGCGTATTCGACAAGGCCATCGCCGCGATCCGCACGGCCCGCGAGCGCGGTTTCAGGGTCACGGCGAACTGCACGCTCTACGCGGGCGAAGATCCGGACGATGTCGCAGATTTCTTCGACTACGCGATGACGCTCGGCATCGAGGGCATGATGATCTCGCCGGGATACAGCTACGAGCACGCGCCGCGCCAGGACGTATTCATGGGCCGGCGCAAGTCCAAGGAGCTGTTCCGGGAGATCTTCAGGCGCGGCCGCTCGCGGCGCAGCAAGTGGCGCTTCAATCAGTCGAGCCTGTTCATGGACTTCCTGGCGGGCAACCAGAGCTTCCAGTGCACGCCCTGGTCCAACCCGACCTACAACATCTTCGGCTGGCAGAAGCCCTGCTACCTGCTCGTCGATGAAGGCTATGCCGCGAGCTTCGAAGAGCTCATGACGACGACCGACTGGGACCGCTACGGCACGGGCATCAATCCGAAGTGCGACAACTGCATGGCGCACTGCGGCTACGAGGGCTCGGCCGTCGAAGGCATGCTTGCACGGCCGTTGCAGGCGTTGCGCGTATTCCTGTTCGGTCCCGACCTCGACGGCGAGATGGCGCCGGAACTGCCCGTCCTGCACGGTGGCCGGGGCGGCGGCGTGGCGATCCCCATCGATCGCATCGGCAGGACGGAGCGCGACGGGAGCTGAGCTCCCGCGGCAACGGTATCGGCCAGGCTAGCGGACGAAGCGGTAGTACTCGATTCCTTCGTCGCTGAAATTCGGGTTCGCGTTGTTGCCGATCGCGTCGACGATGAAACCGCTCGACGGGGCGTCGAGCCCGTCGGCCTGACCCGTATCGTGCAGGGCTTCGTACTGCGCGCGGTTCAGATCCTGGTAGCCGCTCAAGGCCGCGCCGAAACCGATCCTTGCGGCAGCCTCCTCCCACCCGTCGCAGACCGTCATCGGCAGGGCTTCGGCCGCGTCGCCGCTGCCGTAGCCAACCGCGAGCAGGTTCCGTCCGGAAAGGTCGAGCCCGCGGCCGCATGCGTCTTCCATGCCGGCCGCAAGCCACGCGGGCAGCGCCGCGCAATAGATGTTGCCGACATCCTTCATCGCTTCCGAACCGAGCGCCATTTTTGTCCTGACCAACTCGAATTCGGGGTTGGAGCGAAACTCGCGCAGCGCGCGCATGCTGAGCGGATAGGCATCCGCATCGATGTTGTCGTCCTTGACGAGCTTGAGAATGTCCGGTCGGGAGTTCATCTCGGCGACGAGTTCGGCGACATCGTAGTCCTCGTCCCGGCAGAGCTGCTCGAGCATCTCACGGCCCTGGGCGCCGTCGCGGGCGAGCCCGAACAGGTAGCTCAGGGCGAACGACGATTCCGGCATGCGGTGGTAGGGGCGATGCATGAACACGGCCGCAAGGTCGCGATAGTACTGCGCCGGTTCCCGGCCCATGCGATTCAGCATGTCGTCGAGCGCGTGCAGCGTCTCGTCGAGGTAGCAGGTCGTGGAGTACTTGCCGTTGAATACGGGCAGGTCCTGAAAGTGACAGTTCAGCGTGCCGCGAATGATGTTGCGCAGCACGGGTTTGCGGAAATCGACGGCACGGTACGACGAGGCGCTGCCGATGCGGGCAAGGTCGACGGCCAGCATTCCCGGATCGCGCTCGACGAGCATCGCGACCGCGCCGGCGCCCTGCGTCGGCTCGCCGGAACTGCCGCGCGCATACTCGGCAATGTCGGCGCTAACGACGATCGCGCAGCGATCCGGGCTTTCGAGCGCAAGGTACCTGAGGGCGTGCTTGAGCGCATAGACGCCGCCGAGACAGGCGTGCTTGACCTCCGGCACTTCGCAGTTGCGGGCGATCGGCGCGCGGCCCTGCGCGATGAGCGCTTCGTCCACCATGCCCTTGATGATGACGGCGCCAGCGGAGTTGTCGGTACTCGACTCCGTCCCGAGGCCCAGGAATCCGACGCGGCCGGGATCGATGTCGTACTGCTCGATGAGCCGCATTACAGCGGTTGCCGCGATCGTGTAGACGCTCTGGTCCGGGCCGCGCATCCGGAAGCTGCGGCCGATGACGGCCTGCGTCTTCTCCCATGGGGATTCGGTCCAATCGCACCAGGACTTGAGATCGACCCGGTACGGCGGAACGTAGACTGCGAATCCAGTGATGCCGACGCGATCCCTCATGGCTGTCACCACCCGCTTCCTGTGATGCGGCACTGCGGTCGAACGGCAGAGCGTGTTGCTGACCGACAGCGCGGTTTGAGATTATATGCCAAAGATACGACAAGCTCCTCACGACACTGCACGTGCGACAATCCCGATCGGGAGCAAACATGAAGACAACGGGCGATATGCGAAAAGATTCAATGCGCGTTCGGCCTGCTTTGCCAACCGCCAGCGCCGATCCGATCATGCCCGGCAGACGGTCTCTGATTTCGGCCGCGATCGCCGGAGGGTTGACCCTGCCCTGGTTGCGAAGCCCCGCTGCGACGCCGGAGGAAGGCGTGACCGATACCGAAGTGATTCTCGGAGTGTCCGCGGCGTTCTCGGGCCCCTCCAGAGGTCTCGGGATCGAGTTGTACCGGGGCGCGTCG
The DNA here is from genome assembly GCA_022826245.1 of Gammaproteobacteria bacterium. GTDB lineage: Bacteria > Pseudomonadota > Gammaproteobacteria > Steroidobacterales > Rariloculaceae > Rariloculus. The sequence continues at coordinate 11,844 of JAJDVG010000029.1, forward strand.
GCGTACTTCGACGATGTCAACTACAACGGCGGCATCGCCGGACGCCGCATAAGCCTCAAGATCTACGACGACGGCTATCAGCCGGACGCGTGCGTCACCAACACGATGAAACTGATGCTCGAAGACCGCGTCTTCGCGCTGTTCGGCTATGTCGGTACGCCGACCGTGACGCGCGTTCTGCCGCTGCTGAAGAAATTCCAGGACGAGAGCGTCTTCCTGTTCTTTCCCTTCACCGGAGCGCAGCCGCAACGCGAGCCGCCGTACGGCGATTTCGCGTTCAATCTGCGCGCTTCCTATCTGCAGGAAACAGCCGGGCTCGTGGACAACTTCGTCCGGATCGGGCGCCGCCGCATCGCCGTGTTCTACCAGGCCGATGCCTACGGCCGCAGCGGCTGGGCCGGCGTCAGGGCGGCGCTCACGCGGCATGGCGAGCGGATCGCGGGGGAAGCAACCTACAGCCGCGGTACCCAATACACGGCGACGATGCGCCGGCAGGTCGAGATCCTGCAGGCGGCCGAACCCGATGCTGTCATCTGTATCGGCGCATATGCGGCGTGCGCGGCGTTCGCCCGGGATGCGGTGGATCTGGGCCTTGAGGTCCCGATCGCCAATCTGTCGTTCGTCGGCAGCGAGAATCTGCTGAGTCTGCTGACCGAAGGCCGCGACCCCGCCGATGCCGAACGCTATACCCGCCTGCTCGTCAATTCCCAGGTCGTGCCGAGTTATGAAGACACGTCCATACCGGGCGTCAGGGAATACCGCGAGTTCATGCAGCGCTACAACCCGGCCGTTCCGGCGGAACTCGTCACGGAAACGTACACGCCGTTCGACCACAGCTTCGTGAGTCTCGAGGGCTTCCTCGACGCCAAGCTCATGGCCGAGATCCTGCGCCGGCTCGGCGACGAACCGTCGCGCGCGGACCTCGAACGCGCCGTCCTGACCCTGCGGGACTTCGACCTCGGGCTCAGCGAACCGGTTTCGTTCGCCGAAGACCGCCGCCAGGGGCTGCAGCAGGTCTACTACACGGTGGTCGACGACGGCCGCTTCGTCACGCTCGGCGACTGGGGCGAGAGACTGTCCTGATGCAGGTCATCAAGGTCCAGAAGCTGTTCCAGAAGACCCTGTTCGGCGTTTTCGCGCTGTTCGGCTTCATCGGCATCTCGACCTCGATACTGCTCATCTACACCGTCGATGCCTACCTGGCGGAGGAATACGAAACCAACAGCCTCGGGATCGCGCAGAGCATCGCCGACGCCAGCGTCGACATCCTGCTCAACCGCGATCTCGCGGCGCTGCAGTCGCTGATCGACCAGTTCGTTGAAATCCAGGGCATCAGCTACGTCTACATCACCGACGAAGAAGGCGAGTTTCTGGCCCACACCTTCGTGCCGGGCATCCCGGACGAGATTCTCGGCGCCGATCATGCCGATATCTCGACGGTGCAACGCCAGCTACCGGGGTTGGGCGACTTCGTGGAAGTCAGCCGTCCGATCCTGGCAGGCGTTGCCGGCGCCGTTCACGTCGGCATGGATACCGGGATCATCGCGCTTCAGGTCCAGCGCGCGATCGGCCGCCAGGTCTACCTGATCTCGATCGTGTTCGTGCTCGGCGTCGTGGGCGCGATCTGGCTCGTCAATCTCGCGGCCCGCCCGATCGGCGACACGCTCACCTACGCGGTCGCACTGGCGCGAGGCGACGAGGAGCAGGCCGCACCCGTCGAAGGCATACTCGTGCGCAAGGATGAAGCCGGTCAGCTCGCGCGGCTGTTCCTGCACTTCTACCGGCATCGCGCGCCGTCCACGCCCTCCACGGACGGCACGGCCTGACAACCGTCCAGGCGAACCCGATGGCCCTACCACGCCACATGCCCCGAATGGTCATCCTGTCCGCCTGCGTGACTCTGCAGGTCTGTCTGGGCACGGTCTACGCGTGGAGCTTCTTTCAGACCATGCTCGTCAGGCAATTGGGCTGGACGTTCGTCGAGACGGCCGTGGCCTTCAGCCTGGCGATCTTCTGCCTCGGCGTCGCCGCGGCCTGGGCAGGCACGGCGTTGCCCAGGCTCGGGCCGCGCAAGCTGGCGCTGGCCGGGAGCGTTCTGTTCTGTACGGGCTACATGGTCGCGAGCCTCGCGCTTGCGACCGACCAGATGCTGCTGTTCTACATCGGCTATGGGGCCATCGGCGGCGCGGGCATCGGTCTCGGCTACGTGACGCCGGTCGCGACGGTTGCGAAGTGGTTTCCGGACCGCAAGGGGCTCGCGACCGGGACGGTGGTCATGGGGTTCGGCATTGGGGCATTGCTGTTGAGCAAGCTGCTCGCGCCGGTCCTGGTCGTATACAGCGACGGCGACCTGCCAACGGTATTTCTCGGACTCGGGATCATTTTCGCGGTCATCCTGCTGCCGGTGAGCCTCCTGTTGTCGGATCCGCCGCCGGCAAAGGCGGCAGCGACGACATCCGCGGCGAAGGTCCATGAAGCGGACGATGCCGGTGTGACGACGCGCGAATACCTGATGACGCGGGAGTTCCGCTGCATGTGGATCGTCTTCTTCTGCAATATCGCGGCGGGCATCTCGGTCATCAGCTTCCAATCGTCGCTGCTGCAGGACGTCTGGGGACTCGCGGCGCCCGACCTGGAACCGGAGACGCTGGCAGCCTACGGCGCAACGCTCATTGCCGCAAGTTCCGTGTGCAACGGCGTCGGCCGGCTGTTCTGGGGGCTGCTGTCGGACCGCCTCGGCCGCACGCGCGTGCTGCGGATCCTGCTCGGCAGCCAGATGGTCGTCTTCGGCGTGCTCATGACGGAACAGAACCCGTGGGTATTCTCCGTGCTGGTCTGCTACGTGCTGCTGTGTTTCGGCGGAGGATTCGCGACGATGCCGTCGTTCATCGTCGATGTCTTCGGCAACCGGCGCATGTCCACGCTTTACGGCGCGATTCTGACCGCCTGGGCCGCGGCCGGCATCATCGGGCCGCTCTATGTCGGCTACCTCAAGGACCAGTATCCCGACCGGGCGGTGACCTACTGCTTCCTGATCGGCATTTTCATGCTCGGCGTGGGCTATATCTTCACGTACCTGCTGACCGACGACCGCGTCGTGATCAGGCGCCCGACCGTCGAGGGTACACTTCGCCACTTCAACATTCCGCTCAGGGAGGCGTGACCGATGTGCCTTGCGGAGGTTGAACCGGGACGAGCAGCGGGAGCGAAAAGGATGACGAAAACGATCGCGGCCTGGGTCGCTATATTCGCTCTTTCCGCCGGCGCGGGCACTGCGTGGGCGCAGGCAGACGAGGATGCGGGGGCAAGCGCTCAACCCGAAGGAAACCGCTTGGGGAACGTTTCGTTCAACTTCCGGCTCAGATCCGAATTCGCCGATCTGGAGGGTTTCGACGAGTCGGCGACCGCGTCGACGCTGCGTTCGCGAGTCACGTGGGAATCGGCCACGTTCAACCGCTTTCAGGTCCTGCTCGAGGCCGACAACGTCTCTACGCTGGGTTCGGAGCAGTTCAATTCCACGACCAACGGCAAGACGGCGTACCCGGTCGTGGCGGATCCGGAAGGCACGGACCTCAACCAGGCGTGGCTCAACTTTTCGGGCGATTCCGTCACCGTCCGCATGGGCCGTCAGACCATCCGCCACGGCACCGAACGCTTCGTCGGGGGCGTCGCCTGGCGCCAGAACGAACAGGCCTTCGACGGCGTGCGCATCCAGTGGGCGCCGGCCGGCGGTTTCGACCTGGATCTCGCCTACGTGAACAGGGTCAACCGGATCTTCGGGCCTGACGACGGTCTCAACCCCGCGGCCTGGAAGGGCGACAATTTCTTCGTCCGGGCCAACTGGAGCCTGGCCGAAAACCACAGACTGAGCGCACACGGATACCTGCTCGATTTCGATCCGCAACACGGTTACGCGCCCGGCCGTACGGTCAACAACTCGCTGGACATTTTCGGCCTGGAGTACAGCGGCAGCTTCGACCGGCTCACGCTCAACCTGAACTGGGACACGCAGCAGGATGCCGGCGCGAGCCAACTCGACTACCAGGCCGAGCATTACCTGGCCGAAATCGTCGTACCTGTTGGCGGAACGACGCTGACGGCCGGCTACGAAGTGTTCGGCGGGGACAATGGCTCCGGTTTCCGCATGCCGACGGCGACCTTGCACAAGTTCCAGGGCTGGACCGACAAGTTCCTCGCGACCCCCGGCGACGGCCTCAAGGACGTCTATCTGATCGCCTCCAGCTCGCTGGGACCGGTTGCCGTCACCGCCCACTGGCACGACTTTCGCGCCGAGGCTTCCAGCGCCGATTTCGGCTCCGAGTTCGGACTCCAGTTGACCTGGACGGTCAACGAGCGGTTGACGCTGCTCGGCAAGTACGCAACCTTCTCGACCGACGACAGCGCACGGTTCGCAGACACCGACAAGGCCTGGCTGTCCCTGCAGATGGCCTTCTGATCGCGGCCGTTCGGCGACGCTGCACGTCGCACGTGCGGTCTGGCGCGTCAGGTATACTACTCGGCCGCCCGAGCACCGCTCAGTGCCTGCGAACGACGCGCGCACGGCGGACGAGCAAGCGATGACCGAACCCGATCGACAGACCCGGCAAACGATCCGCGCGATCGCCGAATCAGGCGCCTCGCAAGCCGGCGCGCTCCTGCCGATCCTGCACTCGATCCAGGACGAACTCGGCTACGTTCCCGAAGCCGCCGTGCCGATCGTGGCCGAGGTGCTGAACCTGTCGCGGGCCGAGGTTCACGGCGTCGTGTCCTTCTACCACCTGTTCCGCACGGATCCGCCCGGCAAACAGACGCTCTACGTATGCCGGGCCGAAGCCTGCCAGTCGATGGGTTCAAGGGAACTCGAACGCCATGCACGCGAACGACTCGGGATCGGCTATCACGAAACGACCGCCGACGGCCGGTTCAGCCTCGAGCCGATCTACTGCCTCGGCAACTGCGCGTGTTCGCCGGCCGTCATGATCGATGAGGACGTCTACGGTCGGGTCACGCCCGAGCGCCTCGACGAGTTGTTGGACTAGCACATGACTGACGGCACCAGGGTTTTCGTCCCGGCCGACACGACGGCGCTCTCGCTCGGCGCCGACGCTGTCGCCGCAACGCTGCGGCGCGAAGCCGCTGAGCGCGGGGACGCGATCGAACTCGTGCGCAACGGTTCGCGGGGGCTTTATTGGCTCGAGCCGCTCGTCGAGGTGGAAGTCGGCGGTCAGCGCCTCGCCTATGGCCCGGTCACCGCGAACGATGTCGCCAGCCTCCTCGATGCGGGTCTGCTCGGCGGCGCCGACCATGCGCTCGCGCTCGGGCCGACCGAATCGATTCCGTGGCTGGCCGGGCAGTCCCGGCTGACCTTCGCGCGCGTCGGCGTCACCGATCCGCTCTCGATCGACGAGTACCGTGCGCACGACGGCTTCCGCGGTCTCGAAAAAGCCGCATCGATGACGCCCGAAGAGATCGTCGCCGAAGTCACGGAGTCCGGGCTCCGGGGCCGCGGCGGCGCGGCGTTTCCGACCGGGATCAAGTGGAACACGGTGCTTCAGACCGATGCCGGGCAGAAGTACATCGCCTGCAACGCCGACGAAGGCGACTCCGGGACCTTCGCCGACCGGATGATCATGGAGAGCGATCCGTTCGTCCTGATCGAAGGCATGGCCATCGCCGGTCTCGCCACGGGCGCAACGATGGGCTACATCTACATCCGCGCCGAATACCCGCTTGCGATCCGCGTCATGCGCGAGGCGATCGAGCGCGCCGAAGCCGCGGGCCTGCTCGGCGGAAACGTGCTCGACAGCGGCCGGGACTTCCGGATGGAGGTGCGCGAGGCGGCCGGCGCGTACATCTGCGGCGAAGAAACGTCGATGCTCGAGAGCCTCGAAGGCAAGCGCGGCATGATTCGCTTCCGGCCGCCGTTGCCGGCCGTCAAGGGCCTGTTCGGCGCGCCAACGGTCGTCAACAACGTGATTTCGCTTGCGACCGTGCCGATCATTCTCGACAAGGGCGCGGAGTATTACCGGGATTACGGCAGCGGCCGGTCGCGCGGCACGCTGACGGTCCAGCTCGCCGGCAACATCAAGCGCGGCGGGCTCGTCGAGATAGGCTTCGGGCGCCCGCTGCGCGAACTTCTGTACGATTTCGGCGGCGGCAGCGCGACCGGGCGGCCGATCCGCGCCGTACAGGCCGGCGGACCGCTCGCAGCCTACGTCCACCCCTCCCAGTTCGATACGCCGCTCGATTACGAGGAGTTCGCCGCGATCGACGCGATGCTCGGCCATGGCGGCCTCGTCGTATTCGACGACACGGTCGACATGGGCGAGCAGGCGCGCTTCGCGATGGAGTTCTGCGCGATCGAATCGTGCGGCAAATGCACGCCATGCCGGGTCGGGGCCGTGCGCGGCGTCGAGGTCATAGACAAGATCAGGAACGGCGAGAACGAGGCGTTGAACCTTGAGCTGTTGCGGGATCTCTGCGACACGATGGTCAGCGGGTCGCTGTGCGCGCTCGGCGGCATGGCGCCATTCCCGGTAATCAGCGTGCTCGACCACTTTCCCGAGGACCTCGGGACACTCGCCGTGGCCAGGCGTCCCGAAGAGAATCCGGGCTGATCCCCGCCCGAATAACTGGCGCGGCAAGGAAGGCGGCAAGGCGATGTTCGGAAAACGGGTCGAGCGCTGCTTCAACATCGCGGAGCTGCGCAAGCTCGCGTCGCGGCGCCTGCCGGCGCCGATGTACCACTACATCGACGGCGGCGCCGACGACGAGTGGACCCTGAACCGTAACACCGAGGCTTTCGGCAACTACGAGTTCCGGCCGCGCTGCCTCGTCGACGTCACGAAGCTCGAAACCGCGACCACCGTGTTCGGCGAGCGCATCGACTGGCCGTTCTTCTGCTCCCCGACGGCGCTTTCGAGGCTCTTCAACTACCAGGGCGAACGCGCCGTCGCGCGTGCCGCGCATGCGGCGGGCACCGTCTATTCGCTGTCGAGCATCTCGTCGTCGAGCATCGAGGAAACGGCCGAATTCACGGCCGGCCCGAAGGTTTTTCAGGTCTACGTCTTCAAGGACCGGGGGCTCAGCCGCGAATTCGTCCATCGGGCGAAGGACGCGGGCTACAAGGCACTGCAGTTGACCGTCGACGTGCCGGGCGTGTCCGGAAACCGCGAGCGCGACATCGTGACCGGCATGACGGTGCCGCCGAAGCTCTCGCTCATGAGCCTGATCGATATCGCGATGCATCCGCGCTGGGTTTACCGTCATTTGACGACGCCGAAAATCGACGTGGCCAACGTCGCGCACCGGCCGCCTCCCGGCAGCGGCGATCTCGGCGGTATCATCGAGTATCTGAACAGGCAACTGGATACCGGCGTGACCTGGGACGATGCCGAGTGGATGATCCGCGAGTGGGACGGTCCGTTCGCGCTCAAGGGCGTCATGCGGGCCGAGGACGCGAAACGTGCGGTCGATGTCGGCGCTACGGCGCTCATGGTGTCCAATCACGGCGGCCGGCAGCTCGACTGGTCGCCGGCGCCGTTCGACCTGATCAGGGAGATCGTCGACGCCGTCGGCGACCGCCTCGAAGTCATCTGCGATGGCGGCATACGGCGCGGCGTACATATTCTCAAGGCGCTGGCGCTCGGCGCGCGCGCCTGCTCGGCCGGCCGGCCCTACCTCTACGGGCTCGCCGCGGGCGGCGAAGCGGGTGTTGCCCAGGCACTGAAGATTCTCAGAACGGAGCTCGAACGCGACATGGCACTCGTCGGCTGCAACGACATCCACGACCTCGACGAGAGCTGGGTCCGCAAGGTGGATCGCGGATGGCGGACCTGAGAGAAATCGTCCGCCGCCAGAGCGTGCGGCAGTTCGAGATACAACGGATCGGCGTTGGTGCGGGAACTGCCGCCGAGGCCGATTGCGACGTCGTGGCAACGGAGGAACCGCTCGAGATCAGGCTCGGTTACTCGCGAGCCGGCGGCGAGCGGGCCGAGCAGAGCATTTCGATCACGATGCGCACGCCAGGCAGCGACGAGGAACTCGCGCTCGGCTTCCTGTTCACCGAGGGCATCATCACGAAGCGCGAGGACGTCGCCTCGGTCGGGCCCTGCGGCCCGCCGGCCGAGAACGGGCTGATCAATGTGGTGCGCGTCGAGCTCGGCGACGACGTCGCGGTCGATCTGCACCGCCTCGAACGGCACTTCTATACCTCTTCGAGCTGCGGGGTCTGCGGCAAGGCATCGATCGAGGCCGTCGCGGTGCAGGGACGGTTCGACCTGCAGGCCGACGCCACGAAGATGGACCGCAGCGTTCTCGCCATGCTGCCCGCGAAGCTCATCGCCGCGCAGTCCGTATTCGCCGAAACGGGCGGCCTGCACGCTTCGGGTCTCTTCGATACGAGCGGCGAATTCATTGCCGTGCGAGAGGACGTCGGCCGCCACAACGCACTCGACAAGCTCGTCGGGAGCCGTCTCAAGGTCGACGCGCTGCCGTTGACGGGTCTCGGCATCATCGTGAGCGGCCGCGCGAGCTTCGAACTCATGCAAAAAGCGATGGTTGCCGGCTGCCCGGTCGTTGCGGCGGTCGGCGCGCCGTCGTCGCTCGCCGTCGAACTCGCCGCCGAGTTCGGCATGACGCTGGTCGGTTTTCTGAGGTCCGACCGGTTCAACGCCTACGTCCGACCCGACCGGATTGCCTAGCCCTGGCCTCATGTTGCAACGAGCGGTGAAGTGCTCGCGCGGAGTTGCGGGGAGATGCACTGCCGGGCGCTTGAGACACGCGGTAAATGCATCCCTGTACGCTCCGCGCGCGCATCCCTGCGCGCGAGGGTCTCAAGCGCCCGGCAGTGCATCTCCCCTTGCGTTTGCGCCAGCCGGGAGCGCCCGCACGCACCGGCCGTGTTACGAATCTCGGCTTGGGCCGTAATACGAGTCATGCCTTTTCGGTATTCCACATTCGGTGAACGGTTCACGCGTCCGTCCGGGGCGTTCGAGCTCATGGACGATCTCGCGCGTGCGATGAGCGGCCACAGTTCGCTGCTCATGCTCGGCGGCGGCAATCCGGGCCGGATTCCCGAGATGCAGCGGTTATTTCGCGAGCGCCTCAAGGCGATCGCCGCCGACAGCGCGCAGTTCGACCGCATGCTCGCGAACTATGCCCACCCGGCGGGCGAATTCGCGTTCCGGGCATCGTTGGCGAAGCTTCTGCGCAACGAGTACGGCTGGCCGCTCGGCCCTGAAAACATCGCCCTGACCGCGGGCAGCCAGGCGGCGTTCTTCATGTTGTTCAATCTGTTCGCCGGAGACGGACCCGACCAGCGGCGGCGCCGCATCCTGTTGCCCGTGACACCCGAGTACGTCGGCTACGCCAACGTCACGCTCGGGGAGGACCTGCTGACCGCGCGCCGCCCGGCGATCACCCGGCTCGAGGACGACTTCTACAAGTACGGCCTGGACTTCGAGAACCTCGGGATCGACGAGGGCATCGCCGCGGTCTGCGTATCCAGGCCGACGAACCCGACGGGCAACGTACTGACCGACGCCGAAATGCTCAGGCTCGAGGGCGCTTGCCGTGAGGCGAACATCCCGCTCATCGTCGACAATGCCTATGGCGCGCCGTTTCCGAACATCGTTTACACCGACGCAACGCCGCGCTGGAACGCGGGCACGATATTCTGCCTGAGCCTCTCCAAGCTGGGTCTGCCGGGCGTGCGCACCGGCATCGTCGTCGCCGACGAGCCGATCGTCCAGGCGCTTGCGAACATGACCGCCGTGCTCAATCTCGCGGTAGGCAGCGTCGGACCCGTGATCGTGCAACCGCTCATCGACAGCGGCGAGATACTCGAGCTGAGTCGCACGACGATACGGCCGTTCTACGAAGCCAAGGCGATGCGCGCCGCAGCCCTGCTCCGACGCGAACTCAAGGGACTGCCGTTCGCGATTCACAAGCCCGAAGGGGCGTTCTTCCTGTGGCTATGGCTCGAAGGGCTGCCGAAGGGCAGCGCAGCCCTCTACCGCCGACTCAAGCAGGCGGGCGTCGCGGTGCTGCCCGGCGATCACTTCTTCGCCGGACTCGCGGAACGCTGGTCCCACAGCAGAGAGTGCCTGCGGCTGTCCTATGCGCGCGACGACGAAGTCATCGAAGGCGGCATCCGTCTGCTGGCGCGGGAAGTCAGGGCCGTTTATTCGGGCAGATGAACGCTTCTGAACACCGCTTCCCGCGGCCTGCGGCATGGGCTTCGAGTCGGCCGAGATTACCGATGAGCGCCACTCAAAGCCGCTGCCCGCGACCCCGTCCACGTACGGCCGGTCCCGTGCCGCGAGCGGGCGCGGAGCGTTCGCGTAACGGGAAGCCGAACCGGTGAGAGTGACCGAACTCGAGTACCGTGCGGATTCTGCCGCACGTGTCGAAGCGCTGTCCGAGCGGCCGTGGTGCGCGTTTCTCGACAGCGGTACGTCGGGCGCAGCGACAGAGCGCTCCGCAAATGCGCGTTACGACATCCTCGCGGCGGACCCCTGGGTGACGCTGACGACGCGCGGCAAGGTCACGACAATTCGCTCGCGCGCTACCGAGCAGCACTCGCTCGAAGATCCTCTGGCGCTCATCGGCGAGCATCTCGGCAAACGCTGCGAGGCATCGCCGGACCTGCCGTTCTGCGGCGGAGCGCTCGGCTACTTCGGATACGACCTCGGCCGGCGCTTCGAAGCACTGCCGTGCCGGGCTGAAGCCGACATCGGCATGCCCGATCTCGCCGTCGGTCTCCATGACTGGGCCGTGGTCGTCGATCATCTGACGAGACGCGCCTGGCTGGTCGGTCAGGGCCGCGATGAACGCACCTTCGCCGAGTGGGACACGCTGGTCGATGAACTCGAGCGGCCGCGGCGCAGGCCAGCGGCACCCTTCGAGGTGCTGTCGCCGATCGCCGCCGATTTCGACCGGCAGACCTACGGGCGCGCGTTCGGCCGGATCAAGACGCATATCCGCGATGGGGACTGCTACCAGGTCAACCTGACGCAACGATTCGAGGCCCGCGTGCGCGGCAACGCCTGGCAGGCCTATCTGAAACTCAGGCGGATCAATCCGGCGCCGTTCTCGGCCTGGCTCGATCACCCGCACGGCCGGATTCTGTGCTCGTCGCCCGAACGATTCCTGGAACTGCGCGGCGACCGCGTCGAGACGAAGCCTATCAAGGGCACACGGCCGCGATCGCCGTCCGCTGACCGCGACCGCGAGTTCGCCGAGGAACTTCGCTCGAGCGGCAAGGACCGCGCGGAAAACGTCATGATCGTCGATCTGCTGCGCAACGATCTCGGCCGAAGTTGCGTACCCGGATCGATTCACGCGACGCGGCTGTTCGACATCGAGAGTTTCGCGAGCGTCCATCACCTCGTGAGCACGGTCACCGGCCGCCTGGCGGCGGATCGGCATGCCGTCGATTTGCTGCGCGGCTGCTTCCCGGGCGGTTCGATCACGGGTGCGCCGAAGGTACGCGCCATGCAGATCATCGACTCGGTCGAACGCCACCGGCGCAGCGTCTACTGCGGCGCGATCGGCTATATCGGCTTCGACGGCAACATGGACACGAACATCGCGATCCGCACGCTCGTGCAAACGGGTGAACGGATCTACGCCTGGGCCGGCGGCGGGATCGTCGCCGACTCCGAAGCCGAAGCCGAATTCCAGGAGAGCCTCGACAAGGCTGCGGCGCTGCTCGCGATTCTTGACCGCGCGGACTCACGCCGGGCGGGATAGCTCGGCCCAGGGGTACGCGGCCAATGTGGAGCCAGTCAGGCTTCCAGCAACTCCCGAGCTCCGCGCATCATGGAATTCTCCCGATTCCACGGGCCGTTGAAGTAGGCGAACCCCGCGGCCAGGTAGCGATCCCGCCACGGCGAACGCGGCGACAATGCGTGGTTCTCGATAGCCGCTTCAGCGAACTTGTAGTGGTGCGAATTGCTGCCGTTCGCGACCAGGTAGTACCGGATCCGGTCGACGAGCGGTTGTACCGCACCGCCGGCTTCGAGATAGCCGAGGGCCTTGCCCGTCGCCTGCGATCGCGCATCGCTGCCTGCGGAAAAGATGTCGTCGAGCGCGTCCGTGCCCGCCGCGACGGGCGCCGCAACCGCAAGCGCCTCGAGCTCTTCCAGCCGCGCCACGCCCTGCCGCGCGCGCCGCGACATGGCCCGATACCTGGGGATGAAGGCCGCACCCTGCAGCAGCATGAGCTGCCGGGTCGCGGTATCGGCGGATTCGCGAAACGCGTATTGCAGGGCATTTGAAACCGTCTGAGCGTGCAGCGGCACCACACCGGGATCGGTCATCAGGAGCTCTGCCCCGGCTGCGTGAAGCGCATGCCAGATGGACATGGGCGAGATACCGTCCCTGAGAAAATCGACGACCGCCCGGCCTGTTTCGAGCGTATCGCCTTCCCGGAGCGCGGCAAGCACGTCGGCGCTCGCTCCGGCATCCAGCCGTCCCTCAAGCCAGTTCTCGGGAATCTCCCGTCGCAGCGCCGTGTTCTGCCGCCACGCCGCCTCCTCCTCGAGTTCGGTCGTTGCGGGATTGGGATCGTCATAGAAATTCACGAGGGCCGCCACGGTGGAGCGCAGCACGGGTTCGCGATGTTCCCAGCCCAGCAGCGAGAGTATCCGGTGCGCATTCTGCACGGTGATGGCCTTGTGGCCGATGCCGCGGAAGTCCCGGGCACCGTACCGCCAGAGCAGTTCGAACACCTCCCGCGGCCCGGCGACGCTCGCGAAGTTCACCACGGCGGCGTCGGCGGCCGCCAGATCCCAGTGATCCAGCGCGTCCGCCAACGCGCTGCGCGCCTGTTCCGGAGATGGCATCGGCGTCGGAGGCGGCGGTGGCGCGGCCATGGTCCAGCCGCTCGACTCAAGTTCTTCGGCCTGCTCCTCCTTGAAGTTGTCCACTGCCCACATTATCGGCAGCCAGCGCTCTGTCAGCGGCATGCCCTGAGTGGTGTGATGGATCGCGTGCAGCACCATCACGGCGTGGTACTTGAAACCGACATCCGGATAAGGCTGAACGTTGCGTACCGTCGCCAGCGTAAGTGCGGCGAGCAGTTCCTCGTAGCTGGTTCCGGTTCGAATCCGGGCAAGCACACGCTCGACGATCTGCGAGCGGGGAGTTTCTTCAAGAAGGTCGAGCAGGGCGTAGATGTCGGCCGGCTGGGCCCGGCCCGAGTGGCCCGCGATCGTCAGCACGCCGGCGCCGCCGACCGCTCCAAGAAAATCTCGGCGGTCCATGAGCACCTCCGGTTTCCCCTATATGTTTTTTACCCACGATAGGCCGTTCGAGGCACCAGGTCCAGCAGACGGCGGCGAATCACCTGCCGCCGGCTTCGGCTGCCGTCCGAAACGGTTTGAACAGGCGCCTGCCTGCGCGTTCCACTTAGTTGAGGTGAGCCCAGGCCAACCAGGCGGAGGCGTTCAAGGGCACATTGTGAACGCGAAGAATATCGACGCCCTGGGCGACCAGGTTCAGCGATGCGCCCGCGGTTGCGAGGTCGCGCTCGCGCTTGCCGACCGGCGCGAAGCTCCCCATGAAGGACTTGCGCGAATGACCGACGAGGCAGCGCAGCCCCGAATGCCGGAAACGTCCAGCGCCGCGCAGGAGCTTGAGCGACTGCAGCGGATCCTTTCCAAAGCCGATACCGGGATCGAAGATGATGCGGTCAAGGTTCACACCCGCCCGGGTCCAGGCCCCCATCCGTTCGTCGAGCCACCGCTCGACGGCCGCGCAAGGGTCGCAGCCGGCCGGCAGCGTTTGCTCCGGATCCGCCGGCAGCGTGACGCTGTGCATCGCGACGAAGTCCGCGCCGCCTTCCGCGGCAAGTTCGATCATTTCCGGGGATGTCAATCCGCTCACGTCGTTGATCATGTCGGCGCCCAGGTCGAACGCGCGGCAGGCGACATCGGCATGGTAGGTGTCCACGCTGATCAGGGGGCGCAAGCGCTGATCCGCGTACTTGTCAACGAGCCGCTCAAGCGCGGGGGCCAGCCGCGACCACTCCGTTTCGGCGCCGAGCGGTTCCGCACCCGGCCGGGTCGACTCGGCGCCGAGATCGACGATCTGGGCGCCGGCAGCCACCGCTTCCTCGACGCGTGACTCGACGACTGTCCAGTCGGCGAGTTCGCCGCCGTCGGAGAACGAGTCGGGCGTGAGATTGAATATGCCCATCCAGAGCGGGATGTGGTCCTCGAGCTCAAACGACCATTCGAGCACGGTCTTCCCGCCCAGTCCCGGAATCGTCAGCGACGGCTCGAGCGCAATCAGCGGCGTCAGCACGAAACTGCGCCGCTCGAGTTCCGGATGGGGAATCCTGAGCCTGTCCGTCTCGATGCGCTCGCGGCCCCAGAGCAGAATGTCGACGTCAACCGGCCGCGGCGCCCACTTGTCGGCGTCGCCGCGGCCGAGCTCCGCTTCGATCCGTTTCAACTCGCCGAGCAGCGATTCCGGCTTGCGGTCCGTGGCGCATTGCGCGACCAGATTCAGGAACGGTCGGTTCCACTCGGCCGGAGCGCCGTCGGGCAACAGCGCCGGCGACTCGACGACGGGCGACAATCTCGCGATGCGAACGCCGCATCGCTCAAGCGCCTCGATCGCGCGCACGAGGTTGGCGCGCCGGTCGCCGACGTTGGAACCGAGTCCCAGAAAAATGTGCATCGTGGAGAGCCGCAGCCTGTCCGGTGCGCTAGTCTAGCAACCCGTGGAACGCTACCCTGCGTCGTAGCGAGACCGATAAAACGTTTACCGAGGCGGGCCTGAGGATGGAGAGCACCGTAGGAAGGCGAACGAGGCGTAACCCCGGCCGTGACAATGGCGTTTCACCGAAGCAACTCGTCGCCCAGACCGTGTATGGGAACCACCTGAATCCGCTCATGCAGACGGTATGACGTATCGCCGGGGTACACGACCGTGATGTGTTCCAGACCGAGCGATCGCAACGCAACCAGCATGGAACGGGTGCGTTTTGGCGCATCTGTGCGCTTGAATTCGAAGCCGTATCGGCGCCCGCCCCGGACGATCAGCAAATCGAGTTCCGCGCCTCCCTGCGTCGCCCAGAAATGCGCTTCCCGCGAGGTCATGCCGGTCCGGTTCAGCACCTGTTCCAATGCAAACCCTTCGAAACTGGCGCCCACTTTGGGGTGGCGCGCCAGCTCCTGAGGAGTCTCCAGTCCCAATAGCGTATGCAACAGACCGGAATCGGCTACGTACACCTTGGGGGACTTGACGACGCGTTTGCCGATGTTCTCGGCCCACGGCCGGAGCACGCGGACCATGAAGCTTGCGCTGAGCAGATCCAGATAGCGGCGGACCGCGGTATGCGAGACCCCGAACGCGCGCCCGATTTCGGAGCCGTTCCAAGTCTGGCCGTGATAGTGAGCGAGCATCGTCCAGAAATCCAGCATCGTGCGAGACGGAATCCGGCTGCCGAAACTCGGCAGGTCCCGCTCCAGAAAGGTGCGCACGAAATTCCTGCGCCACTCGCTGCTTTGCCGCTGTCCCCTGGGCAGGTACGAACGCGGAAAGGCCCCCCGCATCCACAAGCGGCGCCAGTTCTCCGGTCCGACTTCGTCGAGGTCGAACCCGGGTAATTCGTGGAAGGCGATGCGTCCGGCCAAGGTCTCCGCCCCCTGGCGCAACAGTTCCGGCGACGCGCTCCCGAGCACGAGAAATCTCGCCGGAAGCGGCGCCCGGTCCGCCAACACGCGCAGGATCGGAAACAACTCGGGCCGGTTCTGGATCTCGTCAATGATGACCAGCCCGCGCAGCGGTTCGAGTGCGAGGAACGGCTCGTCGAGTTGTCGCAGGTCCAGCGGGTTCTCCAGATCGAACCAGGTGACGTCCCCGCGCCGCGAGCGCCGCAGCACGGTCGCTAGCGTAGTCTTCCCGACTTGCCGCGCGCCGAGCAGGGCCACGACAGGATTCTCCCGCAGCAACTGCGCGATACGGCGCATATGGCTCGTTCTGGCGATTTGATTCATCTGCGTATATTGAATTGTATCTGTTCAATATTCAATGATAGTTTTTTGCCTGAAGTTGCCGGAAAGTGACGAGTAACAGGTCCGCCACCGCGCGCATGAACGGAAACCGATTGCAACCCTCGGATCGCACATGCCGGTCGCAGCCGCCGGACGCGACATCCGCCCCTTGAATTCTTACAATGCCGATCGATAACAACACACCCGAACGGAGGGAAGCCAGCGATGAAGTCCAGAGCCGCCGTAGCGTGGGAGGCTGGCCAGCCTTTAACCATCGAGGAAGTCGACGTCGAAGGCCCGAAGCAGGGTGAGGCCCTGGTTCGCATTGTTGCCACCGGCGTCTGTCACACGGATGCCTTCACCCTGTCGGGCGAAGATCCGGAAGGCGCGTTTCCTGTCATTCTGGGCCACGAGGGCGGCGGGATCGTCGAGGAAGTCGGTCCGGGCGTGACGAGCGTCGCAGTCGGCGATCACGTCATCCCGCTCTATACGGCGGAGTGCCGCGAGTGCAAGTTCTGCACGTCCGGCAAGACGAACCTGTGCCAAGCCGTCCGCGCCACGCAGGGACAAGGCGTGATGCCGGACGGCACGAGCCGCTTCTCCCGCGGCGGCAAGCAGGTGCTGCACTTCATGGGCACCTCGACGTTCTCCGAATACACCGTGCTGCCGGAGATTTCGCTCGCGAAAGTCAGCAAGAAAGCGCCGCTCGAGTCGGTGTGCCTGCTCGGCTGCGGCATCACGACAGGCATCGGCGCCGTACTCAAAACGGCCAGGGTCGAGCCCGGCTCCACCGTTGCCGTCTTCGGCCTCGGCGGCGTGGGGCTCAGCGTCATCCAGGGCGCGGTCATGGCGAAAGCCGAACGCATCCTCGCGATCGACATCAATCCCGACAAGGAAGAAATGGCGCGCCAACTCGGTGCGACCGACTTCGTCAATCCGAAGGACTACGACGATCCGATCCAGGATGTCATCGTCGACATCACCGACGGCGGCGTCGACTACTCATTTGAAGCCGTCGGCAACGTCAATCTCATGCGCGCGGCGCTCGAGTGCTGCCACAAGGGTTGGGGCGAGTCGACGATCATCGGCGTCGCCGGGGCCGGCCAGGAGATCGCCACGCGGCCCTTCCAGCTCGTGACCGGACGCGTCTGGCGCGGCAGCGCTTTCGGCGGCGTCAAGGGCCGCACCGAGCTCCCCGGCATGGTCGAGCAGTACATGCAGGGCGAGATCAAGGTCGACGAGATGATCACCCACACGATGGGCCTCGACGAGATCAACCACGCCTTCGACCTCATGCACGAGGGCGAAAGCATCCGCTCCGTCATCCACTACTAAACCAACGCGTAGCGACTGATCGCATCGGTTCCCCCGAATACCTTCGTGTCTGCTCGGGTTGAGGGGGGGAGTGAGTTGAGGGGGGAATGATGTGAGCGGGCGCGGAGCCCCCCTACTCGCGCGCGATACTCTGCAGTTCGCCCAGTAGCGCCCGAGCGTCCGCGTCGGCAGCGGAGAGCTCGAGCATGCGCCGCGTGTAGTCGAGAGCCTCGTCGATGCCGCCGGCGTCGCGGTGCATCGTCGCGAGCGCGAACAGGATGTCACGGTAACCCGGGAACCGCTCGTGCGCCTCGCCAAGCAGTGCGAGCGCGCGTTCCGGCTCCCCGGCGGAGTACAAGCCAACCCCGAGCGCGTACGCGTAATACGGCTCCCGAGGCGCAAGTTCGGCCGCCCGTTCGATGAGTTCGAGCGCCTCGGGCTCCCGCTCCGCCCTGACGAGCGAGAACCCGAGCGCGAACGGTAAGCCGGCGTCCTCGGGAATCGCTGCGATCGCCTCGGCAAGCAGCTCCTGTGCCTCGTCCTCGCGGCCCGCGCGGCGGTAGAGATCGGCGAGATTGACGTAACTCGCCGCGAACGCCGGTTCCCGATCGATCGCCGCAAGATAGCTCCGCTCGGCATCGCCGGGCCGACCGAGTTCGTCGTAGAGGCTGCCGAGGTTGTAGTGCCCTTCCGCCCGGTCGGTGTTGAATAGCTGCACGGCAACGTACTCCTCGAGCGCCGCGTCGAGGTCCTGCTGGCGCCGGGCGCCGAGCCGAGGACGCAGCGCCGCGAGACTGCGCGCGGCGCTGGTCCGGACCGCCATGAGCGGCGCATCGAGCAGGCGCTGCGCGTAGTCGATCCGCAGGTTCTCGGGCAAGCGTGCAACGACGTCGAGCGCCGCAATCTGAACGAGCGGGTCGTCGTCGAGCAGCGCAAGGCCGACGAGGTCGATGACCGAATCGTCGATCTGGGCGCCGAGCAGCGAGACGGCCGTCGCCCTGACGATCGCCGGCGTCGCGGCATCGCTGACGACGCGTTCGAGCAGTGCGACGCGATCGGCTTGCCAGGTCCGGCCGGCCTGGATCGCTTCGCCGTAGTGAAATTCCGCGTGTCTGCCGCCCGGGAACCATTCCGCGACCCGCTCGGCCGCCCAGGACGCGGACTCGTCCGTATGGCAGTCGTTGCAGGCGTTCGGCGCACCGACGCGCTGCGACAGGTCCGGCCGAGGTACGCGGAAACTGTGGTCGCGGCGCGGATCGACGACCATGTAGGTCTCCGAGCGCATGTGACAGTCGATGCAGCCGGGCGCGGCGTCCTCGGGATGATTGTGGTGCTCCGTCGCCGCGAACGTGCTCGGCAGATGGCAGGTACCGCAGACGGCGTCGGCATCCGCGCGCAGCCGCGTGCTGTGCGGATCGTGGCAGTCGCTGCAGGTCACGCCTGCCGCGTGCATCGCGCTCTGCAGGAACGACCCGTAGACGTAAACCTCGTCGAGGATCTGCCCGTCGGCGTGGTAGAGACCCTCGTCGAGCAGCGACGGGCGAAAGCCGTCGAGCAGCGCGTCGCCCGCCACGAAGTCGTCGCTCAGTTGGGCGCGCCGCGAGTGGCACCGGGCGCAGACCTCGATCTCGGCGGCGGAATCGAGCGGCGCGGAGCGTGCGGCGACGCCGGTCGCTTCGTTCATGATCCAGGCGCGGGCGGCGGCCGGCAGCGCGAGAGGCGCCGCCTCTGGCGCGGCGACATGAGCGGAACCCGGCCCGTGGCAGGCCTCGCAGTCGACATCGATGCTCGACCATGTCGTCGCGAAACCCGGCACATCGGAGTCGTAGTTCTTCTCGAGGTCGGTCGAGTGGCACTCCGCGCACATCGTGTTCCAGCTCTGGTAGATGCCGGTCCAGTGCAGCGGGTCCTCGTGATCGACGGCCTCGTCCGGGTACAGGTGAAACCAGCGTTGCCCGCCCTGCGCCGCCGACCGGGCGTCCCAGGCGATGCCCGATGCCTGCCGGCGCCCGTCGGGCAACTCGAGCAGGTACTGCTGCAGCGGTTCGACGCCGAAGGTGTGGGTGACCCGGAACTCCTCGAGCGTGCCGTCGGGACCGTCGGTGCTTACCCAGTACTGGCCGTCGCGCTCGAACAGGACACTGGTTACGCCGTTGTACGTGATTTCGGCGTTCGCGAAGTCACCCAACACCGTATCCGGTCCCGCCGGCTGCATCGCGAGATCGTGGTGCGAGCCAGCCCAGCTTGCGGTCTGCTCGGCGTGACAACCCGCGCAGGCCTGACCGCCGACGAATTCCGCCTGCACGGCCTGTACAGGGTCGGTCGGCGGCGGCGTATCGCCGCCACGCTCGCATGCGGCCACGAGCGATAGCAGCACCGCCAGCGCGCGTGGCGCACCGAGTCGCTGCGGGCGCTCGTAAGTGGCGTTGATATTCATCGGGCGGCGCCTGGCGTCCCAAGCTCCGGCCCGCTCCAACGGCAAATCAGCGAAGGAAACGGAACGTGACCCCGGCGTAGAGGTGCCGGTCGGGTCCGGGCTCGTAGAAACGGCCCCCAAACGCATTGATCCTGAGGTTTGCGGTGTACGTCTCGTCTAACATGTTGTTGACGCCGACGAACGGCGAGATGACGAGCGATTCGGTCTCACGCTCGAAGCCGACCCTGAGGTTCGTGAGCGTGTAGGCATCGGTGCCGGCGCTATTTGCGTTGTTGGCATACTGATCGCCGATATGGATCGCGTCCACGGCCCCGTACCAGCCATTGGGATGCCGATACTCGAGTTCGCCGAACAGGAGGTCCTCGACCGTGCCGGGGATCGTGTTGCCGGCATAGCTGCGGCCGCTTTCGGTCGTGAACTCCTTGAACGTGAAGTCCGAGTGCGTGTAGCTGAACGTCGCGCGCAAGCGGTCGGTTGCTTGCGCGGTGAACGAGAACTCGACGCCGTCGCGCGTCGATTCGCCGGCGTTTACGAAGTAGTCCCGGCCCGGACTGCCCGGCACTTCGAACGGGATCAGTTCGTCGTCGACCTCGATGTTGAATACGGCGACCTCGTAACGGTGCCGGCTCGCAATCGATCCGCGCAGGCCGAACTCGAGGTTTCTGGCCGTTTGCGGCTCGAGCGTCGGATTGAAACCGCCGCCACCGCTGGGGTTGTTGTATTCGGTGGTCGTCGGCGTTTCGAACGCACTCGACCAAGTGCCGTAAAGGCTCACGCTGTCGCTGAGTTCCGCGGAGAAACCGAGCATCGGGCTCACGTCGTCGAGCTTGCGCTTGCCGGAGTCGTCACCGTTGCCGAGAAAACGGTCCGTGACGTCGAACTCGATTTCGTCGTAGCGGATCCCGAAACGCAGATCGACGGTGTCGCTGAGATTGAGCTCGTTCTGAAGGAATATGCCGCGGCTGCCGACCGATTCGTTCTGGTCGAGCGTCAGTGCGCCGCGAGTGCCGAGGTTGTTCATGTAGCGCCGGCGATCGTCGTCCTGCTCGTCGAAATCGAAACCGACGATCAGGCGGTTGCGTCGTCCGCCCCAGCTTCCTTCATTGCTGTACGTGAACCCGCCGCCCATGAAGAAGCGGTCGAACTCGACCTGGCCGCCGAAACCGAACGGCAGGCGGTTGTTGAAGTCGCGCCAGGCGTAGTAGTTGCGGGCCGTGATCTCGTGCCCTTCGCCGAGCGGCATGCTGTAGACGAAGCCGATGCGCGTCTGTTCGAGCGCTTCGCCGCCGTTGTAGTTCAGGTTCTGGTCCCGCGCGGTGCGCGGAGCGCTCGCGGCCTGCGCCGCGTTGATGCCGCCGGGATCGTCCGATACCGGTTGATCCGTATGGTTGAAGACGGTCAGGAACTGGCGGTCCTCGCCGAGGTCGAAGTCGAGCCGCGCGGTGAGCTGCGTGTTCTCTGCCCTGCTCTGCTCCCGGTAGCCGTCGTATTCCGAATCGGACAGGCTCACGAGGTAGCCGAGCCGATCGGAGCGACCGCCGGCCTTGAACTGGACCTTGCTGAAGCCGTACTCACCGGCCGACAGGCGAAGGTCCGTGAACGGCCGTTCCGGGGCGAGTTCGGTGGTCACCGCGATGACGCCGCCCGCCGCGTTGCCGTAGAGCGTCGAACTGGGTCCCCGGAGGACTTCGATCTGGCTCGCGGCGCCGATATCGATGCTGTCGACCGAACCTTGCCCGTCCGGCAACGTTTCGGGAATGCCGTCGACGAGAATCTTGACTCCCCGGATACCGAAATTCGCTCGGGCGCCGAATCCGCGAACTGCGATCCTGAGATCCTGGGCGAAGTTGTAACGGTTCTGCAGGAACAGCCCGGGCACGCGGCTCAGCGCCTCGTCGAGCGCGAGCTGCTGCCGGCCGAGCTGGATGACGTCCTGTCCGACCACACTGACCGCCGCCGGCACGCGCGCGAGCGTCGTCTCGATGCGCGTCGCCGTCACGACGATCTCTTCGAGAGGCTGCAAACCGGCGGTCTGCGTCTGCGCCACGGCAGGTACCGCGATAGCCGCCAACGACGCTATTGTCAGGCATGTCTTGTCTTGCATCGTGCGGCTCGCTCGTCGTTCGAATTGGCCGGCTATGATACCGTGCGTGTACGTTGCCGACGCAACGAATTCAAACACCTTGCCTGCACTGACGGGAACCGTGGCCGCGTTACCGTCGCGTCAGGCCAGTTCGCCCTCGCTAAAGTGCCGCCTTGCGAGAAAGCAGCCGATGAGCGCCGGGATGGCCATCATGAGGTGATTGATTTCCGCCGACATGTTCGGCGCCGCGTAGGCCGGATCGAACGGAATGCCGATCCAGAACGGCGCATAGAAACCGATCATCAGGATCAACATGACCCACCAGGTAACGCGCGTTCTGTACACGGGCGCGGCGAAGATCAGGACGAGTATCGCAATCATCGCGCCGAAGTCCCCGCCGAGCTCGCGCAGAAAGTGCTGCCAGCTATGGTCCTGGCCCACCGGCGAGCCTTCGACGAACAGGAAAAGATCGTTACTCAAGTGCCCGACGGTCGCGCTCAGGCTGTTCCAGCCGAGGAGAAATCCGGCGATGATCAGTACACGTGCCGTCCAGAAATTCTTCAATACACCCACAGTATTTACCTCTCTTCTGATCCGCCGTCATTCGGTAGCGTCAATGCCGAGGTCATTGTGGCGTGCCCGTTGGCGACATGACAAGCCGGCGAAAACTCCGTGCCACGCCGGGACAAGCACTGCCATGCAGCGTGCCTGACGACCGCCGACAGCAGTTCGGGTCAGGGACCCGAACTGTCCCGATCCATGCGCCGGCTAACGCTTCCGGATCGCGTACAGCCCCTCGAACCGAACTGCCGGTTCGCCCCCGGCGTCAATCTCGCAGTGCAGGCGCAGCGTTGTCCGCGAAGACCGTGCGAGTGCGGCGAGCTTCGGACCGTGGAGCTGCGGATCGAAGCGGCAGCGGCAAACGATGTCTTCGGCGACGGCTCTAAGATACTCGATGCGCCCTTCAGCGAGCACGATCCGCCGGTCGAGGCCGACGTCGCGCAGTTTGAGCCACGCCAGTCCCCAGCCCGCAAGCGCCGCGATTGCATAGAGGCTGCCGGCGAACGCCGTACCGTGCACGTTGATGTTGGGATCGAGCCCGGCACGGACCGCAAGTTCGTCATCTGCGAAGCTCGCGATTTCGACGCCCATCGCTGCCGCAATCGGAATCTCGGCATGCCACGTCGATTGAAGCTCTACGCAGTTCGCGTCCATGTCAGGGGCTTTTGACACCGGTTCCCTCCGCCGGCTGATTCCGGCGCTGCCGATGGTATTATGGCCCCGTGCATCCGTCGCGTGCAGTGCATCCGGCGAGACGCGGCGGTGAAGTCTCAAAGAGGTGAATAGGATGAAACCAGGCAGTTCGATACTGATGTTGTTACCGGTCCTCGCCGTACTTGCGCCGGGTGCCGCGTTGGCCCAGAACGATGACTTTGCGTCCGTGGAGATCGTTCCCCACCACGTGCGCGGCAGCGTCTACTACCTCGAGGGCCGCGGCGGCAACATCGGCGTGTCGCTCGGCGACAGCGGCGTCGTGCTCGTGGACTCCCAGTTCGCGCCGCTGACGGACAGGATCGCCGCCGCCGTTGCGTCGCTTAGCGATGCCGACATCCGCTTCGTCATCAACACCCATGTGCATGGCGACCACGTCGGCGGCAACGCCAATCTGGCCGCACTGGGCGTGTCAGTGGTCGCGCACGACAACGTCCGGCTCAGACTCACTCAGTCGGGCTCGGAGGCTGCCGCACGGCCCATACTGACCTACCCCGATACGGCCACGATTCAGCTCGACGACGAAGTCATCGACGTCATCAAGGTTCCGCCGGCGCACACCGACGGCGACAGCTACATCTATTTCCGGAACTCCGACGTGCTGCACCTGGGCGATGTCTTCCGCACGACCGGCTACGGCTTCATCGACACCAACAACGGCGGATCGGCCGCAGGAACCATCGAGGCCCTGCAGCTCGCGATCGACATGGCCGGCCCCGACACGATCATCGTGCCCGGTCACGGCGTGCTCTCCGACGCCAGCGACGTTCAGGAATTCGTGGACGTGATCATCGATGTCCAGGGGCGCGTCTCGGACCTCATCGACCAGGGCATGACGCTCGAACAGGTGCTCGCCGCAGCGCCGACGGCGGATCTGGACGAGCGCTGGGGCGATCCGGAGCGGTTCCTGACGGGGCTTTACAACTCGATCGCCGGCGGGATGTGAAGAATCCGGCGCCTTGAGGCGTCCGCGCGTTTTCGTCTACAGGGCCGTCGACGTATCGGGCGACTCGCACCGGCGCATGTCCGCTGCGGGCTGCGAGGTCGAAGTTTCCGACGGCAAGCTTCCGCGCCGGGAGTGCTCCAAACTCGCAAGAAATGCCGATGCCTTGCTCGGCTCGACGTTCCTGGCCGGCCGCATGGACCGCGAACTGCTCGGCGCCCTGCACTCGCTCAGAATCGTCGCCAGGTACACGATCGGCGTCGACGACATCGATGTCGACGCGGCAACGGAACTCGGCATCCTCGTGACGCACAGTCCCGTCGAGGCCAACTGGGGCGGCGTCGCGGAAGGCACGCTTGCGTTCATGCTCGCGTTCCTCAAGAAGCTCCGGGAACGCGATCGCCAGGTCAAGGCCGGCCGCTGGCGCGCGCCGGAACTGCAGGGGCGTTATCTCGGCGCCCGCGAGGACGGCTACCGGGGCCTGACCGTCGGCATCGTGGGGCTCGGGCGGATCGGCGGTCGCGTGGCCGACCTGCTCGCGCCGTGGCGGATGCGGCTTCTGGCCTGCGATCCCCATGTCGACGCCAGCGTCTTCGCGAAGCACGGTACCCGCAGGGTGGATCTGGACACCCTGCTCGAGGAAGCCGACATCGTCACCCTGCACTGCAATCTCACGCCGGAGACTCGCGGACTCATTGACGCCCATGCACTGGCGCGCATGAAACCGGCGGCGCTGCTGATCAATACCGCGCGCGGCGCAGTCGTCGACGCCGACGCACTTTGTGACGCGATCGAAGCGAACACGCTCGCCGGCGCGGCTCTGGACGTCCTGCCCGAAGAACCGCCCCCCGCTGATGCGCGACTCCTCGGCCTCGCCGACAAGATCATCCTGAGTCCGCACATGACCGCGGCCAATACCGGCGGCGGTCCGGCCGCGGCCGTCGGCCTCGCGACGGACGCCGTGCTTTCGGCGCTGCGCGGCAAAGTGCCCGAACACGTCTACAATACCGAAGCAATCCCCGCCTGGAAGGCGCGTTTCGGGAACGATCCCCTGCTTTAGGCCATGCTGACGCGCATCCCCGTATTCCCGCGCCCCGTTCGGCCGCACTCCCCGGCGACTGCAGCGTGACCGGCATCAACGCTCAGGACGGCGCGTCGCGGCGCACGATATGGTCGTGGGCGCTCTATGACTTCGCCAACTCGCCCTTCACGACACTGATCGTCACGTTCGTCTACGCGACGTACTTCACCGAAGCCATCGCCAGCGACAGCGTCACCGGCACGGCCTTATGGTCGCGCGGCATCACGATCACGGCGCTGACCGTAGCGGCCGTCTCGCCCGCGCTCGGCGCGCTGGCCGACCGCGGCGGCTACCGGAAGCTGTTCGTGCTCGTCGCGACGCTCGTGTGCGCCGGCGCGACGGCCGCGCTTTACACCGTGCTGCCCGGACAGGTCGTTGCCGCGCTCTCGCTCGTCGTCATCGCGAACGTCGCCTTCGAACTCGGCACCGTGTTCTACAACGCCTTCCTGCCCGACATCGCTCCGCGCGAGAGGATCGGTACGGTATCCGGCTGGGCCTGGGGGCTCGGCTACATCGGCGGGCTCGCGGCACTTGCGGTCGCGCTCGTGACGCTCGTGCAGCCGGAGACGCCGTGGTTCGGGTTCTCGACGGAGGCCGGCGAGAACATCCGGGCCACGAACCTGCTTGTCGCGGTCTGGTTTCTGCTGTTCAGCCTGCCGCTGTTCTTCTGGGTCCGGGAGGACCGCTCACGGGTCTCCGGCGCGGGTCGCGTCGTCCGCGACGCCTATGCTCAGCTCAGGCAAACATTCGTCGAGATTCGCAGATACTCCCAGATCGTGCGTTTTCTGATCGCCCGGCTCGTCTACAACGACGGACTCGTCACGATATTCGCTTTCGGCGGCATCTACGCGGCCGGCGCGTTCGGTTTCAGCCTCGAGCAGGTCCTCATCTTCGGCATCGTGGTCAACGTGTTCGCCGGTGTCGGCGCGATCGCCTTCGGCTATCTCGACGACCGGGTCGGCGCGAAGCGGACGATCGTGGTGTCGCTGCTCGGGCTCATCGCCGCGACGGCGCTCGCGATCGTCACGACCAGCGAGGCGCTGTTCTGGGTGTCGGGAATCCTGATCGGCATCTTCGCCGGACCGAACCAGGCGGCCAGCCGTTCCCTGCTCGGCAGGTTCGTACCGCACGAGAAGGAGAACGAGTTCTTCGGCTTCTTCGCCTTCTCGGGGAAGCTCACGGCATTCATCGGACCGCTGCTGCTCGGCATCCTGACGGAGCTGTCGGGCTCGCAGCGCGTCGGCGTGAGCGTCGTGCTCGTGCTGCTGGTGGTCGGGCTCGTGTTGCTGCTCGGTGTCGACGAACGGGCCGGCAGCGCTGCGCGGCCACGGCTCCCTCGCGACGCGTCGGCGGGTCGGGCCACCGCTTGAGCGGCGGGACGGTGCGGCTTATCCTGCCGCGTCCGTCCAGACGGTGACTCAATCAGTGTCCAGCAGCAACATCGCCTGTATCTTCCCCGGCCAGGGCTCGCAGTACCGGGGCATGGGCTCGGATCTCGTGGCCGAATTCCCGGGCACGCGCGAGATCTTCGAGCGGGCCAGCGAGATCGTCGGCTACGACATGGTCGAGCTTTGTTTCGAGGATCCGCGCGGCGAGCTCGACAGGACGCGGTTCACGCAGCCGGCACTGCTGACGCACGAAGTCGCATGCAGCGAAGCGCTCAGGAGCCTGATCGGCTCCGCGGCGAGCCCCGCGGTAGCGGCCGGGCACAGTCTCGGCGAGTACACGGCGCTCGTCTGCGCCGGGGCTCTGACGTTCGAGGATGCACTGCGGCTCGTCAGCGAACGCGGCCGCCTGATGGGCGAACTCGGTACGGGATCGATGCTCGCGACGACGCTCGATCGCGAAACGGCGACGGCGCTCGCCGGCAGGCATTTCTGTGAAATCGCAGGCTGCAATCTGCCCGACCAGACGGTAATCGCCGGCCGCGGGCAGGATCTCGCCGCGCTGACAGAAGACATGGCGGGCGCGCACCCGCGCAAGCGCGCCATCCCGCTCAACACCGAAGGCGCTTTCCATACCTGGTTAATGGTGCGGGCGGCGCAAGAATTTCGCGGCGTACTCGAGGCGACCGATTTCGCCGGACTTGAGCTCGACGTGCCCTCGAACTACACGGGCACGCTGCACGTCGACGCGCCTGAAGCCATCCGCTCACGCCTGTTCTTTCAACTTTTCAACCCGGTGCTCTGGGTCGACTGCATGCGGGTGACCATCGAGTCCGGCGTCGACACGATCGTCGAACTCGGCGGCGGCATCGGCAAGGGCGACGAGCCCGCGAGCAAGCGCCCGAACCTCGGCAGCATTGTCCTCAAATCATTGAAATCGGCTGGCGCTCAGGCAAAATACCTGCCCGCCATCAACGCGGCCGGTATCCACGCGGCGGCACAGTACATCGAGCAACGGCACACGGCTTAGCAAGGTAGCGCCGAGGTCGCGGCTCGCACGCCGCACAGCGCCGGTTCGGTCGGTCCAGCTTATCCGGAGAAGCGAGAACGAATATGGGAGCGTTCAAGGAACCCCATGGAGGGGAGTTGCAGAACTGCTATCTGCCGGCGAGCGAAGCCGCCGCCGAGAAGGCGCGCGCTCGCGATCTGCCGTCGTGGGACCTCACGATGCGTCAGCTTTGCGACCTCGAACTGCTGCTCAACGGCGCGTTCTCCCCGCTCGACGGCTTTCTCGGTGAAGCCGACTACGACCGCGTACTGGCCGACATGCGGCTTGCCAGCGGCGTGTTCTGGCCGATTCCGATCACGCTCGACGTGGACGAGCGGTTCGCGGCGCCGCTCAGGGAAGGCGACACGATCGCGCTGCGCGACGCCGAAGGCGTCCTGATCGCGACAATGGAGCTTTCGAGCATCTTCCGTCCGGACTTCGAACGCGAAGCACGCTCGGTGTTCGGCACCGTCGACGACACGCATCCGGGCGTCGATCACCTGCTCAATCGCACACACGGCGTCTACCTCGGCGGGCGCCTCAGGGGCGTCGAGATGCCGACGCACTATGATTTCAAGCACCTGCGCGACGACCCGCGGGAGCTGCGCGAGCGCTTCAGGAAACTCGGCTGGCGGCGCGTGGTCGCGTTTCAGACGCGCAACCCGATGCACCGCGCGCACCAGGAACTGACCTTTCGCGCGGCCCGGGAAGCCGAAGCCAACCTGCTGATCCACCCGGTCGTCGGCATGACGCAACCCGGCGACGTGGATCACTTCACGCGCGTGCGCTGCTACGAACACCTGCTGCCGCACTATCCGGAGCAGACGACGATGCTGAGCCTGCTGCCGCTCGCCATGCGCATGGCCGGCCCGCGCGAAGCGGCCTGGCACGCGCTGATCCGCAAGAATTTCGGCTGCACGCACTTCATCGTCGGCCGCGACCACGCGGGACCCGGAGCCGGACGGGACGGCAAGCCCTTCTACGGCCCCTACGACGCGCAGCGGCTCATGACCGAGTTCGAGAAGGAGCTCGACATCTCGATGGTCCCATTCAGAAACGTGGTCTACGTCGAGGATCGGGCTCGCTACCTGCCGCAGGACGAGATCGGCGAAGGCACCCGCACGCTCAACATCTCGGGGACCGAACTCAGGCGCCGGCTGCGCGACGGGCTCGCGATTCCCGAGTGGTTCTCGTTCCCCGAAGTCGTGGCCGAGCTCAGGCGCACGCACCCGCCCCGGCACCGGCAGGGCTTTACCGTCTTCTTCACGGGGCTCTCCGGTTCCGGAAAATCGACGGCCGCCAACGCGCTGATGGTCAAGCTCATGGAGATGGGCGGACGGCAGGTGTCCCTGCTCGACGGCGACGTGGTGCGCAAGCATCTTTCGAGCGAACTCGGCTTCTCCAAGGAGCACCGCGACCTCAACATCCTCAGGATCGGCTACGTCGCGAGCGAGATCACGAAGAGCGGCGGCATCGCGATCTGCGCGCCGATCGCGCCTTACGCCGAAACGCGTCGGCGCGTGCGCGAAATGATCGAACCGCACGGCGGTTTCATCGAGATTCACGTCGCAACCCCGCTCGAGGTCTGCGAGCAGCGCGACCGCAAGGGCCTCTACGCGAAAGCGCGCGCCGGCCTGATCAAGGGGTTCACCGGTATCAGCGACCCGTACGAGGTTCCCGAGAACGCAGAGATGTCGGTCGATACCTCCGATCTGACGCCCGATCTCGTCGCCCACCGCATCGTCATCAAGCTCGAGAGCGCCGGCTTCATCCGCTGACGTCGCCTAAAGCAAACCGCGCTGTTCGAAGGGACGGCGGAACAGATCGGTCCTGAGCGCCGGCAGCCGCGAGTCTTCCAGGCCGTGTCTGCGGCGGGCCAGCCCGAAGCGTTCGGCGACCAGCTTCGCGTAAGGTCCCCGACCCCGCATTCGCGTCCCCCATTCGGCGCGATAGGCCTTGCCGCCATGCATGTCCCGAATCCGGTTCATGACATGCTCGGCCTTGAGCGGGTAGTGCTCGGCAAGCCATTCGGCGAACAGCTCCTTCACCTCGAACGGCAGCCGCAGCATGATGTAATTCATGGACGCGGCGCCGGCGTCCGCCGCGCGGGCCACGACATCTTCAATCTCGTTGTCGTTGATGAAGGGAATCACCGGCGCCATCATCACACCCACCGGAATGCCGGCGCCGGCCAGTTCGCGCACCATCCGCAGCCGTGTCCGCGGCGACGCGGTGCGCGGTTCGAGCCTGGCCTTGAGCTCATCGTCGAGGGTAGTGACGCTGACCGCGACGCTCGCAAGCCCCATGGCGGCCAACTCGCCGAGCACGTCCAGATCGCGCAGGATCAGCCTGCCCTTGGTGGTGATGCTCACCGGGTGGCGGTACTCGAGCAGCGTTTCGAGAATCCGGCGTGTCACGCGGTGGCGCTTTTCCCCCGGCTGATAAGGATCGGTGTTGGTGCCCATGGCGATCGTTTCGCAGCGGTAGCCGGGCGCCTCGAGGGCTTCCCGAAGCCTCGTCACCGGCTCGGTCTTGACGAATATCCTCGTCTCGAAGTCGAGCCCGGGCGACAGGTCCAGGTACGCATGGGTGGGGCGGGCGTAGCAGTAGATGCAGCCGTGCTCGCAGCCCTTGTAGGGGTTGATCGACCGGTCGAAGGGGATGTCGGGCGACCGGTTGGTCGCGATGATCTTCCTGGTGAGGTCCTGAAAGAACTCCGTGCGGGGATCGGGCGACGGGAAGGACTCGTCCGCCGGTTGTTCCCAGCCGTCGTCAAAGGAAGCGTGTATCGTCTTGTCGAACCTGCCAGCCGGATTCGACACCGAACCGCGTCCCTTGATGAAGCGTTTTTCGTTCAGCGGGGACTACTCGTAGCGCAGCGCCTCGATCGGGTCGAGCCGGGCCGCCCGGCGCGCCGGCCAGATACCGAAAAAGAGCCCCACGCCGACGCTGAAAACCGACGCCAGCACGATCGACTCCGGCGACACGAAAGTCTCCCAGCCCGCGAACCTCGACAGCAGCGACGCGGCGCCGGCGCCGAGACCGACGCCGAGCAGCCCGCCGAAAATGCACAGGGTGACCGATTCGACGAGGAACTGCAGCAGGATCGTGCCGCGCGTCGCGCCGAGCGCCATGCGAATGCCGATCTCGCGGGTTCTTTCGGTCACGCTCACGAGCATGATGTTCATGATGCCGATGCCGCCGACGAGCAGGCTTACGCCGGCGATGCTCGCCAGAAGCGCGGTGAACGTTTGCTGAGCTTCCTGCTGGGTATCGAGAAACTCGCGCCGGTCGATGATCGCGAAGTCGTTCGGTTCCCCCGGCATGATCTTGTGCTCGCGCCTGAGCACGCGCTCGATATCGACCATGGCGCGCTCGAGCTGAACGCCGTCGCGGACTCGAGCGCTGATGTTCTCCAGTTCCTCGCGGCCGAACAGACGCTGCTCGGCCGTGCGCAGCGGGACAAACGCCATGTCGTCCGGACTGCGGCTGCCAAAACCGCTGCCGATGCTCTCGAGGACGCCGACGATCAGGAAGGGCTGACTGTTGACGGTCAGGCTGGACCCGACGAGCGCATCGATTTCGGCTTCGAGATCCTGCGGCACATCGGAGCCGAGCACGATCACACGTTGCCTCGCCTCGTCCTCCCCTTCCGTGAAGAAACGCCCCGCTGCGAGGCCGTAGTTGAAGACCTCGCCGTAGTTGGACGTCGTGCCGGTTATCCGGACGTTGGTGTTGTTATTGCCGAACTTGAGCTGACCGCGGCTCTGGATTTCGGGTACGACCGCATCGATGTAGGTCGCATCGGCCGCAAGGGCGAAAGCATCGTCGACCTCGAGAGTCGCCTGATCGCGCGCAATGCCCCGCATCAGGAAGCGGGACGCGTTGATCGACAGGATATTGGAACCCAACGCCGCGATCTGCTCGTCGATCCGCTGCTGGGCGCCGGCGCCAGCCGCAAGCATCGTGATCACGGCGCCGACGCCGATGATGATGCCGAGCATCGTGAGGATCGCCCGGAACAGGTTCGCCTGGATCGACTGCAAAGCGACCCGCATGATCTCGCCGAACAGCATCTGGGCAGCCACCTTTGGTAGTCGGACCGATGCTCCAATGGTCGATGGCCGCGCGGCACGCGTCAAGCTCGGGTATCTGAATTTTCCTGTAGCCTGCTGCGGTTGCCGTGAACGACTGGCAGCCGCGCCGCTCGATCGAACCCCGGAGCGAGTGGGTTCGTTGCCACCACCGATGGGCTCGTATAGATTGACTCCGTACCGGAATACGTCCATCTGGATGTCGGCTCCGACCCGATGACCCTGCGCCAACAAGTCGAACAACTGCTGCCCGGATGGAAACGCTGGTATCCGAGCCTGTTCGACGCCGCCACCGATCTTGGGCTGCTCCGAGCCCGTATCTGTTCGCCCGATTCGCTGCTGCTGAGCAAGCGCCACGCCCCGATTCAGAGCGCCGCCCAGGCCGCCCACCGCAGGCAATGGGGCGCCGCCGACGGCTGAGGGCGTCCCGCGGGCGCCAGTAGCGTCTTAAGTTTTTCTCATATCTTTTTGATAAATCGGTCTGAGCGATCCCTGCCGGAGCACCCTGCCGCGGGTATAGAATTGGCGGTCCGGCGCATGTAGCGCAGATGCCGCCACACGCGAGGTGTCGCCGATGCCACAGATGATCATCGCCAACCGGCTCGAAGACGGCCTCACTGTCTTTCTCGCCGACGATCGACGCTGGGTCGAACGCATCGACGACGGCGTCCTCATCGAGGCGGATGCCGAAGAGGATCGACTCCTGGCGCTCGCGAAGACCGACGAGGACAACTGCATCGTCATCGATCCGTACCTGATCGAGGTGACGAGCGACGGTGGCCGGCTGCGGCCGGCGGTATACCGGGAAGAGATCCGCGCCTTCGGCCCGTCCGTACGAACCGACCTCCTCGCGGCAGCACCCGGCGAGTAAGACCGATGTATCGCTACGACGAATTCGACCACAAGCTGGTCGCCGAGCGAATCGCGCAGTTCCGCCGCCAGGTGGCGCGGCGCCTGTCCGGCGAGATCAACGAAGACCAGTTCAAGCCGCTGCGGCTCATGAACGGGCTGTATCTGCAGCTTCACGCCTACATGCTGCGCGTGAACGTCCCCTACGGCACGCTGTCGTCCCGGCAGATGCGCATGTTCGCGCACATCGCGCGGACCTACGACCGCGACTTCGGGCATTTCACGACCCGGCAGAACATCCAGTACAACTGGGTCAAGCTCGAGGACACGCCCGATATCCTGGCCGACCTCGCCGAGGTCGAAGTGACCGCGATCCAGTCGTCGGGCAACTGCGTGCGCAACATCACTTCGGATCAGTACGCGGGCCGCGCGAAGGACGAGCTCGCCGATCCGCGCCTTTATTGCGAACTCCTGCGCCAGTACTCCGTGCTTCACCCGGAGTTCTCGTATCTGCCGAGGAAATTCAAGATCGCGGTCACGGGTTCGCCGAACGACCGCGCCGCCGTCGCCGTGCACGATATCGGCCTCAGGATGCACGCCAACGACGCCGGTCAGATGGGCTTCGAGGTGCTCGTCGGCGGCGGTCTCGGCCGGACTCCCTGGATCGCCCACACGATTCGCGACTGGGTGGCGCCCGAACACATCCTGTCGTATGTCGAGGCGATCCTGCGGGTCTACAACATGCACGGGCGCCGCGACAACATTCACAAGGCGCGGATCAAGATCATCGTCAACCAGATGGGCATCGACCGCTATCGCGAACTCGTCGACGCCGAATGGGAACGTATCCGGGATGGCGCACTCAAGGTCCCGCGCGAGGAGATCGAGCGTATCGAAGCCTACTTCGCGCCGCCCGAGTACGAGACTCTCGAGGATTCCACGGCCGAACTCGACGCGCTGAGAGGCGCCGATGCGGATTTCGATCGCTGGCTGAGCGGCAATGTCGACGAGCACAAGGTGCCGGGCTATGCCATCGTCAACATCTCGCTCAAGCCGCCCGGCAAGGCGCCCGGGGACATCACCGCCGACCAGATGGACGCTCTCGCGGATCTCGCGGACCGCTACAGCCTCGGCGAGATCAGGGTCAACCATCGCCAGAACCTCGTGTTCGTCGACGTCAAGCAGAGCGAGCTTCACGAACTTTGGCATGCGCTCTCGGCGCTCGAACTCGCCACACCCAACATCGGCGCGCTGACCGACATGATCTGCTGCCCGGGGCTCGACTTTTGCGCGCTCGCCAATGCACGCTCGATTCCGATCGCTCAGGACATCAGCAATCACTTCGTCGACGTCGACCGGCTCGCGGCGATCGGCAACTTCACGATCAACATCTCAGGCTGCATGAACGCCTGCGGCCACCACCACGTCGGGCACGTCGGGATTCTCGGCGTCGACAAGCGCGGCAAGGAATTCTTCCAGCTCACGCTCGGCGGCTCGTCGGACCAGAACGCGTCGCTCGGCGACCGCCTTGGGCCGGCCTTGCCGCAGGCCGACGTGCCGATCGCAATCGAAAGCATTGTCGAGGTGTACATGGACCTGCGCCAAGACGGCGAACGCTTCCTCGACACCTACCGGCGAGTCGGCATCGCGCCGTTCAAGGAAGCCGTGTACGCAGTCAAAAAGGCCGCATGACGAGCTTGGTCAAGAACAACGCGCTCATCGAGGATCCATTCACGTACGTGCCCGAAGGCGGCGAGATTCCCGCCGAAGGCCCGGTCATCGTGCATCTCGACCAATGGCGAACCCACGGCGAGGAGCTCTCGCGGCGCGGGACAGCGCTCGGCGTGCGCCTCAGGAGCGATGAATCGCCGGAACTGATCGCGGACGATCTGGACCGGCTCGCCGTCGTCGCGCTCGAATTCCCGGCGTTCAGGGACGGCCGCGCCTATTCCTACGCACGCATGCTGCGCGAGCGCTTCGGATTCGAGGGCGAACTGCGCGCCGTCGGCGACGTCCTGCGCGAACAGTTGCATTTCATGCTGCGCACGGGGTTCAACGCCTTCGAACTCGACGGCGACGATCCGCTCGGTCAGGTCCGCGCCGCAATCGACGACTTCACGGTCTGGTACCAACCGACCGGCGACGGCCGCGAGACGGCCCTGCAACGCCGCCACGACAGCAACTGACAGGCCCGGCAGCCCACTCGCTGCCCTACTTCAACCGCCCCCAACCCCACCGCGGACCAAGGGAAGGCGTATGACCCGGCGCTTGAGACCCTCGCGCGCAGGGATGCGCGCGCGGAGCGTACAGGGATGTATTCACCGCGTGTCTCAAGCGC
Source organism: Gammaproteobacteria bacterium (assembly GCA_022826245.1). Classification (GTDB taxonomy): domain Bacteria; phylum Pseudomonadota; class Gammaproteobacteria; order Steroidobacterales; family Rariloculaceae; genus Rariloculus. The sequence goes on from JAJDVG010000029.1 coordinate 46,695, forward strand.
CGGGTCATACGCCTTCCCGCACCCCGCTACCGACCCAGAACGCGCAGGGATGCGCGCGCGGAGCCTACAGGGATGCATTCACGGCGTGTTTCAAGCGGCCCGCAGTGCGACTCCCCGCAACACCCCTACTGAGCCAGAACGCGCGCCTGATTAGCTTCGTGCGCTTCGGTCCAGAGCCCCGCTTCGCGGAAATAGCGCACGGCGCCCGGATGGTAGGGGTGCAGATTGTCCCCCGGCGCCACGGCCTCGGCCGGGGTCGTCCTCATCTGCACATAGGCGCTGCGCAGTTCTTCCCAGTTCTCGTGAATCGTCCTGATGATCCGATAGGCGTCGTCGTCGGACATGTGGATGCCGGTGTTGAGATAATCCGGGACCCAGGAGACCCGGGTCGGGCCTTCCACCCCCGAAGTGGTCTCGTCGGGCAGCGCGGTGACTATGCGCACACCCGGCATGGTTTCAGGGAGCCGCGCTTCGTCCTGCCCCATCGTCAGGTAACGTACTCCGCCGGGCAGCGTGGAATCGACCTGCATGCTCAGAGCCGTGTTCATCCCCGTCGGCACCGCGTCGGCGCGGCCTTCCGCGAGCATGCGCATGGCTTCGGGCAGACCCGCAACGGTCATGGACTCGACGTCGTCGACGGTCAGTCCGCCCGTCGCGAGGATGCCGCGATGCAGTTGCTCGAGCGCCGCATTCGCGCGAAAGGTCACCACGACGCGCCGGCCGCGCAGATCCTCGATCGAGCGCAACCCGGAATCCGCACGCACCATGTACATGATCCTGAGCGGAAACATCATCCCGAGCAGCCGCAGGTTCGGCATCGCGTTCTCGTAGGGCGGCAGACCGCGATAGGCGACATAGGAATCGATGCCCGTGTTGAGCCCCAGCGCGATCTCGCCGCGGTGCAGCATCGGCTGGTACACGGAGGAGCCGGAGAACGGCCGTATCGTCGCGCGTACGCCCTGCTCTTCCTGCAGAACGCGGGCGAGGCCGCCGGCAACCGTATAGGAATGCGTTCCGGCCGGATTCGACGCGATCGTGAGTTCGCGCGCGCCGCCCGCGACCGAAGCACTCGTGCCCGTGGCCGAAGGCTCTCCGCACGCACAGAGTAACGCGAGCGCAGCCCAGACAGCCGCGCGCGCGAGCGTCGGTGAAAACCTCGCAGGCAGGTTCATCCGCGCAGACTATCCGCTTTCGGGGCGACTTGAAACCGCGGCGGGCGCACGCGGACGATCAGCCCGCGATCGGCTCGAGCCTCGGGAACTTCACGACCGTGCCCGGCACCACGAGATCGAGATCGAGATCGGGGTTGTACTGGCGCAGCAACCACACGGGCACGCGGTACCGGTTCTGGGCCAGCAGCCACAAGGACTCGCCGGACCGGATGACGTGATCCTCGACGTTGGCGATGCGCCAGGCGGCGAAGAACGACTCCTGCAGCGCCTGCTGCCAGGCGACCCTGCGTTGCTCGAAGACATCCGGATCGACCGTGGAGAAATCGAGCGCGATGCGATTTCCGAGCATCACGGCCTGTCCGAACCTCAACCCGTTGATGTCGCGCAGGCGCTGGGTCCTGATCTCGAGCCAGTCCGCGTAGTGACCGAGCGTTTCGCGCGCCTGCACTTCGATCGTGCCGTCGGCGCCGACGGCGTAGTCGCTCGGGTCCGCCGCGAGCGTGGCCTGCAGGCTGTCGAGCGCGTTGCTCGCGGCCTCTTCGTCCGCATCCGAGTCAAGCGCGGCGAGGATCGGCGGACCGACGAACTCCGGCGACTCCAAATCGGCAGGCGCAACGGCCGCCGCGACCTCGATTTCGGCCGCTGCGACAACCGCCACGGCATCAGCCTGCGCTGCCTCGTCGGCCTGCGCTTGCCCGCCCCCGTCCTCCGCCGCCGCGACGACAGCGAGCGCCGGCGGCTCGGCCGCCGAATCGGCAGTCGGAATCCTGAGCGTCTGGCCGGGAAAGATCAGATTGCTGTTGCTGACGCCGTTGAGCCGCGACAACGCCGTTGCGTCGACGCCGAAGGTTCTCGCGATGCGATCGATGCTGTCCCCGCGGCGCACGATGTACTCGCCGCCGGCCGCTTGCGGTGCGCTCGCCGCAGCCGCCCCGGGCGGCGGTAAACTTGCCGCCAGCACGGGCGCCTGCGACGCCGTGGCGTCGGTCGGCAGCGTGAGGAGTTGCCCGGCACGGATGAAATTGCGGTTGTTCAGGCCGTTCATCCTGACGAGCGCGGCGAGACTCACGCGGTACTGCGCGGCGATGCCCGAGAGCGTCTCGCCCCTTGACACCCGGTGGTACTCGTCGGGCCGCTGGGCCGCGTAGCGCGCTTCGGGCGGCAGGCTCGCGAGCAGCGTGCGCGGGTCCGCGTCCGGCGTTCTCGGCAGACGCAGTTCGAAACCGCGCGGAACGTACTTGTCGCCTTCCCATACGGTGTCCGCAAGCGCCGGATTCAAGCGCCTGAGATCGGCGAGGCCCATGTTCAGCGCCCGGCTCAGGTCGCGCGCTTCCACATAGTCGGGCAAGCTCGCGAGCACGAGGTCGGCCGGGGGATCGAATTCGATCGGCCCGAAGTAGCGCTCGGCATTGGTGTCGACTTCGAGCGCCGCGAGAAAGGCGGTATAGAAGTTCCGTGAAGCGAAGCCGAAGCTGCGGCCGTTGTATTCGCGCACGATCGCGTCGATATCGCGCGTGCCTACCTGTCTGACGGCGCGCCGCATCCCGCCGAGCCCGTGGTTGTACGCGGTCAACGCGAGCGGCCAGGTCTGAATGACGGCGTAATTGTCCTCGAGCAGCCGGGCCGCGGCATGGGTCGACAGGAACGGATCCCGGCGCTCGTCGACGATGTGATCGATGCGCATGTAGCGGCGTCCGGTGGAGCGCGTGAACTGCCACATGCCGGCGGCGCCGGCGTGCGAATAGGCGGTCGGATCGAACGACGACTCCACGTGCGGCAGCACGGCCAGCTCGCGCGGAAGCCCCCGGTCGTCGAGGACCGTTTCGATGTAAGACCGCCAACGTCCGGAGCGGACGAGACCCGCGCGGAAGCGGTTCGCCTGGCCGAGCTGGAAACGCAGCCGCCCGGCCGCCGCCCTGAGTTCGGCGTCGCTCACGTCGGCAGGCCACAGCGCCAGAACGCGGGCTTCTTCCGTACTCAGGTCCGTGCGCTTGCCGCGCCCGAGCGAGGTCAGGATCCCGCGATAGTGGTCGGTCCGGTTGCGGACGATCCTGCGCCGTTGCGCGGAACTCGAGGAGACATCGACGGATTCGTAGACGACGGCCAGATTTTCGGAATCGTGGATGAAGCCCGCGTCGGTACCGACCTCGGTGTAGACCCGGGTCCAGAACTCGACTGCCGGCACGAGCCCGGCGGGTTTGGGGAAATTGCCGCTTGCATCCTGCGCCGATGCGATGCCGACGCAAACCGATCCCGCCATCAGCGCCATCGCGAGGATGGCCACTCTCGTCATCCGCATCTCCCCTCCCACCACAGGCGTGCGCTTAACAGCGAAGCGCGACGCCGAGCGTATAACGATTTCAGTCGCTTGGCCACCGTTCGCAGCCGAAAAATGCCCAAAAAGTCATGTTCCTGCGAAGAGTTGCTCGAAATCGCAGCGCGATTTGGCGGTCATGCGGCGATCATGCCGACGCAGGTTCCCGCGTCAGCTCGCGGATGATCGCGGCATGCTCGCCGTACTCGGCGATCAGCGTTTCGGCCGGCGGCATTTCAAAGTCGTCGAACTCGAAGCCCGGCGCCACGGTGCAGCCGCCGAACGCCCAGCGCGCGTCAGTCACGAGTCGCGCGGCCTGCCAGTTTCCGGCGGCGACGAGCGCCGTCGGCTCGCCGCGTTCGAGGTCGGTCGTGAGCAATTGCATGGTATGGCGGCGGGCGTCGTCGATGACGTGCAGTTCCAGCGGCCCGCCGGCATACAGGTGCCATATCTCGTCGGTCCACCGGACGCGGTGAAACGCGGAGAAGTCGCCCTTCCCGAGCAGAAAGTAGATCAGCGTTCCGCCGCAGCGCCGCGCCGTTCGCCCGGCCGGCATGGCGGGATGTTCGACCTCGAGCGACGAACGCCAGACTTCGCGGAACCAGCCGCCTTCCGGGTGCGGCGTCATGCCGAATCGTTCGGCGATGCGCCTTGCCTCTTCATCCATGCGGAATCGTCACTCGTGTTGATCCATACGCGACGGTCAGCGATGCAGGGTCGACATCCGGGATCGCCTCGATCGGCGGCGGTCGGCTCCGGTTCGACGGCGCCTAAAGTATCATGACGCCGCTAACGGCCGATATGGCCGGGGAGAAGCCCATGTCCGAGCCTGGACCCTGGACGCGGCGCCGGATGGTTACGGCCGCATTGGCCGCCGGGTCCGTCAACGTCATGCCGTTGGCCCGCCTTGCCGCGCAAACCGGTTCCGTCGATGACCGGGTCGAATTCCGGCGGCTCGTCGCCGCGAACCGCATTCTCGCGAACGAGGGCGTGGTCGACGCCTTCGGCCACGCGAGCGTGCGCGACCCGCGCGATCCGGCGCGCTACGTCATGTCGCGATCGCGCAGTCCGGAACTCGTCGAATTCGACGATCTCATGCTGTTCGAAACCGACGGCACGCCGGCTGACGGCGACACCCGTCGTCCGTACGGCGAGCGCATGATTCACGGCGCAATCTACGAGGTCCGCGAGGACGTCAATGCCGTCGTCCACAACCACGCCTACGACCTGCTGCCATTCGCGATCACCGGCGTGCCGCTCGTCCCCGTCGTGCACACGGCATCGGTGATCGGCCCGGAGATACCGGTCTGGGATATCGGCGAGCGCTTCGGGGCCACCGACATGCTCGTGCGCTCGATGGAACAGGGCCGCGACCTTGCGGCGACGCTCGGCGCCAACACCTGCCTGCTCATGCGCGGCCACGGCGCCGTCGTCACGGGCGCCACGATCCGGGAAGCCGTCGTCGCGAGCGTCTACCTGCAGATCAACGCGGACGTGCAGCTCAGGGCGCTGTCGATCGGCGAGCCGCGGGGGCTCAGCGCCGAAGAGATCGAACTCTCGCGCGCCACGCAGTTCTCGCCGCTCGGCATCGATCGCGCCTGGGAGTATTTCTGCGCACGGGCCGGCGTCGATCCGGAGTGACGCCCGCGCGCAAGGCCATCTGCATCAGCGTTCGTACAGGACTCGGCTCCGCTCGTTCGGTCCGGGCCGCCCGCCTCGAACGGCTTCCGGTATCGGTTACACTACGGCGTTGCAATCGCAACAACTCGGGGGACAACCGATGAGAGTCATTCAATCGATCATGTGCGCGCTCGCCCTGACGCTGCTCGGTCTCGGCGTCGCCGCCGCGCAGGACTCGACCATGAGCTTCTTCATTACGAGCGAAGGCCCGGGCGACGGCGCCAATCTCGGCGGACTCGACGGCGCCGACGCCCACTGCACGAACCTTGCCGAAGCCGCCGGCGTCTCGGGCAAGACCTGGCGCGCCTATCTGAGCACCAATGCCGAGGGCGGCGGCGTCAATGCGCGCGACCGCATCGGCGACGGACCCTGGTACAACGCCAACGGCGTCATGGTCGCCGAGAACGTCGACGACCTGCACAGCGACAACAACCAACTCAGCAAGGCAAATTCGATCAGCGAGTCGGGCGCGGTGATCAACGGTCGCGGCGATTCGCCGAACATGCACGACATCATCACCGGCACGAACAGCGACGGAACCGCCGCGGACGCGACCTGCGGCAACTGGATGAGCAACGCCGGCGACGGCAGCGCGGTGGTCGGTCACCACGATCGCGAAGGCGGCGGACCGGATCCCACATCGTGGAACGCTTCGCATCCCTCGCGCGGTTGCGGTCAGGCCGACCTGCAGGGCACCGGCGGCAACGGCCTGTTCTACTGCTTCGCTATCGACTAAAACCCAATCGGGACGAACACGCTCCAAGCGACGTGTCGTCGCGCCGCTGACCGATCGCGCCGCCGGCAACAGCCTCGAGTCATCGAGGCGCGCCTAGATCGCACGAACCGCAATTCGGTGGCAAGCGTTGTTCAGGTAGCCGCGCGGATTCCAGCCGGGCACGATCATGGGCTGGGAGCGGCCGTGGGCGTCGACCGCGCGCGCCCATATTTCATAGTAGCCTCGAACGGGAAAGTGCACCCGCGTCGACCAGCGTTGCCAGGCCAGGCGGTTCACCGGCAGTTCCAGATGCGTGCGCTGCCATGTCGCACCGAAGTCGATGGACGTGCGCACCTCCGCCACCTCGACATCGCCGGCCCAGGCCTGCCCCCGGACATCCAGGGGGACTCCCCACCGGCATGGCAATTCGACGACACGGCTGGTGTTCATGCAGGCGAATCCACCCAGGGAGACCTGCTCTCCGATCGGGTGTTCGAATCCTGACATCGGCGACGTCACCAGCGATTTCACGGGCATGGAGTGGATGATGCACATCTGCTCGTCCGGAACATCCTCGCCGGGCGCGACCGGTTCGCAGGGCACCCGATAGGACTGACCAAGCATTTTCTCGCCGTCGTGAACGCGGTCGCGAATCAGTATGCGCCTGACCCACTTGCCGGAGGCGGAGCCCGGCCAACCGCCGAACATGAGGCGCAGAGGGTATCCGTGCAGTTCCGGAAGCGGCTGACGGTTGATCTCCCAGGCCAACAGCGACTCATCCTCCAGCGCCTTGTGCATCGGCACGCCCCGGGAGATGGGTAGCGCCTCCGCGTTCGTGAGATGGCGGTCGGCGCCCTCGAAGGCGACGTAGACCGCGTTTTCGGCGATCCCGCAGCGCTCAAGCACGTCGCGGACGCGCACGCCCGTCCACCTGGGGCAGCCGACTGCCCCCGTGGTCCATTGCACGCCCGCGGCGGGAGGAAAGAAATCGCTGCGCCCATTGCCGGCGCACTCCAGTTGCAACTGGTAGGTATGCGTTTGAAATTCGGACTGCAAATCCCGCAGCGAGAACGTGCGCGGCGATTCGCAGGCCTCTCCGGCGATTTCCACGGTCCAGTCTCCCGCGTCGAACGGGACATCCGCAGGCGGTACACCGTTATTGCGAACGAACAGGCGATCGACCGGAGTGATCGCATCGTCAAGCAGGTGCGCCGGACACTCCGCGCTGGTCGGATGATCGTTCAACACGATCAATCCGGACTTGCCCTGCAGCTCGAACGGTTGCGCGGAACCGGCCAGCGGCACGGGAATGAGACCCGCCGGCATGTAGCGCGCCATCGGAACGCCAGCGCGCAGAAAACCTTCCATGGCCGCAAGACCGGCCCCCTTGAGAAACCCCCGCCGATCAGTGCCGGCGGGTTTTCGTCCCCACAGTTCGTGGTCGGCTCGCTCGGGATCGGCGTATAACTCGCAGAGTCCGCGTTCGGGTTTGGTCATCGCTTTGCCAGGCACTTCCATCGCGCCGGTCAATCGTCAGAGTTATTCGGACAGACCGTATCTGAATGCAAGAGCGTATCCGGCTCATCGGATTGCCTTCAAGCCTCCGTGTGCCGACGATGCGGCCATCGGCGCCCGACACCGCCGTCCGCCTGGGCCGGGAGCTTTCGCCGTTCATCCACTGGACAGGAACGTGGTGGGTGATGCGGTCGGGCAGCGCGCCGGTACATAATTGAGTTGCCCTTAACGATTATCAGTGGGTATGTGGTCTAATTCTTCAGGTAGCTGCGCAGACAACGGGTAACGCTGACAATGGCATCCATCAGTCCAGGCAGCCCACATTCTCTTCCGGATTTCCCGGACGACTACGCATACCAGCACGGCTTCGGCAACGAGTGCGAGAGCGAGGCGCTGCCGGGAGCGTTGCCGGTCGGCCGGCGGTCCCCGCAGCATCCGGCCTATGGGCTCTACGCGGAGCAGCTCAGCGGCGCGGCGTTCACGGCGCCGCGCGCCAGCAACCGGCGCAACTGGTTCTACCGGATCCGCCCCTCGGTGCGGCACGGCAGCTTCGAGCCCAGGCCCGAGAGCCTCTTGCGTACCGGTCCGATTCAAGATGCCGAAGTTCCGGCGGCGCAGCTTCGCTGGAACCCCTTCCGGATTCCCGGCACGCCGGCGGACTGGGTCGACGGTCTCGTGACGCTCGGCGCCAACGGCGACGCGCGGCTGCACATGGGCGTCGGGATACACCTTTACCTCGCCAACGAGTCGATGACCGACCGATTCTTCTTCAACGCGGACGGCGAACTGCTCATCGTGCCGCAGCAGGGCCGGCTCAGGCTGCATACCGAATGCGGCGTGCTGCAGGCGGCTCCGGGCGAGATCGCCGTCGTGCCGCGCGGCATGGTGTTCCGCATCGTGCTGCTCGACGGGCCATCGCGCGGTTATGTCTGCGAGAACTACGGCCAGCCGTTCACTCTGCCGGAGCGCGGGCTCGTGGGCTCGGACGGTTTCGCGAACGAGCGCGACTTCATGGCGCCGGTCGCAGCCTTCGAGGATCGCGAGGGCGACTTCGAACTCGCGACGAAGTACTGCGGCAGGCTGCACGCCTGCCGCATCGATCACTCGCCGCTCGATGTCGTCGCCTGGTGGGGCAATAACGTCCCCTACAAGTACGATCTCGCGCGCTTCGCCGTCATCAACACCGTCAGCATCGATCATCCGGATCCTTCGATCTTCACGGTGTTGAGTTCGGAATCGCATACGCGGGGCGTCGCCAACGCCGACTTCGTGATCTTCCCGCCGCGCTGGCAGGTCGCGAACGACACGTTCCGGCCGCCGCCGTATCATCGCAACGTCATGAGCGAGTTCATGGGGCTGATTCACGGCCAGTACGAATCCAGACCCGAAGGCTTCCTGCCGGGCGGCGCGACGCTGCACAACTGCATGCTGCCGCACGGGCCCGCTACGGAGGTCCACGACAAGGCGTCGCAGGCGAAACTCGAGCCGACGTATCTCGACGGCACGCTCGCGTTCATGTTCGAGTCGCGCTACGTCATTCAGCCGACCCGGCACGCGCTCGAGGCGCCGGAACTGCAGGCGGACTACGCTGACTGCTGGGCGGGCCTGCCGAAGCATTTCACGGGCAAACCGGGGAGCGGGCCGCGATGATGCAGGGTTCGCTCAGACTGATCCGCATGGCGTTCGTACCGCTCGTCCTGGTTTGCGCCGCGCAGCCTGCGGCGGCCCAGGACGACACGGTGTACCGCCTCAAACTCAGCGACTACAGCCCGCCGGTTCACCACCAGCACGGCATCATCTTCGCCAACTGGGCCAACGAGCTTGCGGAACGCTCGAACGGCCGTCTCATCGTCGACCTGTACCCGTCCCAGCAGTTGGGCACGCTGAGCCAGCAGTACAATCTCGCGCGCCGCGGCGATGTCGATTTCGCCTTCGTGCTGCACGGCATACCGGCCGGACGCTTTCCGCTCACGGAGCTTGCCCATCTGCCCATGCTGTTCGAAAGCTCCGAGCAGTCCGCTCAGGTACTCATGGATCTCGTGCCGGACTACCTCGCGGCCGAACATCGAGGGGTGCGGATCCTCTACATGTTCGGTCACGCGCCAGGGTCGATCTACACGGTGACGCGGCCGGTGCGCCGCCCGGAGGACCTGCGCGGACTGCGCATTCGCCATCCCTCGTCGGTCGTCGGCGAGACCCTGCGCACCTGGGGCGCCTCGCCCGCCGGGATGCCGGTCGGCGAGATCGCAAGCAACCTCGACAAGGGCGTCATCGACGGGCTCGTCATGCCCTACGACGGCATCTTCGGATTCCGGCTCGCACCTTTCGTCCGTTACGCGACCGAAGTTTTCAGCTATGTCGCCACGTTCGCGCTCGTCATGAACGAGCAGACCTACGCGGACCTGCCCCCCGACCTGCAACAGCTCATCGACGACACGACCGGCAAACGCGCGGCGCGCGAAGTCGGCGCGCGCTGGGACGCGATCGAGGTTCCGGGCCGTGAATACACGCTCGACAGCGGCGTCGAGATCATCTCGCTCAGCGAAACGGAGCGGGCCGTGTTCGCCGAGGCCGCGGCGCCGTTGGTCGAGCGCCGCATCGCAGCCGCCGAAGCCATGGGCCTGCCGGCGCGCGAGTACATCGCCCGCCTGCGCGAACTCGCGGCGCAGTACTGATCGTCCCGCGGATGAATGTCCTGACCCGGCTCCTTGCGACGCTGAGTACCATCGCCGCGGTTGCGCTGCTCGCGATGATGCTCGTGACGATCGTCGACGTCACGATGCGCAGCGTCCTCGGCGAACTCGTGCTCGGAGCGGTCGAACTCGTGCAGTTCGCGCTCGTCGCGACCGTCTATCTCGCGCTGCCGGAAACGCTGCTGCGCGGCGAGCACATCACGGTCGACGTGATCGACCAGGCGCTGTCGCCGGCAGCGCTGCGCCGCCTGCGGCGGATCGCGGCGCTCGCGACGGCGGTATTCGTCGTCGCACTCGCCTGGCGGACGATTCCACCGGCGCTCGACACGATCGAGATCGGCGACCTGACGACCGACCTCGGTATCTCGCTATTCTGGTACTGGCTGCCGCTCATGATCGGCGCCGTGGCCGGCGCGGTCGCCGCTGTCGTTTATGCCGCGCGCGTGTTCGCGGGCCGATCGACGGACGGACCGGCGCCGCAGCCGGCCGCCGGACACGCCGCGGACCAAGGGAACGATTGACATGGCCACGGAGTGGATCGGCGCCATGAGCATCATTGCGATCGTTGCGCTCGTGCTCCTCAGAATCCCCGTTGCGATCGCGATGGGGCTCGTCGGCACGATCGGCTACGCGATCGTCGACGACTGGTCGGCCGCGCTCAACAGGCTCGGCAACACGCCGTTCGAACTCGCCGAGGGCTACTCGTTCTCGGTCGTGCCGCTGTTCCTGCTCATGGGCGCCGTGGCGGCCCGCTCCGGCATGAGCGGCGACCTGTTCCGGTCGGCCAACGCCCTGTTCGCCGGCCGCCGCGGCACCGTTGCGATGGCGGCCGTCGGCGCATGCGCGGGTTTCGGCGCGATCTGCGGTTCGAGCCTCGCGACGGCCGCAACCATGTCGCGCATCGCCATCCCCGAAATGCGCAGGCTCGGCTACGACGAGCGTCTCGCGGCGGGCGCCGTCGCTTCGGGCGGCACGCTCGGCATACTCATTCCGCCGTCGGTCATCCTCATCGTCTATGCAGTGATCGCCCAGGAATCCGTCGCGCTGCTCTTTGCGGCCGGACTCATACCCGGTCTCGTGCTGACGGCACTGCACGTCGTCGTGATCTGGGCGCTCGTCACACGGCGCCCGGAACTCGCTCCGGCATCGGACCGGCAACCGCGCTGGCGCGAGCGCCTGCGCGACATCGCGGCGATGTGGCAAATGCTCGTGCTGTTCGTGATCTCGGTCGGCGGTATCTACGTGGGCATCTTCAGTCCGACCGAAGCCGCGGCCGTCGGCTGCCTCGGCGCCATCGCGCTCGGATTTGCGACGCGGCGCATCGGCATCCGGGCGATCCGCGAATCGCTCGGCGAGACCGTGCGCACGACCGCGGTGCTGTTCTTCATCGTGATCATGGCGTTCATCTACGCGTACTTTCTCGTGCTGACGCGCCTGCCGCAGAGCCTCGTCGAGTTCGTCACGGCGCTCGGCTGGTCGCCGCTCGCCGTCATGCTGCTCGTCATCGCGTTCTATCTCGTGCTCGGCTGCTTTCTCGATGCGATCGGCATGATCCTGATCACGGTGCCGGTATTTCTGCCCATGGTCATGGGGCTCGGCTACGACCCGGTCTGGTTCGGGATCCTCGTCGTGCTCGTCGTCGAGATCGGGCTCATCACGCCGCCCGTCGGCATGAACCTCTTCGTGATCCGCGCCCAGCAGTCGGACATCTCGATCGCGACTCTGTACCGGGGCGTGTTGCCGTTCCTGTCCGCCGGCGCGATCCTGATCGCGCTGCTGCTCGCGTTTCCGGAACTCGCGCTCTGGCTGCCGCGGGTGTTTTACGGCTAGAAGGCGCTGTATCGGATAGACTGTTGCAGGCAAGCCGTCGGCCGACGAGGTCAAGGGACATGACGACAACTGTGTCTGACGTGCACGAAAGTCCGGCGCCGCAGCCGTTCCCGGAAGGGTGGTACTTCGTCGCGAGCCGCGAGGAACTGGCGAGCGGCAAACTCATTCACAAGACATGGCTCGGCCAGGAGATCGTCGCGTGGTCCGACGAACAGGGCCGTGTCTGCATGGCCGAGGCGTACTGCCCGCACCTGGGGTCCTCGCTCGCGCCCGAGGTTGGAACGCGGATCTGCGCCGGACGGCTCGTGTGCCCGTTTCACGGCTTCGAGTACGACACCAGCGGTCAATGCGTCGCGACTCCGTACGCACCACCGCCACGCACGGCGCGTCTGAAGCTCTACGAAACCCGCGACTACCTGGGCATGATCTTCGGCTGGTGGGGGCTCGGCGGCCGGCCCGCGCAATGGCAGCTTCCCGAGGCGCCGGAACGCGAGGACGGCTGGAGCGACATCCGCCTGAACACACTGCGGTTCCCCGGGCATCCTCAGGAGACGACCGAAAACTCCGTGGATCTGGCGCACCTCAGGTACGTGCACGGCTACGATAACGTGCACCGCACGGCCAGGCTCAAGATCGACGGCGCCTATCTGCGCAGTTGCTTCGATTTCATGGGCACGTTCCGTCTCGGCGGGGCAATCACGATGCCCTTCGACGTTGCCTCGATCACCCACGTCCACGGCCTGGGCTTCTCCCAGGTCGATTTCGAGGAACGCAGCATCGGCTACAGCGCGCGCCTCTGGGTGCTGTCGACGCCCGTCGACGGCACCTCGATCGATCTTGCGCTCGCCACGCATGTCGGCAATCTCGAGCGTCCCAAACGGCCCGTATTGGGCCTGAAGTTCCTGCCGTTGCCTGTGCGCCTGAAGCTCATGAACCGGTTCACGCTCTGGAAAGCGACCAAATACGTCGAAGAGGACGTGGTCATCTGGAAGCGCAAGCGATACGTGAAACGGCCGCGGCTCAATCGTTCAGACGGGGAGATCGTCGCGTATCGCCGCTATTGCGAGCAGTTCTACGAGGATCGCGGCCGCCTCGACGATCGGCTGCTTGCCGGTCACGGCTGAGGTCCGCAGCCCGGAGCCCGACTTGCCGTTCGGAGCATCGGCGTGTATAGAATGCCACTGGAGCATCGGCCGTCAGGCCGCGTGACTGCTTGGGAAATCGCGCTCTGAGCGACCCCTCCAACCGCGTACAGCCTATGGTGGAAGACAAGTTGAGCGTCGATCCCGGCCGCTCGGCGTCGAGCACGACGCGAGGCGAGGCCCCGGCATGGCGATCCCTGCTCGCGGCGATCGCGACCGCCTCGCTCATGGCCGCGTGTTCGCTCGTCCCCGCCGTCCCGGAACCGGAGCCCGTCGCAGCCATCGCCGCCGAACTTGCCGACGACCTCGACGGCGGATCCGCGAGCGGCCGGATCGAACGGGACCGGTGGTGGGAAGCCTTCAACGACCCGGCGCTCGACCGCGTCGTCGAGGCCGTTCTCGAATCGAGCTTCGACCTGGCCCAGGCCGTCGCCCGCGTCGAACAGGCCAGGGTGCAGGCGCGCATCGCCGCCGGGGCCCGATTGCCTTCGGTGTCGGCGTCGCTGGCGGATAACACCTACGACGTGCCCGCCAACGCGAGCCTCGGCGCACAGTTGGATGAACTCGGCATCGGCGCGGACACCTTCGACGCCTTCAACCTGACCTTCCCGGAGCGGCTCGAGCTGACCACGTACACGCTCGGCGCGAACTTCTCCTACGAACTCGATTTCTGGGGCCGCGACCGCAACGACGCGCGCGCCGCCCAGGCTCAACGGCTCGCGGCGGAAGAGGACTTCCGGGCCGCCAGGATCGGCGTGCTCGCCGAGACGGTCGGCACCTATCTGGAAGTCGTCGACCTCAGGTCCCAGCAGGATCTGACCGCCGAGACGGTCGGGATTCTCGAGGAGATGGAAGCACTCGATACGGTCCGCTACGAGCGCGGCCTGATCGACATCCGCGAGCTCTACGGGACGCGGCGCCAGCTCATCGATGCGCAGACCCGCCTGCCGCGCATCGAAGGCCGCCTGGCGGACGCCGAGGGGCGGCTCCGGGTCCTGCTCGGCGGCTACAACGAAGATCTCGACGACATCGTGCCCGACGCGCTCGCGCCATCGGGGCCGCTCGATCCCGTCCCGGCGGGCGTGCCTGCCGACCTGCTCATGCAGCGGCCCGATGTCGGCGCGGCACGCGAACGGCTCGAGGCAGCGCGTTACGCCGTCGGGGCGCGCCGCGCCGACCTGCTGCCGTCGCTGTCCATCTCCGGTTCCATTGGCGGGATGAGCACGGAATCGGGCGACTGGTTCGATGTGGATCAATGGTTCCGCAACCTGACCGTGAATCTGCTCGGTCCGGTGTTCGAGCGCGGACGCCTGCGCGGCAACCTCGCGCTTGCCGAAGCGCGGCTCGAGGAAGCCACGGCAGCGTATGGCCGAACGGTCGTGACCGCGGTCAACGAAGTCCAGGCCACGTTGACCGGACTCGCCACGAGCGAACTTGCGGTCGCGCGCCTGACCACCGTCACCGGGGAAGCGGCGGCGGAGGCGGCGCTGCAGGAGCGGCGCTATGTTTCGGGCGTCGGCGACTACGCGACCTTCCTCGCTGCCGCGCAGAACCACCTCGCGCTCAGGTCCGCGCTCGCCGCCGGGCGGCGCGACCTCGGCTACGCCCGGCTTGCCCTGCACCGCGCCCTCGGCGGCGCCTGGACCGAGCCCGGACAGGCTGCGTTCGAGACACCGGACACTGAGGCCGACTCCGGGGCCCGCCTTGTTTCGGTCTTCAGCGAGTAACCCACGATGCGCCGATTCTTCAATCTCCTGCTGGCGCTTGCGATCGTCGCCGGCTCCGTCCTGCTGGCCGTGTTCCTGATCTCGCTGGCGCCGGAACCGGAGCAACGCGAACTGCCGTCGCCGCTCCCGTTCGTAACGACGGCCCCGGTGTTCGCCGGTTCCGGATCGATTCCGGTTTTCGGCGCGGGAACCGTCCGGCCGAGCGCCGAAGTCGATATCGCCCCGCAGGTCGGCGGCCGCGTGGTCTGGGTGGACCCGGCGCTTCGCAGCGGCGGGCGCATCGAGGCCGGCCAGACGATGTTCCGCATCGAGGAAGCCGACTACGTCAACCGCCTCAGGGAAGCCGAGGCCGCGCTCGCGGACCGCCGCGTGGCGATGCTCGAGGCCGAGGAGGAAGCGGCGATCGCGCGGGACGAACTCGAGCGCTATACCGAACGCCAGGGGGATTCCGCGCTTGACGTCGAAGCGAGCCCGCTTGCGCTGCGCGAACCGCAACTCGCCGCTGCCCGCGCGGCGCTCGAACGCGAGGAGGCGCGAGTCGCGGACGCGAATCTGGCGCTTTCGCGCACCCGCGTCGACGCACCCTTCAACGGCTTCGTGCGCGACGAGTCGGTGGACGTGGGCCAATTCGTCGCGCCGGGCCAGTCGCTGGGCCGCCTGTTCGCAGCCGACGAGGTCGAGGTTGTCGTACCGCTCGCCGACGCCAACGCGGCGCTGATCCCGGATCTCTGGGCGCTTGGCGCTGGCAACGACGAGCAGGCGGTGGCCGCCCGCGTGATCGCGCAGTACGGCGCCAGCCGCTACGCCTGGGACGGTTACGTGGACCGGGCCGACGCATCCGTCGATGAACAGACGCGAACCATCGATGTGATCGTGCGCGTGCCCGAGCCCTTCACGGCCGGCGCCCCCACGGGCGCCGCCGATGCGCCCGGCGGCGGACCGCCGTTGCTCGTCGGCAAGTTCGTGGACGTGGAAATCGAGGGGCTGGCACCGGAACGCTACTTCCGCGTCCGGCGCGCGGCGCTGCGACCCGGCAACGAGGTCTGGGCCATCGGCGCAGGCGGGGCCGTGACCATCGTCCCGGTCCGCGCGCTGCAGCGCGGCGACGACGAGGTCTACGTCACGGGCAACCTCGAGGACGGCCAGGCGGTGATAACCGGCGGCATCCAGTTCGCCACCGACGGCATGCGCGTGCGCACGGGCGAAGCCACGGGCCGATGACCCGGCAATGAGCCCCAACGACAGCCATTCCGGCGAACCCGGCGGCCCGATCGCCTACATGGCGGGCAACAGCGTTGCCGCCAATCTGCTCATGTTCGCCCTGCTTGCCGCCGGCGTCGTTTCGCTGACGGGCCTCGAACGCGAAGCGTGGCCGTCGGTGCCCTTCAACCATATCGAAGTCTCCGTGCCCTATCCCGGGGCCACGCCGGAAGAGGTGGAGGAGTCGATCGTCGTCAAGATCGAGGAGCAGGTCAGTTCGCTGACCGACGTCATCGCGGTCAAGTCCGTTGCCGCCCCGGGCATCGCTTCGGTACGGGTCGAAGTGGAATCGGGCACGGACATCGGCGCCCGGATCGATGACATCGAATCGGCCGTAGCGCGTATCCAGACTTTCCCCGCCGGCGCCGAGCGCGCCGAGATCAGGGAAATGACCAACAACCAGAGCGTCATCCGCCTGGTCGTCTACGGCGACATTTCGGAACGATCGCTCAAGGAACTGGCGTATCAGATCGAGGACGAACTCGCGTCGCTGCCCGCCGTGTCGCTCGTGGAAACCAGCGGTGTGCGCCAATACGAAATCTCGATCGAAATCCCCTCGTACCGCCTGCGCGCCTTCGGGCTGACGCTTGCCGACATCGCCGCTGCCGTGCGCCGCGGTTCGCTGGACCTGTCCGCGGGCAGTATCGATACGCGCGACTCCCAGGTGCGCGTGCGCACGCTCGGGCAGAGCTACGATCAGCAGGATTTCGAGGACATCGTGGTACTCAGCCGCAGCGACGGCACGGTGGTGCGGCTCGGCGAAATCGCCGAGGTACGCGACGAGTTTCAGGACATCGACCTGATCGTCCGCCACCAGAACCAGCCCGCCGTCTTCGTCGAGGTTTCCCGGGCCGAAGGCGAACAGGTCATGGAAGTCGCCACGGCCGTGCACGAGCATCTCGCCGAGGCGATCATCCCGTCCCTGCCCGAGGGGGTCGGGGTGACGATCTGGAACGACGATTCGCAGACCTACTCCGAGCGCGTCAATCTGCTGCTCAAGAACGGCGGACTGGGGCTGTTGCTCGTATTCGTGGCGCTTGCCCTGTTTCTGCAGATCCGGCTCGCGATCTGGGTCACGATCGGGCTCCTGGTCTCGTTCGTCGGCGTACTGTCGGTCATGCTGCTGCTCGACATCGCCATCAACACGATCTCGCTCTTCGTGTTCGTGCTCGCCATCGGCATCATCGTCGACGACGCCATCGTCGTCGCCGAACACATCCACCTCGAACGCATGCGCGGTACCCCCGGCGTCACCGCGGCGATCCGCGGCGCGCGCCGGATCAAGGTGCCGCTGACCTTCGCGGTGCTGACGTCCATCGCGGCCTTCTTCCCGCTGCTCTACATTCCCGGCGGCATCGGCGAAGTCTGGAGCGCGCTGCCGATCATCGTCATCGGCATGCTGCTGATTTCACTGGTCGAATCGCTGTTGATCCTGCCGAACCACCTGTCCCATCTGCCGGGTCCGAACTGGGTACCGACCAGCACCGCCGACCGCTTCTTCGCGGGGACGCAGGCGTTCGTCGACCGTATCCTGAACCGCTTCATCGACGGGCCTCTGGATCGGGCGCTCAAGTTTGCGACGGGGCAGCCGCTGATGACGGTCGCCGGCGCCCTTGGCCTGCTCATCGTGAGCGTATCGCTGATTCCGGCGGGGATCGTGCCGTTCACCTTTGCCGATGTGGTCGAGGGCGACTTCGTGACGGCGACGCTCGAGATGCCCGACGGCACCACGGCGGATCGCACCTACGAGGTCGCGCAGGAACTGGAGGAAGCCGGACACCGGGCCATCGAACGGCTGGAGCTGGACCGTCCGGCGAACGCGCCTCCCCTGCTGTCGGGCGTGACGGTCATGGTGGGCATGAGGCCGCGCGTCGAGGGCGGCGGCCTGGCGCCCGACCCGACGGTGAACCCGGAGGCCAACATCGCCACCGTCGAGTTCAAGCTCCTGGGCGCGCAACAGCGGCAGATCGGGACCATCGAAGTGGTTCAGGCCTGGCGGGAGGAACTCGGAATACTGCCCTATGTGCGCGGCATCACGCTCAGCGGCGAGGTGATCGACCTCGGCAACCCCATCGAAGCGGTGCTCTCGCATCCGGATCCGGACCGCCTCGTACAGATCGCCGAATCCGTGGTCAACGGCCTGCGCAACGTGCAGGGCATCTTCGATGTGCGCTCCGATCACACGCCCGGCATCAGGGAGATTCAGCTTGAACTGCGGCCCGAAGCGCGCACCCTGGGCCTCACCGTGGACGATCTCGCGCAACAGACGCGCGCCGCGATCTTCGGCGCCGAAGCCGTTCGAGTTCAGCGCGGTACCGAAGAAGTACGCGCCTTCGTGCGGCTGCCGGCCGCCGAGCGCAATGCGATCACCGACGTCGAGGGTTTCCTGATCCGAACGCCGGGCGGCGCCGAACTGCCCCTGAGCCAGGTGGCGAACTTCTCGTCGGGAATCTCTCCCCCCGCGATCCGGCGCCGCGACGGCGAACGCGTCGTCACGGTCACGGGCGACGTGGACGCAGCCGTGATATCCGCCGGCGAAGCCAACGCCATCCTGACGGATGAGCTCCTCGCGGGACTCGGCGCCGAGAACCCGGGCCTGACGTACCTGCTCGGCGGCGAACAACAGCAGCAGGTCCAGTCGCTCGACGCGCTGTATCGCGGCTTCGCGCTCGCCATGCTCCTGATCTTCGCGCTGCTCGCGATACCGCTGCGTTCCTATACCAAACCGTTCATCATCATGGCCGTCATCCCGTTCGGGCTGGTCGGCGTGATCATGGGCCACCTGATCCTGAACCTCCCCTTCAGCGCCACGGCGATCATGGGGATCCTCGGGCTCAGCGGAGTCGTCGTGAACGATTCGCTGGTGATGATCGACTTCATCGATCAACGCCTCAGGGAAGGCGCGCCGACGCGGGTCGCGATCATCGACGGCGCCAAGCGACGGTTCCGGCCGATCATGCTGACCTCCGTCACGACGTTCCTCGGCTTCACGCCGCTCATTCTCGAGCCTTCGATACAGGCGCAGTTCCTGATGCCGTTCGCCGCCTCGCTCGGCTTCGGGATCCTGATCACCACGGCGATACTGATGATGGTCGTACCGGCGCTCAACGCCATCCTGTTGCGGGCCAATGCGCCGGAAGCGGCCACGGGGATCGAGGAGTACGCGGCGGCGCCGGGTCACCGGGACTACTGACACCCGGGGAATCGCGCCGGATTGCATTGGAGCGAGTACCGGCCGACAATCCGAAGCGGCGATCCCCGCCACAGGGCGCAAGCATGCGATTTGCCGAAGAAATACTGCTGTTGTTGCTCGACGAGAGCACAGGCTATTTCGCGCCGATCCCCGAGTGGAAGATGTCCTGCGCGCTGGCGGGCGGCGTGCTCATGGACCTGGCGCTGGAGAATCGCATCGATTCGGACCTCGAGACGCTCATGCTCGTCGACGCGACGCCTAGGGGCGACGAACTGCTCGATCCGGTGCTCGAGGAGATTGCCGGCGATACGCATCGCCACAGCCCGCAGTACTGGGTCGAGCGGATCGCCGCTCGCCGGGCCGAATCCATCAGCGACGCGGCATTCGACCGGCTCGTCAAGCAGGGGATACTGGATTTCGATTCCGGCGGGTTCTGGTCCCTGTCGAACAAGGTTTCGCGTTCGGGCCGCTATCCGCTCGTCGACGGCACACCGGGCGAAGAGATCAAGGGCCGAATCACGCGCGTCCTGCTAAGCGACGAGATTCCGGATCCGCGCGACATCGCCATCATCGGACTGCTGAACAACTGCGGCGGTGTGCCGACGCTGCTGGAACCGGAAGAGTTCGAAGTCGCCGAGCAGCGTATCGAACTGCTGAGCGGCATGGACCTGATCGGGCGGACCATCGGGGCCGCGGTCGCCAGTTCCTATCGTCCGCCGGAAGCCTATCGCACGGTTCGCCGGCGAACGATGCCATCGATCGGCCTGCTGCAGATGTTCAGGTCGCGCAGCTTGCGGTCGGGCAATCTTTCGAAGTTTCTTGCCGAAGCGAGCGAGGAACTCGGGCCCGTATTCAAGCTTGATGT
>JAJDVG010000043.1 GCA_022826245.1 Gammaproteobacteria bacterium
GCGGTCAGCCTCGACTACTGGACGCTCGACTACCGCGACGTGATCGCCCAGGGGCGCAGCTTCCAGGCCATCGTGGACGATGACTGCCGCGACGACGGCCGGCCCAACGACCCTCGGGTGCGGCGCGACACCTCCGGGCAGTTGAGCGTCGTGACCACCGACTACGACAACGTTGGGGCCGTGCGCACCCGGGGCCTCGACCTGAACGCCCACTACGACGTCGCGCTGTCCGCCGGCGACTTGCGCATCAGCGCCGACGCCACGCTCCTGACCCGCTTCGACGTCAACGCCACCGGCGAGGGCTACGTGGACCGGCTCGGCACCCGCAACGACACCAACGGCTTCGCGCCCACCCCTGAACTGCGCCTGAATCTCGGCCTCGCGTGGCACCGGGGACGGCACGCCGCCGGCCTCACGGTCCGCTACGTGGATGCCTACCGCAATGACGAGGTGGCGTCGCTGCCGAAGATCGCATCCTGGACGACGCTGGACCTGAACTACGCCTACACCGTCCCGGACCTGTTCGGCGGCGAGGCCACGCTCTACCTCGGCGCCCGCAACCTGACCGACCGCAACCCGCCGCCGCTGCCGAACGGGCGCGACGATCTGTACCGCCACAACCTGCGGCCCGGCTACGACGGCTTCGTGCACGACATCAAGGGCCGCACCCTGTACGCCCGCTTCCGCTGGCGCTTGGGCACCTAAGGGCCGGGTGCCGGCGGACAACCCCAAGGTGATCGAGAACAGTGCGTCAACTGTCCAAGCCATCCGGCACGCCGTCGCCATCCCGGTCGATGCCCATGCGCACGCCCGAGCCCGGAGGCGCGCAGGTATAGGTTAGCGGACCTTCTTGGCCAGCGAGCGCTCGCACCTCGGCTTCGGTTGACACCGTGCCCAAGTCATCCTTGAAGCTGCCGTCGGCGAGCCGTACCCAGCCCCGCGCCTGGCCGTCAACAACGCCTTTGACGATCAGATCGCATTCGGTGACGGCGCCGCCGAGAATGAACGACTCGAACGGTGACGAGGCGCGCTCGAGCAACAGGTCGACGCGCGGGTTGACGGATGCGCCGTTGGTTGCATCCAGCGTGACCTGCTGCCCGACGATCGGCGCAAGGTCGGTGTCGAACTCCATGAGGTAGTCAACCAAGCCTTGCCGCACCCCATCCCCGGGGATGCCGACATCCATTCCGTCACTGAAATCGCAGCCGAACCAGCTGCCCAACGATCCCCCGTAGCTGGCGCTGCCCGGTACCCCAAGGTCGGCGCAGGTCGTGGCGCCGTCATCGAATACGGCGCCCTGCAGAAAGTTGAACAGCTTGTCGGTGGCGCCGTCGTGTAGAAACCCGAAGCCGCGGACCTGATCCCCTTGGTGAGCATCGGTGGTGGAGGGGAGGAAGAACTCGCGGTTCGGCAGCCCGAACATGCCCACCTTCTGGTAGAGGTTGCGAAAGTGGGGGACCTTCAGGATCAGCACTTCACCGCCATGCGCTGCGCTGCCGTCGGTGCCGAAGAACCCGCGGGCGGGATCGTGGGCGTGACAAGCTTCGCAGTTGCGGCCGTCCGGTTCCGAGCCGTTGCGGTTGTTGGGCAGATCGAATGCCGGTCCGACGCCGTCGGAACGCCGCGGGCCGCTAAAGAACGCATCGCCAAGCTGCGCCGACGGGCTGTGGCGGTTGTCCAGCGGCTTGATCGGATTCGGCGGCAGTTGCACGGCCAGCATGAAGTCGGCGAAGGCATCCACATCGTCCTCGAGTTGAACGACTTCCGGCGGCTTGTCGGGACGGCTGGCGTCGGTGAGCTCCACGTCCAGGCCGAGCAGGCTCTCGAACGCCACGATGAAGTTCTTGAACGAGAGTTCCTCGTCGAGGGCCTGTGCATCGTCGGTCCCGAAGTAGCCGGTGGCCCGGTCGCCTCGCCAGTGCATGTGGCCGTGGGTGGACATGCCGCGCATGGTCTGGGTGGCCATCGGACCCTTCATCGAGGCAAAGGCAAGCTGGTCGCCGTTGCCGTTGACCCAGGGAACGAATTCGCACCCGGGGTAGTGGCCGAAGAAATCGCAGTTCAGGAAAAAGTCGGAAAACGTAGGGAAGGGTTGGGGGTTGGCCGTATTGGCCGCGTCGGGGTTGCCTAGGTTCCAGCTCAAGTGGTCCGTGTCGCCGAAGACATGGCAGCTCGCGCAGGAGGATTCGCCGTTGGACGAGGTGCCGTTCGCGTCGTAGAGCATCCGTCGGCCAGCAACCACTGAAGCGGGTTCCGGATTGGGGAGATGCACCGTCTGCAGGACTGCGCCGGTTGCCGGATCGACCACTGTCACGCCGCGGTCGATGTGCGTGTAAACGTACAGCAGCCCGTTCTCACCGTTGCGCGATGCATCGAGCAGCAGCCCGGCGGGGCCGCCGGCCACCGGCAGATAGCCGGCGCTGGCGAGCGTCGGATCGAACTCCTCGCCGGCGCCGTCCCACAGCGCATCGCTTTCCAAATCGGCGGTGGCGAACACGCCAATCCGGTCCGAGCCCAGGGCGGCGACATAGAGCCTCGCGCCGTCGGCGCTCACCTGCATTTCAAGCGGCGTGGACAGGCTGTGCCGGCGCACGTCGGCGGGTGCCTTCAACACCGAGTAGTCGATGTGACGGTTCAGGTGCCGTGCCTTGACCGCACCGGTGGCGGGGTCGATGACCGTGATCCGCGTGCGCGCGATGTTGCCTTGAACGGTGGATCCGCCACGAACGCCCGGACCCTCGAAGCGAATGTGGTTCTGGGCGTCGGTGTTGGCGACGTAGATCATGCCGTTGACCGGATTGGTCGCCATGTTGAACAGGGTCGTGCCGACGTGCGGGAAGCTGGCCGTCTCCTGCAGG
>JAJDVG010000033.1 GCA_022826245.1 Gammaproteobacteria bacterium
ATTGCCGGCTGCTTGAGACCCTCGCGCGCAGGGACGCGTGCGCGGAGCGTACAGGGATGTATTCACCGCGTGTCTCAAGCAGCCGGCAATGTGACTCCCCGGCAACATCGCGACGAGCCAAGGGGAGGCGTACTGCGGGCCGCTTGAAACCCTCGCGCGCAGGGACGCGCGCGCGGAGCCTCCATGGATGGATTCACGGCGTGTTTCAAGCGGCCCGTCGTGCAACTCCCCGACGATGGCACGCTGACTCCACAACTCCTCGCCCCCCGGCGGAGACCCGCGGGCTATTGCCCCGCGTTGATGTCGAACGCTTCCTCCGCCGAGGGCGGATCGTAGATTTCCGAGAACCCGCCGACCGCTCGGGAACGCTCCGGAATCGGCTCGCCGTTGGCGCGTGCGTCGGCGACGCGGCGCTGGAAGACCTGCTCGCCCCTTAACGCGTTGGCGACGAAGAAATTGCCTTCGTGGCAGGAATACTCGAGGATTTCGTAGTTCGGTTGCGTCGTCAGCGTGAGCCGGAACGTCCAGGGCGCCTCGAACGTGCGCGGATCGTCAACGTGCACGACGTAGTCGATCATCTCCGGATCGATGCGCGTGAACCGCTCGGTGAGCTTCAGATCCTCGCTGTGGGGCATTCGCCCCACTCGAAGTTCGTCGGTGAAGTTCGTGGTTTCGACGACGAGCGTGTCGCCGTCCCAGTAGCCGATCGACGAGCCCATGTACTGACGCACGCCTGGATCGGCCGGCCTGCGCCCGTCGAGCGGAATCACGCGAGTGTCGTGGAGCATCTCGTAGCTGATCGCGACCTCGGTCGGCGATTGCACGATGCGCATCGCGTCGCCGTAGAGCGACGGCAGGATCGAGCCGGTGACGCCGCGGCTGATGCAGCGGTCGTAGTAGGAGAAGTCTTCGGTCGTGTAGAACGGCCCGTTCGCCTGGCCTGCGCTTCGCGTCGCCTGGCGCTCGCGGCCTTCTTCGGTGAGCGCCGGCATGCGGCCGTCGGCCGGCTCGATGATGTACGAGGTATATCCGAAGGTTCGCGTTCCTGTCTCGGCCGAATCCAGGGCGCTGAGCTGCAGGCGGTCTTCGTCGTCCTGTGCGGCGCCCTGGGCGGTGAGCCCACCGGGGCCGCCCGTGAGCCGCTGCTGGAACTCCTCGGCCGTGAGATGCTCGCGGTTGCCGAACTGCTCGGGCCGGCTCATCGGTATGCCGCTCATGTCGCGGCTCGTGAATGTGCCCTCGAGGTTCGGATCGCCCCAGGAAAATCGCGCCACGCTCCAGTCGGGATCGGCCGCGGCGGCCGCGGTCTGCTCGGCCGGTATCGGACCTTCCGCCTGCTGCGCGAAAGAGGTCGAAACGATGGCCAATGTCGCCGATACGCCAATGCCGGCGATGACCATTGCATGCAGGGGCGAGCGGCGAATCGGGTTATCGACAACCGGCTGCCGAACGCTGGGATGGATCGAATTTCGGAGAATCATTGCGGTCTCCCGTTCGGGACGAACGTCAGCTAATATTAGGCGCATGCACGGCCGACTGCCAAACGCCGGGTCGACCGGCTTGCGGAGAATCATCGTGATCTCCCGTTCGGGATGATTGTCAGATAATATTACCGCATGTACAAACGACTGCCAGCTATCGTTTGCCTGCTCGCCGGAGTGGCTATTGGCTTCGCGCAGGGCGCCGCCGCCCAGGAGCGCGAGCGGCCCGACCGGATCGGCGACAGGCCGAATCTCAACGGCATCTGGCAGGCGATGAATACCGCCCACTGGAACCTCGAAGCTCATGGCGCCGAGCCCCTCGAGCGGTTCTGGCAGCTTGGCGCGATCGCCGCCATCCCGGCGGGGCAAAGCGTCGTGGTCGGCGGCGAAATCCCCTATCTTCCGGAAGCTCTGGCCAAACGCGAGGAAAACCGCTCCGGGTGGCCCGCTGCCGACCCCGAAGCCAATTGCTACATGGCCGGGATTCCGCGCGCCACCTACATGCCTTATCCGTTTCAGATCATCCAGGGCGAAGGCGACGTCATCCTGTTCTCGTACACGTACGCCAACGCCAATCGGCCCGTGTACATGACCGACCACCAGATCGCGCCCGTCGACCTGTGGATGGGCCGATCAAACGGCTCCTGGGACGGCGACACGCTCGTGATCGAAGTCAACTCTAATCTCGACCGGACCTGGTTCGACCGCGCCGGCAACCATCACAGCTCGGCGATGATCGTGACCGAGCGCTATACGCTGATTGACGACAACACGATGCAGTACGAGGCCACGATAGACGACCCGCAGACGTTCTCGCGGCCGTGGACGATCAGTATGCCGCTCTACCGGAACATCGACGAAAACGCGCGGCTGCTCGAGTTCAATTGTGTGCAGTTCTCCGAAGAATTGATCTACGGTGAGTTCATGACGCGAGATCCCGAGCCTGAGGCCGAAGCCGAAGCTCCGTAAACTCTACTGCAGGGACGGGCAGCGCTGCGCTCGCTCCAGCTCACCACGGTGAAACACGAGGTACGCCCGATGTCATCGAAGACTCAAGTCGCCATCAGGACCGCTACGGCATTCGCAGCCCTCGTTGCCGCATTCGCCACGGGATCCGCTGCGGCTCACCACTCGTTCGCGGCGGAGTTCGACATCAATCAGCCGATCCGCCTGCGCGGCGAAGTGATCCGCATGGAGTTCACGAATCCGCATTCGTGGATCTACCTGCGCGTCACGACCGACGCCGGCGAGGTCCAGGAATGGGCGATCGAGGGCGGGGCGCCCAACGCCTTGATCCGGCGCGGCTGGAACCGGGATTCCCTGCCGCCGGGTACCGAGGTCGTTATCCTCGGCTACCGTTCGCGCGACGGTTCGAACACCGCCAACGGTGGTTCGGTCACGCTGCCGGACGGCTCGACGCTGGAGGTCGGTTCGACGGGTATCGGTGCGCCGAACGCGCAATAAAAATGAATTCAACGTTGATTCGAGAACTTGGTTTACATAGTATTATGGTTTACACTTGGTTTTCATGTGAAACATGGCAGACAACATTCGTGTTGCTGACGAAGTCTGGCTCGCCGCCGCTGCCCTGCATCGGCTACATCCCCGGCGATCGGATTTCGCGATCAAGGAAATCATGGCGAAGGCTGAGGAGGCCAATGCAACTGGCGTCAGACCGCTGCGTCCGGGAGTCAAGGTCCACGTCTATCTTCACTGCGTTGCCAACAAACCCCCGAATCCGGGCAGGTACCGCATGCTCGTCGAGACTGCCAGAGGGCGCCGCAGGCTGTACCGGCCGGGCGACCCGTGCCATCCGCTGCGAGTGAACAGCAAGGACGTACCGAACCGGCAGGAGCTGCCACACCGTTACCGCGACCTGCTCGACTGGTACCTGACCGACTACGCCCACGCAGGCAACACCCGCGATGAGGACCCCATTCTCGCGCTGCGTGGGCTTGGGAAAGAAATCTGGAGTGACGAGGACGCCGACGCCTATGTCAGTCGCCTTCGAGAGGATTGGCGATGAGCCGCATCTTCTGGGACACGAACCTGTTCGTGTACCTGCTCGAAGACAAAGGCGAACTCACGCAACGCGTCGTCGTGCTTCGCGAGCGCATGATCGAACGCGGCGATGAGCTTTTCACCTCGGCACTCACTCTGGGGGAAATCCTTGTCAAGCCGGGCGAGGCCGGCAACGAGGCTCTCGCTCAGCGTTACGAACTCGCCATCGCAGGCGCCGCCACGATTCTCCCTTTCGACCGCAAAGCCGCTTCGATATTCGCCGCGGTTCGCCGCGACCGGTCGATTGCGCCGCCGGACGCGATTCAGCTCGCTTGCGCTTCCGTGGCGGGGACCGATCTCTTCATCACGAACGACGTGCGCCTCAGTCGGAAAGTCGTGCCGGGCATCCACTTCATCCAGTCCCTCGCCGCGGCGGTAGTGTGAGTCCGGCTCATCCCGGTTGCTGCGACTTGACCGGGTTTAGTAACCGCCCGCGATTGCTACTATCATTTCCGGGCGATCCTGCCAGATTCGGATTCCTTAAGAGGGGGAGCCTCACATGAGAGATACGGATAACTCGAACCGCCGCCAGTTCCTGACCGGAAGCGCCGCCGTTGCGACCGCGGCCTGCGTTTCGACGACTGCGCGGGCGCAGAGTCCGGACTACGTCATCGATCCGCCGGATGTCGTCTCGATGGAGATTGCCGGTTCGGATCAACGCTTTCCGGTGCGGCGCGTCTACTGTCTCGGGCGCAACTACCGCGCCCATGCCATCGAGAGCGGCGACAATCCGGACGAAACTCCGCCGTTCTTCTTCATCAAGCCGCGCGACGCCGTCACCGATTACCGCAAGGGCTTCCCGTATCCGCCGATGACGAGCGAGCTTCGCTACGAAGGCGAGATGGTCGTGGCGCTGCACAGCGGCGGCAGCGACATCGATCCGGCCGATGCGCTCGATCACGTGTTCGGCTACGGCGTCGGTCTCGACATGACGCGGCAGGATCTGCAGCAGGTCGCGCAGCAGCTTTCGCGGCCCTGGGCGATCAGCAAGTCCTTCGACAACTCCGCGCCCTGCGGGCCGCTGTACCCGGTGGCGACCAACGGCCATGCCGTTGACGGCCGGATCTGGCTCAGCGTCAACGGCGAGATCAGGCAGGATTCGGACCTGTCGCTGCAGCGTTGGTCCGTGCCGGAAGGGATTGCCATCCTGTCGCGGCACTACGAGCTTGCCGCCGGCGACATCATCCTGACCGGAACGCCCGAGAACATCGGCCTCGTCGTGCCCGGCGATGTGATCAACGCCGGCATCGATGGACTCGGCGAGATCGAAGTCGTCGTGACCTGACAGCCGGCGCAAGAGTCGGCCGCCTGACGTTGATCGAGCAAAGGTCAACAAGACACAAGTCTTGGTGACCCGATCGCGGCCGGGTCAGCGCCGAGTCAGGGCCGAAGGGATTCATGAAACGCAAGTTACGCAGCAGCGCGCCACCCGGAACGACCTGGGAGGCGTTGCGGCGCGCCCACTGGAAGGCGATGGGGCTTTCCGACGAGGATCTCGAGAAACCGAAGATCGCCGTCGTCAACAGCTCGTCGGAACTTGCCATCTGCTACCGCCACCTCGACGGGGTCTCGGAGGTCGTCAAGCAGGGCATCCGCAATGCCGGCGGCTATCCGATCGAGATCAGGACCGCCGCGCCGAGCGACCTCATGATCGGGATGGGCCATCAGGGCGGCTACATCCTGCCGAGCCGCGACCTGCTCGTGAACGACGTCGAGATCGCTGTGGAGGGCGGCCAGCTCGACGGCATGGTCTGCCTGAGTTCCTGCGACAAGACGATGCCGGCCCACCTCATGGCGGCCGGGCGGCTCAACGTCCCGACGATACTCGTCATCTGCGGCTACCAGCCGGCCGGCAGGCTCGACGGCGAGCACGTCGATATCGAGGACGTGTTCGTGGCGTCTGTACAGGCGGCTCTCGGCAAGATTTCGCGCGAACGGCTCGTGCAGATGACCGATGTCGCCATCCAGGGTCCGGGGGTATGTCAGGGCATGGCGACGGCCAATTCCATGCACGTTCTGTGCGAAGTGCTCGGCATGACGCTGCCGGGCAGCGCACCGGTGCTCGCCAACAGCCCGCGCATGTTCGAGCAGGCGCGGCTGTCGGGCGAGCGGATCGTCGGGATGGTCCTCGACGACCTCAAGCCGCGCGAGATCCTGACGCCCGGAGCGTTTCGCAACGCCGCCATGGCCATGCTCGCGATCAGCGGATCGATCAACTGCATCAAGCACTTGCAGGCGACGGCCGAGGAGTCGGGCGTCGACATCGACATCTTCGGCCTGACGAACGAGCTCGGCCGCGAAGTGCCTGTGCTGAGCGCCGTGCGACCGAACGGCGAGCACACGATCGACGCATTCGAACACGCCGGCGGCGCGAGCGCCTTGCTCAGACAGCTCGAACCGCTGCTCGACAAGGAAGCGCTCACGGTCGGCGGACGGCGCATGAGCGAAGTCGTGGCCGACGCGCAAGTTCACGACGACGAGGTGATCCGCCCGTTGTCGCGGCCGGTCGCGAACCAGGCATCGATCGTCGTGCTGCGCGGCTCGCTGGCTCCGGGAAGCGCGATCCTGAAGCTCGGCGCCATGCAGGACGCGGTCGCGAGAAACTTCGAGGGCGAAGCCATCGTATTCGAGAGTGCGGCCGAAGCGATCGCCGCGATCCAGCGGGGCGACGTGAAACCCGGCCATGTCGTGGTCGCGCGCGGCATGGGCCCGAAGGGCGGTCCGGGCATGGCGGGCGGCGCTTCGTCGATCGTCTACGCGCTCTTCGCGGCCGAACTCACGCACAAGGCAGCATTCATCACCGACGGTCAGCTATCGGGCCTGTGCAACAAGGGCATGACGATCGCGGAAGTCTCACCCGAGAGCGCCGTGGATGGCCCGATCGCGTTGGTTCAGGACGGCGACCGGATTGTGATCGATGTGGATGCGCGCACGATGGACATCGAGGTGTCCGCCAAGGAACTCGAGCGCCGCCGGGAGGGCCTCGGCGTACGCGAACTGCCCGATGCGTCGGGATTCCTCTCGATCTATCGGCGCGATGTGCAGGGGATGGCGACGGGGGCGGTGTTGTTGCCGTGTGACTGAACCGGCATTGTAATGCTGTCGGTAGTTCGGTCCCGCGTCAGCCCTTGACTCCCGAGTGCCTGCGATCCAGTTCGTCAAGCAGTTCCAAGCCACGTGCCGTGTCGCTCCGCGCCGCTCGCAAGCGCAATCTCATCTCCGTGCCGTATTCGGCCAGAGCGCGCACCGAGATCTCCTCGACCAGCTTGTTGAGGCTCAGGCCACGCCGCGCGGCCATGGCGGCCAATCGATCGCGATGAGCATCGGGAATCCGAATCGTAAACGTCGCCATGTCAATCTTCCCATCGCTCCCGACACCCGATCCTAATCGAACGCGCGCTGCTCATCGACGGCGCGCCAGTGAATCGAATCCTCGAGTTCGGACTCCATGCTCTCTCCGTCGTCTTCCCGGCCGCGTCCGTCGTCGGGAGGGTCGATGATGGCGCCGCGTATCTCGAGCTTCGATTGAAGTTCGGCGACATCCACGTCGCGAACCTTGATTTTGCCGGCTACGGCCATCGTCGCCGCGATTCCCGCGGCTTCGCCCATGACCCAGCATTCCGGGATCTCGCGAAGCGCCGCGTGGGACTTCGTATCGGCCGAAAGATTGCGGCCGGCCGCGAGGAGTCCGTCGACCGATTCGGGCACGAGGCTACGGTACGGAATCTGCAGTGTCGGGAACGCTTCGGTGAATCCCGGACAAAGCCCGATGCTGTCCGGATAGCGCCCGTCGGCGCGCCAGTGATCGATCGTGATCCGCTCGACGCCGGAGAGGCGGCGGGCGTGGCGCGTGCCGATCTGCGCGGCCGTATCGTGGATCCAGGCACGCTCGAAGCCCGGCACGTTGGCCCGGTAGAACTCGAGCCCCTTGCGGGCGACGTCGCGTGAGATGAATTCCACTTCCGTCAGGTCCGCGATGTTCAGGGCAGAGTAACCGGCGAGTTTCGGCGTCAGGAACAGCGCAACCGACTCGTACGGCGTCGGGTGCGCCAGCAGCTTGATGCCCTCGGCGGCCGCCCGGCGCATGACGTCCTTGTGCTCCGCGTGGCGCAGCATGCGGAAGTCGAGATAGCGGCGCATGTTGACGTTGCCGAAGCGGAAGCTCGTGTTGAGGCGCGCATGGGCGCTCTCGGCGTCGAAGTCGTCGTCATAACCCGCGTTCGCATAGGCGAACACGTCGCCGTCGCCGGTGCAGTCGATGACGACCGGGGCCTTGAGCGCGTAGCGGCCCTGCTTGCTCTCGAATATCACGCCGGTGACGGCGTTGTCCTCCTCGATGGCCGCAACGACCCAGCAGTGCATGATCACGCGAACCTTCGCCTCTCGGACGATGTCGTGCGAGACGAGTTTGAGTATTTCCGGGTCGACCGTGGGTGACCATTGAACCGTCCCGCGCAGGGCCGCGGTCCGCACCCGCCAGTACGCGGCTTCGACAGGGTTCTTCGAGCCCCAGACATCGCGCTCCGGCCCCAGCGTCGTGTCCTTGCCGCAGCGGTCCATGATCTCCTCGCCGATGCCGGCAACGACGAGATTTCCCCGCCAGTCGGCCATGCGGTCGATCCACGAGACGAGGCCGCCGGTGGACAATCCGCCGAGGCAGCCGTAGCGCTCGACAAGGATGACTTCGGCACCTTCGCGCGCCGCGGCGACCGCTGCGGCGGTCCCGGCGGGACCCCCGCCAATGACCAGCACGTCGCAATGGCCGTAGACCGGCGTCTCTCGCGCAGGCTCGGCGACTGCACTGTTCGCGGGAGTGTCCATGATTCGTTCCGTGCCAGGCTATCTCGAAGGGGCGTAGTGTAAACACCCGGTCCAAGATGCGTCGATGGCACCGTTATCCTGGCACGCTGTGAGTGGTGGATGCGGCGTCGAGGTCTGGTGCTGACTGTCGGTCGGCTACTCGGACGAACTCTGGGCGCCGAACAGTTCCTCGCCCGTAGCGAGCCGCACGGTCACCACGGCCGCCTTCCTGCTGCCGTCGCGGGCTCGCGATGCCGTGACCGTGACGACGTCGCCGAGCGCCATGGAACGCTCGTTCCAGCCGCTTCGCATGAGACGGTTCGGGCTGCCCATCTCGAACGCCCAAGCTTCGATCGTGCCGTCCCCGGTCTCGACGTCGACGTAGAACCACACGTGGGGGTTCAGCCACTCGACGTCCCTGACCGTACCGGTCAGCTCGACCGGGTCGTCGGCATCGAAGACGGCGGCGAAGGAATGGTGCGCAACGGCGCCCGGCATGTGCAGCAACGCCGCCGCGACCGCGGCAAAACCGGTCAATCGCGCTGTCATTTCGAACTTCCCTCCCGTGATGCAGGCTTCCGGGTCCGTTGCAGTGAAACCTGAACAATCGATTCGTGCATTGGACCTGGCCCACCGAGAATACCAGCGATCATGAGTCGACAAAATGCGCTGCTAGAATGGATCGTCCGTACGAATCGAACAGGGCGTTACACCATGTTCAAGTCGACCGTTTGGTGGCTGCGGTTGTTTGCCGTGCCGGCGTTCGCACTGCCCGTGCTGGGCGGATCGGCGGCCGCGCAATGGCTCAATGCGCCGGAGGCCGAGATGCCGCGCCGGGCCGACGGCTCGGTCGACATGGAAGCCGCACCGCCGCGGCTGCCGGACGGCAGGATCGACCTGCAGGGCATCTGGATGCCCGACGACAACCGCTACCTCCGCGACCTCGCGCTCGATATCGGGGACGATAACGTCCCGTACCTGCCGTGGGCGCGGCAGCTGTTCGATTCGCGCAAGGACGGACTGCGGTCGAGCGAGGATCCGGACGCACACTGCCTTCCGCAGGGCGTGCCGAAGATCAACTTCGTTTCCTACCCCTGGAAGCTCATCGAGACGCCGGACTCCATCGTCATCATCTACGAGACATTCACGTACTGGCGGCAGATATTCACCGACGGCCGCGAGGTCGATCCGAACGCCAAATCGACCTGGATGGGGTATTCGACGGGCCGGTGGGAAGGGGATGCTTTCGTCGTCGAAACGACGGGCTTCAACGGCATGCCGTGGCTCGATCAGCTCGGCAGGCCGTCCACCGATCGCTTACACGTCACTGAACGGTTCATGCGCACGGCCTTCGGCCACATGTCGATCGAAGTGACAATCGACGATCCGGGCGCCTACACGGCGCCGTGGTCCGCGACGCAGGTCGTCCACCTGCGGCCGGGCTGGGAGCCGGTCGAATTCATCTGCGGCGAGAACAACCGGGACATCGACAGCCTGCCGGGCAGCGGCCTCGTCGTGCCGAACGTCGAAGCGCTGATCGACTGATCGACCGGCGCGCGCCTACTGCTTGTTCTTGAGCGACTCGAGGAACCTGATCAGCTTGATGGCGTCTTCGGGCATCAATCGGCCGATCGGCCCGCTGCTGTAGGTCGCCGACACCACCTTGCCCGCGCGGCTCAGGATGAACTCCGACGGCTGGACGATCGAGCGGCGCTCTTCCCACCAGCTACCGATCGAGTCTGCCTGATCCTTCGTGACGCCGTGGGCAATCGGAAACTCAAGCCCGTCCTGAACTTCCGCGGCCTTGTCCTGACCGTCGACCGAAGCTGCGAGGATGGCCACATCGAGTGCATCGAACTCGCCCTTCAATTCGCTGAACGCGGCCAACTGCCGCCGGCAGAACGGTCACCAATGACCCCGGTAGAAAAGCACGACCTGGTAGGCGGTGCCGATATCGGCGGGCAGAGTAACGGCATCGCCGGTCACCGTCGTCAGGGTCATGGCGGGAAACGCGTGTCCCGTGTCGAGCTTTTCCGTCATGTCGTCGCCATCCGTTCGTTTCGATCCATTGTATTCTAGCGTTATTCGCCGTCACGGCGAGAGCGATTCGGGCTAGAATCGATCGGGCAGCAGGGGACAGGATCGGGTGCGACCGGCTTCGGATGGGGGCAACGCAGCGATGAAACCCATGAACGCCATGACCGCAGCGAGTTCGCGCCGGTGCGCGTTGCCGTTGCTTGTCGTCGTACTGACCTGGGCAGTCGCCGCCCCTGTCTCGGCGCATCACGGCACGGCGCCGCGTTACGATTTCAGTGACCCGATCACGATCGAGGGCGAAGTCACTTCGGTGTTCTGGCGCAATCCCCACGTCAGACTCACCGTTTCTATCGTCGGCGAGAACGGCGAACCCGAGGTCTGGGATGTCGAGGCGGGCTCCATGAACGCGCTGGAGCGAATTGGCTATGGCGCTGACACGATCCGTCCCGGCGATCGCGTCGTGCTCATGGGCGGCCGATCGAGACTCGGTCTGCCGACCATGGCGGTCGTCACCGCAACGCTGCCGGATGGCTCCGAGGTTCCCCTCTGGCCGCAGCGCGCCGCGGCGCTCGGGCTCGGCGCCGAGCGCGCGCAGATCGAATCGGCCGCGGTCGAAGCGAGTACCGAGAGCGCGCGCGGCATCTTTCGGGTCTGGGGTCGGCGCGGCGGGTACGACCGTTCCGTGAGCTACACGCCCGAAGCGCAGGCCGCGCGCGATCAATGGAGTCTTCTCGATGACGACCCGGCGCTCGATTGCATCCCTCCGGGCATGCCCGCAATGATGAACAACCCCTATCCGATCGAGTTCGTCGATGAAGGCGACCGGATCCTGCTGCGTCTGGAAGAGTGGGACGGTCGCCGCGTCATTCACCTCGACGATGATGCGGATGTCGACAGCCAGCCGGCCACGCCGACCGGCTATTCTGCGGGTGTCTGGGAAGGGGAAACGCTCGTCGTCGCAACGAGCCGGATCAACTATCCCTATCACGACGATCGCGGCACGCCGCAAAGCGGGGACTCGGTCATACTCGAGCGGTTCAGCGTCGCCGACGATGGCAACCGCCTCAATTACAGCGCCGTGATCACGGACCCGCGCAATCTCGCCGAACCGATGACGATCGAAGGCTACTGGACCTGGGTGCCCGGCGAGGAAATCAAGCGCTACGACTGCACGCTGCCGTCCGATTGAATCCCGAGCTTGCAGGGAGAGGGCGCTCGCTTCGCGCCGACGACCCGCAGGCGGATGACACGCCCCCTCACTTCCTGTCAAAAAAATCCCGACTTCGATCCGCGACAAGCCAAGGGGAGTTGCGCTACGGGCCGCTTGAAACACGCCGTGAATACATCCATGTAGGCTCCGCGCGCGCATCCC
>JAJDVG010000027.1 GCA_022826245.1 Gammaproteobacteria bacterium
CCGTTGGCTGCAACCGCCCGGCCAGGGCCTTTGCCCCGGGCATCCACATCATGATCCCTCATCGAACAACTCCTTACACAAAAGGAGTCATACAACCTCATGGGCCCCCTGACAGGAAGGTGGGGTCCGCACAGCGCTTACCGACCTTGTCCGTCACGTCGCCGAGGTTCATACGCGGACCGAGCTTGAGACGTATCGCTTCCAGTCTGCGCTTGAAGGCGTCGTCGCGGTCGAGTTCCTCCCGCGACTCGTAGCCCGTCCTGCCGAGATCCTCGGCGCGCAGGACCACCACCGGCATGCCGTTATCGATGCAGGTCACGGCCACGCCGTCGGCCTCGTCCGTCGCGTTGCCGGTCGGCAGCAGGCTGCCGCAGGCCGAGCCCGCAACATCGAGGTAGTGGCAGATGACCGGCGCCGACGTGCCCGGCACGCCGTCGATGCGGGCGTCGCCGTCGTAGCTGACCGCACCGCCCGGCGTTGAAATTTCGAGTTTGCAGAGATTGCCGCTGTTGAGCATGCGAACGCGGATGCGGGTCACGCCGTTCTGCGCCCGGACGAGTCCGTTCTCTACGGCGAACGCACCGACGCCGGCCAGCATGTTGCCGCAGTTCGGCGTCGTATCGACGCGGTTCTCACCGACGACGACCTGCGCGAACAGATAGTCGATGTCGGCATCGCCGGAACGCGAGGGACTTACGATCGCGATCTTGCTCGTCAGCGGATGGGCGCCGCCGGCGCCGTCGATCTGCCGCGCACCGGCGCCCATGGCAGCCACGAGCACGCGGTCCCGAAGGTTTGTGTCGGCCGGCAGGTCCTCAGCGCGAAAATAGAGCCCTTTCGAGCTTCCGCCGCGCATGAGCATGCAGCGTATCGGTGTCTGCATCGGCTACGTCGGGATTACCGCGATGTCGAAATACGGACAGGGTTCCGGTTCATGAAACAGGCCAACAAGGTCATGCACGTCCGGTGCTCGTTGCGCGCCGTTAGTCCGTGTCGGAGATCGTTACCGCGGACACAGGAATTCCGAGAAGGAGCAACGGGCATGGCTTACCGACACCTCTGCCGATTCTCTCCTGCAGTTTCGCCCAATGGGTAGTCGTAGCGCCGAACTTGTCGCTGACGAACATCCTGGACCAAGTGTCCACAAAATTCCCGTCCATTTGCCGTTCAATGTCGCCGACCTGTCCGGCGGTTTGAGACAAGCCAAGGTCGGCGAGTTCACGATATCCCGTTACGCCATTCGCCTTCGCATATTTCGATATCAGCTCCCTCAAGGAGCCTTGTAGCGAGGCGCCTCTCGTGACCACGACACCTGCGCTAATGACGCTTGCCGAGTGCAGTCTCTTGATCTTTTCCAAATCGAGATCAAACGAAGATTCGCTGTTGTTCCAATTGATCGACAAAACCACGGAACCGTTTTCATCGTCCTTGACATGATCCAGTTCGTACGTCACAGCCGCGTTTTCCTGGGCATCCACGAAACTCTGCATTACGACTCTTCGACTGATCCACCGCAGTGCCGTCAACGAATCCAGGAGCTTTCCATCGCCCAGGAAGTTCTTGCCGTTGCTCGTTATCAGTTCTCTGCAGCTTATCCGCAATTGCAATAGCGTGGCGCAAAGATCGTCGAGACATGCCCGAAAATCCTCGGATAATATTGCTATGGCGTGGTTCGTGGCGTCGATGTCGAACCCCGCGTCGTGGAGTTCCTCCAAACTCACGGCGCCACGCCCAACAGCACCAGAGGAACAGCCGGCACGCCTCGGCCTTGGCGTATGACGTTGACCAGGTCTCGTTCGTAGTACGGCACGCCGGAAGACATTTCCCTTTCCATGCTCTTCATTGGCAATATTTCAATGCCGACGTCGATCACATCGGAAATAAAAAAGCTGAGATGTTTCACGAACAAATCGTGAGCGACGAAGGCATACTTGCCGAACTGCACTTCAACCGCAACGCGTTCCTTGACGAAGTCGGTTTCGTTCCGCGATTGGATAGGCGAATAGCCCGCTTCCTCGATTGCCGCCTTTTGCTCCCGTGGAGGCAACAGATGCACGCGCCGCATGAGTTTCTCATCCGGAGCAACCCAGAAAGTTCTTGTTTGCGACTCCCAACCAAGCCTGTTGAACTCCTCCTTGTATGCGCGATTCATTTCCTTTGGAGCAAACAGCGTTCTCCCCGGCATACGTTGTTCTTTCGATACCTTCGTCTTACAGGCGTTGGCATCCACATTGGCGATGACTTCGAGGACCTCGTCCCAGAGAGACTTACGGTGGACAATCAGATATTCCTCGCCATTGAGATGCGAGTACTTCTCCACCACTTGCATCAGTGTCCGCCTCGAGGCAGAGCGGGATCGTAGACAGGCTTGCCCATCGGCCGCGTCTTCAAGGTCCCGGCTTCAAGTTGGCGTACGCGCTCATGCGCGATATCGACATATTCTTGAACAGTATCGCAACCGTAGGCGCGGCGGTTGTGCTTGAGCGCCGCTACAGCCGTTGAGCCAACGCCCACGTATGGATCGAAGACCGCATCGCCCTCGTCGGTCATGGATAGCACCAAACGTTCAACCATCTCCACGGGAAACTGACAAGGATGAATCGTTTTTTCAGGATGGTTATTCTTTACATTCGGAAATACCCATACGTCGCTCGGGTTCTTTCCCAGAGGATTGCACGATAACTTGCCAGCGTTCGGACCCTTGAAGTAGCGTTTGTTCGGGTACTTTGGCGGTACTCTGATTCGATCCAGGCGCCAGCGGTAATCGTCTCCCTTCGTCCACCAATTGATAGTTTCGTAACGGCCTGACAGCCGCCTCTGGCAGTGGAGCCCATGCCCGAAATGCCAGACGATCCGGTTGCGCAATTTCAGGCCCAGATCATGAAACACCGGATATAACACAGCATCGAGCGGAACGATACTGCCATCATTGATGTGATTGCCAACCTGCCAGCAGATCGATCCGGTGGGCTTCAACAACCGCGCACACTCCGCGATTACCGCCCGCTGACCGTCGAGATAATCGCGCATCGACAATTTTCCTTCATATTCCTTCCCGATATTGTAGGGTGGGGAGGTGACAATCAGGTCGATGCTCGCGTCGGGCATGGAAGCCATGTACTCAAGATTGTCAACGCACACCAGAGAGTATTGGCCACTCATGCCAAACACCGAATCCCACTGATCACGGTCGGGCATCCAAGCCTCCATCCACTTTCCGAACAGATTTCTCCGCGCCCGCTGGCAGCGCAAAGGTTGCAATCCGCGCCGCACCGGCAGTCATACGATCACGATCCGCACACGTTGCCACCTTACTCACGGTCTCAGCGCGTGTCGACAAGAGTTTCTGGACGATCTTTCGGGTTCGCCAGTTGTGACTCTGCCGACGTGCGACAGCCGGATTCGAGTGCGTGTTGACATCCCCACGTGGCGACAACCTACCGCGAATTGTAACCGATTGAAACCAGTCATCGGCTCCCATTCCCCGCCGCATCCCGTCGGCTCAATGCGCCCGGCTGCGTGCGCAGCGTCTCGGGAACGAGTGCGATCATGACCACCGTGCCGACGACACCGATAAGCGCAGCACTCACGCTCGCCGCACCCAGGCTCGCGATACCGACGAGCACGCTCGTCAGCATCGGCGAGGTGGTCATGCCAACGTCGCCGATGAAACGCCAGAGCCCCAGAAACTGACCCCGCTGGCCGCTCTCACGCGCAAAATCGGCGCCGATGATCATTACGACACCGGTGCTGATCCCGTTGGCGAGCCCAAGCAGCAACGCGGCGCCGAAGAGGCCCGGAAAACCGTCGGCCGTCGGCAGCAGCATGAGTCCGGCCACGTAGAGCACCATGCTCGGTACGGCGCTCCACTTGCGTCCGAACCGGTCGACGAGCACGCCGACGGGGTAGAACAGGCACATGTCGACGACCGCCGAGAGCGAGTAGATTGCGCCGATCTCGATGCTGCTGAGACCGAGCGCGGCGCCGACGAGCGGCACGAGAAGCTGGCGCGCGCTGCGCATGACCTGCAGGGAAAATGCCGCGAACCCCGCCGTTGCGTAGGTCTTGCGGTGGGCGCGCAGGACGGCCAGCGTTTCCGCCGGGAAACCGGGGGATTCGCCGGAATCCGGCTTCACGTTGCGCGTGAACCACGCGACGAAAACCGCCGCCGCAACGGCGCCTGCCGCGAACAGCGAGAACGCGAACGGATAGCCCAACAGTTGCGCCACGGCGCCGCCCGCGAAGGGACCGACGAGCGCGCCCGTGCGCAGCAGTCCCGCCAGGAGCGTGATGGCGCGGCCGACCTCGTCGGGCCTGCAGGTATCGGCGATGTAGGACTGCTGACCGATCATCCAGCCGGAGAAGCCGGCGCCGAGCAACATGGCCGCCGCGAACAGCATCAGCGGATGCGGCGCCGCGGCGAGCAGCAACATGCCGGCCAGGGTCAGCCCGAGCCCGGTCAACAGAACGGGTTTGTCGCCGAAGCGCGCCGCGAGCGCGCCGGCCGGGACATCGAACAGCAGCAGACCGATGCCGCGAAAACCCATGACCACCGACGCGAGCACCGGGCCGTAGCCGAGGTCGAGCACGTACAGCGGCAACAGGATCAGCAAGGCCATCTGGCTCGTCGCCATGATGAGCGACGGCAGGTAGACCGGCATGAGCAGGCGGTCGTAGGGCGCGGGAAGCTGCATCGGCATGGTCAGTTGGCAACTACTGCGGCGAAGGCCGGGCTTGGCGAGCAAACGGCAGGCCGCGGCAGGCCTTTGCGTCGAACCGAGACCGCTGTGGCACCCTCCCGGACAGGCGCAAGGAACGACAAAAAAGAGCGTGGATTAGCGATTCGCAATGCGGTTCAGGTGCGGTGCATCACCGGTCCGTCAGCCCTCGTCGGCGAGGCGGTTTTCCGCCCATCGGCCGTCTTCGGCCAGGCGTTTCGCCCCATCAGCGGTTTTTGGCGCGACGAGATTCCGACAAACGCAGCGGCGTGTAACCACAGGCCGCTAATCCGACAACACGGCCGCGATCGCATCCGCGACGTAGTCGACGTTGCCCTGGTTGATCCCGGCGACGTTGATGCGGCTCGACTCGACGAGGTAGACGTGGAACTCCTCCCTGAGCCTGACGACCTGCTCCCGGCCGATGCCTAGAAACGAGAACATGCCGCGCTCGTTCGCGATGAAGGAGAAATCCGTCGGCGTGCCGCGCTCGGCGAGCTTGTCGGCCAGTAGCCTGCGCAGACCGTTGAGGCGATCGCGCATTTCGTCGAGTTCTTCGGTCCACAGCGTCCGGAGCTCGGCATCGGCGAGGATCCGGGCAACGATCGCCGCGCCGTGGTCGGGCGGCATCGAGTAGATTCCGCGCGCGATGTTGGACAGGTTGCTGGCCACGGTCCGGTTGCGTTCGCGGTCGGGAGAAACCACCGAGACCGAACCGACGCGTTCGCGGTAGAGCCCGAAATTCTTCGAGCACGACGCGACGACGACCACTTCCGGCAGCCGTTCGGCCATGAGCCTCACACCGCGGGCATCGGCCTCGAGCCCCTCGGCAAGCCCCTGGTAGGCGATATCGATGAACGGCACGACGCCATGCCGCTCGCAGAGATCCGCGAGCACCTGCCATTGCTCCGCCGTCAGATCGGCGCCGCAGGGATTGTGGCAGCAACCGTGGATCAGCACGCTGTCTCCGCCGCGCATTCCGCTGACGGCACCGACCATCGCATCGAAGTCGATGCTTTTCGCGCTCCGGTCGTAGTAGGGATACTGCTCCAGAGAAAGCCCGGCCAGACCCAGCAACTGCCGGTGATTCGGCCAGGACGGGTCGCTGAGCCAGACGCGCGCGTCGGGCTTCGCACGCTGTACGAGATGGCCCGCGACGCTGACCGCGCCGCTGCCGCCGGGCGTCTGCACGGTCGCCACACGGCCGTCGGCGAGCGCCGGATGATCCGCGCCGAATACAAGCGCTTCGACGCCGCGATTGAATCCCGCATTACCGGCGATGGCGACGTAGGATTTCGTGTCCTCGGCCGCGTAGACATCGGCTTCGGCGCGCTTGACGCACTCGAGCACGGGCGTGCGGCCGGACTCGTCCTGGTACACGCCGACGCTGAGGTCGACCTTGTTCGGATCGTCGTCCGCTCGGTAGAGCTGCATGATGCCGAGGATGGCATCCGGCGGCAGGGGTTTGAGAGAATCAAGCACGGTCTTGGCGGTCATGAGTGAGTGGCGAGACGGTATGGTAAGGACGCGAAGCGCACGCAACAATAGCGACCGGCAGCCGGTGGCCCCGGGGCGAGTTCCTCAACGGACGCGCCGGTCGGTTGCGGCGGCATCGCCCCCCGGCAATCCGTGGCAGAATCCCCCTCGACCGATGACGCTGACAGCGACGCAATCGGGTGGCATCGGCCTCGTTGGCAACCCATGGCAGAATCCCGCAGCGCAATCTCACGACAAGGCAATTCACGTGACCGTCATTCGAAGTCTGCTGTTCGTCCCCGGCAACAAGCCGAACATGCTCGACAAGGCCCTCGGCTTCGATCCCGACATCGTCGTGCCCGACATGGAGGATTCGGTCCCCGACGCCGAGAAAGGCAACGCACGCGAGGTCGTGGCCTCTTTCCTGCCGAGACTTGCCGCTCGCCCTCCCCTCGTCCTGCCGCGCGTCAACGCGCTCGATACGCAATGGGCGGACGACGATATCGCCGCGGTCGTCGGCCCGCACGTTTACGGCATCTCCATCGGCAAGATCCGCACGCCCGGCGATATCGCCGAGGTTTCGGGCCGGCTGGACAAGCTCGAGAAACACGCCGGCCTCGAGGTCGGCACGCTCAAGCTCGTCCCGTGGATCGAGACGGCCGAGGCGATCGTGCGCTGTTTCGAGATACTGAGCGCGAGCCCGCGGATCGTCGGCGCGGGGTTCGGCGCGGAGGACTACACCAACGACATGGGCATCGAGCGTCTCGACGACGAATCGCAGCTCCATTACGCGCGGTCGGCGTTCTGTACCGCAGCCCGGGCGGCCGGCGTGCTCGCGTTCGAGACGCCCTGGTTCCGGTTCCGCGACCTCGAGGGGCTGCGCGAGCACTCACTCGCGGCGAAGCAGCTCGGCTTCAGGGGCAGGTTCGCGATCCACCCGGCGCAGGTCGACACGATCAACGCCTGCTTTGCGCCGTCGGAAGAGGAAATCGAGCAGGCCCGGCGGGTCGTCGCCGCATTCGAGGAAGCTGAACGTCGCGGGCGCGGCTCGACCTCGCTCGATGGCCGCGTGATCGATGTACCGGTCGTCAAGCGCGCGCGGGCGCTGCTGGAAGTCGCCGGGCGATCGGAATCCTGACGCCGCGCGGTCGCCGCGATTCAGGCCGGCCGCGAACCACCGGCCGACGCGCTCGTCGGGAACCTTCCGAAGAACCCGGCCATTAACCGGGTGGCACGTTGCAAGTTGTTGACAGGAGCTTTCCCGGGAAGTTTGACGGAGTTCAGCGATCTGCTACGTCGCCGACCTCACGTTGCCCGCAAGCCGACAACAATCGGCAGGCGCGCGGCACGCACGCCCGGCAGCAGGCCGCCGATGAACCCGAGCACGAGCGCGTAAAGCACGCCCTGCAGCACCAGGCCGGGCGTCACGAGGAAGGCGAACGTCACCTGGCTGAAGCTTGCAAAATTGATCGTCGAGGCCTGCATGCCGTTGAAGCCGACATAGGCGATCAGGCTGCCGAGGACGCCTCCAAGTGCACCGAGCAGCAGCGCCTCCACGAGCACCGATGCCACCACCGGCAGTGCGCCGAACCCGAGCGCCAGCAGTGTCGCGATCTCGCGCGTGCGCCCCGACACGGCCGAGTACATCGTGTTGAGCGCGCCGAACACGGCCGCGAGCCCCATGAACACGGCGATCGTCTGGCCGAGAATGTCGACGAGCAGGACAAGCGTGGATGACTGCTCGACGTAGTAGTCGCGCTCGGTATAGACGCGGACATTGAGTCTCGGGTCGGTCGTCAGCGCATCCACGAACTCCCCGACCGCGCCTGCACTGGTCAACATGACGCGCGCCGACTGAAAGGTCGCACCGCGGTTGTAGGCGCC
The DNA here is from genome assembly GCA_022826245.1 of Gammaproteobacteria bacterium. GTDB lineage: Bacteria > Pseudomonadota > Gammaproteobacteria > Steroidobacterales > Rariloculaceae > Rariloculus. The sequence goes on from JAJDVG010000027.1 coordinate 8,079, forward strand.
CTGCAGCACGACGGCGTCGGTCCAGATCTCCGATTCCGCGACGCTGCCGTCATCCGTGAAGGTGCCGACGATATCCCATGCCACGTTGCCCGAACGCAGCGTGTCGCCCACCTGGAGCCCGGCGAAACGCCGGGACGCCCCGCTGCCGACGATGGCTTCCGATGTGCCGGGCGTGAACATCCGGCCCGACTCGATCTGAAAGTCCTGCCGGAGATCCGCGGCGTAGGGCCCGACTCCGCGCAGGGGCACATTGGCCGGCGTGCCCGTAGTCACGAGCGGTACGTCGACAATCACGTAGAGCTCCGCGGAAGCGACCGGCTCGCCCCCCTCGAGCACCACACCGGGAGCGTCGGCAATGAGGCGGGTGTCCTCCAGGGTGAGCCCGCTCGACATTTCCGCGGTCGCGCCGCCGCGCAGTACGATCGCGACATCGTCGCGCCCGGAGAGATCGAGTACGGCGCGAAAGCCCTCGCGAATCGAGAGAATCCCGGTCAGGACAGCGACGACGCCGGCGATGCCGACGATGGCAACGATGGAAGGCCCCTTGCGCTCCGGCAGCGAACGCAGGTTCATGGCGGTGACGCTTGCGATCTGGGTCAGTCGGGACACGGCAGTCGGATCAGGTATGCCGGAGCTCGTCGGTGATCTCAAGCCGCAGCACGCGCGCGCAGGGCAAAGCGCTTGCCAATATGCCGAGCGCCACGGCGAGAAGCGCCGCGACCGCGAACGCCTGTGGCGGAATCGTCATCAACGGCAGGAACTGCGCAGCCATCGCCGCGATCACGCCGGTAAAGCCCTGGGCCAACCACAGTCCGGCCGCGGCGCCGAGCACGGTGATCGCAAGCCCCTCGAGCAGCACGAGCACGGTAACGCCCAGGTTGGAGAAACCGATCGTTCTGAGCACCGCGATCTCGCCGACGCGTTCGCGCACCGACTGCGCCATGGCGTTCGCGGTAACGAGCAGCATCGTGAAAAAGACCGCGCTCGCGACGGCCGTGACGATGGCGCCGATGTTGCCGATCTGGTTCGCAAATCCCTGCAGGAAGGCTTCCTCCGAGGTCGTTCGCGTCTCGGCGAAGGAATTGGCGAACATGGAGTCGATCTCGGCGGCGATCTCGGGGCCGCGCGCCGGATCGTCGAGCCTCAGCACGAGCCAGCCGATCTCGTCGATCCAGAACTCCCGCGCCTCGTTCACGTAGTCGTAGTGCATGTAGACGGCCGTGTTGTCGCCGTCTACCCAATCGTAGATCGTCGTGATCTCGACCTCCCAGGTATCGCCGCCGTCGCGCCGCGTGAACAGGTTCGACCGGATCGGGATCACGTCACCGACCTGCCATCCGAACTGCTCGGCAATGATGCGCCCGACCAGCGCGCCGGACCTGTTTGCCCGCCAGGCGCGCTGGTCCTCTTCGGAGACCGGAATCTCCGGATAGACATCGAAGAACGACTCCGGCTCGGCGGTGATCACGACAATCTGGTTGCGATCGTCCTGGTAAACGCCCCCGAACCAGTCATGCGACGTTGCCGAACGCACGCCGTCCAGGCCGCGCACGCGGTTCAGGTAACTGAGCGGCAGCGGTTGGATCAACGAGACCTTGTGCTGCGAGACGAGCCGGTCCTGTCCCGCGAGTTGAACGCCGCCGGCAAGCGCGAATTGCACGGCCTCCAGTACGCCGAACAAAAGGAAGGCGATGACGACCGAAGCCCAGGTCAGCAGGATGCGCAGCGGCTTGCGCTTGAGGTTCGACCAGAAGAGCGGCAGGTACTTCATGGGCTTGCGATGCCGTTTGCGGCGCGTGAATCAGATTCGCGCCGGCAGGCCGACCCAACCGGCGCCGGCCGCGAAACCGGGTCGCGGCTCCAGGCTGCCGTACGACGATCGCGTTAGAGGCGCCGTTGCAGACATCAGGCCGTATTGACCTGCAGCGGCCCGTGCGACTGCTCCTGTCCGGCGAGCGCGTTGACGATCTGGTCGACCGTCACGGGCACGCGGTTGAAGTAGTGCCCGTCGAGCGCGTCGGAGATCGCGCAGAGCAGGGCTCCCGCCCCTGCCCCCATGACGGGTTCGCCGATGCCCTTCGTGCCGAGCGGACTTTGCGGGTCCGGCTCGTCGACGGCATCGGAGCGCATGACCGGCGGCACGTCGAGATAGCTCGGCGGCTTGGCCTGGTAGAAGCCCATGTTGCCCGGCAAGCCGGTCTGCGGGTCGTAGATATGCCGTTCGAGCGCCGCGAGCCCGAAGCCCATGACGCCGCCGCCCTTGATCTGCGTCGCGAGCCCCTGCGGATGAATCACGGTGCCGCAGTCGGCGACCGCAAGATAATCGAGGATCTCGAAACGTCCCGTCTCGACATCGAGCTCGATCCGCGCGAAGCCGACGACGAACGCGGCCGGCGCCGCGGTCAGCGGCAGGTTGTCGCGGGCGACGCCGATCAGGCCGGTGCCGGCCAGCGCCGCGGCCGATTGCCGCGTCATCGGATTGATGTCGTCGGGCAGTTCGTGGCCGTCGTAGCGGCCGCCGAGTTCGATCGCGCGCGCTGCCGCGTCGGCGTAGCTCATGCCCTGCTCCGGATCGGCAATGAGGAACACGCGCTCGTCACCGATGTCGTAGTCGTCGGGCTCGCCGCCCAAATCGTTGGCGGCGATCTCCTTGAGCTTGGCGACGGCGTCCATCGCGGCGACGTAGTTCGTGCGCGCCATCGTAAACGAGGTGTTGCTGCCGAACTGGCCGATGTTCCACGGCAGGTGCCGCCGGGTATCGCCGCGCTCGACTACGCAGCTCTCCCAGTTGCACTTGAGCGTTTCGGCGGCGATCCGCGCCGTTCCCGTGTGCGAATACGTACCCAGATTGCCGACGCCGGTATGGATATGGAGCCTGCCTTCGGGCAAGAGGCGAACCAGTCCGTCGAAACCCGAAAACCCGGCAGGGTGAAACGCCTGGCCGACACCGACGCCGATGACCTTCGAACCGTTGCGCGTGCCGCTCTGCGCCGCCTGCTCCTCCCAGCCGAAGGCTTCGGCGCCCTTCTCGATCGCTTCGGCGAGATAGCAGCTCGTCACGGGACCCTGAGCCGCACCGACGGTCGCATCCATCTTCGGCCCGTTGATGCGCCGGATCTCGAGCCGATCGAGACCGAGCTCGCGCGCCGCCTTGTCGATGAGCGGCTCAACGGCCGCCACGGTCTGGTTGTGGCCCGGACCGCGCTGCGCGGCCCTCGGCGGCGTGTTGGTCTGCACGGCGATGCCGCGCCAGCGCATAGCCGGCGGCTGGTAGAGGATCGAGACCGTCTCGCCGGCCGAGCCCCAGTCGGGGAAACCTGTCGTCGGACCATTGTCCTGAACGATGTATATATCGGCAGCCGTCACGCGGCCTTCGGCGGAGAAGCCCATCCTGAGCCGGCCCTGGAAGCCCGTGCGCGCGGCGCCGAGATAGTATTCCTCGGTGCGGCTGATGCGCATCATGACGGGTCGGTTGATCTTTCTCGACATGTGCGCCGGCACCGCCATGATCGGGTAGGCCTGCGCCTTCGAGCCGAAACCGCCGCCGCAGGTCTCGGCGATGTAGACGAGATCCGCCGGATCGATGCCGATGAACTGCGCGAGGCCGGGGACCACGTAGCTCTGGCTCTGCGTCGACCCGTAGACGAAGCACTTGCCGTTCTCCCAATAGGACATCGCCGTGCGCGGTTCCATGGAATGGTGCGACATGCCGGCCGTGACGAACGTCTCGTCGAGGACCAGTGCGGCTTCGGCGAAGCCGGCTTCGAGATCGCCGTAGGACCATTCCGCGGCCGGCTCGCCGGTCGGAAGCTGTCCCTCGGCAACGGACGCGAAGTCCGCGGCCGTCCACTTGATCTGCCGGAGCGACGGCGGACCGGTCAGCCGGTTGTCGCAGACGTTGCCGTCCTCGCGTGCATCCGGGCCTCCGGGGAACAGGCTCTCGAGCGGATCGACCGTGAAGGGCAATTCCTCGAGATCGAGTTGAATCGCGTCGATCGCGTCGGCAGCCACGGATTCGCTGACGGCGGCGACGGCCAGGATCGGCTGGCCGATGAACATTGGCTCATTGGTCAGGATCGGTAGATCAGGCGCAGCGATCGCCGGCACCTCGTCTGCCGTCAGGATGCCGAGCACGCCGTCCATCGCGAGCGCGCGGGAAGCATCGATGTTGCGCACCCGAGCGTGAGGCATGGGGCTCGTCAGCAGCCGGCAAAAAACCATGCCGTCGACCCTGAAGTCCTCGGCGTACCGGGCGCGGCCGGTTACCTTGCCGCGCACATCGGGGGGCGTGAAATCGTTGCCGAGCAAGTCGTAGGCCATGTTCGCATCTCCCTTTCGTCTGCCGGCTGCCTGAGTCGGCAAGCGAATGCCAAGCGTATACCAAAGCGCCGGCGCAATCACACTGCTTTCTTGCTGCCGACAACCGTCTGCAAACAACGCCCCGTGTCGTGACCGCGTCGGCAAGCGACGATCGCGATGGTCAACGGCCGGCGTCTCGGCAGCGCTTTCGGGTCGATGATCGCCTCGGCACCTGCGTAAGCCGCCGAAGGCGCCGATCCCCGACGCTCCGGAGGCGTTTTGCTATTTGTTTCTTTGCGACAATCAGGTATATTTTTCGCGTGATCGCTGTTCGGGTCGAGTCATCGGGTCGGGTCCGCGATTCTGGGTTTGGATTGGGCTGATACTGGAGCCGGCGGGCGGTATCCCGGGTCCTTCCTTGAGCTTTCCCCACTCCAGACGTTGCTTGTGTGCAACAGATCGCGAAGTTCTTGACTCGTCTCGTTCCGACCGCGACATCCGTGGATCTGGTAGCTATTGCCTTTTGCCGGCTCAGCGCGCAACCACAACACGAACAGTTGCGCGTCGGGTTATCGAAATGGAGAACATTCATGAAGAATCAAGTACCTGACAAGACCCTGGCTCTGGGTCTGGTCCCTGCGGCCGTGCTCGCCGCGCTTGCCGTTCCGCAGGGGGCTGCGATCGCCCAGGAGGACGGAATCAGCGCCCTCGAAGAGGTCGTCGTCACGGCACGGCGCCGTGAGGAAAGCCTGCAGACAGTTCCTCTGGCGATTACGGCGTTCTCGGGCGAACAGCTCGAAGCTGCCGGTATCGAGATGATCGGCAACATGAACGCCGTCGCACCGAACCTGTCGGTGCAGGGCGGCGGCGGCCGAGGCATTGAATCCTCGGCAAACTTCAGAATCCGCGGCATGCCCGGCGTGGCCGTCTATGTCGACGGCATCGACCAGACCGAAAGCGTCGGCCTCTTCACGATGGGCGTGGTCGAAGTCGACCGCATCGAAGTCCTGCGCGGACCGCAAGGCACGCTCTTCGGAAATTCGTCTCTTGGCGGCGCGATCCAGTACGTCACGCGTGCACCCGCGGAGGATTTCGGCGCCAGACTACAGCTGCGAATGGGCGACTACGAGCGCCGCGACATGCAGGCCTCGGTGGACCTGCCGCTGAGCGAGAACTTCCGTACCAAGTTCACTTATGCGGACCTCTATCGCGAAGGCTTCATGGAGAGCGTCCACAACGGCCAGAAGTTCGGTGACGTCAACGATCAACTCGTTCGCGCCGACTTCCTGTGGACGCCCACCGATTCGCTGACGATCCGCTACGCGTACGACTCGAGCATCCAGGACCGCTCGGGCGGCGCCCGCGCCATCTGGGAGATCGGGCCAAGCACGGCTTTCGAGGTCGGCGGAATCACGGTCAATGCCAACGCCCAGGCACAGGCCTACGAGAACGCCTACGGTATCCTGTTCGACGATCACCACGTCGCATCGGGCCATCCCGGCGGCCTCATCGGCAAGTACGAGACGCGCGTCTCCCACGAGACCGACGGCTTCTTCATCGACCAGGAGCGCCAGACGCTCGACATCAATTACGACATCAACGACAACCTGACGCTGCGCCTGCTGAGCGGCGACCGGTTGACCCAACGGCGTCTCATGGTCGATTTCGACTCGGACTCGCGCGTTGACTTCGCCAACCGGCAAGACAACGACTGGGTCGAGGAAAAATCCAACGAACTGCAGTTGATCGGCAGCTTCGGCGACGACGAACAGTTCAGTTGGGTCGTCGGCTACTACCAGTGGGAGGACCTGGACAAGGCCCGGTTCCCGACGTTCTCGAGCCAGACCATGACCTGCGACATCTGGCCTGGGAGCCGTGCACCGGCCTACCGTGGCGTGACCGAGGCCGACCGGGTCAACTGCTTCAACGACCGCATGCGGGCGCTCGGCGTCTCCGACCAGTTCGTCGCCAGGGAAGGGGACGACCTCGGCGCGATGTGGGCCCAGGTCAGAGCGCTCAACCCGAACAACCAGGGCGTCACGTTCTCGACGATCTCGGGCAGCGTCGGACCCAACAACGACGCGCTCTACATCACGCCCCATGAGACGGACGCGCTATACGCCGATCTGAGCTGGAACATCACCGACGAGTTCACGCTGGCGGCGGGCATTCGGCGTCAGGAAGACGTCAATCTCGGCCAACGGCGCGTGTTCGGTACGGATATCGTCGAACCCTTCCCGTGGAACAATCCGCAATACCACCTCAAGAACCCGCATGCCTACCACAAGTTCACCCAGGTGCGGTCGGGTTCGGCCTTCGAGGACACGACCTCGCGCGTCTCCGTGCAATACCAGTGGAACGACGACCTGATGACGTATCTCACGCTCTCCAATGGCTACGCGCCGGGCGGCCGCTCTGCCCCTCCGGGCGGCGTGCTGCGTGTCGACTCCAACAACGTCGCCGTCGCCGGGTTCCTCAGGGACGTGCACAACGCCGGCCTCTCTGATCTGCCGGCGGAACTGTTGCGCGGCAAGCAGACGGTCGACAGCTACGAACTCGGCCTGAAGGCCGACTGGCTCGACGGGCGCCTGCGCACCAACGCGACGTATTTCACGACCGACTGGCGCAACATGACGGGGGCGACCTACGTTGCGACCATCTACTGGGATACCGACGGTGACGGGTTCGGCGATGTGGACGGCCTGATCCCCTGCGCGGCCCGCTGCACGGCGGACGGGCAGAACGAGATCCTCTGGTTCCCGAACCTGCTCGTCTCGGCGGTAAACAAGGCCGAAGCTTCGGGGCTCGAACTCGAGCTGAGCTATCTTACGTCTTCATTCTGATATTGACGGATACAAGCTGTGCAGTTTGATGCGAGCATCCTCGGTGGTGAACCGCCACTGGGCCGGGGCCCCGCTGGCGTTTCGGCGTGTCGCCCAGGCGGTGGCCTCCCGGTCGACGGTGTCGATGTCCGCCAGGCGCCGGTTCAGGCACTGGCGGTCCATCGCGCTGAACTCGATTTCGGCCATGTTCAGCCAACTGCCGTGCTTGGGGG
>JAJDVG010000017.1 GCA_022826245.1 Gammaproteobacteria bacterium
TTGAGACACGCGGTGAATACGTCCCTGTACGCTCCGCGCGCGCATCCCTGCGCGCGAGGGTCTCAAGCGACCGCTAGTGCGACTCCCCTTGGCGTCTGCACGAGCCACCCGCAGCCAGGCTTCGGTGCGGCCTCGGCGGTCAGCAAATTTCAAGACGCTCCACGCGCGACCATGCGAGCCTGGGTTCCAAGCGGCCGTAACGGCGCCAGTCTGAGGAGTATCAGTAGGAAAGTCGGCAGTTCGGGCGGACGCCGGCTTCGCGCGCCTCGTTGTAGGTGATGAGAGCCGGCGTCAGGTTCTGCACGAGGTTGTTGATCCGGTTCTGGTTGGAAGGGTGGCTCGACAGGAATTCGTTGCGATCGCTGTCGCCCTCGGCCTCGGTAAGGTTCTTCCACAGGTAGATGCTCGCACGCGGATCGAAACCGGCGTTTGCCATGTAGTCCAGACCGACGATGTCCGCATCGGTTTCCTGTTCCCGGCCGTATGGCAGGGTCAGGTACACCATGCTCATCTCCCGCGCGGTGTTGGGCATGCCAACCACCAGGCCGCCGCCGATGGCGAGAAGTTCGTTCCGGCGCCCGCGCCTGACGCGCTTCATGATGTGATCCTCGGTCACGTGAGCGATTTCATGCCCGATGACGGCCGCGAGCGCGTCGGGTGAGTCGGCGACCTCGAGAATTCCGGTGTAGATGGCGATCTTGCCTGTCGGATCGGCGGAAGCGTTCTTGGCCGGGGAATCGAAGACCACGACTTCCCAGGCCAGATTCTGGAAGTCCTCGTCGAGCCTGTCGATGATCTGGTACGCGATGCACTCGGCGTAACGCTGGATTCGCGGATCGTCCGGAACCGGGAAAGTGCGTTTCTGCTGCATCCATTGGTAACGGGCCTGGCGCAGGACCTCCCGTTCGGTCACGAAAATCTGCGCCTGTGCCACGCTCACCGCGGTCAACATGCCAAGGACTGCGGCGACGAGAACTCTTGCCGGCGTGATCGATGGGATGTTGCGCATGGTCGATTACCTTGTGGTCCCTGCAGGGCGCTGCTGTCGATTTAGAGTGACGCGGCGCGAGAAGGTTTCCGATTTGCGTGTAAACGATAGCACACATCACCTGACGCAAGGGTCGCCCGCAAGACCCGAGGAAACCGGCCGGCGCGTAAGAGCCGTGAGCCATGCGCAGCCGACAGGGTGAGTGCGCAAGGCAGCCCTTCGACCCGGGACCGACCATCAGTATCATTGCGCATAATGTATATTATGTAAAAGTATAGAAACAGGGGCTCCAGCTTGCTGGGCCGGCGAGTCCGCTCGGGATAAACTTGCGGTGCCCCGCTACGCGCCACGCTTCGGTTCCCAATGCTTCCCCTTGTCCGCTTCGACTCCGTTTCATTGGCCTATGGCGATCAGAAGATCCTGGTCGACGCGAACCTGGCGATCGAACCCGACGAGCGCGTCTGTCTGATCGGCCGCAACGGCGCCGGCAAGTCCTCGACCCTCAGGCTCATATCCGGCACGGTCGAGCCGGACGAAGGTACGGTCGAGCGCCCTGCCCGACTGCGGCTCAGTGTGCTCGAGCAGACGCTCGCCGACGTGTCCGATCAATCCGTTCGCGATTTCGTTGCCGAAGGGCTCGCGGAGCAGCTCGCTCGGTTTGAGCGCTACGAAGCGTTATCCGCCGAGCGCCACGGCGGCAAGGCCGTCCTTCTCGAGCTTGAAGCGCTCGAACGCGAGATCGTGACCGGCGGAGGCTGGAACGTCGACAGCCAGGTCGAATCGATCGCAACGCAGCTCGAACTGCCGTTCACAAAAAGGATGAACGAATTGTCGGGCGGTTGGCGGCGGCGTGTCGCGCTCGCCCGCGCGCTCGTATCGAATCCCGAGCTGTTGCTGCTCGACGAACCGACGAATCACCTCGATCTGAGCACGATCGAATGGCTCGAAGGTCAGATCATCCGCTATCCGGGCGCCGTGGTGTTCGTGACGCACGATCGCAGCCTCGTCGAACGCGTTGCCACGCGCATCGTCGATATCGACCGCGGCCGCATTCGCAGTTGGCCGGGCGGATACCGGAATTACCTGCGCCGCAAAGCCAGCGCCGAAGCCGAAGAAGACCGCTTGAACCGCGAGTTCGACAAGAAGCTCGCCGAAGAGGAAACCTGGATCCGGCAAGGCATAAAGGCTCGCGAGCACCGCAACGAAGGCCGCGTTCGCGCGCTGTACAGGATGCGCGAGCAGCGGGCCGAACGAATCGCCAGGGCGCGCGCGGCGCGGATTCACGTCAATGAATCGTCGCTATTGTCCGGCCGCAAGGTCATCGAGGTGCATCGCGTCACGCACGGATTCGGCGGCAAGCCACTGGTCCGGGACTGTTCCCTGCGGGTCATGCGCGGCGACCGCATCGGCATCATCGGCAACAACGGTGTCGGCAAGAGCACCTTGCTCAGGTTGCTGCTCGGCGAACTCGTCCCGGATTCCGGTACGGTCAAACTCGGTACGAACCTCGAGGTCGCTTATTTCGACCAGCTCCGGCGTGAACTCGACACATCGAAGACGGTTGCCGAACTCATCGGCGAAGGCCGCGACTACATCTCGATCTACGGCCGCCAGAAACACGTCATCGCCTATCTGACGGACTTCCTGTTTACGGCCAAGCGGGCGCGAACGCGCATCTCGGCATTGTCCGGCGGCGAGCGCAACCGGGTGATTCTCGCAAAGCTCTTCACGCAGTCGGCGAACCTGCTCGTGCTCGACGAACCGACCAACGATCTCGACGTCGAAACTCTGGAGGCGCTCGAGGCGCGGCTCTGCGACTACGGCGCCACGCTCATCGTCGTCAGCCATGACCGCCACTTTCTCGACGCCGTGTGCACGAGCACGCTGGTATTCGAGGAGGACGGCGTCATCAATCGATACGCCGGCGGTTACAGCGACTGGGCTCGGCAGCACCGTGCATTGGCCCTCGGCAATTCGGCGGCGACGCGCTCGCCCGGAAGGACGGCGCGCCGCCGCCGTGACAAGGGCGCCGCAGGCGCCGGCAAGCTGACTTACAAGCTGCAAAGAGAACTCGACGCGCTGCCGGCACGCATTGCGGAACTCGAGCGGCGCGTCGAGGAGCTGCAGACGGCGGTCAACGCCCCGGAGTTCTACAAGCGCGCTCACGATGAGGTCCGGGAAAAACTCGCGGAACTCGCAACGACCGAGCAGGCGCTCGAAGCCGCCGTGGAGCGCTGGGCCGAACTCGAAGGGCAGATCCGGGTGTAGCGCGCAGCCTCTGCCAGGGCGCGCCCTGCCACCCGTCGACGCGACGGATCAATCGTCAGTCAGTCGCCGTCGTCGAGCAGGAAATCCAGATCGACCTCGGGCCCGATCGGCGATTGGCGGATCAGGTCGCCCGCCCTGTGTACCGCGCCCGGACCGAAGCGTTCGTCGGCCTGATCGAGTACCGCGTCGAGTCGCTGCTGCCTGCTGCCCTCCCCCATCCCGAGATGGAGTTGCCGCGCCTCGGTCCTCCGGTCGAGTTCGTACGCGGCAATGCCAATGAGTCGGAACGGTCCCGCGTCGTTGAACTCGGGCAGCAAGGCGACGGCCATCCGGTAAAGGTCTTCGGAAACGTCCGTCGGCTCGGCAAGCCCGCGCTGGCGGGTCAACGATCTGAAATCGCTGCGCTTGAGCTTGACCCTGACGCCGCGCGCGACATACCCGTTCCTGCGCAAGCGCCGTCCGACCGCATCGGCCGCCCGGCGAAGCTGAAAGGCGATCTCGGTTTCGCTCTTTACGTCGGACGCCAATGTACGCTCGGAGCCGATGCTCTTCGCCGTCCTCGAGCGCGCGACCGGTCGCGGATCCTTCGCCTGCGCGAGCTCATGAAAATGACTGCCCGCCTTGCCCAGCTTCGATGCGAGCCAGCGCCGATCGGCGGCCGCAACGTCGCCGATGGTAGCCAGCCCGAGCGCCGCCAGACGCCGTTGCGTCTTCGGTCCGGCTCCCCAGAGCATCGCGACGGGCTGGGGCGCGAGCCACTGCTTCGCTCGCTCGGGCGGCACGATCGTCAAGCCGTCGGGCTTGCTGTAGCCGCTCGCCACCTTGGCAACATACTTCGTGGCCGATATGCCCACTGAAGCGCTCAGACCGCCTGTCGCTTCGCTGATCGCATTCTTGAGCCGCGCTCCGAACGTTTCCGGCGGTCCGAAAATGTGACCCGTGCCCGTCATGTCGAGAAACGCCTCGTCGAGGCTCAATGCCTCGACGGCCGGCGAGAAGTCTGCGAAAACGCGCATGACACGCTTTGAAACCGCCTTGTAACGCTCGAAGCGCGGCGGGACGACGACTGCCTGCGGACAGAGCCTGCGGGCCCGCGTCATCGGCATCGCGCTGCCGACGCCGAAGGGCCGTGCCTCGTAGCTTGCGGTCAGCACGACTCCGCGGTCGCTGCGCGGCCCGACGAGCAGCGGTTGACCTCTGAGGCCCGGATCGTCGAGCTGTTCCACGGAGGCATAGAACGCGTCCATGTCCGCGTGCGCGATGACCCTCGGCCAAGCCTCCTGCACGGCTCAATGCCTGCCGTGCCGGAGTCGGTACCGGATGCGCGACTCGTTCAGACGCGCCCCGGGCTCATGTGCGAATCGGTGAACGACCCGGCGCCGGCGTGGTGAACGGACATCGGTTGCGGTAGTCGGCAGCGTGCCCATCGTCTCATGGCACAACCTGATCGATCACGAGGTCGACAGCCCCGTCGCTGCCCGGGTTATAGCTCGCCTCGGCGTACAGGTCCCCCGACTGTTCGGTCGGTTGTCCCGAAGCCGAAACCCGCGCGACGAGCGAGAGTTCCGGAAAGTTGGCAAGAGACTGTCCAGGCAGCATCGTGTTGCTGTCATTCAACGTGAATTCCCCCGGGACGGCGCTGACGGGCTCGCGAATCACGGCAACGGGCGGGCCGCCGCCCGGCGCACGCGCGAATATGAACAGGGCTGCCTGCGGACCGAGCGCCGCGATGGAGCGGCCCTCCCCGAGCCGGACACTGAGTGTGATCGTCGGCCCGCCGTCGGCGCCGGTATCCGCCTGCGCTATCGCCGTTGCCGGGACGCAGCCGAGCGAGGCGACCGAGGATCGAAGCACATCGGCGATGTCCGCGGGCGGATTCGTCGCCAGCAAGGCCGACCAGCGCGAACAGGCGGTCGCATCGAGCCCCCGTTCGATCGCGACGAGCCCGCCATACCAGAGCGCGCGCGGATCGCCCGGCACGGCTTCGAGCACTTCCTCGACGAGGTTGCCCGCGTCGCCGCCCAGGCTTGCCCGATCGCTCAGGATCGATGCTTCGGCAAACGACAGCTTGAGATCGTTGTCGGGCACGGACGTGCGCGCATAGGCCTCGGAATAGGCCTGGCGGGCGAGCGGGTACTGACCGAGCACCATGTAGCTGCGCCCGAGCAGCAACCAGCCTTCGACGCCGTCGGGCGATTCGGCCATGCGCGCGGCAAGCTGCGCGACCATCTCGATCTGCTCCGACGGCGCCTGCGGAGCTTCCTCGGCGCTCCAGGTGCTTACGTTGAGGTAGACGCCGATCGCGACGGGAACGGTTGCGAACGCGACGATCAGCCCGGAGACCGACCAGCCTCCGCTGCGCTCGCGCTCCCGCCACAGCGGCAGAATCAGGAAAGCGGCCGCGGCCGTGCCGAGCGACGCCGCCGCGAGCCAGAACCCCATGCTCACGGCATCGCGCCCCGTTCCTCGTCGAGTTCGTCGTCATCGAGCGGCTGGCCGGAACGTGAGCGCATCACGCGGGCGAACACGATGAGACCGATCAGGACCATCGCGGCCGGCCCGCCCCACAACGCCCAGGTATTCGGTTGCAGCGGCGGCCGGTAGAGCACGAAGTCGCCATAGCGCGCGACGAGAAAATCGGCAATTTCGCCGTCGCTGGCGCCCTCCACGAGCATCTCGCGAATCTCTCGGCGCAGGTCGGAGGCAAGGTCGGCATTGGAGTCGGCGATCGTCTGGTTCTGGCAGACGAGACAGCGCACTTCGCGAATCAGCGCCTGGTAGCGCGCGTCCAGCGCCGGGTCGCTCAGGGTCTCCGGGGGCTGTGCGCCGCCAACGACGGCGAGCAAGGTCAGTGCGGTCAGCGCGAACGACAGTCGAATCCGCGAACCTGCAAAAATCTCGAATTGCGTTAAGAAACTCGACATAAATCTTTGATTTTGAATAGCAAAGTATGTTGGCTATTCGGATTGATCGAATCCCTGGCGACCGGGGCCGCCTTGCGGACACGGAAAGGTGCCGCACTTCTCGGTAATGATCGGCACGAATCGGTCGCGCCAGATCTCAGCGGTCAGCGGTGCGATGTGCTTGTAGAGCACCGTTCCATCGGTGTCGATCAGGAACGTCTCCGGCGCGCCGTAGACGCCCCAGTCGATGGCCACGCCGCCATCGGCATCGACCGCCGATGCAACGTACGGGTCGCCCAGGCGGTCGAGCCACTGAAGTGCCGTGTCGCGGTCGTCCTTCCAGTTCAGGCCATAGATCGGAATCCCGCCGCTGCGCGCGAGTTCGACGAGAAAGCCGTGTTCCTGGCGGCAGCCCACGCACCAGGTTGCCCAGACATTGAGCAGCGAAAGCTGACCCTCAAACACGTCGGAGCCGACCGTCGCACTCGGATCCTTGAGTGCCGGCAGATTGAATTCGGGCGCGGGCTTGCCGATGAGGGGCGAAGGCACGTAAGTCGGGTTGAGCGTCAGGCCGCGCGACAGAAACACGCCCAGCACCGCCAGCAGAACGACAGGAATCGCATAGCGCCACATGTTCAAGCCTCCCCTACCGCGCCGGGTTCGATGGCGGGACCCGCCCTCGCACGCTCAGGCACGTGCCTGTAGCGGCGATCGGTCGCGGCCAGCAGACCGCCGAGGGCCATGATCGCGCAGCCGTACCAGATGAACCGGATCAGCGGCTTGATCTGGATCCGCATGCTCCAGGCGCCGCCGCCCAGCGAATCGCCCAGAGCGACGAACACGTCGCGATGGATCCTGCCGTCGATCGCCGCTTCCGTCATCGGGCTTTGCTGCACCCGGTAGACGCGCTTCTGCGGCGTCAGCAGGGCGATGAGTTCGCCGTTCCTGAGCAGCTCGACCTCGCCTTCCACGGCATCGAAATTCGGCCCCTGCACATCGCGAACGCCGCGGAACAGGAACTCGTAGCCGCCGGTCTCCCAGCGCTCGCCCGGCGAGACGCCGCGGTCGGTCTCGATATTGTATGCCGAGGTGACCGTCGCGCCGAGTATGAACATGCCGACACCGAAATGCGCGAGGACCATGCCCCAGTGAGCGCGGGTCAGGCGCATGCCCTGCTTCGGTCGCAGCAGACGGCGCAGGGGGTCGAGCAGCGCTGCGCCACAGACCCAGAGACCCGCGATCACGCCGATTGCCGTCATGAACGAGGTCTGTCCGAAAACGAAGAGCGGCAGGACAATACCGAACGCCACCGCCAGCCCCGCCGGCCATGCGAGCTTCCTGACGAGCGCCGCGCCCTTCATCTTCATCCACCAGGCGTGCATGCCGGCGCCAAGCAGCAACGCGAGCGGCAGCATCGGCAGCAGGAACACGAGATTGAAGTACGGCGGACCGACCGAAATCTTGCCGAGCCCGAGTGCATCGAGGAACAGCGGATAGAGCGTTCCGAACAGCACGGCCCCGGTCGCCGTGACCAGCAGGATATTGTTGGCCATCAGGAACGATTCGCGCGACATGAGCCGAAATCCGCCTTCGGCGACCATGAGCTTTGCCCGTGTGGCGTAGAGCAGCAGCGCGCCGCCGGAGATCAGCCCGAGCAGCAGGAGGATGAAGAGCCCGCGGGTCGGATCCGACGCGAACGCGTGCACCGAAATCAGGACGCCGGAACGCACGAGGAACGTGCCGAGCAGGCTCAGCGAGAACGCCGCGATCGCAAGCAGCACGGTCCAGCTCTTGAAGATGCCGCGCCGCTCGGTCACGGCCAGCGAATGCAGCAAGGCGGTAGCCATGAGCCAGGGCATGAACGACGCATTCTCGACCGGGTCCCAGAACCACCAGCCGCCCCAACCCAGTTCGTAGTAGGCCCACCAGCTTCCAAGCGCGATGCCGATCGTCAGGAACAGCCAGGCGATCACGGTCCACGGCCGGGTCCAGCGCGCCCAGTTCTTGTCGAGACGCCCGCTCAGCAACGCGGCAACCGCGAACGCGAACGGCACAGCCAGACCCACATAGCCGATGTAGAGCATCGGCGGATGCGCGACCATGGCCGGGTCCTGCAATAGCGGATTGAGATCGTTGCCTTCGATCGCGGCCGGGATCAGACGATCGAACGGATTCGACGTGAACAGCGTGAACGCCAGGACGCCGACGCTGACGATCCCGAGTACGCCGATGACGCGGCTCGTGAACACGGCCGGCTGAGCGCGGCTCGCGGCGGCGACGGCGAGAGTCCAGACGGCGAGGATCATGACCCAGAGCAGCAGCGAGCCTTCGTGACCGCCCCAGACCGCCGCGAACTTGTAGGCTACTGGCAATTCCGTGTTGGAGTTCTGGGCGACGTAGCGGACACTGAAATCGTCCGCGAGAAAAGCCTGTGTCAGCACGATGTACGCGAGCACGACGAACACGAACTGACCCGCAGCCGCGGGTCTGGCGAGTGCCATGAGATCGCGTCGGCCGGTGTGGGCGCCGACCAGCGGCAGCACGGCCTGGGACAGGCCCAGGCAGAGCGCCAGCACGAGCGCGAATTGACCGAGTTCGGGGATCACAACTGTTCGCGTTCCCGCGCCTGCTCCAGCGCTTCGGCTACCTCGGGCGGCATGTAGTTTTCGTCGTGCTTGGCGAGGACCTGTTCGGCAACGAATCGCCCGGACGGCTCCATGCGGCCCAGCGTGACCACGCCCTTGCCTTCCTGGAACAGGTCGGGCAGCACGCCCGTGTACTCGACGGGCACCGAGTGCAGGTAGTCCGTGACGACGAAACTGACGGTCAGACTGCCCTCCTCCCGCACGACACTTTCCTCGAGCACCATGCCGCCGAGCCTGAAGTTGCGGGCATCGGCCACCTCGCCTTCGGCGACCTGCGTCGGGCTGAAGAAGTACTGCAGATTCAACTGGAAGGCGCGCAGCGCCAGCGCCGCGGACACGACGATGCCGGCGAGCACCAGCCCGACCAGCACCATTCTTCGCCGTCTGGGGGTCATCCGAGCCTCCTTACCGTCGGTTGTCTCGAAGCGTCCTCGTGCCCGGCCGTGAGCCTTGCGCGATCGAGGTTGCGCCGATGGCTGCGCCGCGCCGACCAGACATTGAGCACCAGAACGAGAAGTGTAATACCGTAAGCCGACCAAACGTAAGCCGCGTAACCCCCCATTTCGAGAAAACCGCTCACCCTGGGGACCCCGCGAGCAACTCCCGCAGCCAGCGTGTCGCGTACTCGCGCCTGACGATCTCGCCCTGCAGGCGGCTCAACAGCAGCCAGGCGAAGCAGAACGTGAACCCGGCGATCATGATGAGCAACGGCGCGAGCATGTCGAGCGTGATCGTCGGCCCGTCCAGCCGCGCGATCGTCGGCCCCTGGTGCAGGCTGTTCCACCAGATCACCGAGTAATGGATGATCGGCACGTTGACGACGCCCACCACGCCGAGGATCGCGCTGACCCGGTCGGCCTTGTCCCTGTCCTCGAAGGCGGCGCGCAGTGCCATGTAGCCGAGATAGAGAAACAGCAGCAGCAATTCGAACATGATGCGCGGATCCGTCCACTGCCAGAACGTGCCCCAGGTCGGTTTGCCCCAGATGGCGCCGGTCGCGAGCGCCAGAAACGTGAACGATGCGCCGATCGGCGCGATGCTGACGGCGACCGCGTGGGCGAGTTTGAGGCGCCAGATGAAGCCAATGGCGGCGGCAACCGCAAGGATGACGTACGCCATCATGCTCACGTAGGCGCTCGGCACGTGGATGTAGATGATGCGGAAACTGTCGCCCTGCAGATAGTCGGCCGGCGCCAGCACGAGTCCGCCGTATGTGCCGGCCGCAATCAGCAGGACGGCAATTCCGCCGACCCACGGGCTGAGCAATCCCGCCAGACCGTAGACATAGGGCGCGGAGCCGAAGCGATGAAACCAGCGCGGCAATTTCATTCGTTCAAATCCTCATTCCAGGCCGACCCTGAGAGCGGCTGCGACCGCCAGCGGCCCAAGCGAGACCGCGAACACCGCCAGCGCCGCGAGCAGGTACAGCGGAGCGGCGACCGCTTCGCCGTTTGCCGCCATGTCCGTCGCGCGCGTGCCGAAGATCAACATCGGCGCGCAGAGCGGCAGGACCAGCAGGCCGATGATCGACCCGCCGCTCCTGAGGCTCACCGTCAACGCCGCGCCTATCGCCGACAGGACGCTGAGCGTCGGCATGGCGAGCAGCAACGCCGCCGCGAGCGTCGCAAGCGCCGCGGTCGGCAATTGAAACGACATTGCAACAACGGGCACGAGCACGATCAATGGTATACCGCTCACGAGCCAATGTGCCGCGATTTTGGCGATCACGACGATTCCGAAGGGCGCCGGACTGAGCAGAATCTGCTCCATGCTGCCGTCCTCGACATCGCCGCGGAAGAGGCCTTCGAGCGCGAGCAGCGAGGATAGCAACGCCGCCACCCACAAGACACCCGCACCGACGCTCTGCAGCAGCGCCTGCTCCGGAGACAGCGCCAGAGGGAACAGGGATGTCACGACCACGAAGAACAGCAACGGGTTGGCGAACTCGCTCCAGCGACGGAAGGCGAGCTTGAGATCGCGGCCGGTTATCGTCAGGAACACGTGCATGGTGCGTCGGATGCGGTCCCGAACGGGCGCCTATATCTCTCGAAAGTGTCGATCCGGCATGGTTTCCTCCCATTCGGTCCCGAACGGGCGCTACAGCTCGATGGACAATGTACCGCCGTGCATGAGCTGGTCCGCGTGGTGAGTCGCGACGGCGGCGAGCCCGCCGACCGCCAGATGCTCTTCGACCCAGCGGGACACGAGTCTGCGCCCGGCAATATCGAGATTGGTCAGCGGTTCGTCAAGCAGCCACAGCCGCGCTCTTCCGAGTTTGAGCGTCGCGAGCCCCGCCCTGCGCCGCTGGCCTGCCGAAAGGTATCGCAAGCGCTGCTCCGCGACGTCATCGAGCTCCAGCGTCTCGAGCACGGCGTCGATCGAACCGCTGCCGCCGCTGAGCGAACGGTGAAATTCCAGGTTCTCGCGCACCGTCAGATCCTTCTTCAGTCCGTTCAGGTGGCCGCGGTAGGCGATCCAGGCACGCGTTTCCGGGGTCAGCCGCCGAATTTCCGTGCCGGCCCAGCGAACCGTACCCGCCGCCGGGGGAGCGAGACCGGCAAGTACCCGCAACAGGCTCGTCTTGCCGCTGCCGTTCGGCCCGGTGATCAGCGCGGCCTGCCCCGCCTCGAGGCTGAAGCTCAGCCCGTCGATCAGCAGGCGGCCGCCGCGTGAGACGCCGAGCTTGTCGGCCGTCAATTGCGCGTGTCCGTCAGTCAACACGCGGCCTCCGAACGTCGGCCGTTCGACCGGGCAAAACTGCGTATCGGTACGGCACTAGCCTCACCCTTGACCTACGGAAACAGGTACGCGAATCGACGCATCGTGGTGCCCAGGGCCGGACTCGAACCGGCACGGCCTTGCGGCCAGCGGATTTTAAGTCCGCTGCGTCTACCAATTCCGCCACCCGGGCAGTGTGGTACAGCGAAGCGCGCATACGGCGTTGGCGGGCGCAGTGTAACAGCAGGCCATCGGAACCGGCCACGCGCGGCGCCGCAATGCGGCATGAGATGAGCCGACCGCATCGCAAGCGCATCGGCGCGCGCCCGGAACGTTACTCGTTTCGCATGCGCTCGATCTCCCGTTCGGCGCGGCGCCGGACAGCTCGGGAAATCCCGTCAAGTTCGGCGATTTTCTCCAATTCGCCAAGGGCTTCCTCGCGCCGCCCGGAAGCATGCGCCACCTGGCCCTTGAGCAGACGCGCCCAGCCTCGTCCCCACAGCGGTAAGGCATCGTCGTCCGGATCGACGCGCTCGAGCACCGCAGCAGCCTCGTCGATGTCGTCCACGGCCCTGAATGCCCGGGCCTGCCAGATCCGCGCGAGGCCTACGCGCCCGCGATGGAGCCGATCTTGCCCGGCATGTGCCTCCAGACGTTTCGCATCCGCGATCGCAGCCTCGTACTGCCGCTGACTGTACAACAGCCTCACGAGTTCGAAGTGCACGAAAGAGTTCCGCGGAAACCTGGCGTGCAGCGACCGCGCCAGCCTCGTGGCCTCCGCATGGTCGCGCTCGAAATAGGTGAAAATGTTGAGCAACAGCAGGTTAGCTGAGAATCGCGCGACATCGTCGTGCGCGCCCACCGCGCGCAGCATGTCCAGCCCGCGTGTGGCGTCGCCTTCCGGAATGAACCACAGCCAGTCGAGGCGTCGGAGCACGTTCGGCAATACCGAAGCGGCGTACAGATACATGCCCAGCCAATAGCGGGCATCGACGAGTTCCGGATCGAGTTCGAGCGCCCGCTCGAGATGGTCGCTGGCGCGTTCGGCGTGGCGTCCGGCGGCGTAAAACTGCCTGGAGCTCGCGCGAAACCGGCCGAGCTGCATCTCGGCCTGTCCGAGATAGAGATGCGCCCGTGCGCTGTCCGGGTACGCATCCAGCCAATCCCCGGCGAGTCTCAGCGCTTCGCGTCCGGTGGATTCGATTGCGGCGTCGTAACGCGAATCGAACAAGTCGTAGACCTGGCGCGAGTACAGCGTTTCGAGCGCGTACAGTACGCCGGCGGGGTGATCCGGAAGGTCCTGGCGCAGACTCGCCCAGACCCGATCGGCCGCATCGTAGCGACCTTCATGGTTGAGCATCACGCCCGCGCGCACCCGGTCGGCGATCGACTCCTTCCAGGGATCGGAGTCGGCCGCCCATGCGCCGGGCAGAGCGAACAACGCGACGATCAGAAGCGGCAAGCGGACAAGCAATATGGCCTCCGTAGCCCGTGTCATCCCACCGGCGGCGAACCGGCGCTGGCAAGGCCGGTGGAGGCTAGGACCGGAATCGAACCGGTGTACACGGCTTTGCAGGCCGCTGCATAACCACTCTGCCACCTAGCCGGGGGCGACGCGCTGCGGGATTCCGTATCCGGGCGCAATTTAGCATAGCCCGGTCGAGCGGCACATGGGGAGAAACGGGTCAGTAGGCCGCGGCGCCGGTCAGGGCGCGGCCGACGATCAGTTCATGAATCGACTCCGTGCCTTCGTAGGTGATCACCGTCTCGAGGTTCAGCATGTGCCTGATCGCGTGATGATCGAGCGTGATCCCGGCTGCGCCGAGCACGTCGCGGCAATCCCGAGCGATGTCGAGCGCCGTCCGGACGTTGTTGAGTTTCGCGAGCGAGATCAGCGCTGTCGTCGCCCTGCCCTGCTCCTTGAGTTGCGCGAGCCGCCACGCCATGAGCTGGGCCGTGGTCAGCCGCCGCGCCGCATTGGCGAGACGCGACTGGATGAGTTGGGTGTGCGCAAGCGGCCGTCCGAACAGCGATCGCGACGACGTGTAATCGAGCGCCTCGGCCAGGCAGGCGCGCGCGGCGCCGACCGCGCCCCAGCATATGCCGAACCGCGCCTGGTTCAGGCAACTCAGCGCCGCCTTGAGATCGGTCGCTCCCGGCAGCCTTGCCGCATCGCTCACGCGCACATCGTCGAACGACAGTTCAGCCGTATCGGAAACGCGCAGGGAGTACTTGCGAGGGATGGCGCGCGCGGCGAAACCGCGCGTCCCGCGTTCGACGAGAAACCCCCGAATGCCCAGGTCGGTCGCGGCCCAGACGACGGCGACGTCGGCCAGCGTACCGTTCGTGATCCACAGTTTGCTGCCATTGATCCGCCAATCGTCGCCCGCGCGCCGTGCGTGCGTCTTCATGTTGGCGGGATCCGAGCCGCCGTGGGCTTCCGTCAGCCCGAAGCAGCCGATCGCTTCGCCCTTCGCCATGGCGGGCAACCAGCGCGACTTCTGTTCATCGGAGCCGAACGCGTCGATGCATCCCATCACGAGACTGCTCTGCACGGAGACGAAACTGCGAACGGCGCTGTCGCCGCGCTCGAGCTCCTCGCAGATCAATCCGTAGCTGGTGCTGTCGAGCCCGGCGCAGCCGTAGCCTTTCAGCGATGCGCCGAGCATGCCGAGTTCGGCCATGCGGGGCACGAGCTCCACCGGAAACCGATGCTCGGCGAAACACTCGGCGATGATCGGGATGACCTCCGCATCGACGAAGCTCGCAACGCTGTCCCTGATGAGCTGCTCGTCCTCGCTCAGCAGCGAACGAACGTCATAGAGGTCAAGCGGATCGGATGCCGGCATCGCTGGCGATTGCTCGTGAACGGCGCGCCTTCGTCAATCAGGCAACGGCATAGCCCGTGAGCTGATAGCCCATCAGCATGAAGCCCGCGCACATGATCGCAACGTTTGTCGCGAAGGCGTAATGCGTGAAACGCCCCGTCGCGCGCCAGACGTTGAATGCGATCAGAATGACGGCCAGGGCCAGGAACTGGCCGATCTCGACGCCGATGTTGAACGAGATCATGTTCGTCACGAGCCCGTCCTCGGAGATGGCGACGTCCTGCAGTTTCGTGGCCAGCCCGAAGCCGTGGAAAAAGCCGAAGAAAAGAACGGCTGCTTTCATGTTCGGCTGTATCCCGAGTCGGTTGAAGCCGCCGAGATTCTCGAAGGCCTTGTAGACCACCGAGAGCCCGATGACCGCGTCAACGAGATAGGCATTGACGTGCAGGCCGCCGAGCACACCGAGCAACAGCGTCACGCTGTGGCCGATCGCGAACAGCGTGACGTAGATCGCGACTTCCCTGAGGCGGTACAGGAAGAAGATGACGCCCGCCAGAAACAGCAGATGGTCGTAGCCCGTGACCATGTGCTTGGCGCCGAGATAGATGTAGGGGCCGATGTTGGGGCCTGTGCTGCGAATCAGAAAGGCCTGATCGTCGCCGCTGATGCCATGGGCGAACGCCATGCTCCCGACCAGCAGCATGGCAAGGGCAGCGAATGGATACGCCAGATACCTTCTCGATCGCAGCATGGATACGCTCGCTTTGCGGCGGGGAAACCGCGACAGGTGGCGATTGTAACGCAGCGTCGCAATGGGGTCGCCGCCGCCCGAAGTCGGCGTCAACGCCCAGTGTGTTCGATTGCGGTGATTTTCTGCCGAAAATCCCTTGACCTCACCGTTCGACCACGCTAGCGTGAGCGGCCCACGGGAGGGGAACGAATGCGACAGCTAACTCTGGGCTTCATCGGAGCCTTATCGGTTTGCGGCGCCACCTTGGTCTGGGCCCAGGTGGAGCAGAGCGCCGACGTTGATACCGCGGGCAACATCGAGCTTGCGCAGGCCGCCGGCGACGAAGCGCTTGCGGCTTACGACGCCGTGCTGAGGCAGCTTTCCGGCCTCGTGGTCTACAACGAACTCCGCCAGCGGCAGATCGACAATCAGATCCAGGAAATCGAGGACGTTCGGCAAAGCATCGAGCAAGTGCCTGCGATCGAGCAACAGATTCCGCCGCTGCTCGTTCGCATGGTCGAAGGCCTCGAAGACTTCATCGCGCTCGACCTTCCGTTTCTGTCCGACGAACGCGCCGACGGCCTCGCGGAACTGCAGAACGTGATGGAAAGCACCGACCTCAGCGTGGCGGACAAGATGCGCAGGGTGCTCGACGCCTGGGCGATCGAGAACGAATACGGGCGAAGCGTGGCAGCCTACCAGACGCAGCTCGATATCGACGGCAGCGGCAACGTTCGCGGAGTCGATCTGTTGCGCATCGGCCGTATCGCACTGATCTATCAGACCAATGACGACGAGGCGGTGACAGGCGCCTGGGATCCCGCCCGAAACCAGTGGGTCGAGCTCGGCAACGAACATCGCAATTCCGTGCGGCAAGCGGTACGCATGGCGCGCAGCCAGATCGCCCCGGAAATCGTCCTGGTCCCCGTTCCTCCGCCCGCCCAATAAATTCAGCTTCTACCGGACGCGCACGCCGACTTGCCGCGGCAACCGGCGCACGTGTTCCGCCACTCCCCTGCCCGCCCGCGCCGATGAATGGCGGCGAAGCCATTGCAAGGGCATGCGCTGCGAACGGCGCGGATTTGCTGTTCGGCTTGCCCGGCGCGCAGATCTATCCGCTGTTCGATGCCCTGTACGGATCCGGTATCGAGCTCATCGCGCCCCGGCACGAACAGACTGCCGCCTACATGGCCATGGGTTACGCCAGGTCGACCGGACGTACCGGCGTCTTCAGCGTGGTGCCGGGCCCCGGCGTCCTCAATTCCGCGGCGGCGCTCTGCACGGCGATGGGCAACTGCTCCGCCGTCGTCTGCCTGACCGGACAGATTCCGTCGCAATATGTCGGCAAGGGCCGCGGCCATCTCCACGAACTCGCCGACCAGCGCGCCACGCTCGGATCCATCATCAAGGATGCCGTACGCATCGATAATCCCGGTGACACATCGCGCATCGTCAACGAAGCCTTCCGCACGGCGCGCGGCGGCCGTCCCGGGCCCGTCGCCGTCGAGATTTCCTGGGACACGATGGCCGAAACGGTCACGTCGGCCATCGAACCCCTTTTGCCACCCGAGCCGGAGCCCGAACCGGACCTCGACGCAATCGCTGACGCGGCAGAACTCCTGGCGGCTGCAAAGCGGCCCATGATCATGTGCGGCGCGGGCGCTCAGGATGCGTCCGACGCGGTGCTCGCGCTGGCCGAGACCATGAACGCTCCCGTAACCGCGTTTCGCAGCGGCCGCGGGGTCGTTGCCGAAGACCATGCGCTCGCCGCGCCGGCCGTCGCCGCCCGGGAACTCTGGGATGACGTGGACGTCTTCGTCGGCATCGGCAGTCGGCTTGAAATGCCGTACATGCGCTGGCGCGACATGATGCGCTACGAGCGCAAACCGAGCGGCGGACCGAAACTGATCCGTATCGATATCGACCCCCGGGAGATGACGCGTCTCGTGCCCGACATCGGGATCGTTGCCGATGCCGATACGGCCTGCCGCCTGTTGGCGGACCGCCTCGCGGCCATGATCCTCCCGAACGCCGACAGGCTCGCCGAAATCGCCCGCGCGCGTGCCACCGCCGGGAAACTGATCGACGAAATCCAGCCGCAGGCGGCTTATCTCGGGGTCATACGCGACGTGCTGCCGCGCGACGGCTTTCTCGTGCCCGAAGTGTCACAGGTCGGCTTTGCGACCTACACGGGGGCCTGGCCCGTACTCCAACCGCGCACGTACGTCACCGAAGGCTTTCAGGGCACGCTCGGGTTCGGTTTTCCGACCGCCCTCGGCGTCAAGGCGGCGAATCCCGACCGGGCCGTCGTATCGGTCACGGGGGACGGCGGCTTCATGTTCGCCGCGCAGGAACTTTCGACCGCCGCACAGTACGACATCGGTCTGGTGACGTTGGTGTTCAACAATGGCGGCTACGCGAACGTGGTCAGGGACCAGCAGCAACGCTTTGGCGGCCGCGTCATCGGCGCCCGCTTCGACAATCCGGATTTCGTCAGCTTTTCCGAAACGCTTGGCGTAGCGGCTCGGCGCGTGTCGACACCCGGGGAATTGCGACCCGTGCTCGAGACAGCCCTGGCTTCGGACAAGCCCGCGTTGATCGAGATCGAGATCGCGCCCGGGGCGGAAGCGTCGCCGTGGCCGCTCATTCACATGGCGCGCCGCCCGTCACTCGCACAGGCGGACTGATTCCGCAGGCCGAGGATCGCGCGCGCCTCGGCGGGGGTCGCAACGGCCCGCTCGTAGCGTCCGCAAAGATCGGCGACACGCCCGACGAGTTCGGCGTTGGATGCCGCCAGGCGACTCTTGTCCCAGCGCACGTTGTCCTCGAGGCCGGTACGGCAATGGCCGCCCATTTCGAGACTCCAGCGGTTGACCTCCAGTTGATGGCGGCCGACGCCCGCGGCGACCCAGGTCGCATCGGGCATGAGTTCCCCAAGCTTCGCGACCTGGAACTCCAGGATGTCGCGCCTGGCCGGCAGCGCATGCCTGATTCCGAGCACGAACTGAACGTGCAGGTGGCCGCTCAGGAGTCCTTCCTCGAGGTAGCCCGCCGCGTTGTAAAGCATGGCAAGGTCGAATACCTCGATTTCGGGCCTGACGCCATGCTCGTTCATCGTTTCCGCCAATTCACGGATCAAGGCAGGCGAGTTCTCGTAGATGCTGTTCGGAAAGTTGCACGACCCGGTCGTCAACGACGCCATGTCCGGACGGTGCTTGAGCATGCCACCGCGTTCGGAACCGGTACCCGAGCGGCCGCCGGTCGAGAACTGGACGATCATGCCGGGACAGTGCTTGCGTGCGCGCTCGAGGAATTCGGCGAACTTGTCGGGATCGGAACTTGTCGACTGGTCGTCGTTACGGACGTGAACGTGAACGAGCGCGGCGCCGGCTTCGTAGGCCTCGTGCGTGGACTCGATCTGCTCGCTGACCGTGATGGGTACCGCGGGATTGTTTTCCTTGCGCGGCAAGGATCCGGTTATGGCTACTGTAATGATGCACGGCTGCACTGTTTTTCCCCTGCCGATCGGCGCTGGCACACGCGCAAACCGTATGGGCAATGGGACCTGCCGGTCAACACGGCAGGCTGCTTGCGCCGGCAACGGGCATGACACAGAATGCCTTGACAGCACCGTCGCCCGAACGCCCTCGCCGACTGGAGGAACGACGTGACCGCCGTAAATTTCATCCTGGGATGTGCCGGCTGCCTGATCGTCAGCGTGGCGGCCGCCCAGCAATCGGCCGAGGCTCCGGATTTCTCGGGCCTTTATCGTCCGGCCGGTCTCGCTGTGCAGCCTTGCGGCTACAACGAGTGGCTCAGGCGGTCGTTCGAAACGGACAAGTTCTGTCTGGGTTCCGACGACGGTTTTCCGTTCACTGATGCGGGCCTTGCCGCCTGGCGCGAATACTCGCCGATCGACGACCCGGTGCTGCGCTGCATCGAATCGTTTCCGCGCTCGGCCATGCGCGGACGACCGTTGCGCATTACGCTCGGCGAACAGCTCACCGAGATCGCCTACTGGTTCAACAACCGGTGGCACACGCGCGAGGTGCACATGAACGGCGCGCCGCCATCCGCGGATGCCGAGCACACGGACTTCGGCCATTCGACGGGGCACTGGTCCGGCGACACGCTGATCGTGGAGACGACCCGCACGAAGGGCGGGCCGATGTTCAACGACCACAAGCAGAGCAGCCCCGAAGCCCGTTATACGGAACGTTTCTGGGTCGCTCCGGACGGGAGCAACCTGCTCATGGACATCGCGATCGACGATCCGCTCTACTACACGAAACCGTTCCTAGTTAACCGGCAGGAATGGATCGCCGCTCCCGACCGGCCGCTCAGCGAGACGGAATGCACGCCAAGCTCGATCTGGGCGGATACCGAAGACGAAAAGGCAGAACAAGGGACAGGGCTGACCGCGCCGTGATCGCGAAGATTCCATTGCTGCTCGCGGCTTCGCTTGCCGCCGGCGTACTCGCGACGGTTTCGAACCGGCTCGCGGCACACCATTCCGATTCGATCTATTTCGTCGATGACCGCGGCCATCCGCGCGGCGCCGTGAAGATAGAGGGCACCGTATCGCGGGTTCGCCTGATCAATCCCCATGCCGAGTTCTTCATCGAAGTCGTCGACGCTGACGGCGAAGCACGGAGCTGGGCAATCGAGTCCGATTCCTGGAACGAGCTGCAGAGCTATGGCTGGAACGACGCGACGGTCGAAGTGGGCGACCGGGTCGAGGTCATCGTCTCGATGTCGAGATTCCACGAGACCGCCGGGCGGCTGCGCGACATACTCGTTCACGGCTCCGGCGGGGAGGAACCCGCGCAACTGTTTCTCGAGTTCATCCCGAATTCGGAATCCGGGCAATGGGAAAGTGTGCTCGAGATCGTGCAACGCGCGCCGCAGTGCGAAGGCACGGTTTCCTACGACTTTCTCGGCGAGCGGGGCGAGGAAATACTCGTCTGCCTTTCGGTCGACGAGCAGACTCTTGCCGCGATGCGCGCGGAATTCGCGGGCCGGATCCGCATGTTCGACTGATCCACGGGATACCGACCGGTACTCATAACGGCGCACGACTGACCTTCACGCAATCCTCCCTTATACTGCCGTGCTTGCTGAATCGCCCGGAGACGCCCGCTGCACGACGGCGCATCGGGACACCCGCGCCCGCCAGCAGGAGAACCCATGAATCAGGCTGCGCATACGAACGCAAACCAGACCGGAGCCTTCCCGAGAAATCGCATAACAGGAATCGCCGCCGCCGTCATCGCCACGGCGATCGTCCTGCTGCTGCCTACGCCCGAGGGGCTCAGCCCCGAGGGTCAACGCACGGCCGCGCTCTTTGTCGGCGCCCTGATCCTCTGGGCATCGGAGGCCTTGCCGATCGCCGTCACTTCGCTGCTCACGCTCGCCTTTCAGCCGCTGTTCGGTCTCATGGATCTCGGTCCCGCACTCGGCAACTTCATGAGCCCGGTGTTCTTCTTCGTGCTCACGATGTTCATCATCGCGCTCGCCTGGACGAAGACCGGGCTTGCGCGGCGCTTCGCCTGGTGGATGCTGTCGAAGGCCGGTACGGACGCCACGCGCGTCATCTACGTCTTCGTGATCGGCTCGGGCACCCTGTCGATGATCGTTTCCGACGTGCCGGCTGCGGCCATTTTCATGGCGATCGCACTCGGCATATTCGCAAAGCTCGGAATCGAGCCCGGCTCCCGCTTCGGCAAGGCGATCATGATCGGCATACCGATCGGCGCTCTGGTCGGCGGGGTCGGTACGCCTGCCGGAAGCTCCATCAACCTGCTCGGGCTCGAGATCATCGTCCAGCAGGGCGGCGAACGCATTCCGTTCGTGAACTGGATGGCGATCGGCATCCCCATGGTGGCCATCCTGTTGCCGCTCACCGCGTACGTGGTCGCGAAGCTCTTCCCGCCCGAGATCGAGAACATCGGCGTCATGGAGGATATCGAGGCCGAACGCGAACGGATGGGTCGTCTGAGCGCCGGCGAACGCAAACTCATCGTCATCATGAGCACGATGGTCGTACTCTGGATCCTGAGCAGTTGGCCGACGCTGTTTCCGGAAGTCGCAAGACCGCTCGCGAACGTCTTTCTGGTCGCGATCCTCGGTTCCGTCGCGATGTTTCTGCCGGGAATCAGGCTGTTTTCATGGAAGGAGGCGCAGGACGCGACCGGCTGGGAGGTGCTCATGCTCATCGGCGCCGTCACCGCGCTCGGCGTCGTGTCGCGCGACAGCGGCCTGGCTCAATGGCTCGTCGACACGCTGCTGAGCGGCCTCGCCGACTGGAACACGATCGTCATCCTGCTGGTGATCAGCACGTTCACGGTCGTCATTCACCTCATGCTGCCGATCAATCCCGTCATCCCGGTGGTCATGATTCCGCCGCTCATGCTGCTCGCCGAAGCGGCGGGTCTCAATCCCGCGCTGTTCGCGCTCCCGGTGATCTTCACGGCTTCGTGCGCGTTCCTCCTGCCGCTCGACGCCGTGCCGCTCGTCACCTTCGGCAAGGGCTACTACAAGATGTTCGACATGTTGCCGGCCGGCACACTCGTCAGCGTGGCCTGGGTCATCGTCATGACCGTCCTGCTGTTCGTCATCGGGCCGTTCATCGGGTTGCTCTAGGCTCCTGGCGCCGCATGCCGAGGAGTATGCCCGAGAAGACCAGCGCGGCGCCGACGAGGTGGTAGCCGAACAGGCGTTCGCCGAGGAAAACGCTCGCGAAGACGACACCGAAGACCGGAATCAGGTTGATGAAGATCGCCGTGCGGTTCGCGCCGAGCGCGCGCACGCTCTGGCTCCAGAAATATATGGCGAGTATCGTCGGAAAAATCGCAAGGTAGGCGACCGCGCTTGCGACTTCGGCCGAAAGCTCGAACGATGCGCCGACGAACGCTTCGATGACGGCGAGCGGCAGCAGGACGACCGTCCCCGTCACCGCGATCAGGAACAGGACGATGTCGCTGTCCGGCAAATGCTTGCTGGCGTGTAGCTGAACGGCATAGCACGCCCACGCGACGACGGCCAGCAACATGATGAGGTCGCCGACGTTGATCTCGAACGCCAGCAGGACCGCGAGATCGGCTCGCGAGATCATCGCGACGATGCCGACGAACGCGAGACCGATGCCGATGCCCTGACGCAGGCTGAGGCGTTCCGCACCGATGGCCCAGGCGACCATCGCCGTGAGAGCGGGCTGGCTCGCGTTGACGAGCACCGCATTCGTTGCCGTGGTGAAGTAGACGGAAGTGACCGACAGGGTACTGCCCGCCGTCATGAACAAGCCGAGCATGACGAGCGCACGCCAGCTCTCGCGCACGCTGTCGGCCTGCCGGGGCAAACGCTTCCAGACGAAAGGGAGCAACACGATGAGCGCGACGGACCAGCGCAGGAAGGACAGGGTGAGCGGCGGCACGTCGGCGCTGACCGCGCGCGCGACCACCGGCGGACTGCCCCACATGGCTGCGCTCAGCATCGCCAGCCCGTAGGCCGTCCTGTGCCCAATGTTCGGCGACATCGTCTACCCTGCCGAGCCGGCCGCACTGCAGCGGCGCGGTGCAAACTCCTGGACCGTGTGGACAAGTCCGCATCGCACACGGCTCAGTCCTGAAGCGCCTGCTCCGGAATGCGGCTTCCCGCCCGAATGCGCCCCTGGCAGCCTGCGCCGTAGGAATTCACGGCTGCAAATTCGATATCGCGACTTCCTGCGGCGCAGGCTGCCAGCGCAGACTAGCACGGTCGCGGCCAGCATCGAATCCGCTGCTCGACAGTCCCGTGGCGCAGCCTACCAACTTTCCATTGCAAAGTACTTGACGCTATCAAATATTGCGCTATAGTCCGGATGTCAT
>JAJDVG010000051.1 GCA_022826245.1 Gammaproteobacteria bacterium
CGAACTCCGTGATCTCGCCGCCGTGCTTCGCCGCCATCACCATCGTCAACGCCGCCGTCAGCGTCGTCTTCCCATGGTCCACGTGTCCGATCGTCCCAACGTTCACGTGGGGCTTCGTCCTCTCAAATTTCGCCTTCGCCATTGAGATCGCTCCTGCTAATCCGTGACTTGCGAACCGGGGTCGGCGCAGTTGCCTGCGGCCGTTCCGGGACTCGCATCCATTGAAAACGAGTACTCGTTAAACCTTGTTGAATGTTTGCAACCGTGGAGCCCACAACCGGATTTGAACCGGTGACCTCTTCCTTACCAAGGAAGTGCTCTACCACTGAGCTATGTGGGCAGTGAAGAAACCAGCGTCAAACCTCAAATCTCGCCAAACTCCGACACTGCATTTCACCGCGAAACGAAACGGCGGCCCGACCCGATACGCTGCCCGTCATCTGTCTTCGTGGAGCGGGTGAGCGGAGTCGAACCGCCATCATCAGCTTGGAAGGCTGAGGTTCTACCATTGAACTACACCCGCCCTTCAAGCCGGCTACCCCCTCGCGACTGGTGGAGGGGGTAGGATTCGAACCTACGAAGGCATAGCCAGCAGATTTACAGTCTGCCCCCGTTGACCGCTTGGGTACCCCTCCGCCGACACAAGCCGAGCATTGTCTGATTTCGGCAAAATGGTGTCAACCGCAAAGCGCGCGGAAACCTGCCCTGAACGAACGGGTTCCGCGAACGCGCGAGACACTCCGGCCGTGCGGTGGCGCGATGGTATATTGCCCGCCTCCGGAATACGAACAGGCTCGTCAGGACACATCGGGAAAACAGCCATGAAATCTCATCCGATCAATGCCGTGGCCGTTGCGGCCGCCCTGCTCTTCGCTGCGTCCGCCGGCGCCCAACAAACGGACGTGGCCGGACTCAACGAACGGTACAAGGATCCCGACCTGCAGGTCGAAGTCTGGGTCGGCCGCTTCGAGTCGGAAGGCCGGGAGGTCTTCGACTTTCGCGAGGAGATCGTCGCGTCGATCGGCCTCGAGCCCGGGCAGGCCATCGCCGATATCGGCGCCGGCACGGGCCTCTACGAGCCGCTGTTCGCGGCGGCGGTCGGCACCGAGGGCACGGTCTATGCGGTCGATATCGTGCCGAGGTTCATCGAGCACATCGCGACGAAGGCCGCCGAACAGAACCTGACCCAGATCGAGACGGTTCTCGGCGACGACCGCTCGACCGGGCTTGCCGCAGGCTCGGTCGATGTCGTTTTCGTCTGCGACACCTACCACCACTTCGAGGACCACGAGGCCATGCTCGCGTCGATCCACCAGGCGCTGCGGCCCGGAGGCAGGTTCGTCGTCGTCGACTATGAACGCATCGAGCCGAGAATCGAGCACATCCGCGCGGACAAGGCGCAGTTCACGGCAGAAATCGAGGCGAACGGCTTTCGCCTGACGGAAGAAGTCGAGATCGAGGGCATGGTGGAGAACTACGTCCTCCATTTCGAGCGCATCTAGGCGCGCGCACGACGGTGGCTGTAGCTGAAAGTGCGGATCGGCGTATGCCTGTGCCCGTTGCCGCGCCCGCTACACTGGCCGTGACCTCTGCCGTACTGCTCCTGTAACGGGCCACACGATCGTTCTCGCGATGCGGGCTCACCCTTTAGGGCTATGGACGCTCGCCGCGCTCGTCGTCGCGAACATGATCGGCGCGGGCGTCTTCACGACGTCGGGCTTCGCGCTCGGCGATCTCGGCTCGCCGCTGCGCGTGCTCGCCGCCTGGTTCATCGGCGGCCTGCTCGCGCTCTGCGGCGCGATGAGCTACGGGGCGCTCGCGCGCCTCGTGCCGGCGTCGGGGGGCGAGTACCTTTATCTGTCGCGTAACCTGCATCCGCGCGCCGGGTTCATCGCGGGATGGGTGTCGCTGCTGGCCGGTTTCGTCGGCGCGATCGCGTACGCGGCGATCACGTTCTCGGTCTACGTGGCGCCCATGTCGTCGGACTCGGCGGCCTCGCAGTGGATCGCGACCTCGGTCATCGCGGTCGCAGCGATGCTGCACGCGTTCCGGCTCAGGCAGGGCGCCTGGGTGCAGAACCTCGCCGTCGCGCTCAAGCTCATCCTCATCGGCGGCTTCTGTGCGTTCGCCGTCGGCGTCGTCGGCTTCGACGACTGGCAGGGGCTGAACGAGATGGACGGGCGCGCCGAACTCGTGCCTCCGTTTTCGATAGCCGCGTTCGCGCTGACGCTCATGTGGATATCGTTCAGCTATTCGGGCTTCAACGCGGCCGTCTACATCGCGGGCGAGGTTCCCGTCGCGAAGAAGCTCGTGCCGCGAGGGCTGCTGCTCGGCACCTTCGTGACGATGCTCGTCTATCTCGCGCTCAACGCCGTGTTCGTGCTGGCCGCGCCGTACGGCGCCATCGCCTTCCAGGAGGATGTCGCCGCGGCCGCCGCCCAGGCGATCGGCGGCGACCGGCTCGCGATCGCGGTTCGCGTCGTGATCGCGATCGCGCTCTTCACGTCCGTATCGGCCATGACAATGGTCGGCCCCCGCGTCTACGCCAAGATGGCCGACGACGGCCTGATGCCGCGCGCGCTTAAGTTAAAGGGCGAGACGCCGATGCTGTCCGTGCTCATGCAGTCGGCGCTTGCGATCGTCGTCGTCTGGATTGCGGGGCTCAGGGAGTTGCTGTCGTACCTCGGTTTCACCCTAGCGCTCTGCACGGCCGCGACCGTCGCGACGCTCTTCGTCGTTGCGCGCCGCCAGCCCGGGATCGCCGCGGCCTTGCCGGGCTACCCGTGGGCGCCGCTCGTTTACGTGAGCTTCACGCTGCTGTTCGCCGCTCTCGCCGCGACGCAGAGCCCATGGGAGATGGCGGCGGCGTTGGCGACGCTGGTGTCGGGGTTGGTGCTTTACGCGGGGGTGAGGAGGTTTTCGGGGGAAGACGCGGCCTGAGCGTGCGCGATGGTTCCGATACGACCTGCCCGAAAAATATAACCAAACCCGTAAATCGCGCGTTTGGTTTGCTTTTTGGGATAGAAAATGTAACCAAGCGGTCGATCTGCGCCTACGGTTACGTTTTTCTGTCGATCGAACGCCTGACCCCGAACGGTTGGGTGGACGCGGTCCGTTGACGAGGATTTCCCCGCCGTAACAGGCTGTGCGGTACGCACAACCGTCGACTTGATCGCGCCCTGCTGCTGGTGATTCTCGCCGCGATCGGTGGTCTGCATTGGCAAGTGTTCAGCATGACTGAGCGGCTGTCCGCCGAGATCGCGGAGATCGGCGAGCGGGTGGCTCGCGTCGCCACCGACCTTGAGTACATCGCGCCGGGTTCTGCCGATCCCACCCCTTAACGAACTCCAAGCGTGTTGACAATTGCTGATGGGACGAGTGCGCCGACGCGGCGTGTGAGTCCTTGCATGCGTTACCGCGTGCGGACACCACTCTGGAAGGATGCTCGACCTCGATGCCGGTCGTGATACGGCTGCGTCAAGTTTCGGCCACCACCGGAACGGCCAGACGCGCCCGGATTTCGTCATAGACCGGGATGCCTTCACCCGCCTCGATGGTTACGACAATGCCATAGCGAATGCTCTGGTCCAGCACGCCAGCTTGCTCCCGACAATGGACCCGAAATACCACGTGTCCTTCGTCGACAAATGCCACCGCCTCGTCTCCGTCGTACCGCGTATGCGAGACGGTGCCTCGCGGAACGGACTTGTCGGATGGTTGGCCAGATGATCGGCTCACCCCGGCGGTTTCTTTGAGGTCTCTGAGTGCGCTGACCTCAAGTTTCGCACGCCGATAAGCCTGATGCCTGGGATTGATGGGCGAGAACCAAGCGACGGTCACTGTCAATGCCCGTGGTTCCGTCACGTGTTCCAAACTTGGTGGTAACGGAATTCTGTGAACGTTTGATTCCCCTGCCTCGATCGTCCCGTAACCGACCAACGTCGCCCGATTGGGCGCGCAGTCCAAAGACTCTTCGATATCCGGGAAGCCGTGTCCAAGCAAGCGCGCGATGTTGTCCCGCCTTTCTACATGCTTGCCCCTTCCGTGAGGACCGTAAAGCGATTCCAAGAACGCAGCACGGCTTCCCCAATTCGCCCGGTGTACCAGCATCGCCTTTACGACCACGGCGCGAAAATCCGCGTCTAGATCCGCGTGCATAGAGCCACCATCGCCATCCATCAACGCATCGAAAATCAAATGCGCCGTTCGCGTTGCCATCGCGGTGGCCGCGCTGGTACCCATCGTCAGGCGCGTACGGTCAAGATTACCCGCTACATCTGGCGAGGCCGCCTTAAGCCCTGAACGCCCTCCCGATTCTGGAACCACGACAAGAGCGCTTCCACTGGCCTGGAACCGCAAATGTTCTCGTCCGCCCGGCAGGAGGATGTCCGGTTTGACAACTTTGCGATGACCAAGTCCCTGTGACGAACTCACATTCGGAAGGTCACGCGCTTCGTAAGGGTCCACTGCGCCGGCACCTCTCGGACCGGTTACGGCGTCGTCATGCATAGCACCGACCGTGATCGGATTCAGCGCTTCCGCAGGCGAGAGAAGTGTGCGAAATGCTTTTTGGTCCGACAGCGCCAAGAGCACTCCACTCGCCCTGTCCTCTGGGTTAGCGTCTTCGAATTCAGTCCAGCTCTCAAATGCGTCGATCCGCAACGGCCGCGCAACGTTTCCGGCGCTGACCAAGAAGAGAATCCCGTAGAATTCCGCGAGATAGTCGAGGAGGCGCGCCCACGGACTCATCGGGCCGCCAAAGGGCCGCCTCGAATCCGCCACTGATAGATTGACGAGGAATACTTCCGGTGCGGTCGCATCACCTTCCTCGTCGCCTTCCTTGATGCGTTTAACGGCTCGATAGATCACGTCGATCATTAGACGGTCGCGTCTAGGTTCCTCACGAATTCCATTGCCCGGCGCATAGAGAACCGGACGGACATAGAGACTGCGCGACAGCGCACTTGTAGTGACGTTGCGGTCTCCGTGCAGGATGAGGGAAGCCATGGCCGTGCCGTGATAGCGCTCCGCCACCACGCTCATCGCTTCCAGCCCATCGGGATCGTCCATCTCAAGTCGGCCATCCAGCAGAACGTGATTCTGCACCGGTACGCCGTCGAGTAGTGCGGCGACTGGCGGCAAAGCTGCAGGTTCGTCGTCCGGGTAGTGCAAAGCCGGCTCCAGTCCATCGCCAGGCTCCGGAACATCGGTTGAAGATTGAGGCCGAAGAAACATGATGTCGTCACAGAGAACCAGATGGACTTCTTCGCGGTTAACCAAACGCGAAATCTCCGTAGCGGGCACATCAATCAATGCCGCTTCGTAGCCAATCTCCTCTATGACCGAGTGATCGACAACGGCTCCGCCGATATCGAACACAACACCCGCGACCCTGCGGAACGCCGCTGAACGGTTTCCTTCGCTGCCGCGAAACCACATCTCAACTTCTATACGGCGCATTTCGTTCGGATCGTTTTCGATTTCTTCGCGCCAACAGGAAATCGTATCCTCCGAGAGCCGGTCCGCTGGACCCCATGGTCGAATGTCTCGCAGGCTCGCGAATATATCTCGCCACGGCGTAAATCCAGTCGGCATCTTTTCTCCGCGCTGCCATCGTTCCCATAAGGAAAGCAACTGCCTAAGGGCTGTCACATCTGGCATGGACAGATAGAGTCTTCCCCCAAGACGGCGATCCATCCGGGGCTCGCCTTCTCTGCCCTTGCGCGTATCGACCACATGGAAGTCCTCATCGGGATCGAACTCGATTTCCTCGATGCCGAGAAACTCAAGCCCTTCCACGCGCCTCGTAAGCGCGTGGAAGTCAGCCATTGAGCCAGCAACTTCCAGGACAAGCGCGCGTTCCGGAGCAATGCTTGACGGATCCTGGCGAAGCGAAAGCCCATCGCGGTCCTCCGCCAAAACATTCATCAAGCGATCAAACGTTGGTCCAAGACGCTGTCCCTGCCTTTCTGTGGACACATCCGGCGCGCTCGGTACAAATTGAGGCGCTGGTGGTGGCTCGCCCCGCTCGAATCGCGGCAGCGGAAGGAATGGATATTCCGGCACGATTAGCTCAACTGGTATCGGGTTGACGCGCTCTCGTCTTCCACAGGTCGAGCTGTTCAGCGACTATATTCTTCAGAGAAGCGTTGCCCAATGACAGCGCATGGCGTCTGCGCACTCCGTTACAAAACTCCTCCGCTTCCGCATAGCTGATATCGCCCAAGGCTTTCGCAATCGAGTTCGGACTGATTCCCAAAGGCTGTTCCATTCTGTCTTTGAAAGCTTGGAAGTAGCGCCCCAACTGCGTCTGGGTCGGCGCGGGCAGTTCCAACCGAAACTGAAACCGCCGCCATACGGCACGGTCGAGAAGCTCAGAGTGGTTCGACGCAGCAACGACAACAGAATAGCTGGGCAGCGCATCGACCTGCATCAGCAACGACGTCACCACTCGCTTGATCTCACCTGTCTCGTTCACGTCGCCGCGTTCTTTTCCCACCGCGTCGAACTCGTCGAAGAACAACACGCAGGGCGTCGTTCTGGCGTAGTCAAATACGCGTCTTAGCCTGGTTGCGGTCTCGCCCAGAAAACTGCCAATTATGGCGTCATAGCGAACCACGAAAAACTGAACCGCCAAAGCCTCTGCAATCGCCTCCGCTAGCGAGGTTTTTCCGTTGCCCGGCGGACCCACCAACAAGACGCGGTGACGCGGTTCCAGGCTGTGCGAACGCAACAGGCTCGCTCGCTGTTGTTCTTCGATGAGCTGGCGGCACGCGCGTTCACAGATCGCCGGAAGGAAAAGGTCGTCAAGGCGCCTCCGTGGAGGTACTTCGAGCACATAGTCTCGCGCCCGAGCGATCGAGTTGGGGGCAGGATCACCGGTCTGGCCAGTTGCGCCGTTGCTCCGCAGCGCACGAGCCAGGCGGTCGGCGAGGATGTTGTGCTGTTTGGCGCGTTCCTCGGCGATTATCGTTTCTACGGTCGTGGTCAGTTCCTTGCTGTTCCCCGAAGCGCCAGCCCGAACCAAGGACACAAGAAGATCGCTACGAGCCATGCCGGTGCCTCTTCTGCCAGTCTCGCCGATCGAGCTTCCCGACCGCCGCCGCACGCAGCCAATTGTTACACGAGTCGATAGGCTGCTCCACCCTCGTTGGTCTCGCCAACAGCGTCGACCGCAGCCACGACGCGGGCAAGGCGGGAATTCGGACAAATCGGGGAGATTCTCAAGCACATGTGAGTTGCGCCGCCCCTGGAACAGCCGGCGGTGGATCGAAGTCAGCGCGAGATTTGGTTGGCGATCAGTACGGCGCGCAGCACGGTGTCGGACTAGGTAGAGCGCGCTGAGCGAGCGGGTCGTACGCGATGATGCGACAGTGCCGACGCGCACGACCGAAAAATATTCGTGTCGGGTCTCGTATCGAACCACACGCTCATTCCCGCCGGATGCATTCAACCGGCCCCGCCGGTAAGCTCTACCGACCATGTGCGGACGGTTCACGCAACTGTGTTCATGGCAGGAGGTGCATCGGTTCCTTAACCTGACCGGTCCGGCGCTGGAACTGCGCCCGCGCTACAACGTGGCGCCCGGCCAGGACGCGGCGGCGGTTCGGGCGGACCACGGCGAACGGCGCCTGTCGATACTGCGGTGGGGACTGATTCCGGCGTGGAGCCGAACGCCGAACATCGCGTACCGGCTGATCAACGCGCGGGCCGAGACGGCGGCGACAAAGCCGGCGTTCCGCGCCGCCTACCGCTCCCGGCGCTGCCTGATTCCTGCCGACGGGTTCTACGAATGGGCCCGGCACGGCGCCACCAGGCAACCGTACCTTATAGGCCGCAAGGACGGCTCGACGATGGCCTTCGCCGGTCTTTGGGAGCAATGGCGCGTACGGGAAGGAATCAAGCTGCCGCGCTCACTGGCCGAGTTGGCGCCGGGCGAGACGCTCGAAACGTGCACGATACTGACGACGGCGGCTAACGAAACCGTGGCGCCGGTTCACGAGCGGATGCCGGTGATACTGCCTGCGGAATCGTTCGATGCTTGGCTTGGAGGTGGCGCGGTCGAGCTTGGGCCGTGTCCGGCGCATGAGATCGTGGGCCGGGCGGTTGGTACCTGGGTCAACAAAGCATCGAACGAAGGCCCGGAAGCAATGGAAAAACCGTGACTGCTGCGGCTAGGCGCGTGTTGGGGGACTGCAAGGCAGTCCTGAACATGCTGGAGGATGAGAAAGACGAGCAGTGCTGGCGCGTGCTGTGGGCCGGTGCGATGGCCCTTGTGCGTGCGGTTGGTCACGTTCTGCGGAAGGTCGACGGAGAAAACTCGGACGTGCGCCCATTAGTTGAAGCCGCGTGGACAAGATGGAAAGCTGATCGATCAGCCAATGCAATCTTCTGGGAGTTTATCGAAGCGGAGCGGAACAATATCCTGAAGCAATATCGATTCAGCGCGCTGGATTCGTCGGTGGTGGGCCTCGGAGTGGTGGAAATTCACCGTGGTCCAGAGTCAGATCACGGCGTGGCGTACGAGACGCCATTTGCGCTTGAAGAGAACCTGTTTCGACCGATCGAGGAAGGATTCGGGATGGGCGAGGACGCAAGGATCATCTATCAAGAAGCGCTGGATTGGTGGGAGACGGAGCTTGCGCGCATTGAAGCAGGACTCGATGGCGGCTCTCCCGAGACTCGCACATCAACGTAAACGTAGAGAAACCGAATGCGGGCAGATGAATTCAAACGCGCCTTCCTTGAAGCGAAGCACCATGAGCGGTCGCGACGGTGGACGTGGAAACTGTCGGCTGAGCGCGTGCTGTCTCTCAACCTGACGATGCGAGAGCTTGCATGACCGGGCTTCGTCCCGAAAGAGCAATCGTCTCAGCCTTCCAGATCATCGAAATATTCCAACGCCGGCATATTGCGCCGCTCATGCACGATACGCGGGATCACCGGTTCATCGTCCGCCGCGGCGACCCGGGCGAAAAACACGACGTGTCGCCGGTAGGTCAGCGAACGCAGCCCCGGCGCGAACAGGCTCCGGTCGCGACCGCCTTCGGGATTGTTCGAGATCGCTTCGAAAGTCTGCACGAGACCCCGGTAGTACACAATCCATTGGTCGCGGCCCCATGTCTCGACCGTGTAACGCCGGATTCGGTCGAGGTCCCAGCGCGCGCGACGGGACAGCCTGATTTTCATGTCGCGGCGGCTAGCCCGCGCCGGCATCCGGTTCGTAGAGTTGGGGATCGAACGGCTCGAAATCTCCGGCCTCGGCTTCGCGCATGGCTTGCTCCAGATTCGCTTTCAGCGCGTAGAATTGGCGCGCGCCGTCGCGTTCCATGAGCATTCGGACCCCCGCCCTGACCACTTCGCTCACGTTGGCGTAGGCGCCAGACCGGATCTGGCCGTCAACATAGGTTCGCATCTGCTCGGTAAGGTGCACGTTAGGCATGCGGATACCTCGATATGGCGTAAAATGTCGGATATTGTCCGATACTGACATTCGTGAGGAGTTCCGTCAATCGGAGCAAGTGGCGTGCCGGCGGGCGCTGGACTCCGTGCCTGGGGATGGCGGCGGGCCGATCCCGCTTTCAGGTCCGGCACGCAATGGTGTTCATCCGCTAGCAGCCTGTCGGATTCAGGCGTCGCCGACCGATGCATTCAACCGGCCCCGCCGGTAAGCTCCCCCGATCATGTGCGGACGGTTCACTCAAATGTTCTCGTGGCCGGACGTGCATCGCTTCCTTAACCTGACCGGCCCGGCGCTGGAACTGCGCCCGCGCTACAACGTGGCGCCCGGCCAGGACGTGGCGGCGGTTCGGGCGGACAACGGCGCGCGGCGCCTGTCGATGCTGCGGTGGGGACTGATTCCGGCGTGGAGCCGAACACCGAACATCGCGTACCGGCTGATCAACGCGCGGGCCGAGACGGCGGCGACAAAGCCGGCGTTCCGCGCCGCCTACCGCTACCGGCGATGCCTGATTCCCGCCGACGGGTTCTACGAATGGGCCCGGCACGGCGCCACCAGGCAACCGTACCTCATCGGCCGCAAGGACGGCTCAACGATGGCCTTCGCCGGTCTTTGGGAGCAATGGCGCGTGCGGGAAGGAATCAAGCTTCCGCGCTCGCTGGCCGAGTTGGCGCCCGGCGAGACGCTTGAAACGTGCACGATACTGACGACGGCCGCAAACGAAACCGTGGCGCCGGTTCACGAGCGGATGCCGGTGATCCTGCCTCCCGAGTCGTTCGATGCCTGGCTTCGAGGCGGCGCGGTCGAGCTCAGCCCCTGCCCGGCGCATGAGATCGTGGTCCAGGCGGTTGGGACATGGGTCAATAATCCTTCCAATGACGATTCGCGGTGCATTGAGGGACTAGGCTAGAGGCCACCTCGTGAAGTTGGCCTCGCAACGCGGCATCTTGCTGCGCACGATTTCTCGCGGGAGGTCTTGAACGGCTGT
>JAJDVG010000062.1 GCA_022826245.1 Gammaproteobacteria bacterium
CGAACTCCGTGATCTCGCCGCCGTGCTTCGCCGCCATCACCATCGTCAACGCCGCCGTCAGCGTCGTCTTCCCATGGTCCACGTGTCCGATCGTCCCAACGTTCACGTGGGGCTTCGTCCTCTCAAATTTCGCCTTCGCCACAGTCTGCGTCCTCTCCTGTCGATCTCTGCCTGAAATGCCGCCCGCTAACCGATTCTGGCCCTGATGATGCCCTGGGCGACGTTGGATGGTACTTCGGCGTAACGGGAAAATTCCATGGTGTAAGTCGCACGGCCCTGACTCATCGAGCGCAGCGTCGTCGCGTAACCGAACATCTCGGCAAGGGGCACTTCCGCCCGGACGATCTTGCCGGCCGGCGCGTCCTCGAGCCCCTGCAGAATGCCGCGCCGCCGGTTCAGGTCGCCGTTGACATCGCCCATGTACTCCTCGGGCGTGACGACCTCGACGCTCATTACCGGCTCGAGCAGCACGGGACCGGACCGTTGCGCACCTTCCCTGAACGCCATGGAACCCGCGATCCTGAACGCGACCTCGCTCGAATCCACTTCGTGATAGGAGCCGTCGTACAGGGTGACCTTGCAGTCCACCATCGGATAACCCGCGACAACGCCGTTCGCCATCTGCTCCTGCACGCCCTTGTCGACGGCGGGAATGTATTCCTTCGGGACCGCGCCGCCGACTATTTCATTGACGAATTCGTATCCGTTCCCGGATTCGAGCGGTTCGATCCGCAAGCGCACATGGCCGTACTGCCCGCGGCCGCCGGTCTGCCGGGCGAATTTGCCCTCCTGCTCGACGGTTTCGGTGATCGTTTCGCGATAGGCGACCTGCGGCTTGCCGACGTTGGCCTCGACCCTGAACTCGCGCTTCATGCGGTCGACGATGATGTCCAGGTGCAGCTCTCCCATGCCGGAAATGATCGTCTGCGCCGATTCCTCATCCGTGTGGACGCGGAAGGAGGGATCCTCCCGCGCGAGCTTGCCCAGAGCGAGGCCCAGGCGTTCCTGGTCGGCCTTCGTTCGCGGTTCGACGGCCACGGAGATCACGGGCTCGGGAAACTCCATGCGTTCGAGCGTGATCGGGCGCTTCGGGTCCGCGAGGCTGTCGCCGGTCGTGACTTCCTTCAGACCGACGGCGGCGGCGATGTCGCCCGCCCTGACCTCGTCGAGTTCCGCACGGTCGTTCGCGTGCATCTGCAGGATGCGGCCGATCCGCTCGCGCTTGCCCTTGACCGTGTTGTAGACGCTGTCGCCCGTGCTCAGCACACCCGAATAGACCCTGAAGAAGGCCAGATTGCCGACGTACGGGTCGGTGGCGATCTTGAAGGCGAGCGCCGCGAACGGCGCCTCGTCGGACGACTCGCGCGTGCCTTCGCTGTCGTTTTCGAGGACGCCCCGGATCGCGGGGCGGTCCGTAGGCGAAGGCAGGTAGTCGATCACGGCGTCGAGAACCGCCTGTACGCCCTTGTTCCTGAACGCGCTGCCGCACAGCACCGGGACGATGTCGCCGCTTATGCACCGCGTTCGCACGCCGCGCTTGATCTCCTCGACCGTCAGCGCGCCTTCGCTCAGGTACTTCTCGAGCAACTGCTCGTCGGCATCGGCCGCGGCTTCGACGAGCCGGTCGT
This sequence comes from Gammaproteobacteria bacterium, assembly GCA_022826245.1. Classification (GTDB taxonomy): domain Bacteria; phylum Pseudomonadota; class Gammaproteobacteria; order Steroidobacterales; family Rariloculaceae; genus Rariloculus. The sequence continues at coordinate 1,629 of JAJDVG010000062.1, forward strand.
GCCAGACCTCGGCTTCCGCCCGCATTTCGTCGGGGATCTCGAGTTCCTCGAACTTGACCCCGAGCGCCGTCTCGTCCCAGGCGATGACCTTCATCTTCACGAGATCGATGACGCCGCGATACGCGTCCTCGGCGCCGAGCGGCGACTGCAGGACCACGGGATTGCCGTTCAGCCGCCGCCTGATCTGCTCGACCACGCGGAAGAAATCCGCACCCGCACGGTCCATCTTGTTGACGAAGGCCAGCCTCGGCACACCGTACTTGTTGGCCTGGCGCCAGACCGTCTCCGATTGCGGTTCGACGCCGCCGACCGCGCAGAACACGGCGACCGCGCCGTCGAGCACGCGCAGGCTGCGCTCGACTTCGATCGTGAAATCGACGTGGCCCGGCGTATCGATGATGTTGATGCGGTGTTCGGGAAGCGTCTGGTCCATCCCTTTCCAGAAGCAGGTCGTGGCGGCCGACGTGATCGTGATGCCGCGCTCCTGTTCCTGCTCCATCCAGTCCATGACGGCGGCGCCGTCGTGAACCTCGCCCATCTTGTGGGATACGCCGGTGTAGAAGAGGATTCGTTCAGTCGTGGTCGTCTTGCCGGCATCGATGTGCGCCATGATGCCGATATTGCGATACCGCTCTATGGGGGTCTTCCGTGCCACGCGATTGCCCTCGAATCCATGGGCAGCTACCACCGATAATGGGCGAAGGCCTTGTTGGCTTCGGCCATGCGGTGGGTGTCCTCGCGCTTCTTCACGGCCGCGCCGCGGCTCTCGGCGGCGTCGAGCAGTTCGTGGGCCAAGCGCAAAGCCATCGTCTTTTCGGGTCGTTTCCGCGCCGCGTCGATCGCCCAGCGCATCGCCAGCGTTTCGCGGCGGGCCGCGCGCACCTCGATCGGCACCTGATACGTTGCGCCGCCGACACGCCTCGACTTGACCTCGACGGCGGGCTTGATGTTGTCGAGCGCCTGGCCGAGCAGCTCCAGCGCGTGCTGGTCATCCCGGCCGGTCCGGTCGGCGATCCTGTCGAGCGCGCCGTAGACGATGCGCTCGGCGACGGATTTCTTGCCGCTCAGCATGACCATGTTGACGAACCGCGCCAACATTTCGTTGTGGTATTTCGGGTCCGGCAGTACGGCGCGGCGCGGCGCCTTGCTTCTTCGTGACATCGGAGCGACCTCGATACGAATCAGTTCTTCGGCCGCTTGGCGCCGTATTTCGAGCGTCCGCGGCGGCGGTCGCTGACGCCGGCACAGTCGAGGGTGCCGCGCACGATGTGGTAGCGGACGCCGGGCAGATCCTTGACGCGGCCGCCGCGTATGAGCACGACCGAGTGTTCCTGCAGGTTATGCCCTTCCCCGCCGATGTAGCTCGTGACCTCGAAACCGTTCGTCAGACGAACGCGGGCGACCTTGCGCATCGCCGAGTTCGGTTTCTTCGGTGTCGTCGTATAGACGCGCGTGCACACGCCGCGCTTCTGCGGCGATGCGCCGAGCGCGGGGACGCTGCTCTTCGCCCGTTTCGTCGACCGCGGTTTGCGGACGAGTTGATTCGTGGTCGCCATGGGACTTGCCGATAACCTCTCTGTCTTTCCCCGGCGGCGCGCTCCGAGTGCGCCGTTCGAATAAAAAGTAAAACGGCCCGCTGCCGCTTCCGGCATCCGAGCCATCGCAGTTTCCTTGCCTCGATGTGGCCTCTGAAGCCTCGAGGCGCGCACCCGGCAGACGCCGTGCGCCGAATTCCGCTGCACTTTAGGGTCGGCGGCGACCGGCGTCAACCGATCGCCGCCCCCATTTGTTACATGGTCAGCTCGCGGACACCTCCTCGGCGACCTCTTCGGACACGGTTTCGGACGGTTCCGGCGCCACCGGCGGCGCCTGCTCCGAGTCCTCGGCCCTGCCCGCTTCCTCAGTGGCCGCTTCGAGCTCCTGAAGCTCCTCGGCGAGGATATCCTCCTGAGTCCTGCGGCGTTCCTCATGATAGGCGTTGCCCGTGCCGGCCGGTATCAGGCGGCCGACGATGAAGTTTTCCTTGAGTCCGCGCAGGTCGTCCTGCAGCCCCCGGACCGCGGCCTCCGTCAGCACGCGCGTGGTCTCCTGGAACGACGCGGCGGAAATGAACGACTCCGTCGCCAGCGATGCCTTCGTGATGCCGAGCAGCACCGGTTCGAACCGCGCGGGCTCGCCGTCATCGGCCTCGACGGACTTGTTGATCTCGAGCACGCGGGCGCGATCGAGCTGCTCGCCGCGCAGCAGCCGCGTGCTGCCGGGATCGGCGATCTCGGCCTTGCGCAGCATCTGCCGAATGATGACCTCGATGTGCTTGTCGTTGATCCTGACGCCCTGCAGTCGATAGACGTCCTGAATCTCGCGCACGAGATAGTCGGCGAGGCGTTCGATGCCCTGCAGACGCAGGATGTCGTGGGGATTGGGCTCGCCGTCGGCGATGATCTCGCCGCGCACGACCTTCTCGCCCTCGAACACGTTCAGGTGGCGCCATTTCGGGATCAGGTCCTCGTGCTGCTCGCCGTCCTCGTCGGTGATGACGAGGCGCCGCTTGCCCTTGGTTTCCTTGCCGAAACTCACCGTGCCCGTGTGCTCGGCGAGAATCGCCGGGTCCTTCGGCCGGCGTGCCTCGAAGAGATCCGCGACCCGCGGCAGACCGCCGGTGATGTCGCGCGTCTTGGTAGTTTCCTGAGGCAGGCGCGCGAGGACGTCGCCGACGGCCACCCGGGCGCCGTCCTCCATGCTGATTATGGCGCCGGCCGGCAAGGTGTAGGCCGCGGGGATGTCGGTATTCGGGAAGCTCATCGGCTCGCCCTGGTCGTCGACGAGTTTCGCGGTCGGCCGATAATCGGAACTGCCGCGCTTGGCGGCATCGAGCACGACGATGCTCGTGAGTCCCGTGACCTCGTCGACCTGCGGCTCTACCGTCACGCCGTCGACGAAATCCTCGAACCGGATGACGCCCGCCACCTCCGTCACGACCGGGTGAGTGTGCGGATCCCAGCTCGCGACGAGCTGGCCGGCCTCGACGGTGTCGCCGTCCCTGACCGCCAACTGTGCGCCGTAGGGGATCTTGTAACGCTCCCGTTCCCGTCCGTATTCGTCGATGACGGCGACTTCGCCGGACCGTGACGTCGTGATCAGGTGACCGCGCTCCTCGTGCTCGATGGTCTTGATGTTGACCATCCGTATCGTGCCGTTGCTCTTGATCTCGACGCTGTCAGCGGCCGCCGAGCGCGACGCCGCGCCGCCGATGTGGAAGGTGCGCATCGTCAACTGCGTGCCGGGCTCGCCGATCGACTGCGCCGCGATGACGCCGACGGCCTCGCCGCGGTTGACCTTGTGTCCGCGCGCGAGATCGCGGCCGTAGCACTGGGCGCACACGCCGTACTGCGTCTCGCAGGTGATCGGCGAACGCACGAGCAGTTGATCGACCGAGTGCTTCTCGAGCGCCCGGACCGCGCGTTCATCAAGCAGCGCGCCGGCTTCGAGCACGAGTTCCTCGGTTCCCGGCGCGAGCACCTCGGCCGCGGTGACGCGTCCGAGCACGCGCTCGCGCAGCGGTTCGACGATGTCTCCGCCCTCGACGAGCGGCGTCATCAGGAGGCCCGTCGCCGTGCCGCAGTCGTCTTCCGTCACCACGAGATCCTGGGCGACGTCGACGAGGCGGCGCGTCAGGTAGCCCGAGTTCGCCGTCTTGAGCGCCGTGTCGGCCAGACCCTTGCGCGCCCCGTGCGTGGAGATGAAGTACTGCAGGACGTCGAGCCCCTCGCGGAAGTTCGCGGTGATCGGCGTTTCGATGATCGAGCCGTCGGGCTTGGCCATGAGGCCGCGCATCCCGGCGAGCTGCCTGATCTGCGCGGCCGAACCGCGCGCTCCGGAGTCGGCCATCATGTAGATGGAGTTGAACGATTCCTGCTGCGCCGGATCCCCGGCGGCGTCGACGACCGACTCGACGCCGAGCTGCTCCATCATGGCCTTGGCGACCTGATCGTTCGTTCGCGACCAGATGTCGACGACCTTGTTGTAGCGCTCGCCGTCGGTCACGAGACCGGCCGCGTACTGGTCCTGGATGTCCTTGACCTCGCCCTCGGCGAACTGAAGGATGCTCGACTTCTCGCCGGGCACGACCATGTCGTCGACGCCGAACGAGACGCCCGATTTCGTCGCGTAGCTGAAGCCCATGTACATGAGCTGGTCGGCGAAAACGACGGTTTCCTTGAGTCCGAGCTGGCGGTAGCAGGCGTTGATGACTTCGGAAATCGCCCGCTTGTTCATGGGCTTGTTGATCTCCGTGAACGACAGCCCGTCAGGCAGGATCTCCGAAAGCACGGCCCGGCCCGCGGTCGTCTCGACGAGCTCCGAGTGCAGGTCGCCGTTGGCGTCGCGCTCGCGAATCCTGGCCCTGATCGAGGCATGCAGCGCCACGGTGCCGGACTCGTAGGCGCGGTGAACTTCCTCGAGGTCGGCGAACACCATCCCCTCGCCGCGCGCGTTGACCCGCGTGCGGGTCAGGTAATAGAGCCCGAGCACGACGTCCTGCGACGGGACGATGATCGGCTCGCCGTTGGCGGGCGACAGGATATTGTTGCTAGACATCATCAGCACCCGCGCCTCGAGCTGCGCTTCGAGCGACAGCGGCACGTGCACGGCCATCTGGTCGCCGTCGAAGTCGGCGTTGAACGCCGTGCAGACGAGCGGGTGAAGCTGGATGGCCTTGCCTTCGATCAACACCGGTTCGAACGCCTGGATACCCAGCCGATGCAGTGTCGGCGCCCGGTTCAGCATGACCGGATGCTCGCGGATGACCTGCTCGAGGATGTCCCAGACCTCGGGCCCTTCGCGCTCGACGAGGCGCTTCGCCGCCTTGATGGTCGTGGCTTCGCCGCGAAGCTGGAGCTTGGCGAAAATGAACGGCTTGAAGAGTTCGAGCGCGAGTTTTTTCGGCAGCCCGCACTGGTGCAGCTTAAGCGTCGGGCCGACGACGATGACCGAGCGCCCCGAGTAGTCGACGCGCTTGCCGAGCAGGTTCTGCCGGAACCGGCCCTGCTTGCCCTTGATCATGTCGGCAAGCGACTTCAGCGGACGCTTGTTGGTGCCCGTGATCGCCCGGCCGCGCCGGCCGTTGTCGAGCAGCGCGTCGACGGACTCCTGCAGCATGCGCTTCTCGTTGCGCACGATGATGTCGGGCGCGTTGAGTTCGAGCAGCCTGCGCAGGCGATTGTTGCGGTTGATCACGCGGCGGTACAGGTCGTTGAGGTCCGACGTCGCGAAGCGGCCGCCGTCGAGCGGGACGAGCGGTCTCAGGTCCGGCGGCAGCACCGGCAGCACGGTCATGACCATCCACTCCGGCCGATGGGTCGACTCCATGAACGACTCGAGCAGCCTCAGGCGCTTGGACAGCCGCTTGATCTTGGTCTCGGAGTTCGTCGCGTCGATGTCGTCCCTGACGCGGGCGATCTCGGCTTCGAGATCCATGGACGAGAGCAGGTCGCGGACCGCTTCGGCGCCCATCCGGGCGTCGAACTCGTCGCCGTACTGCTCCATCGATTCGAGATAGGTCTCGTCCGTCAGCAGTTGGCCGCGCTCGAGCGGCGTCATGCCGGGCTCGACGACGACGTAGGCCTCGAAGTAGAGGATGCGTTCGATCTCGCGCAGCGTCATGTCGAGCATGAGGCCGATCCGCGAGGGCAGCGACTTCAGGAACCAGATGTGCGCGACCGGGCTCGCAAGCTCGATGTGTCCCATCCGCTCGCGGCGGACCTTGGTCTGCGTGACCTCCACACCGCACTTCTCGCAGACGACGCCGCGATGCTTGAGCCGCTTGTACTTGCCGCACAGGCACTCGTAGTCCTTCGTCGGCCCGAAGATCTTCGCGCAGAACAGCCCGTCACGCTCTGGCTTGAAGGTGCGGTAGTTGATCGTTTCGGGCTTCTTGACCTCGCCGTACGACCAGGAACGGATCATGTCCGGGGACGCAAGGCCGATCTTGATGAGGTCGAAGTCCTCGATCAGATTCTGTTGCTTGAACAGCTTCAGTAGATCTCTCATGTAGCATCACCTGCCGCAATTGCTGTGTCGAAAGAGATGTGCTTCGTATCGGGCATCGGACCGGCCGCGATCAGCTCGCCTGCTCGAGATCGATGTTGATCCCGAGCGAGCGAATCTCCTTGACGAGGACGTTGAACGATTCGGGCATCCCGGCCTGCATGGCGTGCGCGCCGTCGACAATGTTCTTGTACATCTTCGTGCGGCCCTGCACGTCGTCGGACTTGACCGTGAGCATTTCCTGCAGCGTATACGCTGCGCCGTAGGCTTCGAGCGCCCAGACCTCCATCTCCCCGAAGCGCTGTCCGCCGAACTGCGCCTTGCCGCCGAGCGGCTGCTGGGTCACGAGGCTGTACGGCCCCGTAGAGCGCGCGTGCATCTTGTCGTCGACGAGATGGTTGAGCTTGAGCATGTACATGTAGCCCGTCGTGATCGGACGATCGAACGCTTCGCCCGTTCGCCCGTCGTAGAGCGTTGCCTGGCCCGACCGGGGCAGTCCCGCCATCTCGAGCAGATGCTTGATCTCGTCCTCCTGCGCGCCGTCGAAGACCGGCGTCGCGATCGGCACGCCGCGGGTCAGGTTCCCGGCGAGCTCCTCGATTTCCCCGTCCTCGAGGCTGTCGAGCTCGACCGGCTTGCCGCCCGTTTCGTTGTAGACCTGGTCGAGCGTCGCGCGCAGCGCCGTCGCGCCTTCGCCGGACGCGACCATCTCGCCGATCCTGAGCCCGAGCCCCTTCGCGGCCCAGCCGAGATGGGACTCGAGCACCTGGCCGACGTTCATACGCGACGGCACGCCGAGCGGGTTCAGCACGATATCGACGGGAGTGCCGTCTTCCATGTACGGCAGGTCCTCGACGGGCACGATCATCGAAATGACGCCCTTGTTGCCGTGCCGTCCGGCCATCTTGTCGCCGGGCTGGACACGGCGCTTCACGGCCAGGTAGACCTTGACCATCTTGAGCACGCCCGGGGCGAGATCGTCGCCCGCCGTGATCTTCTGCCGCTTCTCCTCGAAGCGCCGTTCGAACTCCTCGCGCTGCGAACGCAGCCGCTCGGCCGCGCGCTCGAGCTGGCTGTTGGCGGTATCGTTCTTGAGGCGAACCGCGAACCAGTCGTCGCGCGACAGGCGCCCGAGATAGCGCTTCGTGACCTTGCCGCCGGCCTTCAGGCCTTCGGGCCCGCCGAGGGCGACCTTGTTCAGCAACAGTTTCTCGACCCGCTGGTAGATGTCGTCCTCGAGGATGCGCTGCTGGTCGTCGAGGTCCTTGCGCACGGCCTCGATCTCGTATTGCTCGATGGCGAGCGCCCTTTCGTCCTTGTCGACGCCGTCGCGCGTGAACACGCGCACGTCGATGACGGTGCCGTCCATGCCCGGCGGCACGCGCAGCGAAGTGTCCTTCACGTCCGACGCCTTCTCGCCGAAGATCGCGCGCAGCAGCTTCTCCTCGGGCGTGAGCTGGGTTTCGCCCTTCGGCGTCACCTTGCCGACGAGGATGTCGCTCGCCCGAACCTCGGCGCCGATGAACGCGATGCCGGACTCGTCGAGCTTGGTCAGCGCGGCGTCGCCGACATTGGGAATGTCGGCCGTCACTTCCTCCGGCCCGAGCCGCGTGTCGCGCGCGACGCAGGTCAGCTCCTCGATATGGATCGTCGTGAACCGGTCCTCCTCGACGACGCGTTCCGATATCAGGATCGAGTCCTCGAAGTTGTAGCCGTTCCACGGCATGAAAGCGACGAGCAGGTTCTGGCCGAGCGCGAGCTCACCCATGCTCGTGGACGGCCCGTCGGCGAGCACGTCGCTCCCGGCGATCACGTCGCCGGCCTTGACGAGCGGGCGCTGATTGATGCACGTGTTCTGGTTCGAGCGCGTGTACTTGGTCAGGTTGTAGATGTCCACGCCCGCCTCGCCGGCCGTCGTTTCGTCGTCGTTGACGCGCACGACGATGCGCGAGGCATCGACGGAGTCGACGACGCCGCCGCGCTTCGCGATGACCGCGACGCCAGAATCGACGGCGACGGCGCGTTCCATGCCCGTGCCGACGAGCGGCGTCTCGGTGCGCAGCGTCGGAACGGCCTGGCGCTGCATGTTCGATCCCATCAACGCACGGTTGGCGTCGTCGTGTTCGAGAAACGGGATCAGCGACGCCGCCACGGAGACGATCTGCTTCGGAGAAACGTCCATGTACTCGATCCGGTCGACCGGATACAGGGCAAATTCGTTCTGGTGGCGGCAGGAGACGAGTTCGTCGACGAACTCGCCGTCGGCGCTGAGGTTGGCGTTGACCTGGGAAATGACGAACTGACCTTCCTCGATCGCCGACAGGTAGTCGATCTGCGACGTAACCTTCCCGTCGATGACCTTGCGATAGGGCGTTTCGAGGAACCCGTACTCGTTGGTCCGGGCGTAGACGGCAAGCGAGTTGATCAGGCCGATGTTCGGCCCCTCCGGCGTCTCGATCGGGCACACGCGGCCGTAGTGCGTCGGATGCACGTCGCGGACCTCGAAACCGGCCCGTTCGCGCGTCAGCCCGCCGGGGCCGAGCGCCGATACGCGCCGCTTGTGCGTGACTTCCGACAGCGGGTTGTTCTGGTCCATGAATTGCGAGAGCTGGCTCGAACCGAAGAATTCCTTGACCGCCGCCGCGACGGGCTTGGCGTTGATCATCTCCTGCGGCATGAGCCCTTCGGACTCGGCCAGCGTCAGGCGTTCCTTGACCGCCCGCTCGACCCGCACGAGGCCGATGCGGAACGCGTTTTCGGACATCTCGCCGACGCTGCGGATGCGGCGATTGCCGAGATGGTCGATATCGTCGACGACGCCGTAGCCGTTGCGGATATCGATCAGGGTGCGGAGCACCGAGATGATGTCGTCCTTGCTGAGCGTTCCCGCGCCTTCGGACTCCTGCCGACCGACCCTGCGGTTGAATTTCATGCGGCCCACGGCCGACAGGTCGTAGCGTTCCGAATTGAAGAACAGGTTCTGGAACAGGTTCTCGGCGGCCTCCTTCGTCGGCGGCTCGCCCGGACGCATCATGCGGTAGATCTCCACGAGCGCTTCGAGCTTCGTCTGCGTCGTGTCGATCCTGAGCGTGTTGGAGACGTACGGCCCGCGGTCGAGCTCGTTGACGAACAGCGTCTCGATCCGGTCGATGCCGCTCGCCGTCAGTTTTTCAATGAGCTCCTCCGTCAGCTCGTCGTTCGCGCCGGCCAGCAGCTCACCCGTCTCCTCGTCAACGATGTCATGGGCGAGGACCTTGCGGACGAGATACTCGACCGGCACGTCGAGTTCCGTGACGCCGGCCTTCTCGAGCTCGCGCACGTGGCGCAGCGTGATGCGCCGATCCTTCTCGACGATCATCCTGCGGCCGATCTTGATGTCGAATCCCGCGGTTTCGCCCTTGAGCCGCTCCGGGATCAGGTGCAGCCGAATGCCCTTCTCCGAGACGGAGAAAGTGTTCTTTTCGAAGAACAGGTCGAGAATCTCGGGGTTCGTATAGTCGAGCGCGCGCAGCATGATGCTGACGGGCAGCTTGCGCCGCCGATCGATCCGCACGAACAGGCAGTCCTTCGGATCGAATTCGAAATCGAGCCAGGAACCGCGGTACGGGATGACCCGCGCTGAAAACAGCAGTTTGCCGGACGAGTGCGTCTTGCCCTTGTCATGATCGAAGAAGACGCCCGGCGAACGATGAAGCTGGGAGACGATGACGCGCTCGGTGCCGTTGATCACGAACGTGCCGTGCTCGGTCATGAGCGGCATCTCGCCCAGATAGACTTCCTGCTCGCGGATGTCCTTGACCTTCTTCTTCGGCCCGGACGCCTCGCGGTCGTAGATCACGAGCCGGACGAGCACGCGCAGCGGCGCGGCGTAGGTCATACCGCGGAGCTGGCATTCCTTGACGTCGAACACGGGCTCGCCGAGACGGTAGCTCACGTACTCGAGCGCCGCGTTGCCGGAGTAGCTGACGATCGGGAACACGCTCCTGAACGCCGCGTGGAGCCCCGTTTCCTCGCGTTCCCCGGGCGCTACGTCGACCTGCAGGAAGCGCTGATAGGAGTCGAGCTGAATCGAAAGGAGGTAGGGAACGTCGAGAATTCCCGGGAGCTTGCCGTAGTCCTTCCGAATGCGTTTCTTCTCGGTAAACGAATATGCCATGGCGTGCTACTCCGAACTACACTGGGGCAGGGCATGGGCGGCCGGACATGGCGGCACGCGCGCTGCCCGGCACGTGCGCTGGCCTGAAACGGGAACGGGAACGCGCGCCCCGACGGCGTACCGCGGGGCGCTGAGCGTGCAACACCGGCGACGCCGCGTCACTTGATGTCGACGCTTGCGCCTGCTTCCTCGAGTTGCTTCTTCAACTCCTCGGCTTCGTCCTTCGACACACCCTGCTTGACGGCGCCGGGCACGCTCTCGACGAGGTCCTTCGATTCCTTCAGGCCCAGGCCGGTTGCGGCCCGGACGACCTTGATGACGGCGACCTTGGTGGAGCCGAACGAGCTCATCACGACATCGAACTCGGTCTGTTCCTCGACCTCTTCCGCTTCGGCTCCCGCGCCCGGTCCTGCGGCGACCGCGACGGGCGCTGCTGCCGACACGCCCCACTTTTCCTCGAGTTCCTTGACGAGCTCCACGATCTCCATGATCGGCTTGCTGCTCAGTGCCTCGATCAGCTCTTCGTTGGACAAAGCCATGATTCACACTCCTCGAAAACGATTGCCTGGTAAAGAAAAACGAAAGCCCGTCAGGACTGCTCGCTGCGCGCCTGCAGAGCCCGCGCGAGCATCGCGCCGGGCTCGGCGAGCGTACGCACGAGCTGCGACGCCGGCGCCATGAACGTCGCGAGCAGGGTGGCCCGCGCCTCGTCGAGCGTCGGCAGCGAGGCGACACGATCCAGTGCGTCCTCGGCGTACAGTTCGCCGCCGATCGCCACGGCCACGGCCACCAGTTTCTCGTGGTCCTTCGCAAAGCTCTTGATCACCCGGGCCGCGGCGCCCGGATCCTCGCGCGAGAAGGCCAGCAGCAGCGGGCCGCTGAAACTGTCCTGCATGCACTGAAAGTCGGTGCCTTCGACCGCCCGCTTCGCCAGGGTGTTCTTCACGACCTTCAGATACACGTTGGCGTTGCGGGCCTCGGCCCGGAGCTCGGTCATCTCGCCCACCTTGAGCCCGCGGTACTCGGCCGCGACCGCGGACAGGGCGGACGCGGCCACGGTATTGACTTCCGCGACCAGCGCTTTCTTGGCTTCGATGTTCAGCGGCATACCCTTACCTCCCGGCTGGGGCGGCGGATGTCCTTGCATCCCTTGCTTGCCGACCGCGCGCTGCCTGCCCGGGGCCGCGCCGATCGTGCTTGTTCACTCGGTCAGTGTCCCGGCGCAACCGACGACTGATCGATCACGAGACCCGGCCCCATCGTCGACGAAACGGCGACCTGCTTCATGTAGACGCCCTTGGACGAGGCGGGCTTCGCCTTGTTCAGATCGGCCAGCAGCGTCGCAAGATTTTCCTTGAGGGCGGAAACCTCGAAATTGACGTTGCCGATCGGACAATGAATCGTTCCGGCGCGATCCGTCCGGTAACGGACCTGACCGGCCTTGGCGTTCGTGACGGCAGCGGCGACGTCCGGCGTGACCGTGCCGACCTTGGGATTCGGCATGAGCCCCCGCGGGCCGAGTATCCTGCCGAGCTTGCCGACCACGCGCATCGCATCGGGGCTGGCGATGACGACATCGAAATCGAGTTGCCCGCCCTGAATGCTCTCGGCCAGGTCGTCCATGCCGACGATATCCGCGCCCGCCTCGGTCGCAGCCTCGGCATTGGCGCCCTGAGCGAATACGGCGACCCGGACTGCCTTGCCGGTACCGTGCGGCAGCACGGTCGAGCCGCGCACCACCTGGTCGGATTTGCGCGGATCGACACCGAGATTGACCGCCACGTCGACGGATTCGACGAACTTCGCGCCGGCAAGTTCCTTGATCAGGTCGAAGGCGTCTTCGGCCGCATAGGGCTTGCCCTTCTCGAAGCGCTCCGCCCGGGACTTGCGGGCCTTGCTCAACTTCGCCATTTACAGCCCCTCCACTTCCAGACCCATGCTGCGGGCGCTGCCGGCGATGATCCGCACGGCGGCGTCGAGGTTCGCGGCGTTGAGGTCGGGTTCCTTGATGCGGGCGATCTCCTCGAGCTGCTCGCGCGTCACCGTGCCGACCTTCAGCGAATTCGGCGTGCCGCTGCCCTTGGGGATGCCGGCGGCCTTCTTCAGGAGCACGGCCGCCGGCGGCGTCTTCGTGATGAACGTGAAGCTCTTGTCGGTATACACGGAGATCACGACCGGCACGGGCATACCCTGCTCGACGCTCTGCGTCGCGGCGTTGAACGCCTTGCAGAACTCCATGATGTTCACGCCGTGCTGGCCCAGCGCCGGGCCGACGGGCGGGCTCGGGTTGGCCTGTCCCGCCGGGACCTGCAGCTTGATGTAGGTATCGATTTTCTTTGCCATGCGCCTGACCGACTTGCTAAGCCTTCTCCACCTGGCCGAAATCCAGGTCGACCGGGGTTGACCGTCCGAGAATCTGCACCGCGACCCGGACCTTGCTCTTGTCGTAGTTCACCTGCTCGACGACGCCGTTGAAATCGTTGAACGGCCCGTCCGTGACGCGGACGACCTCGCCCGGCTCGAACAGCACCTTGGGTCTCGGCTTGTCGACGCCCTCCTGTACCCTGTTCAATATCGCGTCGGCTTCGCTCTCGCTGATCGGCGCCGGCCGGTCGCTGCTGCCGCCGATGAAGCCGAGCACCTTCGGCACTTCCTTGACCAGGTGCCAGGTCCGATCGTCCATTTCCATCTGGACGAGCACGTAGCCCGGGAAGAACTTGCGCTCGCTCTTGCGCTTCTGCCCGTCGCGCATCTCGACCACTTCCTCCGTCGGCACGAGAATCTGACCGAACTTTTCCTCGAGCCCGTAGAGTTTGATGCGCTCCTCCAAGGACGATTTGACCTTGTGCTCGTAGTTGGAATAGGCATGCACCACGTACCATTGCAGCGACATGCGTTCAGCCTCCCTGACCGGTAACGAGCGTCGTGAACCAGAGCAGGAAAAGATCGAGCAGCCAGAAGAACACGCCCATGATCGTCGCGAACAGCAGCACGATTCCGGTCGTCTGGATGGCTTCCTCGCGCGTCGGCCAGACGACCTTCCTCAGTTCCACGCGCGAACCCTGAATGAACTTCCACAGCGTCTGCCCCTGGACCGACTGGAAGGCGACCCAGACGGCCACGGCAAACGCGACGAGCACGCCGACGGCCCGCAGCAACGCGGATTCGTTCGCGTAGTAGTAGTAACCGAAGATGCTTCCGATCAGTATCGCCAGGGCAAGAAATATCTTGACCGTGTCGATGAATGTCGGTTCGTTGTCCAGTTTGGTGTCCATTATCTCGGGAACTGGCTCCGTTCAGCGTTCTCCGTAACCGTGCGACAGGCAGCGTCGTCAACCGAAGCTGGCAGGCCAGGAGGGACTCGAACCCCCAACCGGCGGTTTTGGAGACCGCTGCTCTGCCAATTGAGCTACTGGCCTTGAACGTTCCTCATGCCGGAAAGGATTCCGGCTACTCGATCACCTTCGCCACGACGCCCGCGCCGACGGTGCGGCCGCCCTCGCGAATCGCAAACCGCAAGCCTTCCTCCATCGCGATCGGCGCATGCAGGTCCACCTTCATCTGCACGTTGTCGCCCGGCATCACCATCTCCGTCGCCTCCGGCAACTCC
>JAJDVG010000040.1 GCA_022826245.1 Gammaproteobacteria bacterium
CATCAAACTGCACAGCTTGTATCCGTCAATATCAGAATGAAGACGTACTAGGCTTGTCAAGCAGTTTTTCAACAGCATTTGTGTGCATTCATGCTACAAGCGTTCTTGCGCCTTCACCCGTAAGCTGGTGACATCATTCGCGGTACCGGCGGCATCCGCAACATCCGCAGGTGGGCGATGTCTGGACGCGGACGGCAAGGTCCGGTGGTGCTGTATTCGAGGGACAGCCCTTGGTATGCGTTGGACCGGGCGTCGCAGAGGTGGGCGTCAACGCGACCGGCGAGCCGTCGCTGTCGCTGAGCGGCAACTGCCTGCTGCTTGACGCTAACTGCCGGGCGCGTGAGGATTTGCTGAGGGATAATCTCGTCGCCGCGGTGTTCCAACTGAACGCCGCTGGTATCCCGGGCGGGATGGCCGGCCGGCGGGGGTGATTGCGTCGCTGGAGCGGGAGTTTCCGGAAGTCGCGAAGGAGGAAGGGACCATGATGGCATTGGCGAAGCGAGCCTTGGAGTGGGAAGAGGAATACGGTCGGCAAGGCTTTGAGAAGGGGCTCAAGCAAGGCTTGGAGCAAGGCGAGAAGCGCGGTATTGAGCGGGGCCGAGCGCAGGGCCTTGAGCGGGGTCTCGCGGCGGAGCGCGAACTGCTGCGCCGACAGGCGACCCGCAAGTTCGGTGCCGCGATCGGTGACGCGCTCGTCCGCTATCTTGCCGAAGTTTCCGACCCGGACCGTCTCGCGGGGATCGGGGAACGCATCATCGATTGCGGCACGGGCGCCGAACTGCTCGGGTGGCTCGATGCGAACCGCGACGGCGACGACGCACATTGACCGGCGCACGAACTCCACAGGCGCCGCATTTACAACGATTTTCGTGAAAGAGTGATGATCGTGCTCCGGGCGTTCGCAACTATCCCGGACACTCCAGCCTCATATCTCCTGAAGGAAATACTTGTGCGCCGAGCCTCATTCGTACGGATTCGAAATTCGATGGAAGCGGCGCTTGTCGAGCATCGACAAAGCGATTTTCTCGTGGAACGTGGCGTCAGGCGGCGTCGATGGCTTCGAAGCGCAGCGTCGGCCGGTCGCCGCGCCTGGAATAGCGGTGCTCACTGGCCATGTCCTCAAGTGCCGCATCGCGTTCGTCGGCTGTGGCATACCAGTGATAGCGTTCCCAATCCGCGCCGAGCAGACGTGCGAAGGATTCCCCGCGCGGCAGGCTGACGCGAATGCCGAACGGCTTCGCCGCCGCGGGCTCGCGGCTCAGATTGTGTGCGTCGCAAATCTCCATGGGCGGGACCGCGTCAGTGACCGTCGAATCATAGCCCAACGCGCGGGAGGCGGCATGAGTGCGGTCACCGCCGCAGCCCTCAACCCAGTTGACGCTCCTCGGCCCCGTCGCGCTCGGGCCAGCCGAGGAGTCGCCGCGTCACGAAGTGGTATGGGGGTTTGAACAGCATTCGCCAGAGCCGCGCCATGAGCGACGGTCGCGCGAGCAATGCGCGCTGCCGCCGCGTGAGCGCTTCGGGTAAATAGTGGCGCTTGTGCTTGAGCAGATGGCGCAGGTCCTCGCGTGCGAGCAGGCGAAACCATCGGCCGCGCCGGGCTGAAACGACGGCGAGCTGGAAATCGACAACGGCCGGGCGCTCTCCGGGCATGCAGATCCAGTTGGCTTCCTTGGCGAGATCGTTGTGGGCGACGCCGCAGCGGTGCATCCGGAACAGGAGTCTCTGGGCGCGCCGAAAATACTGCCTCGTGACCGGTTGACCGACGTGCATCGGCACGCCGGGCAGCCAGGTCCGTCTGAGTGCGTGGCCGTCGAAACCGACCAGGCGCGGCGTGCCTGCCTGACCGTCCAGCGCCGCGAGCGCCGCCGCTTCGCGCCGCGCGAGGCTTTCGGCAAGCCAGCGCAGCCAGCCATGCGCTGACCGCGTATCGCGTACGACTACGGCGGCGCCCCCGTCGACTCCGAGCGCCACCGTGTCGAGACTGTCTCGCTTCAAAATTCGCCGGGCGGCCATTGCTACAATCCGATCCGTGTCAAGAGTAACGCATGCAGGTGACTTCTTCGTCGTCGGTGGCGCCGTTCTGCCCGACCGGGCCTGCTACATCGAGCGCCGCGCCGACGAAACGCTGCGGGAGAGCATCGCCGAGCGGCAGTTCTCGTATGTCCTGAGCCCGCGCGCATCGGGCAAGTCGAGCCTCATGGCGCGGACGATCGCGAAGCTGCGCCAGGCGAACCAGCTTGCCGCCGTCGTCGACCTGGCGCAGATCGGCGAGCGCAGCGACGGCGACGATGCGGGCCGCTGGTATTACAGCATCGCCTACCGGGTCCTGCGTGAACTCAGGCTCCGGACGGATCTGCAATCCTGGTGGCAGGACTCGAGCGTCCTGCCCGGCGAGCAACGGCTCGTCGAGTTCTTCTCGGAAGTCGTTCTCGCGCATACGATCGAGCCCGTCACGATTTTCGTCGACGAGATCGAGCGCGCCGAAGCGCTGCCATTCGCCCGGGAACTGTTCTCCGCCATTCGGACCTGTTACGCGCGCCGCGTTTCCGATCCCGATTTCCATCGGCTCAATTTCGTCGTTCTCGGGGTCAGTACGCCGGCCAGGCTTTGTCCGGACGAGAGCTGGTCGCCGTTCGCCGACGGCCGCGCGATCGAGCTGCCCGATTTCAGCGCGGCGCAATGCCATCGCTTCGCCGCCGGCTTCGGTCTCGACGAGGAATCCGGCCGCGCACTGATGGACAGGATATACGGCTGGACGCGCGGCCAGCCCTATCTCACGCAGAAGCTCGCGAGGGGCGTTGCGAGAAAGGGCGCAAAGCTCGCGGATATCGATCGCACCGTACATGAGCTGTTCCTCGTGCCCGGCACGGCGCGCGAGGAGCCGCTGCTCAATCAGATACGTGTCCTGCTCACGACGAAGTCCCCGACGACGCGGCAGGCCCTGGCATTGCTCGAACGATTGGGGCGCAAGGCCGAGACCGTTTCGTCGGCGGGTTCCGCTGCGCGCGAATCGCTGCACCTTGCCGGAATCGCGAGCCCGGAAAGCGGCGGTCGGCTGAGTTACCGCAACCGGATCTACGAGCGCGTGTTCGATGCCGAATGGGCAGCCGGCGCGCTGCCGATCAACTGGCGCAGGCCCGCCGCGGCCGCGGCCGTACTGGCGGTGCTCGTTCTCGCGCCGATCTGGTACTTCCAGGTCCTGCCGCAACCGTATATCGCGACGCTGTCGGTCGTGACCGGGGACTACGCGGTCGCGCAGGACGCGTACGAAAACCTGCGCGGCATACCGGGGTTCGCCGGCCGCGCCGACGGCCTGCTCGCCGAGGCGATGACGCGCCGCAGCCGCTCCGCACGCACGATCGACGAGGTGCTGGCCGCCGATGCCGTGCTCAGAGGCTTGCCGGATCGCGCCGCGCTTGCCGATGAACTCATGGGCGATTATTGGCTGCGCCGTTCCCGCGATGCGGCCCGTCGCGAACAGCGCGACGAAGCGTTGCTGCTCGCGGTTCAGGCCTTGCCGGGCCGCCCGGAAGCAGTGCTCGCAACCGCCGCAGAACTCATCGGTTCCGATTATCGACAACTCGAGCGCAGCTTTCGCTTGACCGAGCCGCCGCTCGACTGGCGGGTCGACTGGCAGCGCGGCGAACTGGTCGTCGTCGATCAGGCTCATCGCGTGCGGCATCTTGCATTGCGCGAGACGCCGCGGCGCGCGGCCGCGGCCGACATCGGTTCGGTCGGGCGCATCCCCGGACGCTTGACCGCGCTGCAGCCGGTGCCCGTCGTCCGCGGGCTCGACGTGCCCGACGGCGGACTGGCCGGGGCGTTCGACCTGCTGCTGACCCTGCGGCACGCCCGGGCGAGCGACCTGCTCGTCACACTGACGGGGCCGAGCGGCGCCGACGCAACGCTTGCCGTACCGCAGCCACGTGCGGATCAGCAGGCGTTGCGCTTCAGTGCGCGCCCGGGCTCGCCGTTGTTCACGCTGGCCGGGGAGAGCAGGCGCGGGCCGTGGCGCCTGACCGCCATCGACCGCCGCTCGGGAGAGGTCGGTGTGCTGTTGAGCTGGGGGCTGCAGTTTGCCGGCGACGCCACCGGCTACGTGGACACGCCCGAGCAGGGCATCGCGCTTCCCGATCCCCTCAGGACCGACGACGTCGGGATCGATCTCGATGCCGCCGGCCGCATCGCGCTCGCGCGGCCGACGCGGTCCGGCACGGTCGGTGCGCTTGCCGTGTGGGATCTGCTGGAGGGCGAGCTCGTCGGCGACGTGCAGATGCAATCGCCCGTCGAGCATGTGGTTTACAGCTCCGCGCACTCGCGCGCGCTCGTCGCGACGGCCGATGCGCTGACGATCTGGGATGTCGGCCGGGAGGCGCCGATTGCGAGCATCGAAGCGCCCGCGGGGTTCGCGCCGCCGCCGGTGCTCAGCATCGACGGCGGCTACTTCGCGGTCGCCGAGCGGTCCGGTTTCGCGCCGCCGCGTTTCAGTCTCGCACGCGTCGAGGATGGCGCGGTGGTCGGCGGAGGCACGGGCATTGCGGATGCTGTCGACTGGGTGCTCGGTCCCGGCGCGCGTTACCTTGCCGTGGTCGACTCGACGGGAAGTGTGCGCGTCGTGGATCCACGCGGCGGCCGCCAGCTTGCGGATCTGCGCCACTCCCGGTCGATCGAGCGGCTCATTGCCGTGTCCGGTCAGGACGTTCTCATTGCGATCGACAGCGCCGGCGATCTGCTGGCGTGGCGGATCGGAGCCGATGCGTCAGGCACTACACTGCCCGAACCGTCGCTGCTGGGCACGACGATCGACCCGGCGAGCGTCAGCGTGGCGGCGGACGCCGGGGTGATCGCTTTCGAGGCGTCGCCCGGCCACGTGCAGGTCCGCGACCTTGGCGGCGAAACGAGTCCGGGCTACTTCCGTCTCGATCCGGGCGTCGTGACGCGGCTCTCGGCGGACGGCCGGCAGATGCTGACCGTGACCGGCGATACGGTGTTTCGGCTGTGGACACTCGATCGGCGCGAGTCCGGGCTCACGCCGGATCCGGGACTGTCGGCACTTGCGCGCGACTCCGACGGCGGGACCGTGGCGCTCGGCTATCGCGGCGGACATGTGCGAATTCTCCACGTCGAAGAACTGCAGGAAGCCGCCGCGGTCGCCGACAGTGTCGATTTCATCGGTCATCGGGGCACCGTCACGAGCCTCGCGCTGAACGCGGCGAGCGGCATCATCGCCAGCGGCGGCGCCGACGGTGTCGTTCGTGTCTGGGATGCGGCCAGCGTCGCGCCGAATCCGGAGTTCATGCGTCATCCTGCAGGTCCGGTACGCGCGGTCGAGATCAGCGCCGACGGCCGCTGGATCGTCAGCGCCGCGGAATATTCCGCCAGAGTCTGGTCAGCGAACGACGGCGAGCTGGTCGGCGAGATCCCCGTCAACGGTACGGCGCTCGCGGTCGCGTTGTCGCCCGACGCAGAGCTCATTGCGGTCGGCGACAGCGCGGGCAACGTGTTCTTCGGCGCGCCGAGGGGGTCGGAGCCGCTGCAGTCGACGCGTACGCAGGCCGCCGTCAGGGCGGTTGAGTTCTCGCCTGATGCGACGCTCTTCGCGACCGGCGATGACGCCGGCGGTCTTCAGCTCTGGGACGCGGGCACGGCGCTGTCGCGCGGTGCGCCGAGCGTGTTTCCGCACGCGGTCGAGTGGCTGGATTTCAGTCCCGACGGGCGCTTCGTGCTCGCTCGCAGCGGTCACTGGATGCACCGTCTGGAGCTGACCGAAGCGGGCCTCGCGATCATCGATACGCGCCTGCTGCCTGTCGGGCTCGAGGCGGACGCCGTGCTCGCGGGCACGCAGGGGGAGGCCGTGCGCCTCGCCGGCGGCCGGGAAACGGGCCGCACGGCGTTTCAGACCCTCGATCTGACCCGGCCGGCCGAACCGCCGCTGCCGGAAGATTCTCCGCAGCTCGCGCGCGACTGGGAGGCGGTCCTAGGCCTGACGCTCGATACCCGCACCGGCCTGGTCCGCGGTTCCTTCCAGCCCGATCGCCGCTGACGGTACTGCGACGGCACGATTTCCGCGCACCCGTTCGTGGTATAGATACACACCCGTAGTGCGACTCCCCGCACCATCCACATCAACAGCGCGAGGAGCAGGAACGATGTCAGCGACAGCCGTCTTGGTCTGCGGACCGGAGATCGCCTCGTACGGCTTTCCTGACGGGCACCCATTTGGCACGTCCAGGCACGACACGTTCATTGACGAACTCGAGAAGTCCGAGTGCTGGGACCGGCTCGAGCGCATTTCGGCGCGACAGGCCACGCGCGGGGAACTGGAGTACTTCCATACGCCGGCTTACGTCGATCGGGTGATCGAGATGTCGCGCATCGGCAGCGGCTTTCTCGACCTCGGCGACACGCCGGCTTACGCGGGCGTGTACGAGAATGCCGCGTTCGTCGTCGGCGGAACGCTCAATGCGCTCGAATCGATCATGACGGGCCCGATTCCGCGCGCGTTCATCCCGATCGGCGGTCTGCACCACGCGGCGCGCGATTCGGCGGCAGGGTTCTGCGTGTTCAACGACTGCGGCATCGCCATTGAGGCCGCGCGGCGCCACCATGGATTGACGCGTGTCGCCTACGTCGATATCGACGCGCACCACGGCGACGGCGTCTTCTACGGTTTCGAGGACGATCCGGACGTGATCTTCGCCGACTTGCACGAGGACGGCCGCTTCCTCTACCCCGGCACCGGTTCGCGCGACGAGACCGGCAAGGGCGCCGCTGCCGGCACGAAACTCAACGTGCCGATGCTGCCGGGGGCCGGGGATCAGCATTTCCTGCAGGCCTGGGAGGAAGTCGAGCGTTTCCTCGAGGATCATCCGCCCGAACTGATCCTGCTGCAGTGCGGCGCCGACTCGCTCGGCGGCGATCCGATCACGCACCTGGCCTACACCGAGGAAGCCCACGCGCACGCGGCAGTGAGGCTCCGGAAGCTTGCCGACCGCCACTGCGGCGGACGGGTTCTGGCGATGGGCGGCGGCGGGTACAACCCGTACAACCTGGCGCGGGCCTGGACGCGTGTCGTCGAGGCGCTGGCCTGACGTCGCGACCGGAGTGGCTCGAGTGTTCGGCGCCGACGAACGAATAGACGGGTTCGACACGCCCCTCGCGGCGGCGCTCGCCGGCGAACGGCGGCGCCAGGAAGAGTTCATGGAACTCATCGCTTCGGAGAACTACGTCAGCCCGAGAGTGCTCGAGGCCCAGGGTTCCGCGCTGACCAACAAGTACGCCGACGGCTACCCGGGCGCGCGCCGTTACAGCGGCTGCCGATTCGTCGACGCGGCCGAACGGCTCGCTGCCGAGCGCGCCAGGCGCCTGTTCGGCGCAGCGTACGCGAACGTGCAGCCCTACTCCGGCACGCAGGCCAACGCGGCCGCCTATTTTGCGCTCATGTCGCCGGGCGATACGCTGCTCGGTCTGGCCGCGAGCCACGGCGGCCACGTCACGCACGGCGATTCGAGCAGCTTCGCGGGCAGCCTGTTCAACTCGGTCACCTATGGCGTCGGGGACGACGGCGAGATCGACTACGACGAAGTCGCCGAGCTCGCCGAGCGCCATCGGCCCAGGGTCATCGTCGCCGGATTCTCCGCGTATGCGCGGACCATCGACTGGCAGCGCTTCCGGGACATCGCCGACGCAGCGGGCGCGTATCTGCTCGCCGACATGGCGCATGTCGCAGGGCTCGTGGCGGCCGGGCTGCATCCGAATCCCGTGCCCATCGCGGACGTGACGACCACGACGACCCACAAGACCCTGCGCGGGCCGCGCGGCGGCATGATTCTCGCGCGCGACGATGCGGAGCTTGCGGCGCGGCTCGACCGGGCGGTCTATCCCTGCATCCAGGGCGGGCCGCTCATGCACGTGATCGCCGCGAAGGCCGTCGCGCTCGGGGAAGCCTTGCAGCCGGAATTCGGAGATTACCAGCGCCGGGTCGTCGCCAATGCCCGGCGGGCAGCGCGACGATTGACGGAACGGGGGCTCACGATCGTCACGGGCGGCACCGACAATCACATGCTTCTCGTCGATCTTTCCGGTCGCGGCATCGATGCCGGGCGCGCCGAGCATGCGCTGGAAGCGGCGCACATCGCCGTCAACTCGATGCCGTTGCCGCGGCCGGGATCGGCTGACGAGACCGCGCCCGGGCTCAGGCTCGGGACGCCTGCGGTCACGACCCGCGGGATCGGCGGCGAAGAGATCGACCTTCTCGGCGGCTGGGTCGCCGATGTGCTCGAGGACATCGGCGATGAAAACACCATCGCGGACGTGCGCGATTCCGTGCTCGGGATGTGCGCGGCCTTTCCGGTCTACGGCCGCCGCAAGGACGGGTAGCCTGCCGTGTACTGTCCGTTCTGTAACCATAACGACACCCGGGTGATCGACTCGAGGCTGGCCGCGGAAGGCCGGCAGGTGCGCCGCCGCCGGGAATGCCAGGAGTGCTCCGAGCGGTTCACGACCTTCGAGACGGCGGAACTGCTCATGCCCCACGTCAGAAAGCGCGACGACCGCCGCGAACCTTTCGATGACGCGAAGCTGCGCAGCGGTATCGTCGCGGCGCTCAGGAAACGCCCGGTCGGCAGCGACGATCTCGAGAGGGCGATCGAGCAGATCGCCCACCGCATCCGCGTGACCGGCGAGCGCGAAATCGACAGCAGCGCCATCGGCGGCCTGGTCATGGATCAGCTACGCCGGCTCGACGAGGTCGCCTACGTCAGATTCGCATCCGTCTACCGGAGCTTTCAGGACGTGACCGAGTTCGAGGAGGAGATCAGGCAGTTGAGGGCGCTCTCGGATGCCGCCGCGGACCGCGGTCAGTTGTCCCTGCTTCCGGAGGATGCCGACGACGCCGGGACGCCGAAACCGTGACCCGGGCGGCCGACCGCGAGTTCATGGCGCGCGCGCTCCGGCTCGCCCGTAACGGTCTTGCCACGACCGACCCGAACCCGACGGTGGGATGCGTGCTCGTCCGTGACGGCGAGATCGTCGGCGAGGGCTTCACGGCGCCGGTCGGCGGGCCGCATGCCGAACGCGCGGCGCTGGCCGCGGCCGGCGACCGGGCACGGGGCGCGACGGCCTACGTGACGCTCGAGCCCTGCTGTCATCAGGGACGCACGGGACCTTGCACATCGGCGTTGCTCGAGGCCGGTGTGGCGCGCGTGGTTTGCGCGATGAGGGACCCGAACCCACTCGTCAACGGTGTCGGACTGAGCACACTCGCCGAGGCCGGCGTCGCGGTCGAGCAGGGCCTCATGGCAAGCGGCGCGCGCGAGCTGAACGAGGGTTACCTGGCGCGTATGTCCCGCGGGCGGCCCTGGGTCAGGAGCAAGATCGCCGCGAGCATCGACGGCCGGACCGCGCTTGCGAGCGGCGAGAGCCAGTGGATCACGGGAGCCGACGCCAGACGCGACGTGCACCGCTGGCGCGCGCGCTCGAGCGCCGTCATGAGCGGCATCGGAACGGTGCTCGCCGACGACCCTTCGCTGACCGCGCGGCCGGACGACGACTACGGCGAATTCGTCGCGCCGCTGCGCGTGATCGTCGATTCCGCGCTCCGAACGCCGCCCGCCGCGCGAACGCTGTCCCTGCCCGGCGAAGTCGTCATTTTCACCGTGGCCGACGCCACCGACCGGCGCCCCCCCCTTGAAGCGGCCGGCGCCCGGATCGAGCGCGTCGGCGGCGAGCCGCGCTGCGATCCCGAACATCTGCTCGCCCGCCTTGCGGAACTCGAGGTCAACGACGTCTGGGTCGAAGCCGGTCCGACGCTCAACGGCGCGCTGCTCGAGCACGGCCTCATCGACGAACTCGTGCTCTATCTTGCGCCGCGAATACTCGGGGACGACGCGCGCGGCATGTTCGCTCTGCCGCCGCTCGCGAGTCTCGGGGACAGCCTCGAACTCGCGATCGATGACGTGCGCCGTGTCGGCGCCGACTTGCGCGTCCGGGCCCGTCCCGTTACGGTGCTGGCCCCCCGGGGATAGGACAGGCAGGCGGCGAGTCAAGGTGTTTTCCGGGATCGTCAGGACCACCGGCCGGGTCATCGAACGGACCGACCTGGGCGGCGATGCGCGGCTCGCGATCGGTTACGGAACCGACGAACTCGGCGCCATCGCGCCGGGCGCGAGCATCGCGGTCAACGGGGCCTGCCTGACCGCGACTGCCTGTGGCCCCGGCCGTTTCGAAGCCGACGTATCGAAGGAAACGCTGGCGGTGACGACCCTGGGCGCCCTGGAAGTCGGCAGCCCGGTCAACCTCGAACCGTCGCTCAGGGTCGGCGACCCGATGGACGGCCACTACGTGAGCGGTCACATCGACGGTGTCGGCCGTGTCGTCGAGATCGGGCCTGCCGCGCGTTCGACCTTTCTCGCCATCGAGTTGCCCGGGACGCTGAGCCGCTACGTGGCGCGCAAGGGCTCGATCGCCGTCGACGGAGTGAGCCTGACGGTGAACGCCGTCAGCGGCCGCCGTTTCGAAGTCAACATCGTGCCGCACACACGCGAGGCGACGGTCATTTCCGGGTATGCGCCCGACACGCCTGTTAACATTGAGGTCGACATCGTCGCACGCTATGTCGAACGTCTCGGCGGCCGGGAATCTTCGTGACGAACGATCCCGGGCACACCGGACAGGCAAGCAAAGTGCAGCGAACCAGGCATCCGGCTTCAGGGAAATCATGATTACGCGAGCAGGAACCGAAAAGGCGTGGTCGGGACTCGATCCGATCGAGGACATCATCGCCGCGATCCGCAAGGGCGAGATGGCCGTGATCCTCGACGACGAAGATCGCGAGAACGAAGGCGACCTGATCATGGCCGCGAGCAAGGTTCGCAGCGAACACATCAATTTCATGGCGCGCTACGGCCGCGGCCTGATCTGCCTGACCCTGACGCGGTCGCGCTGCGAGCAGTTGCGGCTGCCGCTCATGGTCAGCGGCACCGACCGCCGCAAGTCCACCAATTTCACCGTGTCGATCGAGGCGACCGAAGGCGTCACGACGGGTATCTCGGCGCATGACCGCGCTCGTACGGTGCGCGCCGCGGTGGCGCCCCAGGCGCAACCGGACGACCTGCGCCAGCCCGGGCATATCTTTCCGCTCATGGCGCAGCCCGGGGGCGTGCTGACGCGCGCCGGGCACACCGAGGCCGGTTGCGACTTCGCGCGGCTCGCGGGACTCGAGCCGGCTTCGGTGATCGTCGAAATCCTCAACGACGACGGCACGATGGCGCGCCGCGACGATCTGATCGCCTTCGCGCGGCGTCACAATCTCAAGATCGGCACGATCGCGGACCTGATCGAATACCGCCTCGCGCACGAGGAAACGGTCGAAGCGATCGCCGAGCTCGGTATCGAGACGCCGTTCGGCCCGTTCAGGCTCATCTGCTTCGACGATCACATCAACCGCAATGTGCACCTCGCGCTCGTGCGTGGAACGATCGACACGAGTCGTCCCGTGCTCGTGCGCGTGCACCGTCAGGACACCCTGAGCGACGTGGTCAACGTCCGGCATCCGCGCCTCGGCTGGCCCCTGGCGGACGCGATGCGGCAGATCGCCCGCGAGGGCAGCGGCGTGATCGTGATACTCAGGCACGACGAATCGGCCCGGGACCTCATGTCGGCCCTGCGTTCGCTGCGCGAAACGCAGGACTCGCTGGCGGCGCGGCGCGAGCGCAGCATGGACCTGCGTACCTTCGGCACGGGCGCGCAGGTGCTTCGCGCGCTCGGGATCACCAAGATGCGGGTGCTCAGCGCGCCGAAACACATGCATGCGCTGTCGGGATTCGGTCTGGAGGTCGTCGAGTACGTGGCGCCGGAAGACAGCGGCGACGCCGGGCATGGCTGACAATATCCGCACGATCGAGGGCGGCCTCGACGCGCGTGGATTGCGCGTCGGGATCGTCGCCTCGCGTTTCAACGACTTCATCGTCGACCGGCTGCTTGGCGCGGCCGTCGATACGCTGCTCGAACACGGCGCCGATGCAGCGGACATCACGGTCGTTCGCGTTCCGGGAGCGTTCGAGACGCCGCTCGCGCTGCGCAAGATGGCCGCGAGCGGCGGCTACGACGCGCTCGTCGCGCTCGGTTGCGTGATCCGCGGCGCCACGCCGCACTTCGACTACGTCGCGGGCGAGGCGAGCAGCGGCGTCGCGAGCGCATCGCTCGAGCACGGCATCGCGATCGGCTTCGGCATCCTCACTGTCGACACGATCGAACAGGGAATCGAGCGGGCCGGGTCGAAGGCCGGCAACAAGGGCGTCGATGCGGCCATTTCCGCGATCCGCATGGCGTCGGCGATGCGCGAGCTGGAGCGCTAGCGTTTGGCAAGTACCGGTTCGCGACGCGGCGCTCGGGACTATCTCGTCCAGGCGCTCTACCAGTGGCAGCTTGCCGATCACGACTTCGCTGAACTCGTCGGCCAGTTCGAGCGCGAGGAGGATTTCGCTTCCATAGACCAGGCGTATTTTCGGGCGCTGCTCGAAGTCGTGCTCGAGGATGTCGAGACGCTCGACGCGACCATCGCCCGTTTCGCCGTGAGGTCTCCGCAACAGCTCGACGCCGTTGGCCGCGCGATCCTGTTGCTTGGGCTGGCGGAACTCGGGAATCGCCCCGATGTTCCGACAAATGCGATCATCAACGAGGCGGTCGAGCTCGCGAAACGGTACGGCGCCACCGACAGCTACCGCTTCGTCAACGCGTTGCTCGACAAGGCGGCGAAGGAACTCGGAGAGCGTGATGGCGGGCGCAGGCAATGACGACGAGGCATTGGGCGAGTTCGAGCTCATCGACCGGTTTTTCGCGAGCGAAGCCGACGCCGACGGCATGCTGATCGGCATCGGCGACGACGCCGCCGTCATCGACGCCGAGGGGCCCTTGGCCATCGCCGTCGATACGCTCGTTGCCGGCACGCACTTTCCCGACAACTCTCCGGGCGACCTGGTGGGTTACCGGGTTCTGGCCGTCAACCTCAGCGATCTGGCGGCGATGGGCGCGCGACCGCGCTGGGCAACGCTGGCCCTGACCTTGCCGGAGACCGATCCGGTCTGGCTCGACGGTTTTTCAAAGGGCTTCCTGGACCTTGCCGCAGGGCATGGCGTCACGCTCGTCGGCGGCGACCTGACGCGGGGTCCGCTCGCTGCGACCGTTCAGGTCATCGGCAGCGTGGACCCGGACACCGCGATGACCCGCGGTGGGGGCAGGATCGGCGATGAGGTCTACGTGACGGGCACGCTCGGCGACGCGGCGGCGGGACTTGCCGCGCTCGGCGGCTTCCAGGTGCCGGACAGCGCCGTGCGCGAGCGGCTCGAGGGCCGATTCGCCCGGCCGGACGTGCGCGTCGCCGAGGGCCTTGCGATTGCGTCCCTTGCGAACGCGGCGATCGATGTTTCCGACGGGCTCATCGCCGATCTGGGGCACATCTGCAGGCGCAGCGGCTGCGGCGCCGTCGTCGATGTCGAGCGGATTCCGCTGTCCGCCGATCTGCTTACCGCATGCGCGCCCGACGAGGCTCTGGCACATGCGCTCGGCGGCGGCGATGACTACGAGCTCTGTTTCGCGGCGCCGGCCGAACGATCGGCGGCGATCCGGCGCGCGCTGCTCGAGACCGGCACGCGCGTCACGCGTATCGGTCGACTCGTTGCCGGCAACGGCGTCGCCTGTCGGCGCGGCGGCGAACCGTTCGACGTCTCCACGGGCGGCTACGCCCACTTCTGACGTGGCGTCTCCCGATCCGCATAGCTCGCCGCGCTGCCGCGTTCATCGTCGCCCACACGCGCGGCCGGGCGTGATTCCCGGCGATCGCCGCACCCGGAGCTGAGCCATGCGGACCCGATTCAATCCTCGATTGCTGCGCGATCCTGTTCACCTGCTCGCAACCGGTTTCGGGATCGGCCTCGTGCCGCGCGCGCCGGGCACGGCGGCCAGCGTGCTTGCGCTCGCGCCGCTGTGGCTGATGCTGGACCTGCCGCTGGTCTTGCGGGCCGCCGTGGCGCTCGCCGTCGTCGCGCTCGGCATATGGGTGTGCGGAGAGAGCGCGCGCCGGCTCGAGGTCCACGATCATCCGGCGATCGTGCTCGACGAAATTGCGGCGATGCTGTTGCTGTCCGTGCTGCTCGATCCCGACCTGCCGATGCTGCTGACGGCGCTCGTGCTGTTCCGGGTATTCGACATCGCCAAGCCCTGGCCGATCCGCGGCGTGGATCGGGCCGTGCCGGGCGGTGTGGGCATCATGCTCGATGACGTGCTCGCAGCCGGCTATACGGCCGTCTGCCTCGCGGTCATCGGGATCGTCGTGTAAGGGCCGTCAGTCCCCTGCCGTTTCGAACGGTTCCGGTTTCGGTTCCGCCTCGGCGCCCGACTTGAGCAGGATCTCGACCTTCTGTTCGGCTTCGCGCAGCGTCGTCTGGCATTGCCGCGTCAGCTTGACGCCGCGTTCGAACTCCTTGAGCGCCTGCTCGAGCGACAGTTCGCCGCTCTCGAGATTCCTGACCAGGGCTTCGAGTTCTTCGAGCGACTTCTCCAGTCGCGCGAGGTTGTCGGATTGCCCGGTCATTCGATCACCACGCGGTTCACCGGATGCCCGGCCGCTGCCGCGCGCTCGACGCCCTTCGGAACCGCTTTGCCCGGATCACGCGAGGTCGAAACGATCGAGATTCATGACCTTGGCCCACGCCGCGACGAAGTCGCCAACGAACTTGGCCTCGGCGTCGTTGCTGCCGTAGACCTCGGCGAGCGACCGCAGTTCGGAGTTCGAGCCGAAGACGAGGTCGACGCGGCTGGCGGTCCACTTGAGTTCGCCCGTGCCGCGGTCGCGGCCCTCGAACGCTTCCCCGTCGTCCGAGGTCGCGGTCCACTCCGTCCCCATGTCGAGCAGGTTGACGAAGAAGTCGTTGCTCAGGGTCCCGGGTCGATCCGTCAGGACACCGACCCGGGACTGTCCGGCGTTTGCGTCAAGGGCGCGCATGCCGCCGACCAGGGCCGTCATCTCCGGCGCGGACAACGTCAGCATGAACGCCTTGTCGACCAGCAGGTGGTCGGACGTTGCCGCGTGGCCGTTCTGCAGATAGTTGCGGAAGCCGTCGGCGGTCGGCTCGAGCACGTCGAACGACTCGGCGTCGGTCATCTCCTCGGCAGCGTCGGCGCGTCCGGGCGCGAAGGGAACCTCCACGTCGTGCCCGGCCTTCTTCGCCGCCTCCTCGATGGCCGCACAGCCGCCGAGCACGATCAGGTCGGCGAGCGAGACCATTTTTCCGTTGGCCTGCGCGTCGTTGAACTCCCGCTGGATCCCCTCCAGGGTGTCCAATACCGCCGGGACGCCCGAGCTCACATTGACATCCCATCCCGCCTGCGGCGCCAGCCGGATGCGCGCTCCGTTGGCGCCCCCGCGCTTGTCGGTATTGCGGTAGGTCGACGCCGACGCCCAGGCGGTGGAGACCAACTGGGCGATGGAGAGACCCGAGCCGAGAATCTTGCCCTTGAGCGCATCGATGTCGTCTGAATCGATCAGCGCGTGCGTCACGGCGGGAATCGGGTCCTGGAACAGCAACTGTTCGTTCGGAACCCACGGGCCGAGGTAGCGGGTGACCGGTCCCATGTCCCGGTGCAGCAGCTTGTACCACGCACGGGCGAAGGCGTCGGCAAGCTCGTCCGGATTCTCGTAGAAACGTTTGGAAATCTCCTTGTAGACCGGATCGACGATCAGTGCGAGGTCGGTCGTCAACATCATCGGGGCGTGCCGCTTGTCCGGATCGTGCGCATCCGGCACGGTGTCCCGGGCTTCGGCGTCCTTCGGGGTCCACTGGTTCGCGCCGGCGGGGCTCTTTGTCAGCTCCCACTCGTAGCTGTAAAGGTTCTCGAAGTAGCCGTTGTCCCAGGCGATCGGGTTCCTGGTCCAGGCGCCCTCCAGCCCGCTGCCGATCTGGTCGCCGGCCTTGCCGCTGCCGAAGCTGCTCTTCCAGCCGAGGCCCTGCTCCTCGATGCCGGCGCCCTCCGGTTCCGGGCCCTTGTAATGCTCTTCGGCAGCGCCATGGGCCTTGCCGAAGGTATGCCCGCCGGCGATGAGCGCGACCGTTTCCTCGTCGTTCATCGCCATGCGGCGGAACGTCTCGCGGATGTCGCGCGCCGCCGCCATCGGGTCGGGGTTGCCGTTCGGCCCCTCGGGGTTCACGTAGATCAGCCCCATCTGAACGGCGCCGAGCGGATTGGCGAGATCGCGGTCGCCGCTGTAGCGTTCGTCGTCGAGCCATCCCTGCTCCGGCCCCCAGTAGACGTCGTCCTCGGGCGCCCAGATGTCCTCGCGGCCGCCGCCGAAGCCGAAGGTCGTGAAGCCCATCGTCTCAAGTGCGCGGTTGCCGGTGAAAATCAGCAGGTCGGCCCACGAGATCTTGCGGCCGTACTTCTGCTTGATCGGCCAGAGCAACTGGCGCGCCTTGTCGAGGTTCACGTTGTCGGGCCAGCTATTGAGGGGCGCAAAGCGCTGGTCGCCGCTGCCGCCGCCGCGGCCGTCGTCGATGCGGTAGGTACCGGCCGCGTGCCAGGTCATGCGGATGAACAGCGGTCCATAGTGTCCGTAGTCGGCCGGCCACCAGTCCTGCGAGTCGGTCATCAGCGCATCGACGTCTCTTGCCAGGGCTTCGAAGTCGAGGCTGTTGAACTCCTCGGCGTAGTTGAACCCGTTGCCGTTGGGATCGGCGTTTGGGTGGTTCTGGCGGAGGATCCGCAGGTTCAACTGGTTCGGCCACCAATTCTGGTTCGCTGTGATGCCAACGGCCTGATGAGTGCTGCTCATCACCGGGCATTTGCTTGCGGTGTTCATATTCGCTCCGATCGTGATTTGTGTTTTGCCACTCTATTTTGCCCGGGTCCCGTGAGCGCGGGGGTCACCCTCGCGAAGACGTTCCCGGAAGCGGTGGGGGGGACGTTTATATGACGTAGAAATAACCTGGTCAATAGCGCGGAATTGATCCCGCAACCCGCCGCAATGGAGGGGGCCTTCGCGCCGATTTCAATTGAGCCGCTGTTCGCAGTTTCAGGCGTCTGAACTCGGCGCCAAACAAGTTACAATCATTACTCCCACCGGGTCGGGCAGCGGCCGCCCGAACGGCGGGCTTCATCGATGAGCAAGAGCTACCTCGCTGCCGACATCGAAGTGCTTAGCGGCCTCGAGCCCGTGCGCCGCCGGCCCGGCATGTACACCGACACCACGCGGCCGAACCACCTCGCGCACGAGGTCGTCGACAACAGCGTCGACGAGGCGATCGAAGGCTACGCGAAGAAGATTCGCGTGCGCCTCTTCGGCGACGGCTCGCTCGAGGTCGAGGACGACGGTCGCGGTATGCCGGTCGACATGCATCCGAAGGAAAAAATGCCCGGCGTCGAACTCATACTCACGAAGCTGCACTCCGGCGGCAAGTTCTCGAACAAGAACTACCGGTTTTCGGGTGGCCTGCACGGTGTGGGCGTCTCGGTCGTGAACGCGCTGTCGCAGAACCTCGAGGTGTGGATCAAGCGCGGCGGCGCCGAATACAACATGAGTTTCGTCAACGGCAGACGCCGCGGCAAGCTCGACATCGTCGGCAAGGTCGGCAAGGCGAATACGGGCACGACGATCCGTTTCTGGCCCGATTCTCGGTACTTCGACACCGTGACCTTCTCGCTCTCGAGGCTCCGGCACATGCTGAGAGCCAAGGCGGTGCTCTGCCCGGGTCTCGAGGTCTCGCTCGAGATCGAGAAAACCGGATCCAGTGAAACGTGGCACTACGACAAGGGCCTCGAGCAATACCTGGAGGAGAGTCTCGTCGACGGCCAATGGTTGCCGGAGGCGCCCTTCGCCGGCCATCTCGAAGGCAAGCGCGAGACGCTCGACTGGGCGCTCGTCTGGCGCCTCGACGACGAGACCGGCGTCACGGAGAGCTACGTCAACCTGATTCCGACAACGCAGGGCGGTACCCACGTCAACGGCTTGCGTTCCGGGCTCACCGAAGCGCTGCGCGAATTCTGCGAGTTTCGCAACCTCTTGCCGCGCGGCATGAAGCTCTCGCCCGAGGATGTCTGGGACGGCGTGAGCTACGTTCTCGCGGTGAAGCTCGAAGACCCGCAGTTCGCGGGCCAGACCAAGGAGCGGCTCGGCTCGCGCGAGTGCGCGACTTTCGTTTCCGGCGTCATCAAGGACAACTTCGCAATCTGGCTGAACCGGCATCCGGAGACGGGCGACGAGATCGCGGCCGGGGCGATCGCCAGGGCGCAGCAGCGCGTCAAGTCGGCGAAAAAGGTCGTACGCAAGCGCGTCGTCTCCGGCCCCGCGCTGCCGGGCAAGCTCGCCGACTGCACGCTGCAGGAGCCGGCACTGACGGAGCTCTTTCTCGTCGAGGGCGATTCGGCGGGCGGCTCGGCGAAACAGGCCCGCGATCGCGAGCGCCAGGCCGTGATGCCCCTGCGCGGCAAGATCCTCAACACCTGGGAGGTCGAAACTTCCGAGCTGCTGGCCTCCCAGGAAGTGCACAACATCAGCGTGGCGCTCGGCGTCGACCCGAGTTCGGGCAAGCTCGACGGCCTGCGCTATCACAAGATCTGCATTCTTGCCGACGCCGATTCCGACGGCCTGCACATCGCGACGCTGCTTTGCGCGTTGTTTTTGCGGCACTTCCGCTCGCTCGTCGAAGCCGGCCACGTGTTCGTGGCCATGCCGCCGCTGTACCGCATCGATGCCGGCAAGGAAGTCCACTACGCGCTCGACGATGCCGAGCGCGATCTCATCGTCGATCGCGTCGAAGATCGCAACAAGCGCGTCGCCGTGACGGTCACGCGTTTCAAGGGGCTCGGAGAAATGGACCCGACCCAGCTTCGGGAAACGACGATGGCGGCCGATACGCGGCGGCTCGTTCAGCTTACCGTCGACGGCAGCGACGGCACGGACAGGCTCATGGACATGTTGCTGGCCAGGAAGCGCGCCCCCGACCGGCGCGAATGGCTGCAGGAGAAGGGCAATCTTGCGGAACTGTAGTGCGGCAGAGCGGCCGCACGGCGCAGGCGGCATCCGGCAACCCGCCGCCCAGGCACGCGTGGCAGCCGATCCGCCGTTTTCGGCGAGGCGGTCTTGCGCCACATGTGGCGGAGCCCTTGCCACGGGCTGACGCACGAACCATTCGAGGCACGGATCATGAAAGTGCAGGAGCTTGATTTCGACGGCATCGAGCGCGTGCCGATGGCCACGTTTACCGAGAAGGCCTACCTCGACTATTCGATGTACGTCATTCTCGATCGCGCGCTGCCGCACATCGGCGACGGCCTGAAACCCGTCCAGCGGCGCATCGTGTACGCGATGAGCGATCTCGGGCTGTCATCGCGCTCCAAACCCAAGAAGGCCGCGCGCACGGTCGGCGACGTGCTCGGCAAGTTTCACCCGCACGGCGATTCGGCTTGCTACGAAGCGATGGTGCACATGGCGCAACCGTTCGCCTACCGCTACCCGATCGTCGACGGGCACGGGAACTGGGGGTCGCAGGACGACCCGAAGTCGTTCGCCGCGATGCGCTACACGGAAGCGAAGCTCACCGCCTACGCGCGCGTGCTGCTCGCCGAGCTCGGTCAGGGCACGGTCGACTGGGTCCCGAACTTCGACGGCACGCTCAAGGAACCGACGCTGCTGCCCGCGGCGCTGCCGAATCTACTGCTCAACGGCACGAGCGGGATCGCCGTCGGCATGTCGACCGACGTGCCGCCGCACAATCTTCGCGAGGTCGCGACCGCGCTCATGCGCCTGCTCGATTGGCCGAATACGAGTCTTTCGCAACTCATGCAGCACATTCAGGGTCCGGACTTCCCGACCGGCGGCGTGCTCGTGTCGAGCGCCGGCGACATCGAGCAGGTCTACCGGACCGGAACGGGCTCGCTGCGCCTGCGCGCCAGTTACGAGATCGAGAACGGCGAGATCGTCATTACCGAGCTGCCCCATCAGGCCTCGGGCGCCAAGGTACTGGAGCAGATCGCAACGCAGATGCGCGCGAAGAAGCTGCCGATGATGGACGACCTGCGCGACGAGTCCGACCACGAGTGCCCGACCCGGCTCGTGCTGACGCCGCGCTCCAACCGCGTCGACGTCGCAAGGCTCATGAGCCACCTGTTCGCGACGACCGATCTCGAACGCACGGTGCGCGTCAACTGCAACGTCATCGGCGTCGACGGCCGCCCGCGGGTTTACGGGCTCAAGCCCCTGCTGGAGGAATGGATCGGCTTTCGGACCGCGACCGTAAGGCGCCGTATCGAGCATCGCCTGAACCGGGTGACGGCGCGCCTGCACGTCCTCGAGGGCCTCTTGATCGCGTACCTGAACATCGATGAGGTGATCGCGATCATCCGCGAGGAAGACGAGCCCAAGCCCGTGCTCATGGCGCGCTTCGACCTCAGCGACGCCCAGGCGGAATCGATCCTGGAACTGAAGCTGCGCAACCTCGCGAAGCTCGAGGAGATGAAACTGCGCGGGGAGCAGGCGGACCTGATGGAAGAACGGGCGGAACTGGAGGCGACGCTCGGTTCGCAGGAGAAGCTCAACGACCTGATCAAGCGCGAGCTTGCGGAACTCGCCGAAACCCATGGCGACGACCGGCGCACGGAGATCGACGACAAACAGGCACCTGCCCAAGCGATCGCCGAAGCTGATCTCGTCACGAGCGATCCGGTGACCGTCATCCTGTCCGAGCGCGGCTGGGCGCGCGCGGCGAAGGGACACGAGATCGATGCCGAAGCGCTCTCCTACCGCTCGGGGGACGGGTTTCTCGCCTCCGCGCCGGGCCGCAGCAACCAGCTTGCGGTGTTCATCGACAGTACCGGACGCGCCTACAGCCTCGCGGCGCACACGCTGCCGTCGGCCCGCGGCCAGGGCGAGCCGCTGTCCGGCCATGTCAACCCGCCCGACGGCGCAAGCTTCTGCACGGTGCTGACCGGCGCGCCGCAGGACCGCTGGATCCTCGCGTCATCGGCAGGCTACGGATTCATCGTCAGGCTCGAGGATCTCTATTCGCGCACCAAGGCCGGCAAGGCGGTGCTGCGCGTGCCGGACGGGCACACGGTCGTTGCGGCGGCGCCGGTCGGCGAGAAGGCCAGGTGGATCGCCGCGGCATCGAGCGACGGGCGCCTGCTCGTATTCGATCTGAAGGAATTGCCCGAACTCGGCAAGGGCAAGGGCATCAGGATTCTGGGGCTGCCTCCGGCCACCGGCGCGACGCTCGCGGGGCTCTGTGCTTTCGGTGAGCGCCAGCGTGTCAGGATCAAGGCCCTGGACCGCTGGATGACTCTCCGGTACAAGGACCTCGACCGCTATCGCGGCAACCGCGGCCGCCGCGGCCTGCTGCTGCCGCGCGGCTGGCAGAAGGTCGAGCGTGTGGCGAGGGGATAATACCCGCGCGTCCACCAGTCCCCATCGGACCGCAAGCGACTGATCGCAACCGTTTCTCCCGAACACCTTCGAACTTGCTCGGCTTGAGCGGGAGAAACGGTTGCGAGTAGTCGCGTGGCCCGCAGTCGCGAGCACACCCGCCGCTCAGAGCGGCATCTTGCTCGACGCTCCGGGAATTTCTCGAACGAGTTTCGGAACGAGGTAACCGGGAAGTTCCGCCCGCAGGTCGGCGAGCAGTGCGCGCGCCCGCTCGTCGACGACCTCAAAGTGCGCCGTGCCCGTGACCGGATCGAGCGCGTTCAGATAGTACGGCAGCACGCCGCAGTCGAAGAGCCGGCGGCTGAGATTCGCGAGCGTTGCCGCGTCGTCGTTGACGCCGCGCAGCAGCACCGACTGGTTGAGCAGCAGGTCCGCCGGTCCTGCCAGCTCGCGAAGCGCGGCCTCCACGCTGTCGTCGAGTTCGTTGGCGTGGTTGCAATGGACGACCACGACGATCCGTGCCGAGCTTCGCCCGAGCAGTGCGAGCAGCCCCGTATCGACGCGCTCCGGGATCATGACGGGGAAGCGCGTGTGAATGCGGATGCTGCGGACCGAGTCGATGGTGTCGAGCGCGTCGAACAGGGTTTGAAGGCCCCGGTTCGAAACGCTGAGCGGATCGCCGCCGCTCAGAATGACCTCGCCGATATCGCCGCGACCTCGCAGCTTGCCGATCGCGCCCTCCCAACCGTGGCGGGAGGCGAGCTGCCCGGAGTACGGGAACTCGCGTCTGAAGCAATAGCGGCAATGGACGGGGCAGGCGCCGCTCGCGATCAGGAGCGTGCGCCCCCGGTACTTGCGGATGACGCCGTCGTCGGCGATGTCCTGTTCGCCGAGCGGGTCGTCGCTGAATCCCGCGGCGCGAACGTCTTCCTCGGCCCGGGGCAGGACCTGCAGCAGCAGCGGATCGTCGAGATCGCCCTTGCGCATCCGCGCGACGAAGCCGCGCGGCACGAGCAGCGGAAAGCCGGGCTCGCAGGCCACGGCTCGCAACCGCGCGGCCGGAATCTCGAGCAGTCCGGCCAGTTCGTCGATGTCCCGCACGGCGTCCTGCAGCACGCGTTGCCACGACGGGCGGTCGTGCCTGGCCACGTCGATGGAGCCCGTGACCGCGGGGTCGATCGAAGGTCGTTGAAACATGTCCAATATCGTCGCTTAACGCAGCTTCATGTCGTTTTATGCGTCAATTGAGCAGGACTAGAGCGCATTTCCAACAAATTACGCACGGCTCCGCTCACGCCCCGGTGCTTCGGGACGACCCTGCCGAGCGACCGTCACCGGTTCGCTTAATTCATTGTTGCGGTTATCATCCGGCGTGGCGCCGGGCGCTGCCGGTCCCCGCCGACACGACGCGCCGCCGGGCAACCACGATACCGCTCCGACCCCTGCTACGGATTTCGACCCTCCCATGGCCAGTTATAACACCAACGAATTTCGCGGTGGCTTGAAGATCATCATCGACTCCGACCCCTGCGTGATCATCGAGAACGAGTTCGTGAAGCCCGGCAAGGGCCAGGCCTTCAATCGCGTCAAGATCCGCAATCTCAAGACGGGCCGGGTCGTCGACCGGACCTTCAAGTCCGGCGACTCCGTCGAGGCCGCCGACGTGATCGAGCAGGAAATGGAGTACCTGTACACGGACGGCGACCTCTGGCATTTCATGGTCGCCGATAGCTACGAGCAGTTCGCCGCGGACAGGTCCGCCATCGGCGATGCCGAGCAGTGGCTCAAGGAACAGGGCGTCTGTCTCATTACGCTCTGGAACGGTTCGCCGCTGCACGTCGCGCCGCCGAATTTCGTCGAGCTCGAGATCGTCGAGACCGATCCCGGCGTCCGCGGCGATACCGCGCAGGGCGGGGTCAAGCCCGCACGGCTCGAGACCGGGGCCGTGGTGCGGGTGCCGCTTTTCGTCGAGCAGGGAGAGGTCGTCAAGGTCGATACGCGGAAGGGGGAGTATGTGTCGCGGGTGAAGGACTAGCTTCCACGGGAGTCACCGAGCGCCGACGACTCCGGGTGCGCGCGCCGCTTGCCGCCCGTCGGGAAAGACCTTTCCGCCGCGATTCACCGATGCGCAAAGCTCATCGCCGCGGCGACATCGTCGAGTCCCGCCGCGAGCGCGACGAGGCGGTCGATGCCGACAGCGACGCCTGCACAGGCGGGCAGCCCCTGCTCCAGCGCGGCGAGGAAGGGTTCGTCGAGCGGCGCTACCGGCTGGCCTCGCGCGTGCCGGGTTTCGATTTCCTGGACGAATCGGGCGCGTTGTTCGGCCGGGTCCGTCAGTTCCCGGAAACCGTTCGCGAGTTCGATCCCTCCGGCGAACGCCTCGAAACGCGCGGCAACGGGCGGTGTCTGCGGCTTGATTGCGGCGAGCGCCGCCTGGCTCGCGGGATAGTCGTGGATGAACGTCAGCACGTCGGGATCGAAACCGGCGACCACGGCCTCGCTGAGCGCCAGGTCGAGCAGGGCATCGCGGTGGAGCCCGTCGGGCACGTCGATGCCGAGGCTCTCGAGGCGTCCGGGCAGCCCCGTGAGGTCGCCGTGCGGATCGATGCCCAGGCAGCGCTCAAAGGCCTGCGCGTATGTCAGGCGCGAGGCGGATTCGAACCGAACCGGTCCTCCGGGGATGCGGCCGAACCGGTCTGGTTTCTCGGATGTCGACTCGAGCCGGTCTGGTTCCACGGATGCCGACCCGAACGGATCGGGCGCCGACGACAGCGACCCTAGCGCAACCGACTCGCCGACGGCATGCCGAATGAGCTCGTCGACCTCGTCCATGAGCACCGTTTCGTCCCAGCCCACGCGGTACCATTCGAGCAGCGTGAATTCAGGCTGGTGCCAGCGGCCGAGTTCCGCGTCACGGAAGACGCGGCAGATCTGGTAGCTGTCGCCGACGCCGGCTGCCAGCAGGCGTTTCATGGCGAACTCCGGCGACGTGTGCAGCCAGTGTTGGCGTCCGCCGACGCTCGCGCCGACGCTCTCGATGGCCGGATCGCTGATGCTCGCCGTAGACAGCGCCGGCGTCTCGACTTCGAGCACGCCTCGCTCGGCGAAGAACTCGCGGATGCGGGCGAGCAGGCCCGCTCTGAGGCGAAGCAGGTCCGGGGACGCGGACAGGACGTACGACATCCGGATTGCTCAGGTACCCGCCGGGATCATTCGACAGTCCCGGAGTTGAGCTCGACATGGCGGTTCGCGGAGGATTCTGAGGTTTCGCCCCGCGCAGTGAGCGTCCCGATCGGCATGCCCATCCTGAGCGTCTGGCCGCTCTCGAGCGCCTCGTTCCATACTGCGGCGCCGCGCTCGAAGACCACGATCACCGTCGAGCCGAGGTTGAAGCGTCCGATTTCCTCGCCCTTGCGGTAAGCGACGGACACCGGTTCATCCCATTGCCTGGCCCGGCCGCTCGGCAACTCGCCGTGCCGGGCCGTGCTGATGCTCGCGACGTTGAGCGCGCCGACGAGCACGACCGCCATGCGGCCGAACTCGCCCTCAAAGTGGCACACGACGCGCTCGTTGCGGCAGAAGAGTCGATCGACGACGCTGGCGGTTGCTTCGTTGACGGCGAACCTGCGGCCCGGGATGTAACGCGTTTGCGTCAGGCCGCCCGCCGCGGGGGCGTGCACGCGGTGGTAGTCGCGCGGCGCGAGATAGACCGTGGCGTACGATCCGCCGATGAACGCATCGAGCTCCGAGCGCTGCTCGCCGAGCAGCGCCTCGATCCGGTAGCGAATCCCCTTGGCCTGCAGGAGCGTCCCGTCGTCGATCGTGCCGTATTCGGTGAGCCTGCCGTCGGCCGGTGACACGATCGATCGCCCGCTGTCGTCGACCGGTCTTGCCCCGGACTTGAGCGCGCGGGTAAAGAAAGCGTTGAAGGTCGGGTAGTCGGCGGGGCTTGCGAACTCCGCTTCGCTCGCGTCGATGTGGTAGCGCCTGCTGAACCAGCGGATCAGCGCGTTCTTGACGAAGCGGTTCCCGGTTCGCGCGATGCGATAGACAAGTGCGCCGAGCAGGCGCTGCGGCAACAGCGCCTGCAGCCCGACGCGAAGCCTGGCTGTCATGAAGAAGGCGAGTTTGCGTAGCGTGTGCGGATTCGAACGACGTCGGTCGCGATCGCGGCGGCGTCATGGGAGGAGCCCGAGAACAGCGCCACCAGATCGGCGTCGGGTCCGATCACGTAAACCGTGCCGTTGTGGACCACGTTGTACCACTCACCGTCGCGCTCGTTCTTGTGCACCGTGACGCCGAGCGCGCCGAGCAGCGGCGCGAGCGCCTCGTCGGACCCGGTGACGCCGATGAACTCGGGGTCGAAGTTGCTCACGTAGTCGCCGATACGTTCGGGCGTGTCGCGATAGGGATCCACGCTCACGAAGACGACGTCGGGGACGAGTTCCGGCGCCTGCGTGCGGATTTCGTCCCGGGCGCGGGCGAGCACCTGCAGCGTCAGCGGGCAGATGTCAGGGCAGTGCGTGAACCCGAAGAACATGAGGCTGAATCGGCCTTCGAGATCGCTTGTCGTGAATTCGCGGCCGGCCTGATCGACGAGCACGGCATCGGGAATGGCGAGCGGAGGCGACAGCACCGTCGCGATTTCAGGCTCGGGCATCGTGTTGCGCACCGTCAACGCGAACAGCATCGCGAGGCCGACGGCGAGCGCGGCGCCGATGAGGAGCGCAACGACGAGGTTGCTGGTGGCTTTGCCGGTCACGCGGCAAATTATCTCACAAGGCATATCATCGGCGACCCATGAAAGACGCCGAACCTCGCAAGCGGCTCGAAGCGCATCGGCGCGGCATCGCTACCCGCCGGGCCACGAACGACCAGGAGCTTCGCCGACGGCTCGAACGCGCCGGGCGCAGTGAGGATTGGGTCGCAACGCTCGCCGACTGGTTCGACGGCCACGACCTCGCGTTCGGCCATGGCACCGACAATTCCACGGACGAAGCGTACTGGCTCCTGCGCCACCTGCATGAGTGGCGCGACGAGCTCCGGGATGCGCCGCCGGACCGCACGCTGCTCGATCCGCTCGTTGAACTCGCCGTCAGGCGCGTGCGCGAACGCAAGCCGCTCGCCTACCTGCTTGGCGAGGCCTGGTTCGCGGGCTTGCGGTTCAGGGTCGACGAACGCGTGCTCGTGCCGCGCTCACCGATCGCCGAACTGATCGAGCGCCGGTTGGCGCCGTGGTGTGCGCTCGAACCCGGCGACCGGGTGCTCGACATCGGCACCGGCAGCGGCTGCCTGGGCATTGCCGTCGCAGTCCATTGCCCCGGCACGCGGGTCGACGCGACGGACGTGTCGGCCGATGCGCTCGCCGTCGCGGCCGACAACGTGGCGCTGCACGGCCTTGAGGATCGGGTCAGGCTGTACCGCGCGGACCTGTTCCCGGATACGGACGCGCGCTATCGCGCTATCATATCCAACCCACCGTACGTGCCCGCGGCGGAGATCGAGTCGCTGCCGCCGGAGTACGCGCACGAGCCCGAGCTCGCATTACGGGGTGACGCTGCGGGCCTGGGGCCCACGCTGAGATTGCTCGACCGGGCGGCCGATTACCTGCTGCCGGACGGCGTCGCGATCGTGGAGGTCGGCGACAGCGCCGAGGCGCTCATGCAGGCCCGACCGCGGTTGCCCTTCGTCTGGGTCGAGCTCGGACGCGGCGGTCACGGGGTCTTCGTGCTCGAGGCGGGCGATCTGCACCGATCCGGGCACAGCGCCGGGGGCGGGGCAGGACGGAACAGGACATAGGACGATAGGAGCGATGGCGGGCGACACCTTCGGGCGCTTGTTCACGGTGACGAGCTTCGGCGAGAGCCACGGCCCGGCGATGGGCTGTGTCGTCGACGGCTGTCCGCCGGGGCTCGCGATCGCCGAGAGCGACATCCAGCACGACCTGGACCGCAGGCGTCCCGGGCGCTCGCGCCACGTCAGCCAGCGCAAGGAGCCCGACCAGGTCAAGATCCTGTCCGGCGTGTTCGACGGCATGACCACGGGCACGGCGATCGGCCTGCTCGTGGAAAACGTCGATCAGCGCTCGCGCGACTACAGCAAGATCAAGGACAAGTTCCGGCCGGGCC
This sequence comes from Gammaproteobacteria bacterium, assembly GCA_022826245.1. Lineage (GTDB taxonomy): Bacteria > Pseudomonadota > Gammaproteobacteria > Steroidobacterales > Rariloculaceae > Rariloculus. The sequence continues at coordinate 27,541 of JAJDVG010000040.1, forward strand.
ACGCCGACTACACCTATCAGCACAAGTACGGGATTCGCGACTACCGAGGCGGCGGCCGGGCTTCGGCGCGCGAAACCGTCATGCGCGTCGCGGCCGGCGCCATCGCGCGCAAGTATCTTGCCGAGCGCGCCGGCATCAGGATCAGCGGCTACCTCGCGGAACTTGGGCCATTCGAACTGAAGCCCCTCGATCTCGACGCGGTCAACGACAATCCGTTCTTCTGCGCGGAGCCGGCCAAACTCAATGCGCTTGACGGGTTCATGGACCGTCTCAGGCGCGCGGGCGATTCCATCGGCGCGCGGATCAACGTGATCGCTTCGAACGTACCGACGGGGCTCGGCGAGCCCGTATTCGACAAGCTCGAGGCCGACCTCGCACACGCGCTGATGAGCATCAATGCCGTCAAGGGCGTCGAATTCGGCGACGGGTTCCGGTGCATTCAGCAGCGCGGCAGCGAGCACCGCGACGAAATCACGCCCGACGGTTTCGCGAAGAACTCTTCGGGCGGCACGCTCGGCGGCATCTCGAGCGGCCAGGACATCCTCACGAGCATCGCGCTCAAGCCCACCTCGAGCATCCAGGTGCCGGGACGCACCGTGGATACCGAGGGCAAGGCCGCCGACATCGTCACGACCGGCCGGCACGATCCCTGTGTGGGACTGCGCGCGACGCCCATCGCCGAGGCCATGGTCGCTCTGACGCTCATGGATCACTACCTGCGCCACAGGGCGCAGAATGCCGACGTCGCTCAGACGGACGCGGCGGGCACGAAGCGCAGCCCGTAGTCCCGGCCGGAGGCGGGACTGCGGGTACCGTCTTCAAACCTTCGCCAACCCTTATTCCCACGATGACCCATTCGAGTTAGCAAGATGTCCACTACCCATGACGTTGCCGTCGTCGGCGCCACCGGCCTCGTCGGCGAGACCATGATCCGAACCCTCGAGGAACGGAGTTTCCCGGTCGGCAAGCTGTATCCGCTGGCGAGCAGACGCTCGGCCGGGCGCACGGTCGCGTTTCGCGGCGAGCCGATTCCCGTCGGCGTGCTTGACGACTTCGACTTCGGGCAGGTGCGGATCGCACTGTTTTCGGCGGGCGGATCGGTCTCGGCCGAATTTGCCCCGCGGGCGGCGGAAGCCGGCGCCGTCGCGATCGACAACACGTCGCATTTCCGCAGGGATGACGACATTCCGCTCGTCGTCCCGGAAGTCAATGCGCACCGGGTCGCCGACTACACGAACCGCGGAATCATCGCCAATCCCAACTGTTCGACGATCCAGCTCGTCGTCGCGCTCAAGCCGATCCACGACGCCGTCGGCATCGAGCGCATCAACGTCGCGACCTACCAGGCCATTTCCGGCGCCGGCCGCGCCGCGCTCGAAGCGATGAGCGAGGACGCCCACCGGATGGTGGCCGGCGGCGACGCCGCGCAGCGCGGCAAGGAAAAGCACGTCGCGTTCAACGCCGTCCCCCACATCGCGGACTTCCTCGACAACGGGTACACGCTGGAGGAAATGAAGATGGTCTGGGAGACGCGCAAGATCCTCGAAGACCCCGCCATCCTCGTCAATCCCACGGCGGTGCGCGTGCCGGTCCATTACGGGCATTCCGAGGCCGTGCACATCGAGACGCGGAAAAGGATCACGGCGGCCGAAGCCCGCGAATTGCTTGGCAATGCGCCCGGCGTCAGCGTCATCGACGGGCATGAAGTCGGCAGCTACCCGACGGCTGCAACGGATGCCGCTCACCGGGACGCCGTTTACGTCGGGCGCATCCGCGAGGACCTGTCGCATCCGAGGGGGCTCGACCTCTGGATCGTTGCGGACAACATCCGCAAGGGCGCGGCGCTCAACAGCGTGCAGATCGCCGAGATTTTGGCGAAGCGGTTCTTGTAGGGTATTGTTTGGCAATGGATTCGGGGCTTGCTCCACGCGCGATGCCCCGATGCGACTCGCCGGATGACACGCGCGGCGACGGAGGTTCCATGAGAATACCGGCACGTTGGGTCGTCCTGCCGCTGTTGGCCGCGCCGCTTGGCGCAGGGGCGCTTGAACTCGGCGAAATCGATATCCGCTCGGCGCTGAACCAGCCGTTCCTGGCGCGGATCGGGCTTCAGGTGGAAGCGCTCGACGAGCGCGAAGGCCTGTCCGTGGAGCTTGCGAGTCAGGAAACCTTCGAGCGCTATGGGCTCGATCGCCCCGAGTTCCTGTCGTCGCTCGAGTTTCGCGTCGCCCGCACCGCCGACGGCGGCGATTTCGTACTCGTCAGTTCGCAGGATCCGATCGCTGAGCCGTTCGTCACGATGCTCGTCGAGGCGACCTGGCAGCGCGGCCGAGTTCTGCGCGAGTACACGGTGCTGCTCGATCCTCCGCTGCTGCTGCCCGAACCGGTCGCGGCCGTGCCCGTCGAGCCCGCCGAGACGCAAGCGCCGCAAGCGAACATCCCGCGTTCCGCGCCGCCGCCGCCGACTCCGGAACCGCCCGCACCGCAAGACGCGCCCGCGCTTGAGCCGAGCCCGCAAGCGCCGTCGACCCCGGAGGCGCCCGAACCGCAAGACGCGCCCGAACCGCAAATTGCGTCCGAGCTTGAGCCGCGCCCGCAAGCGCCTCCGTCTCCCGAAGTGACGCCGGTGCTTGCCGATGGCGGAAGCCACGGCCCCGTGCAGCGCGGCGAAACGCTCTGGGGCATCGCGGAGTCGTACCGGCCCGAAGACATCACCGTCTACCAGATGCTGGTCGCGCTCTACGAAGCCAACCCGGAGGCGTTCGGGGCCAACATGAACATGCTCTACGCCGGCGCCGTGCTGCGGATACCGGAGCGAGCCGAACTCGTCAGCTACACCGCGAGCGCTTCCGTGGCCGAGTTCGTACGCCAGACCGATGAATGGCAGGGACGCGTCCAGCAGCAGGCGCGGTTGCGCCTCCTGCCGCCGGATCCCGATCCCGGTGCTGCCGCCAGCGCTGCCGAGGCGGGCGCCGCAAGCCGGGATTCCGATGTCGGCGAATTGCGCGAAGAGGTCGCGGCCCTGCGGTCCGAACTCGATGAAAGCCAACGATTGCTCGAAATCCGGGATCAGGAACTCCGGGATCTGCAGGCGCAGGTCAACGCGGCAGGCGCCGCGGAGCCCGCTGCCGATCCCGAATCCGATCCCGTGTTCGCCGACGAGTCCGGGTCCGCTCCCGGCGACGCGACTGCCGAGGATCGCCCGCCCGAACCGGTCGCGGCGCCTTCGTTCGTTTCAAGAGTCTGGCAGTTCGTCACGGGCCCGCTCGTCCTGATCGCGATCGCCGCGGCGCTCGTCGTGTTCATGGCCTTCCTGTTCCAGCGCCGCCGGCAGCGTTCGGAGCTTCCGGCTTTCGATCTCAGGATGATGACAGCCGGGCTGCGCGACGCAGACGCGGACCGTGCCGATCCGAAGGGCTCCCGGTCGGAGGACAAGCGGACAGCGGATGCCCCGCCGGAGGATGCCCCGAAAGCGGATGCGCCGCCGGAGGACGCCCCGACGGCGGATGAGATCGGGTCGAAGCTCGACCTCGCTCGTGCGTACACCGACATGGGCGATGCCGAGCGCGCGCGCAAGGCTCTTGCCGAGGTGCTCGAGGACGGCGATCCGGACCAGCGCCGGGAAGCGCAAACGCTGCTGGACGCGCTCGACGAGTAACCGCGCCAGGCGCGGCAACCCGTCCGGCCGTCTTGTCGGACGCCCGCCAATGCCGCGGCGCGGCCTGTGTTTCCCGCATTGACAGTTGGCCCAGACATGCCGAGATTCGCAGCGGGTATCGAATACGACGGAACCGATTTCGTCGGTTGGCAGACGCAGCGCAACGGGCGCAGCGTACAGTCGTCCCTCGCTGCCGCGGTCTCCACCGTCGCAGCGGAGCAGCTTGCCGTCCACGGCGCCGGCCGGACGGACGCGGGCGTTCACGCCCACCGCCAGGTCGTGCATTTCGATACGGCCGCAAGCAGAACGCCGCGCCAATGGTTGCTCGGAATCAACTCGAACCTGCCGGATGACGTCGCCGCGCGCTGGGTGACGCCGGTGGCAGCGGACTTCGACGCCCGCCGCTCGGCGCTGTCGCGAACCTACCGGTACTCGATCGTCTCGAGCGCGACCCGACCCGTGCTCGAGCGCCGCGGCGCCTGGTGGATCCGCGATTCCCTCGATCCGGCCGGTATGAGCGCGGCGGCGACCTGGTGGCTCGGCGAACGTGATTTTTCGGCCTTTCGCGCTGCGGGATGTCAGTCGCGCACTCCGAACCGCTGTCTGAAAGCGGTCGGGATCAGCGCCAATGAATCGCTGACCGTCCTCGAGTTCACCGCCAACGCGTTTCTCTATCACATGGTGCGCAATCTCGTCGGCGCCCTCGTGCACATCGGTCGCGGCCGGGCGCCGGCGGACTGGGCAGGCGAACTGCTGGCGAGCCGGGACCGCACGCTGGCGCCGGCGACCGCGCCGGCGCGAGGCCTCACGCTGCTCGCCGTGAGCTATCCGGAATCCTGCGGATTACCCGTCGACAGCGAACGCCCGTGTATCATTCGGTCGTTGGAGTCTACGGTCAGACCATGAGCTGGTTCGACAAACTGATGCCGTCGCGTATCCGGACGCAGCGGCGCAGCCGCTCGGTGCCCGAAGGGCTCTGGGTCAAGTGCGAAGCGTGTTCGGCGCAGCTCTACCGGGCCGAACTCAAACGCAATCTCTACGTCTGTCCGAAGTGCGAGCACCACTTGCGAATCGGGGCTCGCGAACGGCTCGAAATGTTCCTCGATGCGAACTCCGAGCACGAGATCGCCGCGAAGCTCGAACCGCAGGACCCGTTGCGGTTCAGGGACAGCCGGCGCTATCGGGAGCGATTGTCGACGGCGCAGAAGGAAACCGGCGAAACCGACGCGCTCGTGGTCATGGCAGGGACGCTCAAGGCCATTCCGCTCGTCGCCGCGGCGTTCGAGTACCGCTTCATCGGCGGATCCATGGGTTCGGCCGTCGGCGAGCGTTTCGTGCGCGGCGTTCAGTACTGCATCGAGCACCGCCGGCCGTTCGTGTGCTTCTCGGCGAGCGGCGGCGCGCGCATGCAGGAGGCGCTGTTCTCGCTGTTCCAGATGAGCAAGACCAGCGCGGCGCTCGCGGCCCTGGGCGAGTCCGGGCTGCCGTATGTCTCGGTCATGACCGATCCCACGATGGGCGGCGTATCGGCGAGCATCGCCTCGCTCGGCGACATCAACGTGGCCGAGCCGAGATCCCTGATCGGATTCGCGGGTCCGCGCGTCATTCAGCAGACCGTCGGCGAGACCTTGCCGGAGGGGTTCCAGCGCGCCGAGTTGTTGCTGGAGAAGGGGGCGCTCGACATGATCGTCGATCGGCGCAAGGTACGCGACGAGATCGCATCATTGCTGGCCAAGCTCACGGATCGTCCGGAAGTTTCTTGAGCGGGGGTCGCGCCACCATGGCCGATGCCGGGCGTTTCGCCACGGTCGACGAATGGCTCGCGTGGCTCGAGACGCTCCATCCGAAGAAGATCGACTTCAGTCTCGATCGGGTTCGCGCGGTGCTCGCCGCGCTCGATCTGAAGCCGCCGCCGTACCGGGTCATTACCGTCGGCGGCACGAACGGCAAGGGTTCCTGCGTCGCGCTGCTCGAGGGCGTTTATCTTGCGGCCGGCTATTCGGTCGGCGCCTTTACCTCACCGCATCTGTGGCGGTTCAACGAACGCTTGCGCCTCGACGGCGTGGACGCGACGGACGCGCAGTTGCTCGAACTGTTCCGGATCATCGATGCCGGGCGCGGTCCGGTATCGTTGTCCTACTTCGAATTCTCCGCCGTTGCGGCGATCCTGTTCTTCGCCCGCGAACGCGTCGACGTCGCCTTGCTCGAGGTCGGCATGGGCGGACGGCTCGACGCCGTCAACGCCATCGATGCCGATGCCGCGCTGATCGTCAGCATCGATCTCGATCACCTCGAATGGCTCGGCGAGGATCGCAATTCGATCGGCCGCGAGAAGGCCGGCATCATCCGCGCGGGCCGGCCGGTCATCGTCGGCGACGCGGAGCCGCCCGATAGCCTCCTGTCCGCGATCGAGGTCAAGCGCGCGCACGGCATCCTGCGTGGCCGGGACTTCGACTGTAGCGCGAACGGCAGCGAGCTCGCCTTCGTTCGCAACGGAAAACCGGCCGTGGCGCTCCCGGCGCCGCGTTTCGGTGGAGCGATCCAGACAGCCAATACGGCGGCTTGCGCAGCCACGGTCGATGCGCTGCAGGCGATCCTGCCCGTGCACCGGGAAGCGCTCGTCGCGGGCCTGCGGCGCGCAAGCGCCCCCGGCCGGTGGCAACGGCTCGCGATCGACGGCGTGGAATGGATTTTCGACGTGGCCCACAATCCCGCCGCCGCCAACTGTCTGCGGCGCGAACTCGATGGCCTGCCGCCGGTACGACGCACGGTGGCGGTCTTCGCGGCGATGCGGGACAAGGAACTCGAGCATCTCGTCGGCCCGTTCATCGCCGAGGTCGAGCGCTGGTTCGTCGCGCCGGTCGATTCCGAACGGAGCGCCTCGCCCGATGCGCTGGCGAATCTGCTGCGTTCGCTGGGTTCCGGACGAGTCGAATTGCAGAGCGATGTCGCGAGCGCCTGCCTGTCGGCGCGAGCCTGCGTGCGGCCCGGCGACCGGGCTCTGGTCTTCGGTTCGTTCTATACCGTCGGTCCCGCTATGGCCGCGCTTGGGCTATACTGCGAACCACGTTCAGTTGGGTAATCCTTGAGATGGACCCGCGGTTGAAGGAACGACTCATCGGCGCAGCCGTGCTGGTGGCGCTGGGAGTGTGGCTGATTCCCTGGATCCTCGACGGTCCCGACCGGCAGCCCGCTCAGACCGAGACCGAGCCCGCGGTGGTGCTGCCGTCTCAGCCGGACGAATCCGCGCCGCTGCGAACGCGGACTGTCGATCTCGGCGGGCGTCCCGGCGCCGCGGCGGCTGCGCCCGAGACGGCCGTTGCAGACAATGCGGCAGCCGCGCCGAATGATCCCGACACCGATGCCGCCGGCGAGCCCCCGGCCCCGCAGCTTTCGGAACCCGTCGTGGCCCGTACGCGCGACGTGCGGGGCGTGGCCGCACCAGGCGCGCTGCGCCCGCCACCGAATCCTGAACCGGAATCCCGGACTGTCGCCGGCCGGATCGAAGCGGGCGACTGGGTCGTTCAGCTTGGCAGCTTCAGCGAGCAGGACAATGCCGAGCGGCTGGCGGCTCGAGTGACGACACACGGCTTCGAGCCCGCCGTTTCAGTTTTCAGGGCCGGCGGGCAGCCCATGTACCGCGTCCGCGTCGGGCCCTACGACTCGCGCGGCCGCGCCGACGAGACCGCGTCTACACTCGCCGCGAACGGGTTCGTCGCACAGGTCGTCGATGCGAACTGACTTCCCGTCAGACGAGGAAACATGTCCTGGGCCGACTGGTTGATCATTGGCGTTTGCCTGCTTTCGGGCGCGTACGGGTTCTGGCGCGGATTCGCCAGCGAGGTCGTTTCGCTTGCGACCTGGCTCGCTGCGATCTGGCTCGCATGGCGTTTCGGCGCGTTCGTCGAGCCGTTGCTCGGAGTCTGGGAGGCGGCGCCGGAGCTCAGGGTCTGGGCTGCGCGCATCGTGGTCTTCGTCATCGTGCTCGTGGCCGGGGGATTGCTGGCCTGGATGGCGCGTGGACTCGTCAAACACACGGGCCTGACGGGAACGGACCGGAGCCTCGGAGCGCTTTTCGGCGTGGCCCGCGGCGTGCTGATCGTCGGCCTCGGCGTCATCGGCATGCAGTTCGCCGGGCTCGATCAGGACCCCTGGTGGCAGCGTTCGAAGCTCAGGCCCACGAGCAGCCAGGTCGCCGAAGCGATCCGCTACTACGCGGAACTCGGCGGCCGCTATCTGGCGGCCCGTGACGAGAGCCCGGCGGCGTCGGACAGGCGAGGCGGAGATTCGACTCGGGTTTCCGGAGGCGCAAGCATTCACATGACCGTCCGCGAGCATTAAACGATGTGTGGAATAGTCGGAATCGTCGGACGCGAAGCGGTCAACCACCCGCTCTACAACGCGCTCACGGTACTCCAGCACCGCGGGCAGGACGCCGCCGGCATCATCACCGACGGCGACGGGCTGCTGCAGATCCGCAAGGGCAACGGACTCGTCCGCGACGTGTTCGAGGAGCGCCACATGCGCAGGCTGCGCGGCAACGTCGGCATCGGCCACGTGCGCTATCCGACGGCCGGCAGCGCGAGCCAGTACGAGGCGCAGCCCTTCTACGTCAATTCGCCATACGGGGTCTGTCTCGCGCACAACGGCAATCTCGTCAACGCCGAGGAACTCAAGCAGCTCGTCGAGCTGCACGATCGCCGTCACCTGAACACGAATTCGGATTCGGAAATCCTGCTCAACGTGCTCGCTCATGAGCTCGGACGGCACTCGAGCAACGGGCTTCGTCCGCCGGAGATACTGGCCGCCGTGCAGTCGCTGCACCAGCGCTGCTCGGGCGGCTACGCGGTCGTCGCGATGATCTGCGGCCATGGCATCGTCGCGTTTCGCGATCCATACGGAATCCGTCCGATCATACTCGGAGTGCGCGAAACGCCGGCCGGCGTCGAGCGCATGGTGGCTTCGGAGAGCGTCGCGCTCGATGCGCTCGGTTTCGAGGTCGACCGGGACATCCTGCCGGGCGAAGCCGTCTTCATTGGCAAGGACGGGGCGCTGCACAGCAGGGAATTCGACGGCGAGGCCGTCTATTCGCCGTGCATCTTCGAATTCGTCTATTTCGCACGTCCCGACTCGATCATCGACAATCTCTCGGTCTACAAGGCGCGCCTGCGGATGGGGGAGACGCTCGCGGCGAAGATTCAGCGGACCCGGCCGCATCACGATATCGATGTCGTCATCCCGATCCCGGACACGTCGCGGACGGCTGCGATGCAGGTCGCGTACCGGCTCGGGCTCAAGTACCGCGAAGGGTTCATCAAGAACCGCTACATCGGGCGCACGTTCATCATGCCCGAACAGGCGGCGCGGCAGGCGTCCGTGCGGCGCAAGCTCAATGCGATCGATCTCGAGTTCGGCGGCAAGAACGTGCTGCTCGTGGACGATTCGATCGTCCGCGGGACGACGTCGCGCCAGATCGTCGAAATGGCCAGGGAAGCCGGCGCGCGTAGCGTCTATTTCGCTTCGGCCTCGCCGCCCGTCCGCCATCCCAACGTCTACGGCATCGATATGCCGGCCGCCCACGAGCTCATTGCCGCAGGTCGTACCGAGGAGCAGGTGCAGCAGTTCATCGGCGCCGACTGGCTCGTGTATCAGGACCTTGAAGATCTCGTGGATGCCGTCGACCACGACAAGTCCGATATCGTCGCTTTCGATACTTCGTGCTTCTCGGGTGAGTACGTTACCGGCGACGTGAGCAGCGAATACCTCCACGCGCTCGAGGTCGTGCGCTCGAACACGGCCAAGGCCAGGCGGGACGAACGCGTCCGCCGGGACGAGGTCGGCGACGACGCGATGCAGGCCGCGGCGGGCCTTTAGGCGGAGGCGGCTCCCCGGCGCCGCCGCTCAGATTTCGACGAGCTCGAAGCCCTTCTGGTCCCAACGTACGACACTTGCGCCGTCGTGCCACTCGCCGAGGACGATCCGCAGCGCCTTTTCCCCGTCAAGCGTAATTTCGTGCACGGCAGGCCGGTGCGTATGCCCGTGGAGCAGCGTCCTGACCCCGAAGCGCTGCATCGTCGCTTCCACGGCTGCCTGGTTCACGTCCATGATGTCTTCGGGCTTGGCCGCGATCTCGGTGCGGCTGAGCTGACGCAGGCCATCGGCGATCGCGCGCCGCTCCTTGAGCGGCTTGGCCAGAAACGCAGCCTGCCAGGCCGGATCGCGCACGGTCGCGCGCAGCGTCATGTAGTCCTTGTCGTCCGTGCACAGCAGGTCGCCGTGGGTCAGCAGCACCGCTGTGCCGTGGACTTCGACCGTTTCGTAGTCGCCGAGCAGCGTGCAGCCGGTCTCGGCGACGAAACGCTCGCCGATCAGGAAATCGCGATTGCCGTGCATGATGAAGCACGCCGTGCCCGAGCGGGTCAGATGCTTCAGCGCGGCGGCGACCGGACGAACGCCGGCGTCCGTATCGTCGTCGCCGATCCACGCTTCGAACAGGTCGCCGAGGATGTACAGGCGCTCTGCGATGCACGCTTCGCGTTCGGCGAAGTCGATGAACCGCTCGATTCCTTCAGGGTGCGCCGACTCCAGGTGAAGGTCGGAGATGAAGAAGACCGCCACGTGGCGGCTACTCGATCAGCAGGACGACGTTCTCGATGACGATCGGGTTCACGGGCACGCTGCGGTCGAACTCGCCGCCGGCGCCGGTCGGCGCGTGGCCGATCTCGTCAACGATATCCATGCCTTCGACGACCGTACCGAACACCGTATATCCCCAGCGGGTCGGGCGCGGGTTCAGATCGAGGTTGTCGACGAGATTGACGTAGAATTGCGTCGTGCCGGAATGCGGCTCGGCCGTCCGTGCCATGCCGACCGTGCCGCGCAGGTTGCTGAGCCCGTTGCCCGATTCGTTGACTACCGAGCCTTCAGTCGGCTTCAGCATGAGATCGGTGGTGTAGCCTCCGCCCTGGGCGATGAATCCGCTGACTACGCGATGAAACACCGTGCCCGCGTAGAAGCCGGTGGTGACGTTTCTCAGAAATGCCTCGACGGTCAGCGGCGCCCGGCCCTGATCGAGTTCTATGACAAAGTCGCCGGCGCTCGTCTCCACGCGAACTCGCGGATCCGCCGAAATGATGGAAAGATCCTGGCCAAGAACCTGCGCGGTCGGCAACAGCAGGCTTAGCAATACGATCGCTGACCTCATGACTGAATACCGTGCGTTGCCTGGCGGGACCCCCGATGATAGCCAAGTCGCCGCCGCCGTTGCACTGCGCGCCGCGCAGAACCTCATCCGCTCGGGCGAAGTTCCGCGGCCCTGACGGTGTTCGCCATGAGCATCGCGATCGTCAGCGGCCCGACGCCGCCCGGCACGGGCGTGAGCGCGCCTGCCGCCTCGGCGACGTTCGGGTGCACGTCGCCGACGAGGACCGAACCGCGGCGCTCGAAGAGTTCGAGCCGTTTCGGTTGCGTAGCGAGGAGTTGTCGGGCCTGGTCGGCATCGGTGACCCGGTTCATGCCGACATCGATCACGACGGCGCCGGGCTTGACGAATTCCTGCGTGACGAGGCCCGCGCGGCCGATCGCCGCGACGAGGATATCCGCCTCGCGGGCCACGCCCGGCAGGTCCCGCGTCCTCGAGTGGCACACGGTCACGGTTGCATTGCGGTGCATGAGCAGCATCGCCATGGGTTTGCCCACGATGTCGGAGCGGCCGATCACGACGGCGCGCGCGCCTTCGATGGCCAGACCTTCGCGATCGAGCATCTCGATGATCCCGGACGGTGTGCACGGCGCGAATCCGGTCCTGTTCTGCGCCAGATGCCCGGCCGAGATGGGGCTGAAACCGTCGACATCCTTGCCGGGATCGATGGCGTCGAATACGCGCTGCGCGGCGTTCGCGCCCATCGCCGCGGGCAGCGGCGACTGCACGAGGATGCCGTCGATTCGGGCGCTCGCATTGAACCGTTCGACGACGGCGAGCGTCTCTTCGAGCGTCGAACTGCCCGGCAGCGTCTCGAGCGTGACGCCCATACCGGAGTCTTCGGCGGTCCTGAGCTTGTTGCGGACGTAAACATGCGAAGCGGGATCGTCGCCGACGATCGCGATCGCCAGGTGCGGCGGACGTCCGAGCCCCTCGCGCACGGCCGCGATACGTGCTGCGAGGTCATCCCTGATTTGCTGCGCGATGGCCTTCCCGTCGATAATTCTGGCCGGCATCCGCTTTACCCCGTGGGCGAAGGAGCGCGGATTCTCGCACGGCGTTTCGGCGAGCCTCAAGCGCGGCGTTCGATTGATTCGACGGTCCACGGCCCATACCATCTTGCTCTGGCGTCGATCGTCGACGCGAATCGGGGCATGGCGCAGTCTGGTAGCGCATCTGCTTTGGGAGCAGAGGGTCGGCGGTTCAAATCCGTCTGCCCCGACCAGTTTCAATGAATTCGACAGGAGGTAATCACCACGACGAGAGCGCCCGTAGCTCAACCGGATAGAGCATCGGCCTTCTAAGCCGAGGGTTGCAGGTTCGAGTCCTGCCGGGCGCGCCATTTTGCTACACGACCAAGCGCCATCGCAGGTGCTTGCCGGCTCTTGTGTCGCCCATGAACCAGTTGGCGGGGAGGGCGACGGTATTTCAGGGCGACCTTGAACTGTTGCCGACCAGCCCGCGGACCCCCGGCATCAATTTTCACCGGCCGCACTTGCGCTGGGGCCCGATGCAACTCCTCGGAAATCGGTTTCACCGGGCTTTCTGGGGTTTGCCTGGAACACGCAGCACGTCAGATCCCGGGCCCAGCAACTCTCGACCGGGCATTCCGTATTGCCTTCGTCCTGCAATCGTTGCCAGGCGTGGTGGAGCGCGTCGTCGCGGCTGTGGAAGAAGTGGTGTTCCCCCGCCACGTCGAAAAAGCCGGTGCGGCGAAGGGCCTCCGTCACGTTTCCCGGTACGCGTGCGAACAATATCGAGATATCGAGACCGGCCAGGGTTTCGGAGAGCGTGCGCAGCATGGCCTCGCCCGTGGCGTCGATTTCGTTGATGGCAACGGCATCGACGATGATGAACTTGAGGCCCGGCATCGCCGACACCCGCTCGAGCACCTTGTTTTCGAAGTAGGTGGTGTTGGCGAAGAACAGCGGCCCCTCGAAGCGCAGCATCTCGATCTTCGGACACTGTCCGGAGTCCGCGCGGCCCGCTTCGCGCAAACCGCCCTCGGCGTGGCGGGACAGGGAATAGATACGCGGGCTCATGGTGCGGTAGATATAGAGTCCGAGCGACAGCAGCACCCCCGTAACGATGCCGGTTTCAAGATTGGGTGCAAATGCCAGCGTCAGCACAAAGGTGGTCAGCGCGACGATGCCGTCGTGTTTCTGCGCTTTCCACGCATGAATCATCGGCTTGATCCGCACCAGCCCACCCACGGCCATGATGATGATGATGGCCAGCGTCGGTTGCGGCAGGTGATACAGCAGGGGTGTCAGCAGTATCAGTGTCAGTCCGACAGTGGCGCCGGTGATCACCGCCGAGAAACCGGTGACCGCGCCCGCCTCGGCATTGACCGCTGAGCGGGAAAACGACCCCGCAACGGCATATCCCTGAAAGCAGCTCGCGGCGATGTTGCCGAGCCCCTGCCCGATCAGTTCCTGGTTGGCGTCGAGGCGCTGGCGCGTCCGCACGGCCAGGGCCTTGGCGACGGAGATCGCCTCCATGAATCCGATCAGAGCGATGGTGACGGCAATGCCGGAGAGTTGCGTGATCGTGGAAAAGTCCAGTTGCGGCAATTCGAACGGGGGCAAGCCCCGCGGGATGCTGCCGACCACCTGGCCGCCAAAATTCTCGAAACCGATGATCCAGGACACGAGGGTCGTGACGATCACGGCGAGCAGTACGTTCGGCAGTTTGGGGTAGTAGCGTCTGATGGCGACGATCGCCACCAGCGTCAGCAGCGTGATGCTGATCGTCGGCCAGTGCGGCGACTCGACAGCCAGCACGATCGACTGCCAGACGGTTTCGTAGTGCTGGTCCGTTGGCCCGGGCTCGACGCCGAAAAGGTTTCCGAGTTGCGATGTGGCGATGATGATGGCGGCGGCGTTGGTAAAGCCGAGCACAACGGGGTGCGACAGGAAGGCGATCAGGAAGCCCAGGCGAATCATTCCGAGTATCACCTGTACCAGCCCGATGAGCAGTGCCAGGGTGACGGCGTAGCTGAGATAGGCTTGCGGATTGTCCGCCGCGAGCGGCCCGAGCGCCGAGGCGGTCAACAGCGATACGACCGCGACGGGACCGGTGGCCAGTTGCCGGGAGGAGCCGAAAATGGAGGCTATGGCGACCGGCAGAAACGAAGCGTACAGGCCGTAGTGCGGCGGCAGGCCGGCCAATTGCGCATAGGCCATGGATTGTGGAACGAGCACCAGGGCGACGGTGACGCCGGCAGTGATGTCGGCTCTGCGAACTGCGGGGTGCTTCAGTTCTCCGATCCAGTCCGCAAAAGGCGTGAAATGTGCCAGCAGACTCCGGGCAAACTGGATCGAGCGATGTAGGGAAGGGCGTTCCATACCGCGTTATGACACGGAGGACGTATTCGCCGGTAGATTCATCCTAGCATACGCCGGGGCGGCGCCCGGTCGGCCGACTACGGGATGCGGCGCGACTGTCATGGCATCCCGAGGCGGGCGCGCCGCAAATTGATTACAATCGCAACCGGACAACGATGGTGGGCGTAGCTCAGTTGGTAGAGCCCCGGATTGTGGATCCGGTCGTCGTGGGTTCGAATCCCATCGTCCACCCCACCTGACAACGTGCAATACACGGGCCGTTAGCTCAATCAGGCAGAGCAGTGGACTCTTAATCCATTGGTTGTAGGTTCGATTCCTACACGGCCCACCATCCGAAAGACGGGCGCCTGCGTCACAGGCGATCGCGCGGCGCGATAGTGGAATCGCGAAATCACGGCAGAAGAGGCTGAAGACCATGGTACAGGCTGGCGAGTCACCCGAATCGGTCGGCGGCGAGCCGACGCTGCGGCGCAGCATCAGCCTGTGGCAAATGACGCTATACGGCGCCGGAGGCATGCTGGGGGCCGGCATCTACGGCCTGATCGGGCAAGTCGCCGCCGAGATGTGGTCGGCGATCTGGCTGGCTTTTGCGCTGTCGCTGGTCGCCGCGGGACTGACGGGGCTGTCCTATGCCTCGCTTGGCTCCCGTTATCCGCGGGCGGGCGGCGCGGCCTACATCACGCAGCGCGCCTACCGCCGCAGTCTGCTGACCCACATGGTCGGCCTGACCGTGGCCTGCTCGGGCCTGACCTCGATTGCCGCCGGCGCCCGCGTGGTGGGCGAGAATCTGCAGGCCCTGGCCGTTCTCGAAGGCCTGCCCACCGGGACGTTGGCGTTCATCTATGTAGCCATCGTGGGCGCGATCGTCTATCGCGGCATCCGCGAATCGATGTGGGCCAATGTCGCCCTGACACTGATGGAAGCGGGAGGCTTGCTGCTGGTAATCGCGGTGAGCCTGCGTTTCTGGGGCTCGGCGAACCTGATGGAGTTTCCGGTCGGCCCTGAAACCGAAGCAGGGCTTCCGCTGGTGTTCCTGGCGCAGGGTATCGTGCTCACCTTCTACGCCTTCATCGGTTTCGAGGACTCGCTCAACGTCGCCGAGGAGTTGAAGAACCCGCGCCGCAACCTGCCGCTCGGCCTGATTATGGCGCTGCTGCTGACCGTCGTCATTTACATGAGCGTGGCGGTCAGCGCCGTCTCGGTCGTGCCCTGGCAGGAGCTGGCCGAGGCCAACGCGCCGCTCGCCGAAGTCGTGGCGCGCGCCGCACCCTGGTTCCCGGCGTGGGTGTTCATCGTGATTACCGTGTTCGCGGTCGCCAACACCGGTCTGATCAACTACGTGACCACGTCGCGTCTGCTCTACGGCATGGCGCGCGACGGGCACCTTCCGCCCGTACTCTCGAGAGTTCATCCGGTGCGGCGCACGCCGCACCTCGCGATCGGGCTGATCTTCCTGCTGATCGTGATTCTGATTCTTTCGGGCGACATCTCGGAACTGGCCTCGGCGACCGTATTGCTGCTGCTGTTGGTGTTTTTGATGGTGAACAGCGCACTGGTCGTCCTGAAGCTGCGGCCCGACGAACCCCCGGGCGGTTTCGAACTGCCGATCGCGGTGCCTGCGCTCGGCGCGGCCGTCTGCGTCGTGATGTTCGCAACCCGCGTCGGCGCCGGGGACTGGCGCGCCCCGGTGATTGCCGGCGTACTGTTGCTCGGGGTGGCCGCGCTTTACTTCGTGCTCAGGCTCCGACGCGCAGCGGATGAGGGATAGCATCCGGCTCGGGGCCGGCGTTCGGCCGGAGTCGTGGCTTCCTTGCCGGAAACAAGGGCGGGGTCGTTGAAGATCGTTGCCGGCACGCAGGTTCATCCGCCGGCCGGTCGGTCCGGCGGCGCCTGTCCGGTTCTGCGCAGGAACGCCTTGATGTGCGATGTCTCGAACTCCTGATAGTAGGCCGTGATCATGAAGACCGGTTCGAAGTGCTGCCGATGGGCTGCGATGAAGCCCTCGAGGGATTCCTGGACGGTCTCGAGCACCGCTTGATGCGCCGGCACGCTCCAGTGCCCGGGCTGCTCCATGATGACGCGGCACGAGACTGCGCGGCATTCGACAAAGAGGTCGGAGTACTCGGGTCCGGCGCGTTCGACGTGCGCCTCGATCTGCGGCTGCATCGATCGGGCCCACTCCGGGTCGCGCGGCTCCTCCGCGAACAGCAGGTCGGCGCGCAGGCGGTCGTGAACCATGACCGAGAACTCGGCGTTGACGACCTCCTCGAACTGTGACGCGTCGAGGCCGCTGGCGCCGGTGCCTGCGAATCGGATCAGCAGATGCCCGTCATCGTCACTGAAGACGAAGTTCCGGTCTGACTGGGTTTGGCCGTATTGCGGCCACATCAGCAGGACCCATCCCAGCGCGATGACGGCGGAGGAAACGGTGGCTCGCATGACCGATTGCCGGCCCCGATAGCTTCGATGCCGGCAATTCTGCCTGTCTGCGGTCCCGCATTGTCAAGTGATCTGTGGCCGTGGCATATCGGTCCCGAACCGATTGTGATGAAATGGGGGGTGGTGTTAGTCTGATACGACGAAAAAATTGTCTGAACATCAGGCAGAACGGGCTTACGGTTGTCGATCACTGACTCCTTTGGAGGCAAATGAAATGCTAAAGCGGACTTTGGGAACAATCATTTTTTCCGGGTGGTTTCTGGCCAGCGGCGCATTGTTGGCGCATCACTCCCTGTCAGCGGTTTACGACATCCGCGGCCAGGGGGAAGTGACGGGCGTCGTCAAGAAGGTCGAGTTCGTCAACCCTCACGGGGTGATGACGATCGAGGTGCCGAATGACGACGGCGAATCGACCGAATGGGAATTGACGACGGGTTCGGCCAACACGCTGTCGAGCCTCGGCTTCGGCGGCGACGGCCCGAACAACGTCATCGCCGGCGATGTCGTCACCATCACGTTCTACCCGGCCCGCAACGGCACGCCCCTGGGCTTCATCCGGTCGATCACACTGGCGGACGAGCGCACGATCGAGTTCGAGATCGAATAGGGCCTGATTCCAACAATTCACGGGGGAAACGATCATGTTCCTTGACAATGGAATCGTCAGGAAAGCGGGCGCCGTTGCGGTGGCGCTTGCCATCGGTTTGTCGTTCTCGGCGCGCGCCCAGTTTGGCCAGCCGCCGCAGCTATACACGCCGGAGCCCGACGCCCGAGACCTGAAGTCGGTGCTGTTCAACTGGACCTGGTACATGGGCATGTTGCGCGGCATCGAGGAGCACGAGCTCATCATCTCGCTCGAATATCGGGGCGAAGGCACCATCCAGGTTGACGGCCAGGCCTGCGCGATCGCGCCGTACGAGGACGCGGCGCGGCGGGGCGAGCTCGGCACGTCGGGATACCGCATCAGCGCCAGCTACCAGACGCCCGGCTACCGCACGCACATCGACTGCACTCTGCCGAATGGTCAGACGTATGCCAATATCGAGGTCGTCAGCGGCGAATACGCCTGGGACGAAGATATCCCGGGCGCCGGCCTCGTGCCGGGCGAAGGTACGGCCACGCCGAACGCCGATGCCCTCGAAGAGCGTTTGATTCGTCTTTGGGCCAGCCCGTTCGGCGCGCCCAAGGCCGCTTTGGCGGGCGCCGGAATCCCCTTGAGGAGAGTCTGGCGCGATCCCGGCGGGTTGCTCGAGGACGGTCCCGCGATGATCGGCGAAACGTCGCTGAGCTGGGACGGCGAGACGCCCGTCATCTCGTTCCCGATTCCCGGCGTCGACGGCGCCACGGGCGTTGCGCGGCTCGACGATCGCTTCATGGCCGAATCCGTGGTCGTGACCCACGGCCGGGATACTTACGAGTTCGCCTACACCGACTACGACGACTACAACAATCCGCTGCACAAGATCGAGGTCTACCTGCCCGGCAGAATGACGGAGACCAAAAACGGCGAGGTCCAGCGCGATCTGGACACGATCGTGACGGAAACGGGCAGCGTCTACGTCGTCATACCCGTGCCGTCGAGCGTTGGCCCGGCCACCGAGGCGGTGGCGATGTACGGGACCGACCAGCAGGCGCCGGTGCTCGACTCCACTGCGCCGACGCCGAGGCTCGCCGACGGCAGGCCCGACCTGACCGGGAGCTGGAGCAATCCCGGCAAGTTCTTCATCTGGCGCTACGGCAGCCGCCGCTGCGGGCCGACCCAGCTCGAAGGCTGCAGCACGCAGTGGAATCAGACGGTAGATTTCGTGTTCGAAGCCGCTTCGCGATTCGGGCCGAATCGCCCGATCTACCGGCCCGAGCAATGGGACGAGGTCATTTATATGGATATGTGGACCAACCTCTACGATCCGATCATGACCTGCCAGCCGATGGGGATTCCGCGCCAGGGCGCACCCGGGCGTATCTTTCATACCGAACGCGACATCACCCTGCTCTATGGACGCGGCGGCGATGGCGGCGGCGGTTATCCGGACTTCCGCGTGATCGCGACCGACGGCCGCGAGGTGGACGAAAGGCAGGTCAGACAGACCAAGTACACCGGGCATTCCTCCGGCCACTGGGACGGCGACACGCTCGTGATCGAGTCGATCGGCTTTACGCCGCTGACCTGGCTCGCGCGCGGCGGCTTCTTTCACTCCGAGGACATGAAGGTCACCGAACGCTTCACGCGGCAGGGCGATCAGATGCTCTACGAGGTGACTGTCGAGGATCCCCAGGTGCTGCTCCATCCCTGGGTCCAGAACCCGATGCTCATGACCACCGGCCAGGGCGGCCGCAACAGCAACGGCCTGGTCGGCGTCGAGCGCGGCAACTGCCAGCAGATCGTACTCGACGACATCGAGACGCAGTACCGTCACTAGAATCCGCGCGGTCTGCGGGCGCCGGGCGTTGACGAGACGGCCGGCGCCCGCCTCGTCTCGCGACGCGAATATCGGACTTGCGAATCCGATACCGATTCCAGCCATCCCCGAACGCCCCACGGGCGGGGCTTCGAATCCGGTTCAGGCTGCGGTGGTCACGACCTTCCTGCCGCCCGACCGGAGCATGGCAAAGACAACGCCCTTTTCCATGCGCTGCGCCTGGGTCTATCCGCTCCGGCACGGTTTCCGCGACAGGCAGGCACAAGTCCCGCTTCCGCCGATTCCGGTCGAGTCGACCGGATTTCGGTGGTTGGTGGGCAGCGTGCGGTCGCGCGCGCTAGTATTGGCATATCATATGTATATCTAGTAGGCACTTCATATGGCTACCAGGACAACTCTCTTGTTGGATGACGAAGTGCGCACGGCGGCCAGGGAACTGGCTCTCCGATACGGCTGTTCGGTGTCCGAAGCCATTCGCCGCGCCGTGCTGCGCCACCGCGACGCGACACTCGGCATTTCTCCGGGGCGGCGCAGAGCGAGGATGCGGGTCCTTGAGGAGTTGTTCGATCTGTTCGAGGGTCACGATGCCGAAGAGGAAATCCGTCGGCTCAAGGAACAGGATGAGGACTTCTGAATGCCGATACATCTGGATACCGATTTTCTGGTATACGCGTTGTCGGTAGCCGGGCCAGAGAGGCGGAAGCTGATAGAGATTTCGAATTCGGGCCAGTTGATCGAGATGAGCGCGATCGCGTGGTACGAATTCATGCGAGGGCCTCGTACTCCCCAGCAGATGGGCCGAGCGCGAGCATTTTTTCAGCAGGACGGCATCATTCCTTTCTCGGAGTCCATCGCGGCGGAGGCAGCGGAGATGTTCCGACAGCTTGGGTCGCCTCGCCGGCGGGCTGCCGATGTGGCGATCGGCGTCACGGCCGCCGCCCGTGGAGCGACTCTACTCACCCGCAACGTCAGGGATTTCGCGGGAATCGCAGGGCTCGACGTCGCGGATCCGGAGGGGCGCTTGCGTTGAAGCGCCGACTCCCACTCAGACGCGCGTTCGACGCACTGCAGGAACCGTCAGATACTCAGATGCAGCCGCATCGCCGCGTCGATCTCGTTCATGGTCCTTCGCGGCACGCGGCCCAAGCGATTCTTCAAGCGCTCAACGGCAATGGCGCGGATTTGTTCCGCCTGTGCTTTGGAGTCTTGCCGCAGACCGCACGGTCGGGCCGCGAGCCTGACCTGGAAGGGATACACGCGTCGAACGTTGCCGGTGACCGGCACAATCGTGACCACGCCCCGCCTTATCGCCCAAGCGCTCTCGTTGGCCGCGTTATTGCTGACGACCACCGCCGGCCGCTCGAAAGCGGCCTCGGCGCCAATCGGGTGAGCCAAATCGACCATCCATATGTCGCCCCGCCGAGGGCCACCGGGGAGTTCACTCCACGATGCCGTCATCTGCTGTCGCGTCCCAGTTCCTGGCGTCTTCTTCGGTCCATTCGGTCCAGGCCGACGCGTAGTCGTCGGCAAGTTGCGATGTGCGCAGTAGACGAAGCGCAGCCTGTATGACGCCTGATCGCGACTTAATGCCTTGCGAGCGCGCATAGGCGTCCACGAATCCGACTTCCTCGGACGGGAGGCTGATGCTGAGTTTCATAAGCGGGTGGTCGACGGTCTTAATTTGAATGCTACTAGGGTAGTACATTTCCGGCTTTACGCCAACCGGCTCCGGGGCATTGTCGGCGCCCCCGTTGCTCCTTGCTGTTGCGTCAACCTGAATTAGAGGGGGGCCACGCTACCTGGAGTCAGCGCTGCCAATATATTGCATGGGACAATGGAGCGCCTTTGCAAACGGAATCTACGGATGCCAACCAACAGCTACATTGAGGCGAGCGGCAGTTGTCTGTGTGGCGGCGTGCGTTACCGTCTCACGGAACCGCCGCGCCCGGTTGTGTATTGTCACTGCAGTCAGTGCCGGCGGACGAGCGGCCATTTCGTCGCGGCCACGGCCGTGGCTCGGGATGCGCTCGTAATCGTCGCCGACGAGAGCCTCGAATGGTTCGCCTCTTCGGAGTTCGCCTCGCGCGGGTTCTGCAGGCGTTGCGGGTCGAGCCTGTTCTGGCGTCGGGTGGCCGGGGACCGTGTCAGCATCATGGCCGGGACGCTGGACGACCCCGACGGACTGCAGGCTCGCGAACACATCTACGTCGCCGACAAGGGCAGCTACTACGACTTGACCGATGGCTTGCCGAAGTGGCTGCAGGGATGAGTGCGACTCCAGTCGTTCCATCCGGCATGGCCATACTGCGACGGCCGGCTTCCGCTGCCGCCCAACGATCTATCGCGTGCTTCTCAAGTCCGACGACGAGCCCGCGTTCACGACCCGACCGTCCGGAAACGTAACGGTCTTCGCGTTGGCGAGATTCGATCCATCTCTTGCGAGATAGCCCTCGACGGTGATCCGGTCGCCGATCTTCATCGTATCGCGGCCCCATCGATACCGGATCAGCGTGTTCGGGCTTCCGAGTTCAAACGCCCAGTTGCTGACGGTGTCGTCGCCATCGGTGACGTCGAGATAGAAGAACGCGTGCGGATTGGTCCATTCGACGTTCGTCACGGTGCCGGTCATGCTGACGAATTTCTCCGGATCGAACTGAGCGACGAAGGAGTGATGCGCGAACGCCATCCCCATGGCGCCGCCAAGAGCGAGCAGGACAACACCGCGCATGAGCGTTACTCCCGTGATCACATGGACTCTCCTGGTTGTCATGGCCTGCCCCGCCACGGCAGCCCTTCGATGTTCATTTCCCGGTCGTTGTTTTCCATGCACACGAACTCGAGAATCTCCTGATCGGCGGCGGCGATGCCCGCCGTGCGGCGTATCGTGAACGGCTCCGTCCACGCATCGGGGTCCTCGGCCGTGACTTCAAGCTCGAGCGTACCGAAACTCGTTCGCCGGTAGCGCTCGACGATCCGCAGGCTCTCGCTGTGTATCCCGAAGCCGGGCGTGATCTCGTTGTAGCCGATCGTCTCGACCACGAGCGTATCGCCGTCCCAGTGACCGAGCGAGTGACCGTACCAGGACGGATTCCAGAACTCCGGGCGATCGCGGTCGTCAAGGAAAATCTGCCGATACGCAGGTGTGACGAATTCCGAAATCTGCACGATCAGATCCGGCGTCTGCACGATCTTGTACGGAAAATTCAGCGTCGTCGGGACGGCGCTGTAGGGCAGACAGTAGGCGCCGGCGATCGGATCGACGTTCATCTCGCGTAACTGGCGCGCAATGTCCTGCGCCCAGGGCTGCATTGCCGGCTGCCGACCCGGACCGGTGGACGCGATGTTGTACCAGATGCCGGACAGATCCGGCGTACCGTCAGCGAACCGGGGCGCCGGGTCGGACACCTCGCTCGACTTCGATCGCATGTCGTTGCCGAGCATCCCCGGATCGTCACCGATCGTGCCGAGGTTGATATGCCACTGCAGATTCAGGTCATGGACGAGTGGCTCGCCGGCCGCAATGGCGACGCTGTCCTCGTTATAGCTTGCATACATGCAACAGGACGTCGGAAAGCTCAGTCGGTAGCTGCCTGCCGGCAGCCCGTCGACCGCGTACGATCCCTCGACGGAGACATCCGCGGAATAGACGACGTCCGTAGCGTTGTGAGTGAGATGGATCGGCGTATCGAGTCCGGTCACGATCGAGCCGTTCGGATCGATGAGCTTGCCGCTGATCGATCCGGATTCGCCCTGAGAAAAGCCTGGCCGGGGCACGAGCGCGAAAACGCTCAACGCGCCGACGGCCGCTGCGGTCATGGCTCGACTCATTGTCCTGTCTCCACCTGACGGATCACGGGCATCGTGTGTCCGGACGTATCCACGGGATGAGCAGCGATCCCCGAACCATGACCGCCCGCGTGTTTCTCGACATCGATTCCGTGCCACCTGATCGCGCTCATGAGGTCGTCGAACCACAGGCTGAATTGCAGCGGGCGGTTTGGCGAGAACAGGTCTGCATTGAAGAGCAGCTTCTCGTCGGGTACGTACGCGGCGATCATTCCTTCGGCATGTTCGGTGTAAACGTCGTAAACGTGAATCTCGCGTCCGAGTTCGTCAAGGGACAGGAACTGGCCCACTTCAATGAGGTTCACGCTCCGTGCCATGGTCGTTTCGAAGATCGCCCGAAAGTAATCGGCGTTCTTTTCGCTCGTGACGACGCTGGCGCCCGCCTCGACCACCGGTCGCATGCCGCCCGTGTGGTCGATGTGGTGATGGGTAAGGATCAGGTAGCTGATCGGTTTTTCGGGCCAGCGCTCGGCCATCAGGGCAAGCAGCGTCCGCGATCGTTCCGGATACCAGCTCGCATCCACGAGGGCCAGCCCCTCGGGACCCTCGATGATGAGATTGTTATGCGTGCCGGGCACCAGGAAGATGCCCGGAGCGATCTCCTCGATCGTGACGTTGTCGATCTGCGGATAGTTGCCGATGTTTCCGCCGCCGCCGCGCTTGAGGATGATGTGCGACATGTCCCAGCCCCAGCGCCGCATGGCGGGATCGCCGGACGCCAACTGGCTCGCATCGAAAGCGAGCAGGGACTCGGCATCCTCGGGATTGACGGATACGGCCGATCTCACCTCACGACGCACGAGTCCGTCCCCGGTGAACTGTTCCAGTCGGAACGGAAACGGTACTCCGTCGATGTCGCGCCAGTCGCTGAAAACGATCCGGTTCTCGATGCGTCCCTCGTGCGGATCGTTTTCGGTCGTACTGACCGTTGCCGGCAGTCCACTCGTTGCGTCCATCTCTACCAACCATTGCGTGTCCTCAAGCACGAGTTCGCGCAGTTCGGCCGCACGTTCGCCGCTACCGGTAGTGCTGACCGCTCGCTGCTCGGCGTGAGCGAGCAGCAGGATCGGGTTCGATAGCCAGAGATCCTTGAAGTTCGCGCCGATCCGCGAGCTTTCCATGGGTCCGTCGAACTGGCCGGCAAGGCCGCCGCTCTGTCTCCTGGTGCCCACCGTTGCATTGTTGGTAAACGCAATCTGCATCGTGCCCGGCAGCGGATAGATCAACGACATGTCCCAGGACTCATGGGCACGATTGCCGGCCGGATCCCAGACCGCGACGAGGTCGTAGTCGGACGTATGCATGGCGAAAGCCCCGGCTACCACACTCTGCCTGGGTTCGAATCGCTGGGCGCGAGCTTCGATCCGGATGGATTCAACCTCGTCGCGGATCCGGTCGAAATCGATTTCCTGTCCCGCTGCGATGGTTCCGATGCCCCAGGCGAACAGGAAGAGCGCAGTCGATCGCGTAATCGTGCCAACGGACATCAGGTGTCTACTCCGGGAACGGCCAATATTGCAAGTGTGAGTCTAACGCAGAGAGTGCTCAGTCCAGCAGCCAGTGCCTGTTGCTCATGTCGCCGATCCGGTAGCGCCCCGCACCGGTGAAGAACAGTGCCGCGCCGACCGCCAGGAAGAACAACTGTCCTTCCTTGTTCCAGCCGCCGAACTGATTGAGCCCGAAGAACGGAATCGGCAGCACGTAGAAGACCACGACCATCGTAATGATCACCGAAACGGCCGAAAGCCGTGTGAAGAGGCCGAGCACGAGCAGCACGGGGGCCACGATCTCCGACACGTAGACGAAATACATGAAGACGCCCGGGATGCCGTTGGCGGCCAGCAATCCCATCTGACCTTCGACACCTTCGACGACCTTGGGCCAACCGTTCAGAAACAGATTGATCGCGAGCGTAATGCGCAGGATCAGGATTCCGGCGTCGCTGTCCGTCCAGCGGCCCTGTTGCATGTTCGCGCTTGCGAATCAGTAGCCGACCGTGAAGCGTTGCCGCACGAACGCCCGGTTCTCTGCTTCATCGACCATCGCAGCCGCAAGATCGGCCACGTAAATCGAGCTGTTGCCGTCGGCATCGGTGACGAAACCGGTCGTCGATGTGCGGTACTCGCCGCGCCGCGTCGTGTCCGTGATGCCGCCGAAGGAGTAGCCGAGAATCCCGAACGGCGGGGTGATGACCGTCCAGTCGATGTCGCTTGCGAGGTAGGTGTCGAGCGCAACCCTGTGACCGATCAGGAACGAATACGGTTGCGTACCTTCAGCGACGGGCATCGGCGCGGCTGCGATCATCTCCTCGACCGTATCGAGCATCGTGGTGGCGCCTCCCACCTGAATGACGTACGGAGCGTCCTCCATCGCGCCGAAAGCCGCGATCGCCGTGCTCGCCGCACGCGCATGGGTCGAGTTGGCCGGATCGAAGTCGCCCTCGGGATTGCCCTGCACCGAGATGACCACCGAGTCCGCGCCGCTCGTGACTTCGGTGAAGGACTCGACATCGGTGACGTCTCCCTGACGGGCGGTGAAATTCGGGTGCTCAACGGTCAGCCGGTCCGGCGAACGCGAAATTCCGATAACCGCGTGCCCTCGTTCGAGCGCCTCGGCAACGACGAGTCCGCCGATGTTGCCGCTGGCGCCGAAGACGACGATGGTCTGGCTTTCCTGCGCCTGCGACGGGCCGAAGCCCAGCAGCATGGCCGCAAGACCAGCCGTCAGCAGCGTGATTCTCATTGCTTTTCCTCCGCGTTGGAAAAACACCCGTTCGGGATTCCGTGACCGACGGGCGTTGCCGGCACGATGTTACCGTATGCGTTCGCCGGTTCGCGGGAAGAATCGTCAAGAATGATCAAGCGGCCGGGGTTCGGCAGAAATGTTGTGCTACGATCAGTCGCTCGTGACGGGGCCACCGGCAGGCGGCTCGGCAAGGAACAACGATGTAACAGGCTCGCCGCTGGCGGCGTCGAGCGACGGAGGACTTCGGGGGATGATCAACCGGCGACATTTCCTTGAGATGAGCAGCGGCGTGCTCGTGCTGCCCGCGACCGGACTCGGCGCCCTGGCCACGGTCGGCGAACCGGCCGATCGATTAATCGTCTACAACGCGGAGTACGCCGACTGCCGGCGTTTCGCGCGCGAGGCCCTGGGTGCAGGCGGCACTGCCGTCGCGCTCAGCGGTGACATCGGCCTTCGCGAGCGCATGGAGCTGTACCGCACGCTGCTCGAGACACCGAGGACCGTGCTCGGCATGACGACCGACGAGAATGCCTTTCGGATCGGCATGCTCGCGCGCGACGCCTTTCACGAGCAACTTGTGCATGAGACGGCCGGGCAGCGGCCGGTCTCATGGTTGGTGACACCGGTCAGGGAGCGCGCGGGCTGAGCGGCGATTCCTTGAAGACCATAGCGTAAAGATCAGGACGAGAGGGAGATTTCGATGGCGATTCCACCGGGAGTAAGCGAAAGCGACTTCAACCAGGCATTGCAGGAGTTCGAGAACATCGTCGGCTCCGAATGGGTGTTCACGTCTCCGGAGGCCGTGGCGCTGTACCGGGACACCTATTCGCCCTTCTACGACGATGAGGGGGAACGGCTGACCTCGGCGGCGATCGCGCCCGATTCATCGGAGCAGGTGCAGGCCATCATGCGGGTCTGCAATCGATACCGGATTCCGATCTACCCGATCTCCACGGGCAAGAACCTCGGATACGGCAGTGCGGCGCCGGCGTACTCCGGCAGCATGGTGCTCGATCTGAAGCGCATGGACCGCATTCTCGAAGTCGACACCCGCAACCACACGGTGCTCGTCGAACCGGGCGTGACCTTCTTCCAGATCTATCAGCACTTCCGGGACAACAACCTCGAACTCGACCTCGACATACCGGACCCGGCCTGGGGCAGCCTGATCGGCCACGCGCTCGATCGCGGCGTCGCTCACACCTATACCGATTTTGGTCGGGACCGTTTCAGCACCGGTTGCGGCATGGAGGTCGTGCTCGCGAACGGCGATCTCGTGCGCACCGGTACGGGCGCGCTCGAAACGTCCACCATGTGGCAGCACTACCGTTACGGCGTCGGCCCTTACGTTGACGGCATCTTCAGCCAATCGAACTTCGGTGTCGTGACGAAGATGGGTTTCTGGATCCGACCGCGCCACAGGGGCTTCAGGACCGGTTACGTGCACGTGCCGAACTACGAGGATCTCGAAGCGCTCATCGACGTGGAGTGCGAGCTCAGCAACTCAGGCATCAATAACGGCATGACGTTTTTCGGCAGCGACGTCATGTCCCCGTTCGCACAGGATCCCGAGATCCGCGCCCAATTGCCGTCGAGCGGCCCGCTCGATCTTGCGGCCATCGATCGCCTCAGGCAGGAGCGCAATACCGGGTTCTGGTGGGCGAAGCTCGATTTCAACGCACCGCTCAAGGTCAGCGCGGCGCAGTGGGAGCACTGTCAGGATGTCTATTCCGCCGCCATACCGGGTTGCTGGTTCGAGGAGGAGATCGCGCTCGAGTTTCCGCTCAGCGAGGAGGAGAAAGCGCGCTTGAACACGCCCGGCAATCCGGAAATGGTGCATCTCGGCATGCCGAGCCTGGCCCGATTCCGCGGCGGCAACCGCAGCCCGAGGAATCCCGATCCGGACTGGGGACACCTGTGGTTCGCGCCGCTGATTCCGAAGCGCGCCGAGGACATCTTCAGGGCCCAGCGAGTCTTCGATCAGGCGTACCGGGAACGCGGCATCGACGCGGGCGTGACGTACTTCGCCAGGATCCCGATGTTCTGGCATGCGCGCGTCGGCGTATTTCTGGCGTCGCTTTCCGTCGGCCGGGACATCGAGGCCAACCGGAAATCGCGCGAGGACTTCCTGTACCTCGTCCAGGTCGCGGCCGACAACGGCTGGCAGGAATACCGCACGCCGAGCTTCTTCCAGACCGAGGTCATGGACATGACCTGCGGATTCAACGATCACGCACTCATGCGTTTCTACGAAACCCTCAAGGATGCCGTCGATCCGAACGGGATACTTTCGGCCGGCAGATACGGCATCTGGCCCGAGCATCTGCGCGAGGAGAAGGCGCCGTGGCACAAACGAGGATAGTCCTGTTCGTGCTGGGCCTTGGCCTCGCCGGCACCGCGTCGGCTCAGGACGACGCGGACCTCGCAACCGGCGAGCAGGTCTACAACACCTGGTGCGTGCATTGCCACGATGACAACCGGCCGTGGTCGGGCGGCGGCACGCAGGCGCTTGAAGTCAAGTACCAGGGTGAGCTGCCGGCCGATCTGCGCGAACGCACGGACATGAGCGCGGACCTCATCACCGCCTACGTGCGCGACGGCCTCTATCGCATGCCGCCGTTTCGGCTTACGGAGATCGGTGAGGAAGATATGCGGGCGCTTGCCGCATACCTGACGCGCAACAATCCCGAGTGATCGCCGCCTGGCCGGACATCCAGCGCCCTTGAAGCTTCAGGCCCGCGTTGTCATTCCGATGCGAGCGCCCGAAGCCGTTCGGTCAGCGTTTCGTATGAGGTCCGTGCGGCGCCGGTGAGATCCGGCACGGAGAGCGGCCTGAGTTCATGGGGGTCGTTGACGAGATCGTAGAATTCCTCTCGCTCGTTGATGACCACGAGCTTGTAACGTTCGTCGCGGATCGCCGTGCCGACTACCGCGCCCAGCGTACCCTCGCTCAGCACCCAGGATCGCCGACTCGGCAGGTTCTCCTCGTGGAAATGGTCCGCAATGCTGACGGAGTCGATGGCGAGGTCGCCGGGCAGCGCCGCATCGATGTCGACTTCGGCGAGTTCGAGAATCGTCGCGAACAGATCGACCGCGTGAGCGAGCGGGCGCTCGACACGCCCCGCCGCGATACCCGGACCCGTGACGATCAACGGCACTTCGATCCCGCCCTGATAGACGGTTCCCTTGACGCGGTCACGGTCCCTGGGCGGCGGCGGATCGTCCCACTCGACCGTGCCGTTGTCGCCGAAGAAGATCACGTAGGTGTTCTGCATGACTTCATCCGGAATGCTATCGAGCAGCCGGCCGATCAGCGTGTCCATGGCCTCGACCTGCGCGAAGAAATAGGCCCGGTTGTTTTCTTCGCTGTCGAAGTTCGGCGGCAGGTCGCGGGCCGGGCTGCGGAGCAGTTCCCGCGGCGGCAGGTGCACCGGAGTGTGGGGGTTGGAGTAGGACATCCACAGGAACCATGGCTCGTCGCCCTGCTCGCCGATCCAGCGGATCGCGTCTTCGGTAATGTGGGTATCGTAGTAGCCCGATTCGGCCCTGAGTTGGCCGTTCTCCAGGTGCCGCCACGCAAAGTAGCTCGATGGCCCCCCGAACAGTACGCCCGAGTAATAGTCGAACCCGGAATCGTTCGGATGATCCAGTTGGCCGTTCAGGAGATCGGCAAGGTGCCACTTGCCGACGGCCGCGGTGGCGTAGGGCTCGGGCGCAGCCTGGAGCAGACGCGGCAGCATTATCTCGTCGGTCGACGGTCCGCGCGGGCGTCGGTTCGGCGGTGGGGGCCGTCGCGCGGAGAGCGACTCGTTGCCGGCCCCGACGAGACCGGCCGGCGTGTAGACGAGTTCGGTGGTCGCGTGGGCAGGCGATGTCGGGGTCGGCGCTTCCATCGCCGCCCACTGGGCCGGGATGGCCGAGCGAACGCCGGTGCGAAACGCGTAACGGCCGGTCAACGCGGCCGCCCGCGTCGGTGAGCAGACGTGCTGCGACCAGAAACGCTCGAAACGTATGCCCTCTGACGCCAGCCGATCGAGGGTCGGGGTCACCGCCGTGCTCTCGCCGAAGCCGTAACTTGCCAGGGATTCCGTGCCGAGATCGTCCGCGATGATCACGAGAATGTTGGGTGCGGCCGCGGAGACAGCCGGCAGCAGAACCGAGACCGTCGCGAGCGCGAGAACGAGTTTTTTCATGGTTTCCCCCGGGCCGGTGGGCCGATTGCGATTCTGGCTCTCGCGTTTGACGACTGTCAATGCTGGCCCTGTCGGCGCCCGGGGCAGGCCCGCGGCTCCGCTATAATGGGAAATGAGGAGTCTGCGCCGCAGGAAGTCGCGATCGGCCGTCTTCGGCCAGGCGTTTCGCCCACAGCGAATTTTGAGCCGTGAATTCCTGCGGCGCAGGCTCCTGGCGGCGGGCCTGGGCGAAAGTGGCGGAATTGGTAGACGCGCTGGATTTAGGATCCAGTGGGGCAACCCGTGGGAGTTCGAGTCTCCCCTTTCGCACCAACGCTTTCGCATCGCCGGCATTCCGCGGCGATACTCCGAGTCCTGCCGGTTCAGCCGTCTTCGGCGAGGAGGTATTCCACCCCGCGCAGTTGGGCTTTGGCGCCGGGCTGGTAGAATTGCCGACCGGCAGATTGGCGCCGCGGCGCCGGAGAACGGAACAGGATGGCAAGCACGGCCAACGTCGACGTCTCGGTCGAGGCGCCCGGTACGCTGCAGCGGCGCATGACCGTGCGTGTGCCGTCCGATGAAATTGAGCGCGAGATCGACGCGCGCCTGAAGAACATGCGCAAGACCGCGCGGCTCAAGGGGTTCCGTCCCGGCAAGGTGCCCGCCAGGGTCGTTCGCAAACGTTTCGGCGGCCAGGTGCGAAGCGAAGTGCTTTCGGACGTCATCCGCACGAGTTTTTCGCGCGCGATCGATCAGGAACGCCTCAACCCGGCCGGCAGCCCGGCGATCGAGCCGCTGACGAGCCAGGACGACCATTTCAGCTACCGGGCCATCTTCGAGGTCTACCCCGAAATCGAACTCAAGGGCGTCGAAGGGCTCGCCGTCAAGCGGCCCGAGGTCGCGATCGAGGACAGCGACATCGACGCGATGATCGACAAGCTGCGCGCGGGACTCGCCACCTGGGAGGCGGTCGAGCGCGCGGCGGCGCCCGGCGATCGAGTTACCGTCGACTTCACGGGCAAGATCGGCAAGGAGGCGTTCGAAGGCGGCGAGGGCAAGGATGTCCCGATCGTTCTCGGTTCCGGGCAGGTGATCCATGACTTCGACAAGGCGCTCAAGGGCGTCAGGTCCGGTGACGAAAAGCGCGCCAGGGTCAAGTTTCCGAAGGACTATCCGGTGGAGGAACTGGCCGGCAGGAAGGCCGTGTTCGAGATCGCGGTGCATCGCGTCGAGGAACAGGTGCTGCCCGAGGTCGACGACGAGTTCCTCACCAATTTCGGAATCGAGGACGGCGACATCGAGCAGCTCCGCAGTCAGGTGCTCGACAACATGCAGCGCGAACTCGACGAGAGGCTCAGATCGCACGCGAACACCAACGTGCTCGAAGCGTTTCTCGACGCGAACGAGATCGAGGTGCCGAACGCGCTCACCGAGCAGGAGATCGATTTCCTGCAGGCCGAAGCGATGCGCAGGCTCGGCGCCGACGATCCCGAGCAGGCTCCGGCCAGAGAGCTGTTTGCGGACGCCGCCGCCAGACGTGTCAAGATATCGCTGCTCGTGCAGGAGTTCATCGCCCGGCAGGGGCTTGAACTCGATCGCTCGCGGGTCGAGGAGCGCCTGGACACGCTCACGGCGCCGTACGAAAACCCGCACGAAGCCGCGCAGCTTTACAGGAGCAACCGGGAACTCATGGCGCAGGTGGAGTCGGCCGTCGTTCAGGATCAGGTCGTGGAACTGCTCACGGAGCGCGCCAGGGTGACCGGCAAGAAGATGACTTTCGATGAATTCATGGGCACGGCGGAAGCGGCGGAATCCGGCTAGCGTTGCGGGGCCGGGAGTCGAGGAGCGGATGGTGAGCACCAAAGGACTGAACCTTGTCCCGATGGTCGTCGAGCAGACGGCCCGCGGCGAGCGCGCGTACGATATCTACTCGCGGCTGCTCAAGGACCGGATCGTTTTCGTCGTCGGCGGGGTCGACGACCATGTCGCCAACGTCGTCGTGGCGCAGTTGCTGTTCCTGGAGTCGGAGAATTCCGACAAGGACATTCATCTGTATATCAATTCGCCGGGCGGCATCGTCAGCGCGGGCCTGTCCATCTACGACACGATGCAGTTCATCAAGTGCGACGTCAGCACGATCTGCGTCGGCCAGGCCGCGAGCATGGGCGCATTGCTGCTCGCCGGCGGCGCGCAGGGCAAGCGTTTCTGTCTGCCGCACTCGCGCGTCATGATTCATCAGCCGAGCGGCGGGTTCCAGGGACAGGCGTCGGACATCGACATCCACGCTCGCGAAGTCCTGAAACTGCGCGAGCAACTGAACGAAATCCTGGCGCGGCATACCGGTCAGCCCGTCGAACGGATCGCGCAGGACAGCGATCGCGACAACTTCATGGACGCTGCCACCGCGGTCGATTACGGTTTGATTGACGCCGTGCTCGAAAAACGCCTGGACTCGGACAGTAATCGCTGAAAAGTCAAAAGTTTAGGGCTCCGAATTCGTACTGATTGGCTGCGAAATACGGCTTTGCAGACGTTCGGAACTAATGCTATAACGCCGGAACACGCTTCGAAGCTGGGCGGAAGGACTGCCAATGACCGACGATTCTCGCGGCAAATCCGACGACGGTAAACTGCTTTACTGCTCGTTCTGCGGGAAGAGTCAGCACGAAGTCCGCAAGCTGATCGCAGGGCCCTCGGTGTTCATATGCGACGAGTGCGTCGAACTGTGCAACGACATCCTCCGCGAGGAACTTGACGACCGCGCCGAGCGCGGCCGCGACGAGTTGCCGAAGCCGCACGAAATCAAGGCCGTGCTCGACGAGTACGTGATCGGCCAGCAGATCGCCAAGAAGGTGCTGTCCGTCGCGGTCTACAATCACTACAAGCGGCTGCAGACGCGTTTCAAGGAAAAGGGCAAGCAGGATGTGGAACTTGCCAAGAGCAATATCCTGCTGATCGGCCCGACGGGTTGCGGCAAGACCCTGCTCGCGGAGACGCTGGCGCGCCTGCTCAACGTGCCGTTCACGATCGCCGATGCGACGACGCTGACCGAGGCCGGTTACGTTGGCGAAGACGTCGAGAACATCATCCAGAAGTTGCTGCAGAAGTGCGACTACGACGTCGAGAAAGCGCAGACGGGTATCGTCTACATCGACGAGATCGACAAGATTTCGCGCAAGTCCGACAATCCGTCGATCACGCGCGACGTCTCCGGCGAAGGTGTCCAGCAGGCGCTTCTGAAGCTCATCGAGGGCACGGTCGCCTCCGTACCGCCGCAGGGCGGACGCAAGCACCCGCAGCAGGAGTTCCTGCAGATCGACACGTCGAACATCCTGTTCATTTGCGGCGGCGCGTTTTCGGGGCTCGACAAGATCATCCTGAATCGCTCCAGGCGCAGCGGCATCGGCTTCGTGGCCCACGTGCAAAGCGCCGACACCGCACAAAACATCGGTGAGCTGCTCGGCGAGGTGGAACCGGAGGATCTGATCAGGTACGGCCTGATCCCCGAGTTCGTCGGCCGGCTGCCCGTCGTCGCAACGCTCGAGGAACTCGACGAGGACGCGCTCGTCGAGATTCTCGTCGAACCGAAGAACGCGCTGACCAAGCAGTACCAGCGGCTGTTCGAGATGGAAGGCGCGCAGCTCGAGTTCCGCGACGATGCCCTGCGCGCGATCGCGCACAAGGCCATGCGGCGCAAGACCGGCGCCCGCGGGCTGCGCACGATTCTCGAGAACGTATTGCTCGACACGATGTACGACCTGCCGTCGATGAGCAGCGCAACCAAGGTGGTCGTCGACGATGCCGTGGTTACGGGCGACACGAAGCCCTACGTCATCTACGAGACCGAGGAGCGAGCCGCCGTCGGAGACTAGTTTCCCGTGGCATGCGCCCGCGACGCATCCGACGATGCAGCGGGAATTTCGTCACGGGTTGTCGTGCGCGGTTGATTTCGGGGCGTGCCGCCCCAAGCTGTAGTCACAACGATGCCGGCGCCGTGCGCGCAGGTAGTCATTCGGGAAATTCGCATGGAAACAGTCAGGTCCGATCTCGTGAGCGGCGGGCGTCTGCCGATACTGCCCCTGAGGGACGTCGTCGTGTACCCGCACATGGTGATTCCGCTCTTCGTCGGGCGGGAGAAGTCCATCGTTGCGCTCGATCAGGCCATGGAATCCGGCAAGGACATCTTCCTGGTCGCGCAGACCCAGGCGGACGTGGACGAACCTGAGGAATCGGACCTCTACCTGATCGGGACCGTCGCCAAGATTCTCCAACTGCTCAAGTTGCCCGACGGTACGGTCAAGGTGCTCGTCGAGGGCGCCGCGCGAGCGAGGCTCCACGAGCTTGAGATCGACGACTGCTTTTCGGCCGAGGCGGAATTGCTCGACGAGGACGACGACAATGACGATCGCGAGATGGACGTGCTGTCCCGTTCGGTCGTGGCGAGGTTCGAGCAGTACGTCAAGCTCAACAAGAAGATTCCGCCGGAGATTCTGACCACGCTCGCCGGCGTCGACTCCAACAGCCGGCTGGCCGACACCGTGGCCGCTCACATGGCGCTCAAGCTGTCCGAGAAGCAGAAGATTCTCGAGCTCGTCGAAGTCCGCCCGCGCCTGGAGCACGTGCTCGGCCTGATCGACAGCGAGATCGAAATGCTGGGCATCGAGAAGCGAATTCGCGGCCGCGTCAAGCAGCAGATGGAGAAGAGCCAGCGCGAGTACTACCTGAACGAGCAGATGAAGGCCATTCAGAAGGAACTCGGCGACATGGACGAGGCGCCGAACGAACTCGCCGAACTCGAGCAGAAGATCAAGACATCGGGCATGTCAAAGGAAGCCAGGGAGAAGTCCACCTCCGAACTCAACAAGCTCAAGCTCATGTCGCCGATGTCGGCCGAAGCGACCGTCGTCAGGAACTACGTCGATTGGCTCGTGAAGGTGCCGTGGAAGAAGCGCACGAAGGTGCACGAGGATCTCGAGGCGGCCGAACAGGTGCTCGAGGAGGATCACTACGGTCTCGAGAAGGTCAAGGAGCGGATCCTCGAGTTCCTGGCGGTGCAGCAACGCGTCAGGGAGCTCAAGGGCCCGATCCTGTGTCTGGTCGGTCCCCCGGGCGTCGGCAAGACATCGCTCGGGCAGAGCATCGCGCGCGCCACGAACCGCAAGTTCGTGCGCATGTCGCTCGGCGGCGTCCGCGACGAAGCGGAGATCCGCGGTCACCGCAGGACCTACATCGGCTCGATGCCCGGCAAGATCATCCAGAACCTCGGCAAGGCCAAGGTGCGCAATCCCCTGTTCCTGCTCGATGAAGTCGACAAGATGTCGATGGACTTCCGCGGCGACCCGTCCTCGGCGCTGCTCGAAGTGCTCGATCCCGAGCAGAACTCGACATTCAACGACCACTACCTCGAGGTCGACTTCGATC
This sequence comes from Gammaproteobacteria bacterium, assembly GCA_022826245.1. Classification (GTDB taxonomy): domain Bacteria; phylum Pseudomonadota; class Gammaproteobacteria; order Steroidobacterales; family Rariloculaceae; genus Rariloculus. Next base: position 62,790 of record JAJDVG010000040.1, read on the forward strand.
TGTCCGAAGTGATGTTCGTCTGCACGGCCAACAGCCTGAACATTCCCCCGCCGCTGCTCGATCGCATGGAAGTCATCCGCCTGCCCGGCTACACGGAGGATGAGAAGCTCAATATCGCCAAGCGCTACCTGAACCCGAAGCAGATGCGCCAGAACGGCCTCGAGAAGGAAGAGGTCGCGATCTCCGACACGGCGATCATCGACATCATCCGCTATTACACGCGCGAGGCCGGCGTCCGAAACCTCGAGCGCGAGATCGCGAAGATCTGCCGCAAGGTCGTCAAGCAACTGCTGCTCAGGCCGCGCAAGAAGGCCCTGCGCGTCAACCATCGCAACGTCGGCAAGTATCTGGGCGTGCGCCGTTTCCGTTACGGGCGTGCCGAGGAGAACGATCAGATCGGTCAGGTGACTGGCCTGGCCTGGACCGAAGTCGGCGGAGAATTGCTCACGATCGAGGCGGCCACCGTTGCGGGCAAGGGCAAGCTCATCCAGACCGGGCAACTCGGCAACGTGATGCAGGAATCCGTCCAGGCGGCGATGACCGTCGTTCGCAGCCGGGCAGGCGTGCTCGGCATCGACGAGGAGTTTCCGCAGAATCTCGATGTCCACATCCACGTTCCGGAGGGCTCCACGCCCAAGGACGGCCCGTCGGCGGGCATCGGGATGTGCGCAGCGCTCGTGTCGTCGCTCACGAAGATTCCCGCGCGCTCGAACTACGCGATGACGGGGGAAATCACGCTGCGCGGCGAAGTGCTGCCGATCGGCGGCCTGAAGGAGAAGTTGCTGGCGGCCCACCGGGGCGGCATCGATACGGTGCTGATTCCGTCGGAAAACGAGAAGGATTTGGTTGAAATTCCAAAGAATATCAAGGACAAATTGGAGATCGTTCCGGTCAAGTGGATCGACGAGGTTTTCGACCTGGCTCTGCAGCATCGGCCCCATCCGAAAGCGGCCGAACCGGCGGCTGCCGAACGCGATCCCGCGCCTCAGGAAGGCGACCCGAACGAGGCTCATTTGCCGCATTAGCACTGCAAACGCGCGTTGGTTGACACGTCAAAAACCGCCTTGGTATAACGCCATTTTCTTGCAGTCCCCGCGCGCGCGACCGGCCAGGCGGAGACGGTGTCCGCCTCCGGAGGACGAAGAAAAATTCTTTGGGAGACGCCATGAGCGTTTGGGGTAAATGAGAAGCCGCGAAAGCGCGTAAGGGATTGGAATGAACAAAGCCAAATTGATCGATTCGGTAGCAAGTGCTGCAAACCTCTCCAAGGCCGATGCCGGCCGTGCGGTCGATGCCGTGGTGGGAGCCATCACCTCGGCATTGAGTGACGGGGAACAGGTGTCTGTGGTGGGGTTCGGCACGTTCAGTGTCAAGCACCGGGCGGCCCGAAGCGGGCGTAACCCGAGAACCGGAGAGACGATTCAGATCGCGGCTAGCAACGTACCGGGGTTCAAGGCTGGCAAGGCGTTGAGGGATGCCGTAAATTAGCCTTCTTGAGTCCCGGGGTGCTTAGCTCAGCTGGGAGAGCGTCGCCCTTACAAGGCGAAGGTCGGGGGTTCGATCCCCTCAGCACCCACCAGAGCAATTGCCGGAGTGGTAGTTCAGCTGGTTAGAATACCGGCCTGTCACGCCGGGGGTCGCGGGTTCGAGTCCCGTCCACTCCGCCAGATAGACTGATCGGGACAGGCTTGCCGCTCCGGCGATCCGGGCGCGGGCCTGTCCCTTCAGTTTTGGCGAGCGAACCATGTTGCAGAACTTTCGGGAATCGATCGGCCGCTGGGTGGCTATCGCGATTCTTGCGCTGATCGCGGTCACCTTCGTTTTCTTCGGCATCGACTTCTCCCTGACCGGCGCCACGTTCGCGGCACGGGTCAACGGCGCCGACATCCCGCTCTTCGAGTTCGAGCAGGAGCTGCAGCGCCAGCAGAGCGAATACCAGCAGTTGTACAGGATCGAGCTGACGGACGACCTGAGGCTCGAATTCCGGCGCAACGTGCTCGATCAGCTCGTGCGCACCGAGGCGCTGACCCAGCGCGCGACGGAGTCGGGCTACAGGGTTTCCGATCAACGGGTCGGCGACAGCATCCGCGCCCTGACTGCCTTCCAGGTCGGCGGCGTATTCTCGATCGAGGTGTACCGGGCGGTACTGAGCAGCCAGGGCCTGACTCCGACCGGGTTCGAAACGCTGCAGCGACGACAGCTCGGCCTGCAGGAGCTGCAGGACGGCATCATCGACACGACCTTCCTCACGCCGGCGGAGTTTCGCCGTTACATCGGTCTCGTCAACGAACGCCGCGAACTCGCCTATGCGCTCTTCGCCGTCGAGGATTTTCTCGATCAGGTGGAAGTCACCGACGAAGAGGTCGCCGCGCACCATGAAGCCAACGGCGCCTTGTACATGAGCGAGGAAACGGTCGACCTCGAATACATCGAACTCAGCCGCGCGATGCTCGCTGCGGAGATCGACACCAGCGAGGAGGCGCTCAGGCGCTACTACGAGGAGCAGCAGGAACGCTTCGCCACGAGCGAGGAACGGCGCGTAAGGCACATCCTCATGACAGTCGGCGAAGGCGGCGCAGAAGACGCCCGGGCGCGAGCCGGCGCGGCACTCGAACGGGCGCGAAACGGCGAGGATTTCGCCGCACTCGCCGCTGAGCTCTCCGACGACGCCGGAACGAGCGGGCAGGGCGGCGACCTTGGCTGGATCGCACTCGGGACGCTTGCGGGGCCGTTCGAGGATACGCTGTTTGCGATGCAGGTCGGTGATATTTCCGATGTCGTTGAAACGGACTTCGGTTACCACGTGTTGCGTCTGGACGAGGTCCGCGCCGGTGACCTGCAGTCGTTCGAGGACGTCCAGGACGAGTTGCGTGCCGAGTTGCAGAACGAAGGCGCCGAAGCGCTTTTCTTCGACCGGGCCAATCAGCTCGCGGACCTCGCGTTCGATGCCTTCGACGAGCTTGCGACGGTCGCCGCGGAAACGGAGCTGCCGCTGCGCACGGCCGCTGGCTTCCCGCGCAATGGAGACCCATCTCTGTTTACGAACAGCGCGCCAGTCGTGCAGGCGGCGTTCGGGCCGGACACGCTGTCGAGCGGCACGAACAGCGAACTGATCGAACTCGCCGACGACCATGTCGTCGTGCTGCGCGTGACGGCCCACGAGCTTCCCGCACCGCAAGCCCTCGAGGCCGTGGCCGAGGAGATTCGCACGGAGCTCGCGCGCCGGGCCGCCGAGGGCCTGGCAGCGGAAGCGGCGGACGCGTTCACGGCGGCAGTGACGCTGGGCGCCGAAGACCAGGCTGCCGCGGAAGAGCACGGCGGCCGCTGGAACGCACCGGCCTGGACCGAACGCGCAAGCCCCGAGGTGCCAACGGAGGTTCTCGCCGTTGCGTTCGGGCTCGGCAGGCCGGAGGCGGGAAACCCGATCCGGGAACCCGTACCCCTGACAAACGGCGGTCGCGCCGTACTGTTGTTATCGGGCGTCGAAGCGGGAGAGCCTGACGAGATCCCCCGCGAAGCGCGCGACGAGCGGCAACGCGAACTCGCGGAGCTCGCCGGGATGATTGAGCTTTCGAGCTACGTCGAGGGCGTGGTCGACAGCGCTACCGTCCGCATTCCGGACGAAATCCTGAATCCCCAGTTCTTCTGAGCCCTTACGGCCCGTCGCCCGCGACGCTCAGGCCGACGATGCTGTAGCCGGCATCGACATAGACGACCTGCCCGGTGATTCCCGCGGCGAGATCCGAACACAGGAATGCGGCGGCGTTGCCGACATCGTCGATGCCGACGTTGCGCCTGAGCGGCGCTTCGGCGCCGACGCGCGCGAGCATGCTTCTGAAACCCTTTATGCCGGATGCCGCGAGCGTGCGAATCGGCCCCGCGGAAACGGCGTTCACGCGAATGTTCTTCGGGCCCAGATCGAGCGCGAGAAACCGGACGTTCGCTTCGAGGCTGGCCTTGGCGAGGCCCATGACGTTGTAATTCGGCAGCGCGCGCACGGCGCCGAGATAGCTCAGCGTCAGCAGCGCGCCGCCACGTCCCTCCATCATCGGTTCCGCTCGCCTGGCGAGCGCCGCGAAGCTGTAGCTTGAGACGTCGTGAGCGATGCGAAAGCCCTCGCGGTCGACCGAATCGATGTAGCGGCCGTCGAGTTGGTCGGCGGGTGCGTAAGCGACCGAATGCACGAGGATGTCGAAGCCGTCCCAGTGCGCGGCAAGCTTCTCGAAGAACCCGTCGATCTGCCGGTCGTCGCTCACGTCGAGCGGCAGTGCGATGTCGCTGCCGAGTTCCGCGGCGAACCTGTTCACGCGCCCGGCGAGCTTGTCCGTCTGGTAGTTGAAAGCGAGCTCGGCGCCTTCGCGGCGCATCGCTTTCGCGATGCCCCAGGCGATCGAGCGGTTGCTTGCGAGCCCGATCACGAGGGCCCGCTTGCCGGCGAGAAAAGTCATGCATTTGCTCCCTGAGGGGTCAATTTTAACCGTTAATGAACCGTTTTTAACTCATTGTTTTCGATGGGAATCCCTAAGATGCGCAGACCGCCGGCGATTGGCGGACCGCCACGCGGGCGATTTTGCGCATCGTTTCTTCCTCGGCACTTTCGCGTGCGATCGAGTGAGCGGGATGTAGTTCATCCGGGTCGTGTCCGCGTACCGGCGAGACATCGGCCGAAGAGGTTAAGTCATGACAGGCCATCGATCCACCGACATCGCTTCGGTACTTGCGCTTTCGGGTCTCGCGATCGCGGCGCCCGCGCTCGGTCAGGACGCCGCAAACGAGCCCCAGGAGGAGGTCATCGTGGTGGGCGCCCGCCTCGAGGAGACGATCCCGCTGGACCTGCAGCAGTTCGGCAACCGCGTCGAAATCATCACCGCGGCCGAACTCGAGCTCGGCGGTTTCAACGACCTGGCGCAGAGTCTGCAGATGAAGGTTCCCGGGCTCTACCTGGCGCCCAAGAACGGCGCTTTCGACTACGTGGGCTGCTCGCTGCAGGGCTCGCGCTGCCAGGACATCCTCTGGCTCATCGACGGCGTCAGGATCAACAACCGGCTCTACAACTCCACGAGCCCTCTCGATACGGTTCCCGCCCACATGGTGGAACGCATCGAAGTGCTCTACGGCGGCCAGGGAATCTTCTACGGCACGCAGTCCGTCGCCGGCGTGGTCAACGTGGTGACCAGGTCCTTCTCGGACAGCCCGCAGGGACGGGTCGGACTCGCCGTGGACGGCAATGACGGGGTTCACGCGAACGTCGATTATCGGGCGTCATCGGGTGGACACCAGTTCGTGCTCTATGCGTCAAGCGACGAGGCCGACGGAATCCAGCCGTATGGGGACGAGGACATTCAACCCAGTGCGACCGACCGCGACCGCGGCTACGACGTCGCCATGCTCGGCTTCAAGTACGCCTACGACTTCGGCGCAAGCTCGCGTTTGACCCTGCATTACCAGCTCACCGACGCCGAGCTCGATTTCGCGCGCGCCAATCTCAACCACGAGACGTACAACGCACGCGACGAGGACATCGTGACCCTCAAGTACGACTTGCAGGCGACCGACAATATCGGCCTCTTCATCAAGGCCTACTCGCATACCTGGGATACCGATTACACGCGTATCTACAATGTCCTGGATGACAACGGCGCCATAACGGGCGATCTGCGCACCGTCAACGATGGCTCGTACTGGGGCTACGACGACTACGGGCTGACGGCGATGACGCGGATCGAGACCGGGGGCGGGTTCGATTTCGCGGCCGGATACGAACATCAGCGATTTTCGGGCAGCGACGAGGTCCTGCTGATCGCGGACAAGACCGAATCTGTGGACGCGCTCTTCGGGCAGATCAGGACCAACGAGAACCTGCTCGCCAACACCCGAATCGCGCTCGGGTTCCGGCACAACAGCCCGAGCGGTGAAGGCGAGGTCACCGTCGGCAACCTGAGCCTGCATCACGACTTCAGCGAGTCGCTTTATCTGCGTGGCAGCGCGGGTACTTCGTTCCGCCTGCCGGACGCCTGGCAGCTCTACGGCAACGATCCCTGTTGCACGCTCGGGAACCCGGATCTCGAAGGCGAAAAGAGCCGCAACGTCAATATCGGCATCGGCGGGCGCGGCGGTTCGAACGTGAACTGGGAGATCGTCGCATTCCAGCGCGCCGTGGACGACCTGATCGGCGTCGTCGACGGGATGCGCGTCAATACCGACCGAACCGTCGACTTTGACGGCTGGGAAGTCAACCTGGCCTTCGAACTCGGTCCGGACTGGAGCGCAAGCGTCAACTATGTCGATACGACGGCCGAGGCGGGCGGTTCCAGCGAACAGATCACCGACATACCCGAGAGCACCTTCAAGGCCAACCTGACATACCAGTCGCCCGACTCACCCTTCGAGTTTGTCGTGTCAGTGGTTAACGTGGGCAACCTCTACGACTCGGTGTCCGGGGGCATCGGCCGCGTGGAGCACGGCGGCTACTCGGTCGTCGACTTCGGCGGAGCCTACCGCTTCGGCAACGGCAGCCGCCAACGCATCGGCATCCGGCTCGAGAACGCGCTGGACGAGGACTACGCCTCCTCGCTCGGACGCTCCTTCCTGGACGCCGACGGCAGTTCGTACGCGTACCGGAACCTGGGCACGCCGCGGACCTTCCACGTTTCCTACGGGTACGAGTTCTGACCCGGCCGCGGTTAGCCATGCGTTCGAGCGGCAGCGTTCACAGAGCCTGCGGATATCGGGGCCGGCATGGGTAAGCCATGATCAGATCGCTGTTCCTTATTCACCGCTACCTGGGAATAGCCCTCGGGGTCGTGATCTCGCTGTGGTGCCTGTCGGGATTCGTGATGATGTACGAACAGTATCCGGAGCTCGACGACAGCGAACGCCTCGCCGGCCTCGCGCCTCTGGATCTCTCCGCGTGCTGCCGGTTGCCTGACGACTTCAGCAACATCGGGATCGATCGTTTCCGACTCGAAATGATGGCCGGCAGTCCCGTGCTTCGCCTCATCGACGGCCGCGATCAACACGTCATCGATCTGCGGACCGGCGAGTACCTTCCCGAGTTCTTCGCAGCCGATGCTCACTCCATCGCCGCGGCCTCGGCTGCCGAGTACGGTCTGCAGGGCAGCCCGAGACTGCTTGACCTGATCGAACGCGACCAGTGGACCGTGTATGCGAGCTATCACCCCCACCGCCCACTTTTCCACTTCGCGATGGACGACCCCCCGGGCACCGAACTCTACGTTTCGAGCACGACCGGAGAAGTCGTCCAGATGACGACCCTCCGGCAGCGTTTTTTGAACTGGATGGGCGCCGTCATTCACTGGCTCTACCCCACGGCGTTGCGGCAGCACGCCGGCGTGTGGCTGCAGGTGGTGGTTTGGCTCACGATCGTCAGCCTGTTCCTGACCGTCGTCGGCATCTATATCGGGCTCAGGCAATACAAGACGCGGCGCAACGGCCGCAGGTCGCCCTACCGTGGATGGGCGCTTTGGCACCACTACGCCGGTCTGGTCTTCGGTCTTTTCACGCTGACCTGGCTGATCAGCGGGCTGTTTTCGGTCAACGCGTTCGGAGCGCTCGAAGGCCGCGGCTTTGGTCTCGAGTACGAACGCCTCAGGGACGGCGCGGTCGACTTCGAGAACGCCAGCGCGTTTGTCAGTGCGCTGCCGGCTCAGAACATCCCTGCCGCCGCCGTACGCCTCGACGTCGCGATGGTCGGCGGACAGCTCCAGGCGATCGCTGCGGACAAGGAAACGCAACGGATACGTCTCAATGCCGGGACGCTGCAACCCGAGAAGCTCCCGGGCGACTTCTACGCGCAGGCGGCAGGCGTCATGCGGCCCGATGTCCCCGTCATGCAAGCAGGCTGGCTGACCGAAGACGATGCCTACTACTTCAGCCATCACGAAGAGCGGCGTTTCCCGGTGTTTCGGATTCAGTACGAAGACGGCGAACGGTTCTATCTGGACGCCGTGACGGGCGAGCTTGCGTACGCCGTCGACCGTGAGCGACAGTGGTTGCGCTGGGTCTTTCATGCGCTGCACAGAGGCGATTTCTCGGCGCTGGTGCGAAGTCGGCCGATCTGGGACCTGATGATGTGGCCCCTGATGCTCGGTGTAACCGTTGGCGCCGTCGCCGGTACATGGATCGGGTTCCAACGTGTGCTGCGCGCGCTGCGCAGATCCCTCCGGCGCGCCCGGGATCGAAAATCGGCGCCGCAGCCCGCGGTCCGGGCGCACCAGTCGGGATAGCGAGCGTCCACGCTATGCGGGACGCTGCAAACGTGCGTTGACCGCCAGGAAAGTCGTTACCGCACCCCGTCACATCGTTGCGCTCGCACCGGTTTTGGCCGATATTTGCCTGATGGCATCCCGTGGACAAAAACGTTCGGCGAGCCTCGACCGGACCACGCGAGTGCTTGACGATTCCCGGAACGGGACTACAGATGCCGTCGCCTGAAGCACACCCAGCCTGGCTCGAGACGGCGCTCGGGCGGCGCTGCCTGGCGAACGAGCAGCACGTCGTGCGCCAGGCGCTCGATCGCGTGTTCGGCGAGCAGTTGCTGCAGATCGGCGCCTGGGGCGGCCGCAAGGACTTTCTGCGTCATGCCCGGACCCAACACGCGGCGTTTTTGGGCTTGCACGCGGAGGATCGCGACGCGGACGTCGCCGGCTCTGCGGAGCAACTCCCGGTCGCGACAGATTCGATCGATGCGGTGCTGCTGCCCCATACGCTCGAACTCACCGAATACCCGCATGCCTTGCTGCGCGAAACCGACCGCGTGCTGCGCGCCGACGGCCATTTGATCGTGCTCGGTTTCGTTCCGGGCGGCCCCTGGGGGCTGCGTCATCTGCTGTCGCGCGACGGCTATCCGCACGGCCATCGCCGCATGATCCGCGAGGGCCGCCTGCGCGACTGGCTCACGCTGCTGAGCTTCGAAATCGAATCGGTCACGCCCTGTTGCCATACGCTGCCGTTCGAGCGGATCAGGCGCTTCGGGAGGTTGCCGCGCGAACGATGGGCGCGACGCTGGCTCCCGTTCCTGGCCGGCAGCTACATGCTGTGCGCCGAGAAACGGGTCCACCGGATCACGCCGATCCGTCCGGCCTGGAAGCGGCCGCGGCTCCGGGCCGTCGGCGGTCTGGTCGAGCCGACGACACGCGCCTCGCGGACACCAGGCGTCGCCTCCGGCGAATAGCATCGCACTCAGGGTGAACGGGGCAGGACGCGAGTTGCGGATCAAGGAAGTCGAGGCCTTCACCGACGGCGCCTGCCGGGGCAATCCCGGTCCGGGCGGCTGGGGCGTGGTGCTCAAGTACCATGGCCGGGTCAGGGAACTGTGCGGCGGAGAACCGGACACGACCAACAACCGCATGGAGATCACGGCCGCGATCCGCGCACTCGAAGCGCTCACGGAGCGTTGCCGGGTACACGTCCACACCGATTCGACCTACGTCCGCAACGGGATCACCGAGTGGCTGCCGAACTGGCGCCGGCGCGGCTGGCGCACGGCCAGCCGCAAACCCGTCAAGAACCAGGATCTGTGGCGGAACCTCGCCTCGCTGGCCGACCGGCACGACGTCTCCTGGCACTGGGTCAAGGCGCACGCCGGACACCCCGACAACGAGCGCGCCGACCGGCTGGCCAACCAGGGACTGGACGATGCGGCAGATCGTACTTGACACGGAAACGACCGGACTCGACCCGGCTTCCGGCCACCGGATCATCGAAATCGGCTGCGTGGAACTCTTCAACCGCCGCGTAACGGCGGGCACCTTTCACCGTTACATCAACCCGGGCCGAACCGTCGACGCGGGAGCGCTCGAAGTGCATGGTATAGACGACGAGTTTCTGGCCACCCAGCCTTACTTCGTCGACATCGCCGAAGCGTTTCTCGAGTTCGTGCGCGGCGCCGAGCTCGTCATCCACAATGCCGAGTTCGACGTGGAGTTCATCAACCATGAACTCAGGCGCGTGCCCGATGCGCCCGCCGACGTAAGGGACTGCTGCGAGGTGCTCGACACGCTCGCGCTCGCCCGGCGCCTGCATCCCGGCAAGCAGAACGATCTCGATTCGCTAGCCAGGCGGCACGGCGTCGACGTTTCCAGGCGCGAGCTGCACGGGGCCCTGCTCGACGCGCGGATCCTGGCCGAGGTCTACCTGATCATGACCGGCGCGCAGGGCAGCCTGTCGCTCGACGGCGACGATGCCGCGGCGCTTGCGGATGCCGGGGAATACGCACGCGTCGAGCGCGACGGTCTCGCGCTCCCGGTCCCGCGCGCGACGGCCGGGGAGGAGGCCGCGCACGAGGCCATGCTCGAGTACATTCGAAGCCAGAGCGGCGGCCGCGCGCTCTGGGACGAGGTGTCCGGCGAAAGCGGCGAATCCTGACCGAAATCCTTTGCAGCGGCGCGCCGTAGTCGCTAAGCTTGCGCCCGCAGCGGAACCTGCCTTCCGCAGACATCCAAGAACAGAAACCTGGGGAACCCGCACATGGAAGACCTCGTATTCAACGATGCAATGCTCGCTTCCGCGATCGTGCTCACCGTGACCTTCGTCGGTATTTTCACCGAGTACCTGCATGGCTATGAACGGTCGAAGGTCGCCGCGGCGGGCGCCGTTGCGATGGTCGTCGTCGGGCAGGTCTACGGGTTCTATACGCCTGAGCAAGCGATCGAAGCCGTCGACTGGAACGTGATCTTCCTGCTCGCCGCCATGATGACGATCGTCTCGATCATGATCCCGACGGGCGGGTTCAACGCGCTCGCCTACAAGCTCGCCCGGATGAGCAAGGGGCGGCTCTATCTGATGCTCGTACTGATCGGCAGCGCGGTGACCTTCCTGTCGCTCCTGCTCGACAACGTCACGACCGTCGTGATCTTCGGTCCGCTCATCATCCTCATCGCCCGGGCGCAGAAGATCAACCCGATTCCCTATCTGCTCGCGGCCGCGCTCCTGTCGGACACCGGCGGCATCGGCACGCTCGTCGGCGATCCCCCGAACATCATGATCGGCTCGGCGGCCGACATCGATTTCAACACGTTCGTGATCCGCATGGGATGGCCCGTCCTCATCTGCTGGATCGGAGTGCTCATCATGCTCCGGTTCCTGTTCGCGAAACAGTTGGCCGAGAAGCCCGAAGGCGAATTCACCGAGGTCGTCGAGATCAAGGACAAGTGGACCTGGAACGCGTCGCTGATCATTCTGGGCGTTATGGTCGTGCTCTTCATGCTGCACCGGGCCCTGCATTGGGAAGCGTGGTTCGTCGCCGTGCTCGGCATGGCGGCGCTAGTGCTGACGTCGCGCAAGATGATCATGGACATCGCCGTAGAGCACGTGGAGCTCCCGCTGCTCATGTTCTTCATCGGGCTCTTCATGATCGTCGGCGGCGTCGAGCACAGCCAGTTCCTGATGTGGGTCGGTCAGCCCATCGCGGGTTTTGTCCTGGAAGACCCGCTCCTGGCAACGATCGCGCTGATGTGGGTCGGAGCGATCCTGTCGGCCGCGATCGACAACATCCCGTTCACGGCGGCCATGATCCCCATCATCCTGGGCCTTGAGACGCAGGGCATCAACGTGACGCCGCTGTGGTGGGGGCTCGCTATGGGTGTCGGGCTCGGCGGCAACGGCACGCACATCGGCTCGACGGCCAACGTCTTCATCGTGACGATCTCCGAGCGGCTCGCGCGCGAGGAAAACGACCCGAGTTACCTGATTACGCCCGGGCTCTGGTTCCGCAAGGGCTCGCCCGTCATGTTCGGCACGCTCGTCATCGCGACGATTCTGTTTTACGTGTTCTGGGGCTGGTTCGAGGCTCCGCTGCCGAACTAGAAGCTTCGAACGCCGGGGCGTCAGCCGCCATGGCTGACGCTCCTTTTCTGTCCCGGTCAGTCGCCTGCGTTCAAAAGCCGATGCCGCTCATGACGAGGTGAGTGGCGATGCTCGCCGCATAGCCGATGGCGATCGCCCACGCCCATTTCAGGTGCGCGAAAAACGTGTAGATGCCGCGCGCCTGGCCCATGACCGCGACGCCGGCGGCCGAGCCGACCGACAGCATCGAGCCGCCGACGCCCGCCGTCAGCGTGACGAGCAGCCACTGGTCGAGGTTCATGTCGGGCGCCATTTCGAGCACCGCGAACATGACCGGGATGTTGTCGAGGATCGCCGAGAGCACACCGACCCAGATGTTGGCGGCCGTGGCGCCGAGTTCGCCGTACATGAAGTCCGAGACGATCGCGAGATAGCCGAAGGTTCCGAGTCCGCCGACGCACAGCATGATGCCGTAGAAGAACATCAGCGTATCCCACTCCGCTCGTTGCAGGTTACGGTAGATGTCGTACTGGCCGGACCCGGCCATGTGCTGGTCGTGCTCGAGTGCGAAGGCTGCGCTGTCTTCGGCTGCCGGGTCGCCTGAATCGACGAAACGCGTGCCGCTTCTCTGCAGGTAGTAGCCGTAGAGCTTGAGGAACCCAAGTCCGGTCATCATGCCGACCACGGGCGGCAGATGCAGTACGCTGTGCCCGAGCACGGCCATCGTGATTGTGAGCGCGAAGAGTCCCATCACGACGAAGGCGCCTTCCCGAAGTTCGGCCTCTTCCCTGACCTCGGCGGGTTGCCCGGCCGGGAGCGCGAAGCTCAGGATCGCCGCGGTCACGAGCCAGTTCACGAGCGACGGTACGACGAGCGCGAAAAACTGCTGGAACTCGACGAAGCCGCGTTGCCAGACCATCAGGGTCGTGATGTCGCCGAACGGGCTGAACGCGCCGCCCGCATTGGCCGCGACGACGACATTGATGCATGCCAGTATCACGAAACGGCGATTGTCCCCGCCGATGGCCATGACGACCGTCGCCATCAGCAGCGCCGTCGTCAGGTTGTCGGCGATCGGCGACATCACGAACGAGATCGCACCGGTGATCCAGAAGATCTGCCTGAGCGAATAGCCCTGTGAAACGAGACGCACGCGAAGCACGTCGAACACGCCGCGCTCGTCGAGTGTGTTGATGTAGGTCATCGCGGCAAGCAGGAACAGGAACAGTTCCACGAACTCGAGCAGCCCGTGGCGCACCGCTTCCTCGGCCGATTCGGGCACGCCCGCCTGCGACAGGGCCACCGCGGCCAGCAGCCAGATCACGCCGGCGGCGACCATGACGGGTTTGGACTTTCTCAGGTGAATCGTCTCTTCGAATATCACGAGCGCATAGGCGCCAACGAAGATGGCAAGCGCCGCGAACCCGGCCCAGTGCTGCGTGAGGCCCGGCGCGGCTTCAGCCTGCGCGAAAGCGGTGCTGCCGATGCAGCCGACACCGATGGCCGTTGCGAACAGGCCGGCAAACCTTTTCCATGTCTTCATGAACGTGTTTCCTGGTTCAGGGGACGCGCCGACGCCGTGTCGCCGCTCCGCGAGTAGCCTGGTAGAGAACGATGCGAGGCCCGGGAAGGGTAGCCTCATGCCGCGTTGTGACGCTGCGGCCCGCATTATAGTATTTCCTCGATACCCTTCACCGTGGACGCATGGCCATGGCCGACAGAACGATCCTCGCGATTCTCGATCCGACCGACCGGGGCGAACAGCCTGTCGTCGAGCGGGCGGCATGGCTTGCGGCGTGCTCGTCGGCAGCACCGCCGAACGCGCGCCCGGTCGTTCGCCGTGCGGTTTGCCGATCGTGAAACAGCAAGGATTCGAGCCGTCGTTCCCGCACAGCCATTGATCCCGACTTCGCTTATCCGAATCCGCCCGCGTCAGCCGAGATGAAAGTCCTGGTCACGGGCGCCGCGGGTTTTATCGGTTTTCACACCGCGCGGGCGCTCGCCGAACGCGGCGATGAAGTCGTCGGCCTCGACAATCTGAGCGAGTACTACGACGTTGCGCTGAAGCACGCACGGCTCGAGCGCCTCAAGCCGTTCGGCAGCTTTCGTTTCGTCCGGCTCGACCTCGCGGACCGTGACGGCATGGCCAAGCTCTTCGCGGCAGAGGGTTTCGAGCGCGTCGTCCACCTCGGCGCGCAGCCCGGTGTCCGCTATGGGCTGGAAAACCCGTTCGCCTACATCGACAGCAACATCCACGGCACGGCGAGCGTGCTCGAAGGCTGCAGGCACAGCGGCGTCGAACACCTGGTCTTCGCATCGACCAGTTCCGTCTACGGCGCCAACACGAAGATGCCGTTCTCGGTCAGCGACAACGTCGACCATCCACTGTCGCTGTACGCCGCGACCAAGAAATCCGGCGAACTCATGGCCCACAGCTACGCGAGCCTGTTCGGTCTTCCCGTGACGGGCCTGCGCTTTTTTACGGTCTACGGGCCGTTCGGCCGCCCGGACATGGCGCTGTTCCGTTTCACGAAGAACATCCTTGCGGGCGAGCCGATCAGCGTCTTCAACCATGGCAGGCACCGGCGCGATTTCACGTACATCGACGACATCGTCGATGCGATCGTCCGGGTCGTCGACCGGATTCCCGAGCCGAATACCTACTGGAGCGGCGAATCGCCCGATCCGGGATCGAGCCCGGCGCCGTACCGCCTCTACAACGTCGGCAACCAGCAGCCCGTGGAGCTCATGCGGATGATCGAGTCGCTCGAGCAGTGTCTGGGCCGCAAGGCGGACAAGCGGCTGCTGCCGCGCCAGCCCGGCGACCTCGAGGACACCTGGGCCGATGTCGAGAGTTTCGTCGCGGATTTCGGCTACCGGCCGGGCACAGCCGTCGAGGAGGGCATCCGGCGCTTTGTCGACTGGTACGTGGACTTCTACGGCATCGACCGGTAGATCGTGCGGGCGCGCGCACCGTGACCTGAAGCGCGGCGGGCGGTAATCGGCGTGAGGTACGGGCGCGTGCGGCACTGCGAACCGCGCGAGGATCGGGCGCCGAAACGCCCGTGACAGGAGACCAGGAGAGCGGACCGCCGGGATCATTCTGCGATAATTCCACCATGATCGACGCGAGCTATGCACCGCGCACCGCCGCCTGGCAGGCGCTCAGCCAGCAGGCCACGGTATTGTCCGGAATTTCGATCGAATCGTTGTTCGACTCGGACCCCGGACGTTTCGACAGCTTCTCCATCGACGGCCCCGGGCTGCTCCTCGACTTCAGCCGGCAACGGCTCGATGCGCAGGCCGTGTCTTCGTTGCTGGATCTTGCGGACCGGACCGGCGTGGCCCGGCGGATCGAGCAGATGTTCGCCGGCGAACCCGTCAACAACACCGAGGACCGGCCGGCGTTGCACGTCGCGTTGCGGCGACCCGCCGACCGGTCGTTACCGGTCGAGGGCAGCGACGTGATGCCGTTCGTGGAAGCGGAGCGCGCCAGGATGCGCGCCCTGGCCGACGAGCTCGAGGACGGCGCGCTTCGAGGGTACACGGGAGAGCCGATCGCCGATGTCGTCAATATCGGGATCGGCGGTTCGGACCTCGGGGTAGTCATGGCTGTCCGGGCGCTCAGCGAGTACCGCAACCCGGATGTCGGCATGCACTTCGTGTCGAATATCGACGGTGTTGAACTTGCTCATGTGCTCGAGCGGGTGGCGCCCGCGACGACCCTGTTCGTGATCTGTTCCAAGAGCTTCACGACGCTGGAGACGCTGACCAACGCGCGCGTCGTGCGCGCCTGGCTCGCCGCGCGCGGAGGTGACGCCGCCGTCGCCGCGCAATGCGTCGCCGTGTCGACCAACACGGAAGCGATGGACGAATTCGGCATCGCGCCGGATCGGCGTTTCGCGATCTGGGACTGGGTCGGCGGGCGCTTTTCGGTATGGTCGGCCGTAGGCCTCGCGCTCGCGCTCGCCATCGGCTGGCGCAACTTCGAGGCAATGCTCGCCGGCGGCCACAGCATGGACGAGCACTTCCGCCATACGCCCTTCGAACGCAACCTGCCCGTCATGCTCGCGCTCATCGGTATCTGGAACCGCAATTTCCTGAACGCGGGCAGTCACGCCGTGCTGCCCTACGACGATCACCTGAGCCGCCTGCCCGCGTTCCTGCAGCAGCTCGAGATGGAGAGCAACGGCAAGTCGGTCAGGCGCAACGGCGAGCCCGTGGAGTGCCCGACCTGCCCGGTCGTCTGGGGCGAATCCGGTTCCAACGCCCAGCACTCGTTCTATCAGCTCCTGCACCAGGGCACCGACCCGATCTCGATCGACTTCCTGCTGCCGGCTGAAAGCGGCGTGGGACGCCAGGCTCAGCAGGACCTGGCCGCGGCCAACTGCCTCGCGCAGACGCTGGCCCTTGCGGCGGGCGACCAGCCAGGCGCGCAGGACAGCCCGCATCGCCACTATCCGGGCAGCCGGCCAAGCTCTCTGCTGCTCTTCGAGCGTCTCGATCCCGCCACGCTCGGCAGGCTCATCGCGCTCTACGAACACAAGACTTTCGTGCAGGGCGTGATCTGGGACGTGAACTCCTTCGACCAGTGGGGCGTCGAGCTCGGCAAGCGCCTGGCTTCCGGATTGGAGGGGGCGGTCAGCGGCGAGAGCCCGGATGGCGAACCGACGGCCATCGCGGGCGCGCTCGACCGCCTGCGCGGCTTGCGGCCGCGCCAGACCCGCTAGAATCTACTTGCGTTCATATGCGGCGCGGGATTGCATCGCGCCGTCTCGATGCGCCTTGCCATGACGAGGCGATGGCGTTAGCTTTTCCGTGACCGCCTTTCGACCCAGGAGCACCGCGCAACCGCGTGTTTGACGTTTCCGTCCGGAGGACTTTGCCATGAAGCGATTTCGATGGGGTTGGCTGATTCTTGCACTCTTGCCCGCCAGTTTCGCCGTGTTCGGGCAGGCTGACGACGAGGGCTTCATCGTGCTCGCACCGGACGAGATCGATTGGGGTGAGGCAGACCCGAACGCCATCGGCTTCGTCGTGCTGGCCGGCGACCCGCAGCAGGAAGGCTTCTACATGATCCGCGCGAAGTTCCCGCCCGGAGTCATGTCGCCGCCGCACTATCATCCGTCCGACCGCCATGTCACCGTCATTTCGGGCACCTGGCACGCGGGTACGGGTCCGGAGTTCGATACGGATGCGATGGTTCCGCTCGAGCCCGGCAGCTACATGATGCATCCGGCCGGCGCCGTGCATTACGATGGGGCGAAGGACGAGGAAGTCATCGTCGAGATCAAGGGCATCGGCCCGGCGCCGACGATTCGTGTCGAATAGCCGGGCAGCATCGCGCTAGGGAGCGCGCCAACGAAGCGCAGGGAGAACCGTATGACAAGGACGCAGAATCCGCCCGGACAGCCTGAACAGGTTGCGGGCAACGGCATTTTGCATCGTCGACTGTTCCTGACGGGCGGCGCGGCAATGGCCGGTGCGGCAGGAATGGGTCTCATGACCGCCCGCCCCGCTTCGGCCCAGCTTCCTCTGGAGGTGCCGGAGTGGATGAAGGCGCCGGGCGCGGCCATGAGCGGCTACGGCACGCCCTCGCCGCACGAGGAACACGTGCAACGCTCGTTTAACTCACTGCCCGGTACGATCGGCTCGGGCGTTTCGCGGACGCCGCATGAACGTCTCGAGGGGATCATCACCCCCAATGCGCTGCATTTCGAGCGCCACCACAACGGCATTCCCGACATCGATCCCGGCCGGCATCGCCTCGTGATTCACGGCCTTGTCGAGCGGCCATTGATGTTCGATCTTGAATCCCTGTCGCGCTACCCGCTCGTGTCCCGAATCCAGTTCCTGGAGTGCTCGGGCAACGGCCGGGCCAACGACGCGGCCGAGCCTCCGCAGCTCGCGCTCAGCGAGATCCACGGGCTCGTGTCCTGCAGCGACTGGACGGGTGTGCCCCTGTCCGTGCTGCTCGACGAAGCGGGCGTCGCGCCCGAGGCTCGCTGGATCGTCGCCGAAGGCGCCGACGCGGCCGCGATGACCCGAAGCGTGCCGATGGCCAAGGCGCTCGACGACGCGATCGTTGCGATCTACCAGAACGGCGAGCGCCTGATGCCCGGCAACGGCTACCCGATGCGGCTGTTCCTGCCCGGTTACGAAGGCAACATGAGCATCAAGTGGCTCAGGCGCATCGAGGTCACGGCCGAGCCGATGATGACGCGGGAGGAAACGTCGAAGTACACCGACCTCCTGCCCGACGGCCGGGCGCTGCAGTTTACGTTTCAGATGGGCGTCAAGTCCGTGATCACCTCGCCGTCGGGCGGGCTCGAAATGCAGGCTCCCGGCCTCTACCAGATATCCGGGATCGCGTGGTCGGGCGCCGGACGGATCCGCCGGGTGGAGGTATCCGCCGATGGCGGGCAGAGCTGGGCCGAGGCGGCGCTGACCGATCCGGTCCTGCCGATTTCGCTGACCCGGTTCCGCATGCCGTGGCGTTGGAACGGCGGTCCGGCGGTGCTCCAGAGCCGGGCGGTCGACGAGACCGGCGCCGTGCAGCCGACACGCGCGGCGCTGCACGCAAGGCTCGGCACGCAGTTCAACTACCACCACAATGCGATCCAGAGCTGGCTCGTTGCCGCCGACGGCACGGTCAGCAACGTCTATGCCTAGGATCGCCGGATTCCTGTCCCCGCTCGGCGTTCTCCTGATCTGTGCCGCCGCATTGCCTGGCACGGTGGCGGCTCAGGAAGGGCCGGGCCTGGGCGTCGAGCTCACCGAGGAGCAGATCGCGGCCTGGGACATCAACGTCGCGCCCGACGGGACGGGCCTGCCGCCGGGCTCGGGCGACGCGCGGCGCGGCGCGGAGGTCTTCGCGGTCTGGTGCATCGCCTGTCATACCACCGACGGGGAGGGCGGGCTCAACGATCGCCTCGTCGGCGGCCACGGTACGCTCGACAGCGCCTCTCCCGTCAGGACCGTCGGCAGTTACTGGCCGTACGCACCGACGATATTCGACTACATCCGGCGTGCCATGCCGTATGCGCAGCCACAATCGCTGACGAACGACGACGTTTATGCGCTGACCGCCTATCTGCTGCAGTTGAACGGCATCATCGGCGCGGACGACGTCATGGATGCCGCGTCTCTGCCGCGCGTCGAAATGCCCAACCGTGACGGGTTCATCGTCGTCTGGCCGCCGACCGACGAGTAAATCGCGCAGGAGTTGCTGGGAGCCGCACTACTGGTTGCTTGAGACACGCGGAGAGTGCATCACCGCAGGCTTGGCGTGCGCGTTTTCGCAGTGATGCGGGGAGTCACACTACGGCCCGCTTGAAACACGGCGGGAATGCAGCCATGCAGGCTCGGTGTGGGCGTTGTCGCGGTGGTGCGGGGAGTCACACTACGGGCCGCTTGAAACACGCCGTGAATGCGTCCATGCAGGTTCGGAGTAGGCGTTGTCGCGGTGGTGCGGGGAGTCACACTACGGGCCGCTTGAAACACGCCGTGAATACACCCATGTAGGCTCCGCGCGCGCATCCCTGCGCGCGAGGGTTTCAAGCGGCCCGTAGTGCGACTCCCCTTGGCTCGTCGCGGAATTGCGGCTGGCGTTGATGAGGCGGCGTGCGGGTGCGGACTACCGTTTGAGCGTCGTTGGTGGGGGGGTCAGAGCGTTTCGAGCTCCCACTCCGCTTCCCAGGGTTCGAGTTCGTAGCGGTCGGTCGTCGGGAAGCTCGGGGGGCGCACGTTTCTGAGACGCGGGTCGTAGCGGATCTTCATTGCGAAGCGCGGTTCGCTTGCGGAGACGGAGCCTGCGGCGAGGCTTCCGTAGATCAGCAACGTCGCATCCTGGCGAGTTCGGTAGCGGCTCACGATGAAACGGCGCTTGGCGTAGATCGAGGCGTTGACGGTCAGGTCGCCCGGACCGGTGATGTCGGGCGGCGCGATCTCCACCGACTTGTCGGAGACCAGGCCGATAAAGTCGGCGGGATCGGAGCGCATGTCCGCGTCGAGCGCGTAGATGAGATTGCCTTCGATGACGATCCGCTCCGGTGAGTAGACGAGCACGGCGCCGTTCACGACGCCCCGGACGTGAAGCTGCGCCTTCGGCGTCGCGACGAGATAGGCCGAGCCTCGGGGCAGCGGCTGCCGCTGTTCGGTTTGTCCGGATTCGACCGGCGTCCAGCCGTAGCTGCCGTCGGCGTAGAAGGTAATTCGCGTGTCCTCCTCGAAGCGGTGCGCCCGGTCGCTCAGGGACGCTTCCTCGAGCATCGATTCGAACCCCCTGGCGAGGGCGATGCGGCCGACGCCCGTTTCGAGTCCGCCGAGAAACACCTCGTCGCGCCGCACGCGCCGCCGCGAATTGCTCGTGTTGATGCTGCGCGATGCCGTCGTGACCTTGCCGAGAAAGATCGGTGTCGCGCTTCTGCTCGAGCTCAGGGCGATTTCCGAATTCGAGTGGAAGCGGCCTTCGATCAGGTCGTCGTGCATCTGCACGTTCGGGTCCCAACGGTCGATGAAGTGCGCGTAACTCGAAAACGCGAGCCGCACCATGCGCAGTTCCGTCGACATCCGGTCGCCGTCCGCCTCGGCGCTGACCTTGATCGCGATGCGCTCGATTCCCATGTCTCCGTCGACCGGCAGTGCGGTGAATTCGGCCGTGTACGCCACACCGTCATGTTCCCAGCTTTGCGGCGATTCCTGTTGCGCCACGCGGTCGAGGTTGCGCGCCCATCGCTCGAGGCGGTTTTCCAGCATGCGTTGTTCGGCTTCCGGAACCGGTACGCGGCGGGGTACGGGTACCGGCGATTCCGGGCCGTCCTCGGACACTCGGGGTTGGCCGCTCTCGGCTGCCGTGACCGCCTCGGGCACCGTCGCGACGGTACGTTCGGCTACCGTGACGGCGCCCGTGCTGTCCTGGATTTCGTCCTCGATATCCGTTTCGGTGTCGACGCTGCTCGCGGGGGGCCGCTCGTCCGCGACGACGGGCGGCGCGGCGGGTTCGACCGGCGCGTCGTTGCCTTCGAAACCGGAATCGTCTTGCTCTTCCTCGACCGGCAGCGTCTCCGGTACGTTGCGCGCGGCCACCGAGGCTTCCGCGCGGGGCTCGGGAACCGCTTCCTCCGTCGCTACGGGCCGCGTGTCCGGATCGGGCAAGTCGGTCGATTCGCTCGTGCTCGCGGACCCCGGCGCTTCGCCGCCCGCGTCGTCGCTGGCTTCCCGGGAAGCCAGGTCGAGGCCATCGCTGACTTGCCAGAGTTCAACGTTGATGATCGACGGGATGACCGGGACACCCGGATCGAGCCTGACGGTCAGCAAGGCGAGCAGCAGCGCGCCGTGCAGCACGACGGAGACCGCGCCGGCGCCGACGATGCTCCGTTTCGGCTCGGTTCGAGCGCGCGTGCCGCCGGCGCTCTGCGACTGTTCAACCGGCTTCTGTTTCCGCAGCCAACTCTTCACGGTTGTCACGGTCCGCCCCCCAGGATCACGACAGGATCACGCAATTGCGCGCCGAGGGCAACTGCGAAGCCGCGTCGACCGGTACCGCCGGTGTACCGTGCGTATAATCGCGCTGGATTCGACGGGGCACCGGGAGGCGAGTCGTGAGTGGTTCGAGCCAGTTCCTAATTGGCGTGTTTACGACCGCCTTCATTGTCTGCCAGTTCATTGTGGGCGCATTCGGCGTCGTCATCCTGGCGCTCTCGATCTGGGGGATCGTTGTTCCCGGCCGGCTGACCGGAATGGTCAGGGGAGTCATGGATCAACCCTGGGGCATGCGCGTCGCCGTCGGCGCCCGGCTCCTGCTCGGCTTCGCGTTGCTCATTGCGGCGTCGGCCTCGATGTTCCCCACGACTTTCCGTGTGCTCGGCTGGATCGCGATCGCCGCTGCCATTGCGCTGCCCGTGCTCGGCAGGAAGTACTTGAGCGCGCTGCTTGCCGCCGTGGCGGGCTGGCCGCCGCTGTTCGTACGTCTCTGGTTGCTGCTCGGCGTCGCGTTCGGCGGATTCCTGGTCTACGCCGTCTGACGATTTCGAAATCCGCCGATAACACTGCTACCCCGTTGAGGTCGGCGCGTCTCGGAATCCACAGACTATGTCGGGCGCTCCCTCGGTGAGATATGCAGTCTCGCGCAGACGCCAAGGGGGAGGTGCACTACCGATCGCTTGAGACCCTCGCGCGCAGGGATGCGCGCGCGGAGCGTACAGGGACGTATTCACCGCGTGTCTCAAGCGTTCGGTAGTGCGCCTCCCCGCATACCCTGGTTGAGATATGCAGGCTAACGTTGCGGAACGGCTGCGCCGCCGGCCACCGTCAGGGCATTAGCCCTGAACATCGAATCGGCGGCCTGCAGAATCTTCGCCCTGAGTTGCGCGTTGTACTCCGGCCGCGCTCCGAGAAACCCGTTGACCGTCGCCACAGCGCTCGAGGAGCGGTGGTTGGCGAGCGTCGCAGCGAGCCAGCGCGAGGGGAAGAAGATGTCGCCGGTCGCCTGGATTTCCTCGAGCAGCTCGAGGCTCGGGAGCAGGTACTTCTCCGACTGGGCGGTTCTGAGCGGATGATGGAGGTTGTCGAGCGCCTCCAGTACCCACGACTCGATTTCGCGCTGGCGCTCGTCGGCAAGCGAAGCGAAGAAGGCGTCGCGGACGGACTCGTCGGCGGACAAAGACGGTTCGACGAATTCGAGTTTGCGGAGATTGTCCGGATTTTCGGTTCGTGCGAGCTGCGCGGCAAAGATCGCCTCGGCTTCCGCGGGCAAGCGGACCGCGAGCGACTGGGCAAGCGCAATCAGGTCGTTCTCCGACAGCGGAAGGCCCTCGATGGACATCTCGCCCGACCAGATGTCGCGCAGGTTGCGCAGCGCCTCGGGCGTCAGTGCGATCTCGGCGAACGCATCGAAGCGGATCTTTCGCGAGCTCTCGTCCGACTGTTCGAGCATTGACTGCCAGAGCGTGCTTTCGAGCTCGGGGGCGGCACTCTGCCGTTCGTCCTCGGGCAGCAGATTCCAGTAAATCGTCGTGAGCTGGTAGAGCACGAGACCGAGCAGCAACTGGTTCGTTTCGCGCTCGGCGATGCCGAGCAACGCGGCGAAGTAATCGCCGGCGCCGGGTTCGCGGCCCGCGAGCATGTTCTCGTAGAGATTGATGAGTTCGGCGCCCTTTTCGACCTCGCCGAGTTCGTCCCAGGCGCGGAGGTTGTTCGCATCGGCCGGAAACAGGCCGTAGCCGCGGCCGTCCGCGTTGAAAACGAGGCGCCCGAGGCCGTCGCCGGCGAGGTCGTCGAGCGGGGTGGCCGCGGACGATGACAGGATCGACGCCCGTCGCGGCGCTGCAGCGCCCGTCGCCGCGATCTCGAACCTTTGCGGCCAGACTCGCCCGGCACCGGATGGGTCGCGTTGTACGAGGACGTTGCCGCCCGTGCCGCCGGACGCGGATTCGGCTTGCCGAGCGAGCAGCGGCCGGCCGGCCGTGTTGACCCAGACTTCGCTCCAGGCGTCGAGATTGTCGTCGGTCGTCGCATCCAGGATGTCGATGAGATCTGACCATGACGCGTTCCCGAACGCGTGGCGGTCGAGATATTCGCGCAGCCCCGCCTGAAGTCGGGCCTCGCCGAGGAGCGCTTCGAGCTGGCGCATCATGATCGGCGCCTTGTCGTAGATGATCGGCCCGTAGAGCTGCCCGGCCTCGTTGAGGTTCGGCAGCTCCTGGCGGATCGGATTGGCGCCGGCCGTGCGGTCCACGGAATAGGCTGCCGGCGCGTGCCGCACGAGAAAGTTGAGCTCGTGGTTGATGTCGGGGAAGCTCGGGTTGACGATCTTCGCGGCCATGAAGTTGGCGAACACTTCCTTGAGCCAGACGTCGTCGAACCACTCCATCGTGACGAGATTGCCGAACCACATGTGCGCGGTCTCGTGCGCGATCAGGCTCGCGCGGCCGAGCAGCTCCATGTCCGACGGGGCTTCGTCGAGCAACAGGTTGCGGGCGCGGTACAGGATCGCGCCGGCATGCTCCATGCCGCCGTACTGGAACGCGGGGATCAGCGCGAAATCGAGTTTCTCGAACGGGTAGTCGATGCCGCTGTAGTCTTCGAGCCAGTCGACCGCAGCGGCGTGCAGGTCGAAAATCCGCTCGAGGTTGCGCTCGACGGTCGCAACGTCCGTTTCCCGGTGCAGCATCGTCATCGACCGGCCGTTGCGCTGCCGAGTGACCGTCTCGAACTCGCCGGCAACGAAAGCGAAGACGTACGGGCTGATCGAAGCCGAACGCCGGAAGCGGTACGTAACGCTCGCGCCGGTTTCGTCGACGGATTCGATCGACGCGTTGGCCAGCGCGCGCCAGCCGGCGGGAACCGTCAGCGTCAGATCGAACGTGGCCTTGAGGTCGGGTTGATCGAACAGCGGGAAAGCGGTGCGGGCGCGATCCGGAACGAACAGGCTGTAGAGATAGCCCGGGTTGCGGTTCAGCGCCTGGGAGCCCGCGGCGAAGTCGATCTCGATTTCGTTTCGCCCGGGCTCGAGTGCGGCCGCCGGAATGACGATGTGCTCGCGTTCGACCCGAAAGTCGGCGGATTCCCCGTTGCTCGCCAGGCGCCGGATCGCGCCGGCGCCGCCGGTGAAGTCGAGCTGCAACGGCGCCGCGTCGTCGAGCAGGTCAAAGGAGATGGCGACGCGCCCGTCGATGTCTGCATCGGCCTGCTCCGGGATATCGAACTCAAGCGCGTAGCTCAGCCCGGAAATCGACGCGGCGCGTTGCCGGGCGAGTTCCCGCGAGACGCCCGGAACGACCTCCGGTTCAGGCGCGCTGCAGGCCGTCAAGGCAACGACCGCCGCAGCCGAAACGAATCGTCCCGCGTTGAAGCTGCGTCCACGCGAGGCCGTTCCGTGCAAGCGCCGTGCGGGGGCTCGCCTCGACGGTGGCGCCCGTCGGCTGAACCTGCTTGCAAGAGAAGCCGTTCGATGCAAGAACTCCCGCTCCTTCGCGGCGCCTGCGCCCTGCCGCGCTCAGCGCGCCGCGCGGTTTCGCCAACCGCGGGCGTAGGTCTCGCGCGCGACCTTCGAGTATGGTGTGGGACTCACGACGGCGCGGATCTCGATCTGCTCGTGCCGCTCGACGGTCGTCTTGCCGGAACCTCCGTCTTCCTCGCCCCAGACCAGCGTCACCTCGTCGCCGATGGCAACGTCGGGATCGGCGATGCCGAGCGACAGCATCGCGCGCTCGTTGTAGCTGTAGCCTGCGAACATCGAGGCGCCGACGATTTCGCCGTCCCTGACGATCCTGTCGAAAGACGCCGACGCATAGTTCGACAGCGGCAGGTCGATGTACTTGTAGTGCGGCTCGCCGGGATCGAGCATCGACCGGTGCACGGTGGCGACATCGTCGGCGTCCCAGGCAAAGGTCACTTTCCTGCGGTGAGGCTGGTCGGCCATCTTCCGGAGCGCTTCCCTGCCGATGAAGTCGTGATCGAAGTTCACGAACGATCCGTAGCCGATCTCGTAGGGCGTGACGTAGTAGTCCTCGATGTTGTCCGAATAGAAGCTGCCGCCCAGCGATCCCGAGGCCTCGTAGCTCGATTCGGTGAGCCACTCGCGATAGGGCTTCATCTCGTCGCCCGTGTACACGGCCGGCAGCGGTGACGGGATCCAGCCCGATTCGAGCGTGTTGGTCGCGTATGCCCTCGCGCCGACCTGGGCCAGGCCGAATTCGCGGCCGGCCTCGACGATCGTCTCGCGAATCTCCTCGCGCTCCTCGTACGGCCCCCAGATCTCGAGCCCCGGCGCGCCGGCCATGCCGTGGCGCAGCGTGCGCACCTGGCGTCCGCCGATGTTCATCGCGGCCATGTGGAACATCCTGAGCTTGTCGACCGGCCCGCCGTTGAGTTTCTCGATGAGTTCCCAGGCGTTCGGCCCCTGGATCTGGAAGCGGTAGCTGATGCGGTTGACGGCCTTGCCCTTCGGGTTGCCCGGCGAACGGTCGTCCTTGGTGATCGCGACATCGTAGCCGCCGGTCTCCCCATGAAACTCGATCCAGTTCGCGCACGGCGCCCGGCCGACGAAAACGAGCCTGTCCCGTTCGAGATGAAACAGGATGCCGTCGCCGATCACGTGGCCGCTGTAGCTGCACGGCACATACTGCTTGGCCCGGTTTTCGGCAAAGTTCGAGAAGGTATTGATCGCCGTGTCGGAGACGAGCTTCAGCGCATCCGGACCCTCGATGTAGATGTCGACCATGTGATGGGATTGGTCGAACAGGACGCAGCTATCGCGCCAGGCGCGCTGCTCGTCGCGCCAGTTCGTGTATTCGGAAGGGACGACCGGATACACGTAGGCGCCGATCTGTGAATTGCGCAGGAGATCGACGGGGTTCGTCGTCTGCAGGATGTCTTCCAGGCTCCGTTGGCTCATGACTTCAGATTACCTCTTCTCCATTTGATCGAAAGGGACGCGTGCGCGGCCGGCAACGGGTGCGTCGGCCGCGCGTTCGCGGTTCGTGATCGCGTCAGTGCCGCCGAGTTCGCCAACCCTCCGCGTATTCTTCTCTCGCGACGCGCGAGTAGGGCACGGGACTGACGATCGCCCGGATCTCCGCCTGGGCGTGACGCTCGACCGTCGGTTTCGACGAGCCGCCGTTCGCCTCTCCCCAGACGACCGTGACTTCGGTGCCCGGTGCGCTGTACCGCGTATCGACGATGCCCAAAGACAGCATCGTGCGGCCGTTGCAGGTGTAGCCGGTATAGGTCGACAGGCCGACCGTCGCACCGTCGCAGAGCACCTTGTCGTAGGGCAGCGTGGCGTAATTCGCAAGCGGCAGGTCGATGAACTTCGAGCCCTCGCTGGCGCCGAACAGCGAGCCGACAACGCGCGTGACGTCCTCGGCATTCCAGGCGAGCGACACTTTCCTGCGCGGCGGGTCCGCGGCGATTTCCTCAAGGGACTGCCGGCCGATGAATTCGTGGTCGAAGCTCACCATCGGGCCGTAACCCAGGTCGTACGGGGTCAGATAGTAGTCGGCGATGTCGTCGGATTCGAAGCTCCCGCCAAGCGATG
This sequence comes from Gammaproteobacteria bacterium, assembly GCA_022826245.1. Lineage (GTDB taxonomy): Bacteria > Pseudomonadota > Gammaproteobacteria > Steroidobacterales > Rariloculaceae > Rariloculus. The sequence continues at coordinate 89,635 of JAJDVG010000040.1, forward strand.
CTGTGCCTTCGTAGCCGTTTGCCGGCAGCCACCGGCGATAAGCCTTCGTCGCGTCGCCGCTGTAGATTGCCGGTACCGGCGAGGGTATCCAGCCCGATTCGAGCGCGCTCGTCGAATATGCCTTCGCGCCGACCTGCCGGATGCCGAACTCCCGGCCCGCTTCGCAGATGGCGGCCCTGACCGCCTCGCCGTCCTCCCAGGGGCCGAACAATTCCCAGCCGGGCTGGCCGACCATGCCGTGGCGCAACGCGCGAACCGGCCGCCCGGCAATCCGCACGGCGTCCATGTTGAAGAACCCGATGTCCGGCGCCGGTGCTCCGGTGAGCTTGCGCATCACGTCCTGCGCGCGCGGTCCCTGGATCTGGTACCTGTAGGCCTTGCGCAGCGGCGGTCCGGATCGGGCCGCCGAACGCTCGTCACGCTCGATCGATACGTCATATCCTTGCGTCTCGCTATGGTATTGGACCCAGTTGTGCGCGGACGGCCGACCGACGAGATTGAAGGTATTCTCGGCGAGAAAGAACAGGATCGCATCGCCGATCACGTGACCGTCGTGGTTGCAGGCGACGAATTGCTTGGCCTTGTCGACGGCGAAGTTCCTGACCGTGTTGACGCCGAGGTCCGACAGCAGCTTGAGCGCATCGGGACCCTCGATGTACATATCGGTCATGTGGTGCGACTGGTCGAACAGCACGGCGGTTTCCTGCCAGGCGCGCTGCTCGTCTCTCCAGTTCGTGAATTCGGGCGGTACGACGGGAAAGGCATAGGGTCCGATCTGTGAGTTACGCAGCATTTTCACCGGACTGGCGACCGTTTGTAACAGATCCTCCAGACTTCGTCGGCTCATGGTCGCTGCTGACTCCCCAGGCGAACGGATTCAGGCGCGAGACCGCGCCAAGGCGCGGCATTCTACCATTACGGATAATGAATTCGACCGCAGTAGCCGATGCCGGCAAATACCCCGCTGCCGGGCGCGCAAGACCGCCTCGCCGAAGTCGGAAATTGAGCCGTGATGCAGGTTTCTTTCGACGACTCCCCGACGCGCGCGTGGCCGGCTGGCGGGCCCTTTCAGTACCGTGAAGCCGATCAGGGCCGTCAAGGCGAGCGAGTGGCTCGCGCCGCGCTACTGGCTGACCTGGGCCATCCTGGCGGTCATGCGTGCGGTCGCCCTACTTCCCCTGCCTGCGATCGTCGTGCTCGGATCGGCGCTCGGCGAGTCGGCGCGCCTGGTCTCGGCGCGGCGTCGCCGCGTCGCCGCCATCAATCTCGGGATCGCCTTCCCCGACGCATCGCCGCGCGAAATCCGCCGCCTCGTACGGATCTGTTTTCGGAATCTCGGCATCGCGGCGTTCGAACTCGGCCTGTCGTGGTGGGAGAAGGACCGAATCCGGGCCATGTGCAGGTTCGAGGGCCTCGAGCACCTGCATTTCGCGCTCGAGCAGGGCAGGGGCGCGATCTTGCTTACCGCGCACTTCTCCTGTCTTGAGATCGGCGGGCCGGCGCTCGGTCAGCACGTCCCGTTCCAGGTCATGTACAAGAGCGCGCACAATCCGCTCTTCGATGCCTTCATGCGCTACCACCGCTCGGACTACGGCGGGGCTGCCGTCGATCATCACAAACCGATCGCGCTGATTCGGGGGCTCGCGAAAGGCTACGCGGCCTGGTACGCGCCCGATCACGATTTCGGCAGCAAGGACACGGTCTTCGTGCCGTTCTTCGGTGTCGACGCGACGGCTCTCACGGCGCCTGCCCGCATCGCGAAAATCGCGGACGCCCCGGTCGTGCCCTATTACATTCGCCGCGAGCCGCGCGGGCGGGGCTACGAATTGACGATTCTGCCGCCGCTGGAGAACTTTCCGAGCGGCGATGCGCACGCCGACGCACGCACCGTCAACGCCGTCATCGAAGCGATGATCAGGGAGAATCCGCGCCAGTATCTTTGGTCACACCGCCGCTACAAGAATCGGCCGGAGGGTCAGCCGCCCATCTATCCGTTCTGAGACAGACCGCAGGCCGCCGATCGGCGCTACGGCCGCCGACATCGCCCTGTCAGGATATCGCGCGACAATCGTGAGAAACGGCCGTGGACAGCCGATTTCGGCGCATGTTAGCGTGCCGGCATGAACAACGGGCGTTTCCTGGATCGTGCTTTGCTGCTGGCGATTCTCGCCACGCTCGGCGGTCTCTACTGGCAAACGTTCAGTATGAACGAGCGGCTGGCCCGTGTGGAAACGCGGTTGGAATACGCGTCCCTGGGCCCGACCGAGCGACCCGTCCAGCAATCCTCCGGGGAGTGAATCGCCAGGCCTTCGATGCCGGTACGGCATAACCGTGTGCCGGTTCGCCACTTGAACCGCTGTCCGATCATGTCGCGATACAGGCGATCGCGTTTGACCCTGAAGTCCACGGGCGGTATACCTGAGTCCCGACGAGGTCGCTTTCAACACCTTGCTATGAGGTTCATGGCATGAAGATACGATTGGCGATGCTGGCGGTGCTCGCAACGCTCACGGTTCCCGCGTTTGAGGCTCGATCGCATCACAGCAATTCCTCGTACCAGGTCGATGAGATCATCACGCTGGTCGGGACGGTCACGGAATGGCGCTGGTCGAATCCGCACACCTGGCTGTTCCTTACGGTCGAGGACGAGGACGGCAACGAACTCGAATGGGCCGTTGAAGGCCGTGCGCCGGGCATACTCGGCAGGGCCGGCTGGCACCCGACCGTCCTGCAGCCGGGCGAGACCGTCACGGTTCACGCGAGCCCCTCCAAGGATGGCAGCGCCGTCGGCATCATTTCACGGGTGACCAAGTCGGACGGTACGATCCTCGGCAACCGGCCCGACTTCTTCGGCGGGGAGTAGGCTGGCGTTCGCCAGCGTCAAGGCAAGCAGTCAGCCAGGAGACCCGGAACCATGCAAGCACGCGCAGTTCGAATGGCATCAGGCATGCTGACGCTCGCCGTCGGCGTGCTTCTCGCAGGACAGGTCCACGCTCAGGGTTCCGCAACCGCGGACACTGCCGAGCGCCCGGACTTCTCGGGCGTCTACTATCCCTGGAATCCGAACGCGGCGCCGCGCCCTGAGCAGCCGCAGGCCGGGCCCTTGCCGCCGCCGACGCGCACGGGTCCGACCGGCGACGGGTCGGCCGGGCGCCGCCCGAACGATCCGAAGCTCACGCCGGAATACCTGGCGCAGTGGGACATCATCGCGGCGTCGCGCACGGCCGGATCGTACGAATACGACAACATCGCGAACTGTCTGCCGCCGGGGATGCCGGCCATGATGAGCATGGCCTACGGCATGGAGATCATGCAGACCGAAGACAAGATCACGTTCTTCAGCGAGCACCAGGATGCCTTGCGGCGCGTCTACCTCGACGGCCGCGAGCCGACCGAACGCCACCTCAACGATCCGACCTACGCGGGGTATTCGACCGGCTATTGGGAGGGCGATACGCTGGTCGTCGACACTGTCGCGCTGACTACGAAGTCGTTCATCGACAGTTCCTCGCCGCACAGCGACCGGATGACGGTACACGAACGCATCCGTTTCATCGCGCCGGGTGTTCTTGAGGACCGGATCACCGTGAACGACCCGGTCGCCCTGCTCGAGCCCTGGGAGATCGTGCGGACTTATCGGAAGGCGGAGTACCCGAACGACGAGCTGCGCGAGTTCGCTTGCGCGGAGGGCTTGCGCGATGCGCCGCACTAGGCCGGTGAAGTGGTGGTGATGGGTGGACTTGAACCACCGACCTGCGGGTTATGAATCCGCCGCTCTAACCACCTGAGCTACATCACCACCGGATGCGCGATTATAAACGAGCGCCTTGCCCGTGAGGCGGGCCGCGCCCGGAAGAACGAAGGAGGATTCGCGATGACATTCAGCAGACGCAGGACGGCGTTCGGCACGTGCGCACTGCTGCTTGGCGCCGTGCCGCTTGCGGCCAGCGCGCAGTTCGGCGCCGGTTACGGGCCGCCGCTGGTGACGGTCCCGCCGCCCATGGAGTTCGAGACCTCGGCCGAGCACTATGCCTGGCTGCTCGAACAGGCCAACGGCGGCACCACGCATACTTTCGAGACCCTGCCGCGCTGGGACGGTCTGTGGCAAACCGCCGGCAATACGGCCATGGACAGTTTTGTCGATGCGCCGCGTTTCGAGGGCCAGGTTCGCGAGGGCGTGCTCACGCCCGAATACGAGGCCGCCTACAAGGAGCGCTGGCGTGAGCAGATCGAGCTCGGCGAGGTCCAGTACGATCGGCTCACGCACTGCGAGCCACAGGGCTATCCGCGCATCCTGCTCGAGCCCTACACCCATGAGTTCATCAACCTGCCCGACCAGTCGTACTTCATCAACGATTTCGCAAGTTCCATACGGCGGATCTACATCGGCAAGGAACACACGAACATCATGGGCACGCACTCATGGTACGGCGACATCATCGGCTTCTGGGACGGCGACAGGCTCGTCACGCATACCGTCGATCTGTTGCCGGCCGACTTCACGCGCTGGGCGCCGATGACGAGCAACCAGTTCGAGTCGGTCGAAGTCTGGGAGCTCAAGTCCTACGACGACGGCACCGAACGGCTCGAGGTCCAGGTGACGTTCTACGACTCCTTCGCGTTCGAGAAGCCCGTTCATGCCGTGTACGCCTACCGGCGCGCCGGCGACCTCGAGGACGCCGGTTACCGCGTCGTTCATTGGGAATGCGAACTCACCAACAACGCACTCATGGATGCCCAGGGATCGACGACCTACCGCCTGCCCGGCGAGGAAGGCTTCGTGGACCCGCGCGGGTTTACCCTGTTCCCGGAACTGCCCGGTCAGTCGCGCGACCCGATCTACAACACGACGCTGCCGGTCGAATAAGAGGAAAGCACGATGAGACGACTGCAAGACTCACTGCCGCTTGCGCTGGCCGCCGGTCTCCTGACGATGACCGCCGCGGTCGATGCGCACCATTCGTTCACCCAGTTCGACCGCACGCGCGAGTACCTGCAAACGGGCACGGTCGTTCGTTGGGCGTTCAACAACCCGCACTCGTGGCTCTATCTCAACGTCGCCGATGAAGACGGCAACGAGACGCTCTGGAGCTTCGAGGGCTCCGGTCCGGTCTCGCTGATCAACCGCGGCATCACCGGCAGCACCTTCGAGCCCGGCGACACGCTGACGTTCATGTACTGCCCCATGGTCGACGGCCGCAACGGCGGTCACCTGGGCTGGGTCCAACTCGCGGACGGCAGCTTCATCAATCCCAGCGACGGCGGCTGCAACGGCAACGACGCCAACATCGAGCGCTGGAAGGGCTGGCTCGAGCAGGGCTTTACGTCAAACGTCGACGCGGAGGCCGCCGGCCAGTAAACGAAGCTGCGGCTATTACAGTCCCTGAACGCTCTCCAGCGATAGCTGGACGTTCTCGATCGGGGAGACGCCGCCGATCGTCTCTGCGATCCGGCCGTCGGACGTCACGATGAACGTCGTGCGCTCGGCGAAGTCATGGTCGATCTCGACGCCGCGCGTATCGGTCATCCCCGGGCGGCCTTCGCGGACCATGAGGTCGTATGAGCGTGCGATGTCGCCAGTCGCGTCCGATGCGACCGGCAGCTTGCCGGCGCAGTACTCGGGATCGGCCGAGAAGTCATTGAGCCGCTCGATGCTGTCGAGCGAAACGCCGATGACGCTCGCGCCCGCGGCCTGAAACTGCTCGATGTTCTCGGCGAACTCGCGTGCCTGGATGTTGCAGCCCTGCGTGTAGGCGGAGGGATAGAAATAGACCACGACCGGGCCTTCGTCGAGCGCGTCGCGCAGCGAGAAATCGAAGGCTTCGCCGGCCAGCGAGGCTCTGGCCTCGAAGAGCGGCGCTTCGTCGCCCGCGTTGAGCGCAGCGAGCGCCGGCAGCGTCAGCGCGGCAGAGCCAAGGACAGCTAGTAGCGTTTTCTTCATGGTTTTGCCCATTTTCGAGTGGTTGTAAGGGCCAGCTTCGCGGCCAGTGTGCATCCTGACGTTTACGAGGCGCGCGCGCAAGTACGCACCGTCATTGACGAGGCCCGAGTTCGGCGTCGTCGTCGAGGGTCAGATCGTTGCAGACCTCCGGGCTGTAACCAAACTCCGCGACGTCGAGTGCGTCGCTGCCCGTCTGGGTCTCGTTCCAATAGAGAGGATCTTCGGCCGTGTACTCGCGCCGCAATTGCGTCGTTTCGGGATCGAAGCGGAATCGTTCGACGACCTGAAGCTGCTCGCTGTGCGGCGCGCGCCGCCGGAACAGTCCGGCTTCGAAGCCGACCGTGTCGACGACGAGCACATCGTCTTCCCAATAGCCGATCGAATGGCCGACCCGGCTCGGCTCGATGTCCGCCGGGTGTTCGACCATGTCCATGTGGATCGTGCGCTCGATCCCGAGCCGGCCGTATTGGATCAGAATCGTGTCGACGCGCTGGGTCACCCGATTTATCGGTTCGCCGGACCACTCCGAGACGATACTCGAAAAGACGCATGAGCGCGCATATCGTTCCTCGTCCGCGAGGGCCGCGAGCGCTTCCTGGCCCGCGTTGCTCAGCCAGTCGGGCGGCGGAAAGTTAAAGCCCGAGCGCTCCTCTTCGGTGCCGGCGGCACGCGCCTGTGCTTGCGGCGTGCCACGCGCACCGGGGATCGCCTGTTGCCCTTCGGGCAAGCCGCCGACGCCGAAATCGTTCGCCTGGCTCAACGGTACCAGCGTGCCGAGCTGGCCGCGCGGATCCGTCATGACGCGCTGCTCGGTTGCCCAGTCGCCGGAGATGTTGGGCTCGCCGTTGGCGAGCCGGAGCGGCCGCTCACCCTCCTCGGCGGGCGCGGGCGGAGTGATCTGTCCGTAGCGGTCGAGGCTGCTGCCGTCGTCGAAGATGACGGTGCTCACGTAGCAGGAATACGGGTCGTCGCGATCGGGCGAACCGGTGATCGTGACTTCCTGACCGACAGGGAAGAGTTCCGGAGTCCATCCGGAGCGGCGCAGCGTATTGGCGGACCGCATCTCGCAGCGGAAGGCCACAACTGCGCCGTCCTGCACGACATCGAGGTAGAGCCAGGAATGCGGGTTGACGAAGTCAAGATCCGTGACCGTCCCCGTAATCTCCACGTCCTCGTCCATCACGAACGTGCCGAATCCGTGGTGCGCGACTGCGGTCGTTACGGTCGCGGCAAGAAAGGCGGGCGCCGCCAGCGCGATGGCGAAGGTTTGACCGGTAGGCATTCTTTTTCTCCCGTACGAGTGTCCCGTTCCGTGATGTTAGTCCCTCGCGGGCGACGAATCGAGCCTTCGCGCGCCGGCGCGCGACTTGGGCCGCGGGCTGCTACACTGGCGCGCGTTTCGCGGCCGTGGCAGGGAGGATGATGTCGATGCGCTTGATCGTGAACGGCCAGCAGGCCTTCGGCAAGAGCGTGCTCGAGGGCTTGCTCGATCGCTCCGAGGATGTCGTCGGCGTCTATTGCGCGCCCGACAAGCCGGGTGCGCGCCCCGACCCGCTCAAGGAGACGGCGCTCGAGCGCGGCCTGCCCGTTTTTCAGCCGGCGTCGTACCGCGGGGAAGAGGTCCGGGAACAGATGGCGTCGCTCGAGCCCGATCTCTGCGTCATGGCCTACGTGACGCTGTTCGTGCCGCAGCAGGCGCTCGACATCCCGACGCACGGCACGATCCAGTACCATCCGTCGCTGTTGCCCAGGCATCGCGGGCCGAGCTCGATCAACTGGCCCATCATCTGGGGCGAGGCCGAGACGGGGCTCACGATCTTCTGGCCCGACGACGGGCTCGACGAGGGGCCGATCCTGCTGCAGAAGACCGTCGCCATCGGCGACGACGACACGCTCGGCTCGCTGTACTTCAATCACCTGTATCCGATGGGCGTCGCGGCGATGCTCGAAGGCGTCGATCTCGTGCGCGCCGGCGAGGCGCCGCGCATCGAGCAGGATCACGGCCAGGCCACCTACGAAGGCTGGTGCCGCCGCGACCTCGTCAGGATCAACTGGCACATGCCGCTGCAGACGATCTGGAACCTCGTGCGCGGAGCGAATCCGCAGCCCGGCGCCTGGTCGACCTTGGAAGGCGAGCCCGTCGGCATCTACGACGCCCGCAAGATCCCGGAAGCGCTGAGCGTGCAGCCCGGTCAGGTTACGGCCGTGGACGACGATTCCGTGACCGTGGCCGCGGCCGACGGCCAGCTCAGAGTGCTCAAGGTGCGTCCGAAGGGCAGCGGGAAGATCGGCGCCGGCGAGTGGGCGGCCGCGGCCGGTATCGGGAAGGGCGCGCGCCTCGGCGTCTGACGGCCGGCGCGGACAGCGTCGCGGCGTTCAGGCGCCGCCGTCGGCGGCTCGTCTCAGAATCTCCACGACCTCGTCGAAAACCTCGTCTTCCCGGCCGCCGAGATTTTCCTGCGCCGCGTCGAGCGGCGATCTGCCGAGCGCGTCCACCACGTCGATCGCGGCCCCCTGCGCGAGCAGATGCTCGATGACGCGCGTCCAGCCGAAGCGGATGGCGCCGTAGAGCGCGGTCTGGCCCTCGCGGTCCGTCATCGAGTTCCTGCGGGCGATGCGCGCGGTCCGGCTGCTGACATCGGTGACCCGGGCATTGATGTCGGCGCCCGCGGCCAGCAGGATGTCGAGGGTCGCGATCACGCGCGTCTCGACATCGCCGCGGAAATCGAGCCTGCGGTCACTGCGCGACACGCCCATGCCCGCGGCCCCCATGAGCGGCGTGACGCCCATGACGTTCGGCAGATCCACGACCGCGCCGTGATCGAGCAGTGCGCGCACGGTCCCGGTGTCGTGGCCGATCGCCGCACGCAGCAGCGGGGTGGCGCCCGTGGTGAGCAGGTTGTCCCTGAAACGGCTGCTGTTGCCGCCTCGGCCCGGTCGCAGCATGTTGAGTTGCGGGTTCGGGTCCACGTCCGCGTCGAGCAGCATCCGGACGATGTCACCGGGCGTCGTCTCGTCAGCGATCGCGGGCATCGCCGGGCCCGTGTTCGCGCCGTTGTACGAACTCATGTCGACGGCGGCGTAAAGCGGCGTGCGCCCCCACCAGTCCTGGATATTCGGGTTCGCGCCGTTCTCGAGCAGCAGCCTGGCCGTGTCGTAGCTGAAGTTGTCGAAGGCCACGAGCACCGGGGTCACGCCGTCGGGGTTAGGCTGGTTCACGTCGGCGCCCGCGGCGACGATGGCCGCGGCGCAGGCCGTGCAGCGCGAGCGCGCGGCATACAGTAGCGGTGTCAGCCCTCCGGTCGGCCGGTACTGGGCGCGCGGTTCGGAAGTGATCTGCACGGTCCAGTCGTGGGCAAGCGCCTGCACGTTGACCTCGGCGCCGTTGTCGATGAGGAACTCGACGACATCCGCGGCCTGCGCGTCCGCCGCCCACATGAGCGCCGTCTGGCCGCGCCATGACTCGCGCGCGTTGACGTCGGCGCCGTGCGCGATTAGCAATTGCGCGACTTCGAGCGAGCCTGCGCGCGCACTCAGCATGAGCGCCGTCTGGCCTTCCTCGTTGGCCGCCTCGACGTCGGCGCCGGCAGTGAGCAGCATTCCGACGAGTTCGACGTTTGCGGTCTTGACGGCTTCGGCCAACGGGCTCGAACCGTAGCGGTTCGTGACGTCCGGCCTTGCCCCGCTGGCGAGCAGCGCTTCGACGAGTTCCGTGTCGAGCCGGTAGACGGCCCAGTGCAGCGGCGTCGTGCCGTCGCCCTGCGCCGCGTTGACGTCGGCGCCGCCGCGTATGGATTCGAGCGCCGAGTCGAGATCGCCGCGCTGAATCAGGTCCGCCAGCGTGCCGTCGGCGAGGACGGGCCCTGCATGGAGCAGCAGCAGGCTCGCCGAAAGCGCCGGGATTACCTGTCGGATCGCCATCGTCTCACCTCACCCCGTCGACCGATCGAGAGCGGCCGTAAATCCTGCCCCCGGCATTTCCTCGAACTCAAGCGTGACTCGGTGACGTCGCGCGGCCCACATGCCCCGGCCCTCACACGCCCGCGATCTCGCCCGTGCTGTCGGCGAAGCTCCGCATCTCGAGCCCGACCTTGTTGAGCACCGTGAGATGCAGGTTCGCAAGCGTCGTACGCTCGGGCAGATCGATGTGCCGCCCGCCCGCGAGCGTACCCGCGCCGCCGCCGACGAGGATCGTCGGCAGAGGATAGTTGTTGTGCCGGTCGCTGTTGCTCATGTTCGATCCGTACATGAGCAGCGAGTTGTCGAACAGCGAACCCTCGCCGTCGGGAATCGAGTCGAGCTTCGCGACGAAGTCCGCGAAGCGCTCGACGTGGTAGCGCTGGATTCGGGCGAGCTTGAGCAGCCGGTCGACGTTGTTGGCATGGTGCGACAGCGGATGGAACGCATCGGACACGCCGATGTGGTTGTACGTCCGGTTCGTGCCTTCGGCCACCATGATGTACGACGCGACACGCGTGAGATCCGCCTGGTAGGCGAGCGCGATCAGGTCGAACATGAGCCTGACCTGCTCGTCGAAGGAATCGAGTTCGCCGATCGGCGCCTCGGGTACTTCGATGGCGGACAGGTCGCGCTGCTCGGCAAGTTCGACGCGGCGCTCGATCTCGCGCACGGTGTCCAGATAGTCGCCCAGCAACGCCCGGTCACTCGCGCTCAGGCGCCGCTGCAAGGCATGCGTGCGCTCCGAGATCAGGTCGAGAATGCTCTTCGTCTGCCGCGCGAGCGCCTCGCGTTCCTCGGGCGTATCGCCTTCGCCGAAGAGCTGCGCGAACACCTTGCGCGGATTGAATTCCATCGGCAAGGGCGTCGAGGCATTGCGGAACGACAACGTGGAGCTGTAGTAGCAGGCGCCGCCGCCCGAGCAGGCCGCGACCTGGATCGTGGTTTCCGAAGCGACCTCGAGCGAGGGTAGCGCGGTACCCTGGCCGATATGCCCGGCGATGATCTGATCGACCGTCGGCGCCATGCTCGCGGCGCGCTGACCCTGGTCCGGTGCGACGCCGCTGAGCCAGGTCGCCGGCGTCGTGGTATGTACGGTGTTTCGAGCAGCCTTGTTTTCGAGGTAGCCGAACGATGTCAGCTTGTGCTTGTAGGCCTCGAGCGGCTCGAGGATCGGGCTCAGCCTGAAGTCGGCGCCGGACCCGCTCGGCGTCCAGTGATCGAGTTCCGCGCCGTGAGCCGTGTTCCACATGATCGCGCCATGCGGGATGTAGAAGAAGCCGGCGCGCAGTTTCGGCGCGGCGGCGGTCTGGGCAAGGGCGGTCGCTGCCGGGATCATCGCATCGAGCAGCGGCAGCCCGACCGAAATGCCGGCGCCCTTGAGCAGGGTTCTACGGGACAGGTGCTTCTTCGTGAGATACATGAACCTTCCCCCCGTCAGTTGAGCCGCGCTGCGCCGGCCGGTGGCGCGGCGGCCGCTCGCAGTTCGTCCGTTTCGGTTTCGTCGGCGGGCGCCTGCATGCGGAACGCGTCGCTGTTGACGATTCCCGTAACGATCGCCGACAGGCGGTAATCCTGCCCGGCGGCGGCCCGCACCACGGCGCGAACCTGTGGCATGTCATGATACTCAAGCTCGCGGCCGAGCGCGTACATCATGAGTTTCTCGGTCAGGGCCTGCACGAACTGATCGGAGCGGCCGAGCAGGGCTTCGCGCAGTTCTGCCGGGCCGTCAACGGCAATACCGCCGGGCAAGTCCGTATTTGCGTCGATCGGCGCGTCGGCGAGTTCGTCGAAGTCGCGCCACTGGCCGGTCACGGTGAAATTCTCAAGCGCTAGCCCATAGGGATCGATCACGCCGTGGCAGCCGTTGCAGTTCGGCGCCTCGCGATGTTGTTCGAGGCGCACGCGGACCGTTTTCGGCTGCTCGCCTTCCGGTGTCGTGAGGTCGGTCTCGACGTTCGGCGGCGGCGGCGCGGGCGGAGTACCCATGAGTTTTTCGAGCACCCAGGCGCCGCGCAGCACCGGTGAAGTTCGATCCCCGTAGGAGGTGCGCAGCAGCACGGCCGCCTTGCCGAGCAGGCCGCGGCGGTAGTCGTCCTCGAGCACGACGCGGCGGAACTGCGGGCCGCGCACCGAGTCGATGCCGTAGTGCTCCGCGAGCCGTTCGTTGAGGAAAGTGTGATCGGCCGTGAGCAGCGTGCGCACGTTACGCTCCTCGAGCAGCACGCTGGCGATAAAGAGCTCCACTTCGGTCGCGAAGTCGGCGCGCAGTTCGTCGCTGAAGTCCGGGAACAGGCGCTCGTCGGGCTCGACGGCCTCGAGTTCGTCGATATTGAGCCAGCGCAGCGCAAAGCCGGTGACGAGCGCTTCGGCGCGCGGGTCGGCGAGCATGCGGCGAATCTGCGCTTCGACGACTCCGGGGTCGCCGAGTTGTCCGGAGCTTGCGAGTGCGAGCAGTTCCTCATCGGGACCCTGGCTCCAGAGGAAGAACGACAGCCGCGTCGCGATCTCGAGGTCGCTGAGCGCGTGGAGGTCCGCGCCATCGCGGTCCTCCGGCGGAACGATCGCCCGGTACAGGAACTCGGGGCTTGCAAGGATAGCCGTCAGGAGTTGCTCGACACCGGTGTCGAAGGCGCCTTCGCCGCCGCCGGCTGATTCCCGGCCTGCAGCGTAGAACGGCATGAGCCGGTCGATATCGTCCTGGTCGACAGGCCGGCGGTATGCGCGCCGGGCCAGGTTCGCGGCGATGCGTTCGGCGCAGGCCCGTTCCCGTTCCGCGACCTCGGGCTCGCAGATGAAGACTTTCTCCCGGCTGGCCGTGCGCGACACGCCGGTCGGTTCGAACGGCCCCACGATCTCGATGCCGCCGATCACGCGCGGCACGCGCATCTGACCCGAAAAACTGAAGCCCCCGTACGGGGTGAAGCCATAGACCGTGCCGTCGGTCGCCGCTTGCGAGCGCTCGATGAAGGTCACGACGACCTCATGCACGCCGGCCGTGACCTGCACGGGGATATCGGCGAACCGCTGCATGAGTTCGGCCCGCGCCGGCGCGCCGCCGCGATTGACGGATTCGAGGTCGTCCATGCCGCCGAGCCGCGCGCGGAACACCTCGTTTCGATCCACGAGGACGACGAGCGTGTGCTCGGTCTCGAGCGAACGGGGATAAAGCCCGACGTCGAGGTCGGTGATGTTGATCCGGTACCGGCCGTCGGCCGGGAAGACGTGCGTGAACATCGTACCGCCGCGCGTGCCGAGCGGCATGCCGTCGACGTAGCCGTCCTGGTCGCCGCCCGGCGGCGGGAAATAGACGCTTGCGAGCTTCGGTCGGGATTCGCCGACGGCAAGACGTGCAACGGTTCGCGCCGTACTGATGTATTGCTCGAGAAATGCGGGCGAGACGGTCAATGCGGCGGCGATATTGCTGAAGCCCTCGACCTCGATGTCCGTGGGCAGGTACTCCACCGGATCGATCTCGACGCCGAGCAGGTCCCTGACCGCCGTGGCGTATTCCGTGCGGGACAGCCGCTGAACGGGTACGTGGCCCGCCACCGGCGCCTCGCTGCCGGTATCGATCGTCCGTTCGAGCCAGCCGACGAAGCTGTCGATGCGAGATTCCTCCGGGCGCGGGCTGCCGGGCGGCGGCATGAGACGGCCGCGCAGCTTGCGCACGGCCGCTTCGAAGGTTTCGGCGTGCTCCGGGACGGCGTCAGGCGTCAGCCCTTCGAACACGATGCCGCCCGCAAACTCGGCTTCGTTGTGGCACTCCGTGCAATAGGATTCGAGCAGGCTCCAGTGCTGCGCGGGACGGTCGGCAAGCGGCGCAAGCAGATAGACGCCGATCGCGCCCGCAACGACCGCTCCGGACATGCCGGCCGTAATCAGAACCTTGCGTGTTTGCCTGGTTGCGAGCATCCGATCAAGCATAGAACCCCGCATCGATCCCGTCCAGATTGACTGACAACTACAAACCCCAATCTGCCGCAAGCCAAAGGGAGGTGCGCGCGGAGCTCTCGATCCAATCCACGCAATCGCGTCGCGCACTCCCGATCCTCCGACCCCAATTCGCGATTAGTCAAGGGGAGGTGCATTACGGGCTGCTTGAAACCCTCGCGCGCAGGGATGCGCGCGCGGAGCCTCCAGGGACGGATTCACGGCGTGTTTCAAGCAGCCCGTAATGCGCCGCCCCGCATCCTCGCGCCAACGCTCCCCCGGCGCGTTTCAAGCACCCGGTGGCGTGATTCGTCGAACCTGCCGTCCCCGATTGACACGACAGGCGCTTCTCTTCATCGTGTGAGCCCGCTTCACCGGGCGTCGAGAGTATGAGTGGACGATTCGAGCTGGTCAGCGTGCTTGCGTGCCCGCGCTGCGACCACGCGCCGTTGACGGCAGCCGAAAGCCGGCACCGTTGCGATGCCTGCCAGGTCGACTTCCCGAGCCTCGACGGGATTCCCTGGCTGTTCGCCGAACCTGCCGCGTCGCTCGGCGAGTGGCGCAACCGCGCCGACTTCACGCTGCAGACCCTCGGCCACGAGCACCGGCGCCTGCAGGCGGCCGCCTCGTCCGGCGACGTCAGCGAACTCACTCGGCGGCGGCTCAGCGAGCACGCCGAAGCGACGCGCGACCATGCCGAGCGTCTCGGCACGCTGCTGGCGCCGCTCAAGCTCGAACCGCTGACGGCGAGTTTCGCGACGAACCTCGCGTTCAGAACCCGGCTGCCGTCGGACCAGGGGCTCATGAAGTACGCCTACAACATCTTCAGGGACTGGTCCTGGGGCAAGGACGAGAACGAAGCCTCGTTCGCGCTCGTGCGCGACGCGCTCGACGGCGCATCGCCGGGCAGGACACTCGTGCTCGGAGCAGGCGCCGGACGGCTCGCCTACGATGTGCACATGCGCACGGACTCCGAAGCCATGGTCGTGCTCGACTTCAACCCGTTCCTGCTGTTCCTCGCGCGGCGCGTCACGGCCGGCGAATCGATCGAGCTCTACGAGTTTCCGCTGGCGCCGAAGTCCATCGACGACCACGCCGTGCTGCGCACGCTCGAGGCGGACCAGCCCTGCCGCGACGGGCTCCACTACGTTCTGGCCGACGCGCATCGTCCGCCGTTCGTGAAGGGAGGTTTCGATACCGTGCTCACGCCCTGGCTCGTCGATATCCTGCCCGAGCGTTTCGGGACGCTGTGCAAGCGGATCAATGCGCTGCTCGCCGAAGGCGGGCGCTGGATCAATTTCGGTTCGCTGAGCTTCCATGCCGGCGATCCGGCGCTGCAGTACACGAAAGAGGAATGCGCCGAGATCATCGCCGACTCGGGATTCGACGAGCCCGAGTTGACCGAGACATCGATGCCGTATCTGTGCTCACCGGCCAGCCGGCACGGACGCCGCGAGCAGGTGCTCGGCTGGACGGCGGCGAAGCGGCGCGACGTGCCGAAGGCGCTGCGCCACAAGGCGCTGCCCGACTGGCTCGTGCTCGGCAAGGATCCCGTGCCGCTGCTCGACACCTTCCATCTCACCGCCGAGTCGACGCGGCTTCGGGCCTACATCCTGTCGCTGATCGACGGGCGCCGTTCGTTCAACGACATCGTCGCGGCCTTCGATCAGCAGAAGGTCATGACGCACGAGGAAGCCGAGGCGACGATCCGCGAGCTGCTGATCAGGCTCTACGAGGCGCGTCAGCGCAGATAGTCGCGCCGCGCCACCACCGGGTGAGCCGAACCCGGGCTCAATCGAGACCCGCGGCGCGCGCCTGTTCGAGCGCGAGCACGGCCTGGTCGCGGTCGCCGTCGCCGTGGGCGACAGCCTCGATCAGTCGGTCGCGATAGACGTTGTGGCTCGGCATCGGCACGCTCGCGAGGTCGGCCGTCGCCGCGATCAGGTTGGCATCCTTGAGCCCGACCGTGATCGGCGAACCGACTTCGTCCCAGGTCTCGTCGACCATTTTCTGGCCGTAAATCCTGTAGGCCGGCGCGGCGAACAGGCCTTCGGTCATGACGTCCTGGAAGACCTGCGGTTCCACGCCGTACTTGCGAACGAGCGAGAAGCCCTCGGCCATCGCGACCATCGCACAGCCGAGCACGGCGTTGTTGGCGAGCTTGATGGCCGTTGCGGACTCGGGTTTGGGTCCTGCCAGGAAGGCACGCCGGCCCATCGCATCGAGCAGCTCTCCGCAGCGGCGCACGGTCTCGTCGGGACCCGCCACGACGATGCCGAGCTGCCCGGCAGCCGCGAGGTCGGGGCGGCCGAGCACCGGTGCGGCGACGAGCGACTGGCCGGCTGCGGCGTGCCCCGCCTCGAGCTCGCGGATCGTCGCGACGCTGTGAGTCCCCATGACCAGGTGTATCGTCCCTGTGTCGAGCGTGTCGCAGAGACCGCCGGGCCCGAGCGCGACTTCGGCGACGACCGAGTCGGCGACCAGCATCGTCACCACGACTTCGCATATCGTTGCCAGATCGGCGACGGACGATGCGGCACGCGCGCCAGCGGCGGCCAACGGAGCCGCTTGTTCGGCGACGACATCGTAAACGGCTAGATCATGTCCGGCGGCGAGGATGCGGCCGGCCATGCCTTGACCCATTCGGCCTAGGCCGATGAAGCCTGTGTTCATGCTGAACCTCGGGAGGTGGGTGGTTGCGGAGTGCCTTGCGGCCGGACATTCTACCAGCGGGACTGCATTGTTGGCCGCGGTGGGCGCATCTTGTCACGCTCGCTGCAGGCGCCGGGGGATACCGACGGTTCCGAGGCAATCTGGGGCACTGTTGTATCCTTGAGCAGCGCGCCGCGAGTGAGTTGCATGTGGACACCGACGATGAACCGAGCATTGAATCCTGCG
This sequence comes from Gammaproteobacteria bacterium, assembly GCA_022826245.1. Taxonomy (GTDB): domain Bacteria; phylum Pseudomonadota; class Gammaproteobacteria; order Steroidobacterales; family Rariloculaceae; genus Rariloculus. The sequence goes on from JAJDVG010000040.1 coordinate 106,364, forward strand.
ACCGTGTCGCGTTGGCTCGCAGCCGCCGCGAGCGGCGCCTTGGCAGTCCTTGCATCCGATTCGGTCATGGCCCAGGCGGATGCCGAGACGCTCGCGGACTTTCGCGCCTGCGGCGCGCTACAACGCGACAGCGCTCGCCTGGCCTGCTTCGATGGTGTGCTCGCGGCAGACCGCGAAAGCGCCGACAGCGACGCGATTGCAGATTCGGAACTCGTCGACGAGTCGGTGGCGCCGGATGTGCCTGTCGTCGAAGCGGAAACAGCGCCGGAACCGGCGCCGGCACCGGCACGAGCTCCGGCAGCCAGCGCTCCGCCCGCAGTAGCCGCCGAAGCTCCCGAGTCCGTCACGCCTGCCCCGGAACCGACGCAAACCGAGCGTCAGGCGCCGCCGCCCGCGCCGCCCGAGGCTACGCAGGTCGCAGGCGCAACGCCCGATGAAACTGCAGAGACACAAACGGCGAGCGTAGCCGGAGCACCGCCAGTTCAGACTCCTCCCGCGCGCGAGGCGCGCGTGGCTCCTTCAGAACCCGCCGATGTGCCAACGCTCAGGATCGTCGCGATGAATACGCGGATACCGGGCGCGGCACGTTTCGTGACCGACGACGGCCGGGTATTCGTGCAGACGAGCGGCGGCAGCAATTACCGCAATTTCCCCGATGTTCCGTTCGACGCCACGCTCGAGCCCGGCGCACTCGGTTCGACCTTCCTGCGCCTGGGTCCCAGGCTCAGGGTGCGCGTGATCAGCAACGACCAGCGTTGACGCAAAAAAAGCGGGGGCTTTCGCCCCCGCCATGATTGGTGCCGACCTCGCGGCGCTGCACGTTGCTAGATCTGCATGCGGCCCGTGCTGTGGCCGATGGACTCGATCTCCGAGCCCAGCATGTCGGCCATCGAGAGCAGCAGGTTGGCTGTCGGCAGATCCTTCTCGGCTTCGATGTGGCGGTTGCCCTCGAGGCGGCCGCCGGCGCGTCCGAGCAGCACGGCCGGAACGTTGTGCCGGTCGTGCACCGGGCCGTTGCTCATGCCCGAGCCGAAGTAGAGCAGCGAGGAATCGAGCAGCGTGCCGTCGCCGTCGGGCGTCGACTCGAGCTTGCCGAGGAACTCGGCGAGCTTGACCATCTGGTAGGAGTTGATCCGCGCATACTGGTCGAGCGACTCTTCGGTGTCCTTGTGGTGCGAGGTCGTGTGGTGCGGCTCGGTGACGCCCAGGAAGGCGTAGCTGCGGCCGCTTGCCTCGTGCCCCGTCATGAACGTGAACACGCGCGAGATGTCGCCCTGGAATGCCAGGTGCAGCAGGTCGTACGTGAGCGTCATGTGCTCGTCGAAATCCTCGGGGATGCCGACCGGACCCTCCGGCGCGTTCGCAACCACGTCGGAGCGCAGTTCCATCTTCTGGAGCTGTTCCTCGACACGGCGGATGTTGGTCAGGTATTCGTCGAGAATCGCGTTGTCGCTGGCGCCGATCACGCGCTGCAGACGCTTTGTCTCGTCGAGGACGGAGTCGAGCATGCTCTGCTTTCTGCGCATCCTCGCAAGGCGCTGTTCGGGCGTGCCGGGCTCGCCGTACATGCGCTCGAACGTCACTTGCGGGTTGATGGCGACCGGCGACGGGCTTTCGTCGTCGAGCCAGGACAGCGTGTTGAAGAAGATGCACGGGTAACCGTCGCAGGCGCCCGCCGAGGTGCCCATGTCTTCGGTGCCGAGCTCAAGCGAACGCAGCGGCGTATCGCCGGCGATGACATCTGCGATGTACTGATCGACGGTCTTCTTCGAACGGACGATGTTGAAGTCGCCGTTGTTGCTGAGCGGCCCGGTGCCGTTCAGGAACGCGGCGCTGGCCCCCATGTGGATGCCGCCCATGTCCTTGCTGCCGTCCGGGGCCTTCATCTGACTGATCGTCGTCAGGTACTGCCGGAACGGCTCGAGGGGTTTCATGATCTGGTTGAACTCGAAGTCCTTGCCGGTCTGCTCCGGGTGCCACATCTGCGGGTAGATGCCGTTCGGCACGTAGACGGCGCCGAAGCGCAGCCTTTCGCCGGCGGCCGTGAGGCTCTGGGCAGTTGCGGCAGGTACCATCGAATCGAGCAGCGGCAGGGCAACGGCGGCGCCTGCGCCGCGCAGGAACATGCGACGGTCCAAATGCTTCTTGGTGATGAACATGAGAACTACTCCCCGCTTGTCGCGATTGTGACAGCCCCGTCGCCCTCAGGAAGGTTTCGGCGCATCTGGAACGGGAAGCTGTCGACTATGGCCAATATTATAGATTCCAAACTGTAATTTTGGCTAGCTGCATTCCTGACGACTTGCCTTACGATCGGCATGTCAGCCGGCTCGAGCCCTCGCCCGAGGGCGTAGATCATGAGTTTCTCGGCGACGGTGCCGGCGAAGAGCTCGGGATCCGCCAGAAGGGCGTCGCGAAGCTCGGCCGGACCGTTGACGACGGTACCGTCGGCCAGTACGCCGGCGGCGTCGATCTCGAGGCCCTGCCGATTGACCTCGCGCCATTGACCGACGGCGTTGAAATTCTCGAGAGCGAAGCCGACCGGGTCGATATTGTCGTGGCAGGAAGCACAGGCAGGATTCGCCCGGTGCAGCTCGAGCTGCTCGCGTACCGTGCTCGGGCGGCCCTCGGGAATGCTCTCCTCGAGATCGGGCACCTCGTCCGGCGGCGCGGGCGGCGGGTTGTTCCAGAATTCGGAGACGAGAAACTTGCCGCGCACGATCGGTGAGGTCCGTGTGCCTTGCGAAGTCAACGACAGCAGGCTGCCGTGGCCGAACAGACCCCAGCGATTGGGATCCTCGAGATCGACGCGGCGGAAACGCTGACCGTACACGCCGTCGATGTCGTAGTGGCGCGCCAGGCGCTCGTTGAGGAACGTGTAGCCAGCCTGCATGAGTTCGTGCACGGGCAGGCCTTCCCTGAGCACGTGCCCGAACAGCATCTCGGTCTCGCGGCGCATCGCCTGACGCAGGTTGTCGTCGAAGTCCGGGAACATGAGCAGGTTGGGTCGGACTCGCGAGTCGAGGTTCCTGAGCTGCAGCCATTGACCCGTGAAGTTCTCGACGAGCGCATCGGAGCGGCTGTCGGCGATCATGCGCCCGACCTGCGCCTCGAGCACGCCCGGTTCCCTGAGCCGCCCCTGTTCGGCCAGCTCGAGCAATTCATCGTCCGGGATGCTCGACCAGAGGAAGAACGACAGGCGCGACGCGAGCTCGATGTCGTTGACCGGATGCGTGGAGCCGCGCGGCACGTCGGGCGATTCGGTCTCGGACCGGAACAGGAACCAGGGGCTGACGAGTATGCGCGACACGGCGGCGTGGATACCGGCATCGAAGTCGCCGCCAAGGGCGCGCTCGTCGTCGTAGAACGCGAGCGGCGAGGCGATGTCCTCGGCGGTCACCGGCCGCCTGAAGGCGCGGCGGGCCAGCGTCGTGACGATCTCCTCGGCGCAGGCCGATTCGTCGGCCGCCGATGCGGGCTCGCACACGAAGATGCGCTCGCGGGTCGCCATCTCGCTCACGCCCGTGATGTCGAACGGCCCCTCGACATAGGCAAGCTCAAGCCTCGGCATGCCCGAGGGGTTGTGGATTTCGAGCGAGGCCCGATCGACGCGTTCCCAGACGCTCTGGTCGACGCCCGTCCGCTCCCGCCAGGTCAGGGCGACCGTGTGCGGGCCGGCCGTGACCGAGACCGGCACGGAGGTAAGGCGCGGGTCGATATCGAACTGCAGAGTGTTGAAGCCTTCGTCGAGCGCAAGCTGGTGATCCTCGGGTCCGCCGATTTCGGCCGTGTACACGACCTCGTCGTCGAGCAGCACGAGGAATTCGTGCGGCCGGTCGTGGCCTTCGACGCCGAACAGCCCCTCCTCGACGCCGCGCAGGAGCCGACCGCCGAAAATGTACTGGCCGTCGGCCGGGAAGTAGTGCGTGACCTCGATGCCGCCGCGCGTGCCGAGCGGCAGGCCCGCCATGTGGTAATCCTGGGTGGTGTCGAAGGGAATGGTGTAGGTGGCGCGGGCCGGCAGCGCTTCGGGGTTGCCCATGGCCATGTCGGTGACCCGCAGGGCGACCGCGAGGTAACGCTCGAGCAACAGCGGCGTGGTTGTCAGGAGGTCGGCGATATTGTCGAAGCCGAAATCGCCGCCGTCGCTAGGCAGCAGTTCCGTCAGATCGGCCTCGATGCCGAAGAGATCGCGGATCGCATTCGCGTATTCGGCGCGATTGAGGCGGTGTACCTTCGTCGAGCTAGCATACGGTTCTGCGAAGGCCGCCGCGTCGAGCGTCTCGGTGAGTGCGTTGACGAACTCGATCCTGGCTTCGGGCTCCGGTTGCGGGCCGTCGCGCGGCGGCATGACGCCGAGCGTGAGTCTGCGGCGGATCTCTTCGAACAAGCCGGAATTGGCATGAACGTCGTCGAGCGTCACGCCCTCGAGCGACATGCCGCCCGTGAATTCGGTGTCGTTGTGGCATTCGACGCAGTAGGCATCGAGCATCTGCCAGTTCCGCGCGAGCACGGCTTCGGGCTGCCCGCTCGTGTGGACATAAGCCGCGAAGCCGCCGGCGACGACTACGGCGCCGCCGGCGTAAATCCAGTGCCTCACTGTTCGGTACCCTCCTGCGGCGCAGGCTCGAGACCCATGAGGTCGCGCAGAAGCGTTGCGACCTCCGCGGGCTGTGCGCCCTGGAAACGGCCGGCCTGAGCGCCCGTGAGCGGCGGCGCCTCTCGCGGCGGCATCGCTTCGACGATCTCGAGCGCCGTCTTGCCCTCGCCATCGGCCAGGTCGAGCGTCGCGCCGCCTTCAGCCAGCGCGCGAACGATCTCGATCCTGCCGTCCTTCGCGGCCATGTGCAGCGCCGCGTCGCCGTCCGGCGTCACTGCATCGGGATTCGCGCCGGCGGCGAGCAGAAGCTTGACTGCGTCGAGCGGTTCGCGGTTGGCTTCCTCGCGAAACGGCGGCGCCCGTCCCTCGCGAATGTCGCCCGGTCCGCCGGCCATGCCGACGCCGCGGCCGCCGCTCATCGCGACCATGAGCGGTGTCTTGCCGAGGTTGCCGCGCCCGAACGGGCCGGCAGGGGCCGGTTCGTCCTCCCCGGCCTCGGGCGCCCACTCGACGTCGCCGCCATGCTCGATGAGCAGTTCGAGCGCTTCGACGTCGGCGGCAACGGCCGCGCGATACAGGGGCGTTGCGTTTTCCTTCGTGTCGCAGCACATCGAGGTCGAATGCAACTGGCCGACGAAGGGCTTGTTCGGGTCGGCGCCGGCTTCGAGCAGCACGCGCGTCAGTTCGAGCGCGGTCAGCTCGTTCGGATGATCCGCGCGCCATTGGGTACCGTCCTTGGCGAGCCAGTCGGTCGTTGCGTCGTGCATGAGGACCGCCTGATAGAGCGAGCCGTCGTTCGGATCGGCGCCGAGTTCGACAAGCATGGCGGCGAAATCGAAGCGGTCGTTGACGACCGCGATCATGAGCGCGGTCGCGCCGTCGGCGTTGGTCAGATTGATGTCGGCGCCGCCGTCGACGAGCCGGCGCACGACCGCTTCGTCGCCGTTGCGCGCGGCAAACATCAGGGCCGTGAACCCGCCGCTTGGGAAATCGGTACGCGTCGTGCGTTGGTCGAGTTCGGATACGCGCGCCTGCATGTTCGGGTCGGCGCCGGCTTCGAGCAGCACATCGATGACGTCGCCATGTCCTTCGACCGCGGCCCACATGAGCGCGGTCTGCTCCCAGTACGATTCGGCGGCGTTGGGGTCGCTGCCGTGCGCGAGCAGCAGGGCAACGGCATCGACGCTGCCCGCGCGCGCGGCTGCCATCAATGCCGTCTCGTCGTTCGGCGAGGTCACGCCAATCTCGGCGCCAGCTTCGAGCAACGCCCCGATGACGGCCGCATCGCCGATGCGGCTGGCCTGCAGCAATGGGGTCACGCCGAATTCGTTTGCACTGTTCGGATCGGCGCCGGCCTCGATGAGCGTCGTCACCATCTCCGGGTTGGACTCGTAGGCTGCCCAGAGCAGCGCCGTCGAACCGTCCGGCTGCGCGGCGTTGACATCGTCGCCGCCGCTGATGAGTTCGCGCACCCGATCCAGGTCGCCCACGCTCGCCGCGTCGGCGACGTTGCTTTCCGCGCCGGCGGCCTGCCAGACGCCCGCCGTCAGCGCCGCAACGGCACACCACGACAGTATCTTCATGATCGGGAATGTCCCCCGTACGCTTTCGATGGACCTCGCATGCATGACGTCTTCTCCCGTTCGTTCGGATACGAGTCGGATAGCAGAAAACAGCGACCACGGCCAAGCCGCCGCACGCTGCGTATGATTGTCAACAAGCATACTGGTTTCACCGTAGAATTTCAGTAGGTCCGGTCGTCCCCGAAGAGCCTTGGCGGAGGTAAAAAGCGGTGCGGTGCGTAACTTTCCCGATCGGGCCGTTGGCGGGCGGGCTCCTGCTTGCGGCGCTTGCCCAGGCGCAGACCGACGGCTTCGTCGCGCCCTACGTGCCGACCGTGGAGGAGGATGTCGAACTCATGCTCGATGTCGCGGGCGTGCGTCCCGACGACTACGTCATCGATCTCGGCTCGGGCGACGGGCGGATCGCCATCGCGGCCGCCCGGCGCGGCGCCATCGCGCACGGTGTCGAGCTCGACCCCGAACTCGTGGAGCTCGCGCGCGCGAACGCTGGCGCCGCAGGCGTGGAGGAGCGGGTCGCATTCCTGCAGGGCGACATTTTCGCAGCCGACATCGGCCGCGCCACCGTCGTGACGCTCTATCTCTTCCCCGACGCGAACCTGATGCTGCGGCCGAAGCTGCTCGCGGAGCTTCGACCGGGAACGCGCGTCGTCTCGAACAGCTTCCACATGGGCGAATGGCAGCCGGATGTCCACGACATGAGCGCGCGCTCGAGCGGCGGGGTCCTGCTGTGGATCGTGCCGGCGCGCATCGCCGGCGCATGGGAGCTCGAGATCGACGGCGGCGAACGCCTGACGTTCGCGGTCAGCCAGCGGTTCCAGGACATCGAGGTCGAGATTTCCGATAGCGGTTCCCCGCGTGCGGCGGTTGACGCGACGCTCACTGGCGACCGGATCAGGTTCGGAGCGGAGGCGGCCGATGACCGCTATCGCTTCGACGGCCGCGTCGACGGCGACGCCATGGAGGGCTACGTGCAGATCGAGCGCGACGGCTTCGGAACGGTCGCCGGCTGGCGCGCGCGGCGCCGCTAGCCGACGACGGCCACAGCACCCGCGGGCGGTGAGATTGCACGGAAAACTGTGCGATCATTGCGCGCTTGCCCGAGCCCGTGGACGACGCGGGACCGTACCGTCTGGAGGAAGCAATGTCCGATAACAACCTGAGTTCCGTGCTGAGAGAGCACGGCAATGCCGTCAAGCTGCTGCGCAATTCGCAGATCGGGATGTACATCTATCCGGTCGTCGCGGCGGAGTTCACGAACTGGCGCAACGAGCAGGCGGCCTGGCGCGAATCGGCGGTGCTGTTCGACCAGACGCATCACATGGACGAACTCATCGTCGAGGGGCCCGACGCAGCGGCTTTTCTCGAGAATATCGGCATCAACAGCTTCGCGAACTTCGATCTGAACCGCGCCAAGCACTTCGTGCCCGTCACGCCCGCGGGTCACGTGGTCGGCGACATGATCATTTTCCGGGAGCGGGCGGACAAGTTCATTCTCGTCGGCCGGGCGCCGACAGCCAACTGGGTCAGGTTCCATCAGGCGGTCGGCAACGGCAAGGTCCGCCTGATACACGACCCGCGGTCCGACGGCCGCCCCGACGGCAAGGCCATATACCGCACCCATTACCGCTTTCAGATCCAGGGGCCGGATGCCGCGAAGATTTTCGACCGGATCAACGGCGGCCCGGTGCCTCAGGTCAGGTTCTTCCACGTCGACCGGATCAACGTCGGTTCGCGGCGCGTGCAGGCGCTCAGGCACGGCATGGCCGGTGCGCCGGGTCTTGAAATCTGGGGGCCCTACGCCGACAAGCACTACATACAGACGACGATCATCGAGGCCGCCCGCGACGTCGGGGTCGATCTTCACCTCGTCGGCAGCCGCGCCTACTCGACGAACACGCTCGAATCGGGCTGGATTCCGTCGCCGCTTCCCGGGATATACACCGGCAGTGGCATGCTCCAGGAGTACCGCGACTGGCTTTCGGCCGACAGCTACGAGGCCATTGGCTCGATCGGCGGCAGCTTCGTCAGCGACGACATCGAGGATTACTACGTCAATCCCTTCGAGCTCGGCTACGGCTTCTACATCGGCTGGAAGACCGACTTCATCGGCAAGGATGCGCTTGCGAAGCTCAAGGAACGCAACAACCGCAAGAAAGTCACACTCGAATGGAACCGGGACGATGTGCTGAAGGTCATAGCATCATCGTTCGAGGAGGGAACGCCGTACAAATGGATCGATTTTCCGCAGCCCAACTACGCGTCGACCAGTGCCGACCTGCTCATGGACGGCGACCGCATGGCGGGCATGTCGATGTTCAGCGGGTATTCGTACAATGAACGCTGCATGCTGTCGCTCGCTGTCGTCGACAGCGACGTGGCGATCGGCGACCAGCTCACGCTGATCTGGGGCGAGCCCGAGACCACGGGCAAGACCTCGACCGAGGGCCACAGGCAGGCGGAAATCCGGGTCCGGGTCGCGCCGACGCCCTATTCCAGGGAAGCTCGCGAGAACTATGCGGACAGTTGGCGGACTAAGTCAGGTACATAACGCGGATTTGCGGCTTCGAAATCGGGGCGCCGTGTAGCCGCGATTTCTTGAAACGCCGGGGGAGATTTGAGTTGAGCCGTAGCGTACCTTCGTTCGTCGCGATCGTCTGCGTGGTCGCCGTCGCGACCGGCGTCCGGGCACAGGACTCCAATGAGGAAGCGAACGGCGACAAGACCGCCGCGATCGTCCGCGTCGACTCGGAACCGGAGATCGACGGCGTGCTCGACGACGAGATCTGGACGCGGGCGACGCTGATCGAAGACCTGCATCAACTCGATCCCGTCGAATACGCCGAACCTTCCCAAGCGACGGAGATACGCCTCGCCTACGACGACAACGCCCTGTACGTTTCCGCACGGCTCTATGACAGCGACCCGGAAGGGATCACGGCGCAGGTCCTGCGCCAGGGCGAGGGGCTCAGGGACGAGGACCGGTTCGCGATCATACTCGACCCGTATCTCGACAGGCGCAGCGGTTATCGCTTCCAGGTCAACGCCAACGGCGTGCGCTGGGATGCGCTCTATCAGGACACATCCGATATCGAGTCGAACTGGGAAGGGATCTGGCAGGGCGCATCGACGCGCGACGACGGCGGCTGGACCGCGGAAATGGCGATTCCCTTCAAGACGCTGTCGTTCAATCCCGCCAACGACACCTGGGGAGTGAACTTCGAGCGCACGATTCAGCGCAATGACGAGTCCCTGGGCTGGGTCTCGCGCAACCGCCAGCTCAACCCGGGCGTCGCGGGCACGATCTCGGGTTTCGAAGGCCTGGAGCAGGGCCGCGGGCTGGATATCGTGCCGTCTCTGAGCGTCGTCGAACACAACTACTTCGATGGAGGGGGCCGATCGGGGCTCGACTGGGAGCCGTCGCTCGATGTCTTCTACAAGATCACGCCGCTGCTCAATGCAGCGCTTACGATCAACACCGACTTCTCCTCGACCGAGGTCGACGACCGGCAGGTCAACCTCACCCGGTTCGGGCTGTTCTTCCCCGAAAAGCGCGACTTCTTCCTGCAGGACGCCGACATCTTCGAGTTCGGCCGCATCGGCGGCGGAGGCGGCGGCGGTGGCGGTGGCGGCGGCGGGGGAGGTGGAGGTGGCGGCGGCTTCGGCGGCGGCTTCGGTCAGAATGCCCGGCCGTTCTTTTCCCGAACTATCGGTCTCAGCAGCACGGGGCAGCCGGTCGACATCGAGTACGGCGGCAAGCTCAGCGGCCGCGCCGGGCGCTTCAACCTCGGCGCACTGGCGGTACGGCAGGCGGAATTCGGGGACGTAGGCGAGACGGATCTCTTTGTCGGGCGGGCGACGGCAAACGTGCTCGCCGAGTCGAACGTCGGATTCATAGTCACCGACGGCGACCCGCACTCGAACCTCAACAGCTCGACCGTGGGCGCCGACTTCAGGTACCGGAACACGCGCTTGCCCGGCGGCCGGGTCCTCGAGGGCGAGGCCTGGTATCAGCAGAGCGATACCCAGGGCATCGGCGGCACGGACAACGCGTCGTACGGCTTCGGGATCTCCTCGCCGAATGTCACGGGCCTGCGCGGCAGCTTCAGCACGCGCTATATCGAGGAGAATTTCGATCCGGCGATGGGCTTCGTCAACGAGACCGGCATCCGCGGCTATAGCGGAGAAGTCGGTTATCGGCACCGGTTTCGCGATCGTTACCTCAGGCAGTTCGGCGGTAGCGTGCGAGCCTTTCGCGTCGAGCGGCTCGACACCGGTGGGCTTGATCGCGAGGACATCTCGGCCGGAATCGAGATGAGCAACAACACCGCGGACCGACTGTTTTCCCGTGTCAATCTGAACCGCGAAATCATCCCCTTCGACTTCCCGATCTATCAACCGTCGGACGGCTCACCGCCCGTCATCATCCCGGCCGGAGAGTACACCTGGACCGACGCCTTCGTCGGCTTGCGCACGGCGGAGCATCGTCCGATCGCGGCTTTCGTGGGCGCGAGCACCGGTGAGTACTACGACGGAGAAAATACGCTCGTCAGGGCAAACGCGACGTGGCGCCCGTCGCCGAACTTCAGCCTCAACGTCGGCTACCAGGTCAACGACGTGTCGCTGTCCGGCGGCGACTTCGTCGTGCGGCTGTCCTCGATGACGCTTCAATACGTGTTCTCGCCGACCCTGTCCTGGGTCAACCTGATCCAGTACGACAACTTTTCCGAAACCATCGGCTTCAACAGCCGCCTGCACTGGATTCCCGAAGCCGGCCGGGAAGGTTTCATCGTCCTGAACCACAGCGTCGCCGACCGCGACAAGAACGACTCGTTCCATTCCACGGGCGCCGACATCGCCGTCAAGTTCAACTACACCTGGCGGTTCTAGCCGGGCGCAGGGCGGATTCCGGAGGCGTCAGTGGCGGTAATGCGCGCCGTGCGGCCGCGCGTACCCGGCGCTGCGGTCTCCCGCGGCCGGAGGATTGCGGTTGTTGTGAGCCGCCGCATCGGGGCGGTAGACTCTCGGACCGGATCCGCTGCGGTACGTGCCATGGAAACAGTCATCTCCGACCTCGTCGAGCGCTTCGAGCGTGGCAAGCTTTCGCGCCGGCAACTGATCCAGGGCCTGACGGCGGTGGCCGGCACTGCGGCCGCGGTGCGAGCCGGCGCCCAGCAGACGCCTTTCAGTTCGACCCGAATCGATCACGTCAGTATCCAGGTCACCGACCTGCCGCGCTCGATCGCTTTCTACCGCGAGGTTTTCGGTCTGGAAATACTGAACGAAGACGTGGAGAACCGCATCGTCCGCATGGGCACGACGAGCGTTCTCGTCTCCCTGCATGCGAAGGAGCCGACCGGGATCGTCGATCACTTCGCGATCTCGATAGAGAATTTCGACCAGGAGGCCGTCACCCGGACGCTGCTCGACGAGCATGGCCTGACGGCCGAGCAGAATCTCGATTACGGGTTTTATGTGCGCGACCCCGAAGGCATCCCGGTGCAGATCATGCGGACCTGAACGGGCATAATCGAGGCCGGGCGCCGTACGGCAGGATCAACGCTTGCGGGTTCACGGATCGCCGGCCCCATCTGACACGCGACAAGAAACGGGAAATCAGCCGATGAAGAAAACGATTGCAGTATTCGCCGCAGTGGCCTCCGCTGGCATCGCGCTCGGTGCGGGATCCGCGCTGGCTCACCACTCCTTCGCCATGTTCGATCTGTCGCAGCACATGCTGGTCGAAGGCACGATCACGGATTGGCACTTCAACAATCCCCATAGCTGGTTGTACATCGACTCGCCCGATGCGGACGGCGAGGTGCAGCAGTGGGGCTTCGAGGGCGCGGCCCGCGTGCACGCCATACGTCAGGGCGTCGACGGCACCACTTTCAGGCAGGGCGAGTTCGTCAGGGTCGTCATGAGCCCGCTGCGCGATGGCCGGCTCGCCGGCGCGATCTGTTTCGTCGTCAAGGAAGACGAGTCCATCGTCCAGCCGAACGACGGTGTCTGCAACGCGCCCCAGACGATAGAGCGCTGGCAATCCAACGGTTGGCTCGAAAACGCCGCCAACCTCGATATTCATCCGGCTGCGGACGAATAGCCGCTCCGGTCTGCGCGTTGCCGCGCAGGCGTCAGGAAAACCCGATCCAGGCCGCCGCGACGAGCGCGAGCACGAGCGCGCTCAACGCGATATCCGCGCCCCGATTCACTTCCTCCTGCCCGTCGCCGCTCCTGCTCCCGAGCGTGAGCGGCGCCACGCGGTCCGGATCCGGCGCCCGCGTCCAGAGGCTCACGAGCACGAGGACCGCGATGGAGCCTGCGAAGAGCAGGACCGCGAAGTGCAGGAAGTTCATCGTTGCGAAGGTCTCGAGCCAGCCGCTCAGCGACGCCCGGTTCAGTTCGGCGATCAGCCGCGCGAGGCCGACCACGAGACCGGCGCCGAGCGCCGCGAGCGCGCCGCGCGAGTTGGCGCGCGGCCACGCGACGCCGACGAGGAAGACCGCGGCGATGGGCGGGGAGATGTACGACTGCACGCTCTGCAGGTACACGTAGAGCTGGCCCGATATCGCGTCCATGAACGGGATCCAGGCAAGGCCGAAGCCGACCATGGCGAGCGTCGCCAGTTGCCCGACGGCGACGAGGCGCCGTTCCGAATGGTGTGGCGCGAGCTTCTTGTAGACATCCATCGTGATCAGCGTCGCGCAGGAGTTGAACACCGACGACAGCGAACTCATGAGCGCCGCGAGAAGCCCGGCGACGACGAGCCCCTTGATGCCGGCCGGCAGCAGGGCGCCGATCAGGGCGGGCAGCGCCTGGTCGGCGTCGCCGAGTTCGAGCGCGCCCTGTTGGGCGAGCGTATAGGCGATGACGCCCGGCAGCACGAAGAGGAACAGCGGAGACTGCTTCAGCAACGCGGCGAAGATCGTCGCGCGGCGGGCGGCCGCGATCGACTTCGCCGACAGCGTGCGCTGCACGATGAACTGATCCGTGCACCAGTACCAGATGGCGAGTATCGGCGCGCCGAAGATGATGCCCGTCCACGGAAAGTCCGGGTCCGAGCTCGCCCGCCACAGATCCAGGAATTCCGGACCCGCGGTCGTTCGTACGCTGTCCCAGCCGCCGGCCCGGTCGAGCCCGATCAGCGTCACCGCGGCCGCGCCGCCGATCATGACGATGAACTGCATCATGTCGGCGTACAGCACGGCCCGCATGCCGCCGATCACCGTGTAGACCCCCGTCGCGACGACGATGATCACGGCGCCCGTCCAGAAGTCGATCCCCATCAACGCTTCGAAAACGAGCCCGCCGGCCGCGATCGTCACGGAGATCTTGGTCAGCACGTACGCGAGGATCGATATCGCGGCGAGATAGTAGCGGGCGCCGGCCGAGTAGCGCCGTTCGAGGAACTCCGGCATCGTGAACACGCCCGAGCGGATGTAGAACGGCACGAACAGCCAGCCGAGCAGCAACAGCGCAAATGCCGCGAGCAGCTCGAACTGCGCCGCGGGAAAGGCGCCCGCCGCGCCGCTGCCGGCGAGGCCGATCAGATGCTCCGAACCGATGTTCGAGGCGAAGATCGACGCGCCGACGATGAACCAGCCGGCGTTTCGCCCGGCCAGGAAGAACTCGGTCGAGTTCTCCCGGTTGGTCCTCCCATGCCAGAACACCACGGCGTAGGTCGCGCAGAAGTAAAGCGCGATGACGGCCCAGTCGAGGAGGACGAGGCGGTTCACGGACGGCAACGTTCCGGCATGGCGCCCGGAGTATGCGCCATCGGGTGTGCGGCGCTCAACGTGGCGATGCATCGAACGTATAATGAGCGCGCTCATTAGCGATCGGGCGAGCAGCCCCGGTTCCCGCGCCCTGTCGCGTCACCCGCCACGCGCTCTACGAGCGCAACTGTTTCGGCAACCACGAGAACATTCGCACGGAAGTCGTCATGGTCGCCGAGGCCATGGGGCAGGCCGACAAGTACAAGGGTTTCGCGGAGCGGTGCATGGAGGAGTACAAGCTCGACGGCTGGACCGTGCCCGATCTGCTCGACCCCGACGACATCAGCATCGTCATGAAGAAATGGAACCGCGGCGACTGCAGCGTCCGCGCCCGGAGCCGGAGACGCGAGCCGGAGACGCGAGCCGGAACCGGGGGAGCGAGCCGCGAACCCGATCCGCCGGGCGAACCGGGCGCTCGGTGGCGTCCGGCCCCGGCGTTTCATTGACGGCGCATCGCGCTAGAATCGGGACAACCGATCGGGAGGCGCGAGATGGTCACGGGAGTCCTGCCGAGAGCCCGCACGGGCTGGTCAATCTATGTCGGGCTGAGCCTGCTTTTCGTGCTAATCGTCGCGGTCGGCTTCTGGCCGAGCTATTTTGGCGCACTGACGACCGGCGACGTCGACCGGCCCTGGTTCATCCATTTTCATGCCGTCGTCTATGTCGGCTGGCTCGGGCTTTTCGTCGCCCAGACGTTGCTGGCGGCGAAAGGGAGGTTGCGCCAGCACATGCGGCTCGGCAACTTCCTGATCGGCTACGGCGTCGTCGTGATCCTTGTGGGGCTGCTGGCGGCGTTCGGCATGTTCTGGGTCCGGGTGCAGGCCGGCGCCGTCGCCGAGGCGCAGGCGGGGCTGGTCAGCCCGCTGACCGACATGATCGCGTTCACCCCGTTCTTTGCCGCGGCGGTGTACTTCCGCCGCGTGCCCGATCTGCACAAGCGCCTCATGATCGTGTCGACCACCGTGCTGCTGATCGCGGCGGTCGCGCGGATGCGCTTCCTCGGAGGCGACCTGCTGGTCATCTATCTGGTGTGGGTTTCGCCGATATGGATCGGGATGATCCGCGACTTGCTGAGCCGCAGGCTGCTGCACCCGGTCTACGTCGTGGGCCTCGTCGCGATCGCGCTCGAGGGCACGCCCACGCGCCGGTTCATCCGTGAGACCGACGTCTGGCTCGACATCACGGGACGGCTTGCGCAGCTTATTGCATAGCCGCCGCGCGTCCCCTCGGTGTTGCGGGGATGCGCACTACGGGCCGCTTGAAACACGCCGTAAATGCATCCATGTATGCTCCGCGCGCGCGTCCATGTGCGCGAGGGTTTCAAGCGGCCCGTAGTGCACATCCCCTTGGCTTGTCCAGGATTGTACTTACCCGAACAACCATTCCCGTGAGCGCGTTGCCCGCGGGTAGTGAATCTCGGCTCAGTGGGCTCCCGGAGCTGTCAGGCCCGACGCGTTGCCGTAGGTCGTGCCCTCGGCGTTGATCGCGCCGCGCAGATTTCCGGCGGGCCGGCCGTCCTTGAGCGGATTGGTCCTGATCGTCACCGCGTCGCCGGGTTGCCAGAAGTTCGGTGAGATGCCGGAGCGGCGCAGCCGGGGCGGCGCGCCGAGTTCGAATCCCCATTCGGTTTGCGAGCCGTCATCGTTCTCGACGTTGACGTATAGCCAGGAGTGCGGATTCAGATAGTCGAAACGCGTCACGACGCCGGTCAGCGTGAGTTCGACCTGGTCGTCGAACATGGCCGCCGAATGGTGCGCCATTGCGGGCGTCAGCAGCAGCCCGGCGACCAGCGCGGCACCGAAAGTCAGTGATTTTGCAGCGATAGCGGATTTCATGGTCTCAAGTCTCCTCTTGCAGCTCGTACAGTATCGATTGTCCGTGGCGGCGAATTCAAGATTGCCGGAATCGGTGCGGTTCAGGTCGCGGCACTGCGAAGTGTAGCAAGCGCGAGCCGCTCTTCCCGGTTCGGGTCGTTGGCGACCCTGACCTCGTCGCCGAACATCATCGTCGGCAGCTCGGTCGGGTTGAACGCCGGCCAGTGCGGCATGTCCGGGTGGTCCGGGTTGCCGTTGCGGGCGAACGCGGCCCAGGCGGCGCTCATGACGTGACCGAGTTCGTAGCGTGACTGCGACGAACCCGTCATCGACGCGCCGATATCCATGTTGTAGAACACGAACGGTATTTCGAGCGTGTGGTACGACCCCATGCGGTTGTTGTGCACGGGCGAGTACCAGTCGAAGAAATACAGGTAGCTCGGCGCGCCGCCCTGCTCGTGCTTGAGCCGGCCGAGCGCTTGCGCGTTCCAGCGCCGGGTGTTGTCCGATTCGGCCGTGAGCCAGAGCATCTGGTTGCGTTTTTCCGGATGCAGCCGCTTGTAGAGATCGAGCAGCTTGCGGCCTTCTTCCTCGTCGTTGTTCGCAAGCTCGACGACGAAGTTCCTCAGCATGTCCTCGTCGGAGAGTTCGTACGGCGGCGGGCCGACCCAGCCGTCCTCGGTTTCGGTCGAGCCCATCATGAACGGCACGTTCGCCGACCAGGGCGGGGCGGTCGGATCCCACTGGTTGCGCGGCAGGATGTTGCCGTCGACGACCGGGCCGTTGCCGAGGCCCTGGATCCGGGGCTCGCTGTAATAGGCGTCCTGGATCTGCTCGATCGTCATCGTCTGCAGCCGGTCGAGTTCGTCGTTGCCGACCCCGAGCTTGGCGAGGAAGCGCTCGGCCGCTTCGCTCGCATCGGCGCCCGACATGCCCCTGAAGCGCGAGCCGCTTTGCGCGATCGAGCGGTGGAACAGCCCTTCGGCGGACGGCATGGCCATCAGTGTCGTCGTCTTTCCGCCGCCGCCCGACTGACCGAAAATCGTGACGCGGTCGGGGTCGCCGCCGAAGTTCTCGATGTTGTCGCGCACCCATTCGAGAGTCGCCACGAGATCCTGAACGCCGACGTTCGTCGATTGCGCCCACTTCTCGCCGCCGATGTCCGCCAGGTGCAGGAAACCGAAGATGTTCAGGCGATGGTTGACCACGACGACGACCACATCTTCTTTTTTGGCCAGATTCGTGCCGTCATAGAGCAGGTAGTTGCCGGAACCGGCCGAGAAGCCGCCACCGTGCATCCAGACCATGACGGGCCGTGCGGCGTTGTCGAGCGCGGGCGTGAACACGTTGACCGTGAGGCTGTCTTCGCCCTGGGCGCTCAGGCGGTTCAATGCCGTGACGACGGGCGCCGGTTCCTCGGCGTCGGGCGCGATGACCGCGTTGTTGCTGATCTGGAAGTGGTCGCGCACGCCGCTCCAGGGCGCCGGCGGCCGCGGCGGCATGAAGCGGTTCGCGCCGGCCGTCGACGCGCCGTAGGGCAGGCCCCAGAACTGCTGCACGCCGTCCTTGATGAGCCCGCGAACCCGGCCGTAGCGCGTCAGGGCGATGTCGCCGACGGTCGTGAGGCGCATGTCCTGCGCCAGGAGGCGCGTTGCCGCGCCGCCGGCGAGAAGCCCGGCGGTTGCCAGCCCGCCCGTTCCGAGAAAGGCTCGACGGTTTATCCCGGATTGCTTGTCAAACGGTACTCGGTACATGTCTTCCCCCATAGCGTCGGTACACCTCGCAGCATCGGGATACCGCACTGCGACGGACCGCAGACTATAACGCTTTTCGATCCGGCGCGGGCGTCTGCGAGGCTGTTGTCGTGTGAGTACGCCGGGTCAATGCGTCATCGCATAGATGACGTAATTGATCCCGAAGCGATAGGCCGTCGCCGTCATCGGCGCGGGGTAGTGCGCGTCGTCGGCGTGTTCCCAGGCATCGCCCATGTCGATATTGTGGTTGATCGCGACCATGAGTCGGCCGCGGTCGTCGTAGATGCCGCGCCAGTGCGGCGGGCCTTCCATGCGCTGCCAGCCCAGGTGCCGCTCGCCGGGAATCTGCGTGCGTTCGTCGAGTTCGAACAGGATGCGCAGCAGCATGTCGTTCTCGGGAATGTCGACGATCGCCCGGCCCGGCAGCACGTTTGCCATCACGGCCTGCAGCACGCTCCAGTCGTACTCGCCGTGGAAGTCGTCGACGACGATAAAGCCGCCGCGCAGCAGGTATTCGCGCAGCCGTTCGACTTCCTCGATCGACGGGTTCCAGTTGCCCTGGCCGATCTGCTGCACGAACAGCCAGGGGTAATCGAAGATGCTGTCGTCGAAGGCCTGCACGTGCGCGCTGTCCTCGGACGTCTCGATGCGGGTCATGCGCGTCACGGCCGGCAGGAAGTGGATTTCCGCGTAGGGATAGTCGATGGCCCACCAGGTGTTGCAGAAGCCGCGCGAGCCCGCACAGCCGCGCGTGTTGTAGGCGAGTCTGGCCATGTGGAACTCGGCCTCGGGGAGGCCGACGGGATTCGGTTGCGCCTGGCGGAACCTGCCACCGCGTCCGCCGAACTGCCCGTAGACGGTGCTCGCGATCAGCGCGCCGACGATCGCGATCGACACGGCCGCGACGATGCCCGCGGAACGGGCTCGCGTCGAGCGGGGAATCCTGCGGCTGGCGGTATCCAGATCCACGCGGTAACTGTACTTCGGTGGCGCCCGGTGCCGCAATGCGCCTTACTCGAGATCGAGCTTGAACAGCCGGATCGCGTTCGAGCGGCCGAACCTGCGGCGCTGTTCGTCGGTAATGACGTCGGTCGAGTCGTACCAATCGGCCGCGTCCTGCATGCGCTCGAAGGGGTAGTCGGCGCTGAAGTGGATCTTGTCGTGGTCGATGGTGTCGAGAGTGCAGCGGAAAGCCGAATCGTCGAAGTTGCCGCTCGTCGTCAGGTGGAAGTGCTCGCGAAAATAGTCGCCGAGCGGCCGTTTGCCGCGGTAGCCCCGGCGCGAGAAGGCCATGCGGGCGTCGATCCGCCACAGGCCGAACGGGATGTTCTCGCCGAGGTGACCGAGGCAGATGCGCAATCCGGGATAGTCGTCGAACAGGCCCGAGCCGCAAAGGCGAAGCGCGTGGATCGACGTCTCGACCGCAAACCCCCAGGGCGAACTCATGAGCCAGGGATGGCCATCGTAGATCGGCGCACGCGAGGGTACCTGCATGCGCGGGTGCAGGTAGAAGGGTACGTCAAGCTCCGCAACCGTCGCCCAGAAAGCGCGGAACTCGGGCAGGTCGTAGTACCTGACGTCATCGGCATCGCCGACCTGTTGAAATCCGTTGACCATGCAGCCCTTGAAGCCGAGTTCCCTGACGCAGCGCGTGAGTTCCAGGGAGGCGGCGTCGGCATCGTGCATGGGTAGTGCCGCAAGCGCCGCGTAGCGGTCGGGGTGCAGGGCGACCGCTTCGGCGAGGCGGTCGTTGCCCTTTTTCGCGACGTCCATGGCTTCGTCCGCGTCGGGAATCCTTTGCACGCCGGGTGCGTTGAGCGACAGGATCGCAAGCTCGATACCGGTCCTGTCCATTGCTTCGAGGCGCTCGTTGCCGAGGTCGAGGATGCGTCGCGTGAAATCGTCCCATTGACCGGAGTCGCCGGCGAACGCGCGCGTCTGCGCTAGCGTTTCCCCGATCGCAACGTGTTCCTCGAAGGCTATCTTTCCTTGCATCGTCCCCTGGTCCTGGACGGCTTCGTGCCGTAGTTGCACTGCTTGCACGCCGGCAACGCGTGCCGCGCTGCGGCCGCGCCCGTTTACAGCGGCGCGTAACCTTATCACGCTTGCCCTCGAACGGTCGGCGAATCTTCCCTGCTCGCGGCCGGGTGCCGGTTTTCGATATCCTTGCGCCCCCGCAGGACCGATCGCACGTCACGCGGTCGAAGGGAATCATCGCCATGAAGTCGAAAGTCGCCGTTCACGACCCGCGCGGTTACCCGCCCAAAGTGACGGGCAAGCGCCTCGCGCCGCGCCTTGAGAGTCTGCAGGGCAAGGTCGTCTATCTCGTCGACTGCCTGTTCGACAATTCCGATGTGTTCATCGGCCAGCTCGGGAACTGGCTCGGCGAGCGTTTCGCGTCGGCCGATCTCAGGCTCATCAAGCCGCGCCAGAGCTGGGTCGACGACCCCGACATGCGCGCGCGCATCGAGGCCGACGGCGACGCCGCGATTCTCGGCGTCGGGCTTTGAAGCACCTGCAGCCCGACGGTCGTCGGGCTTGCGATGGCACTGGAGCAGGGCGGCGTGCCGACCGTCGCCGTGCATACCGACGTCTTCGCGCGGCTCGCGCAGTCGGTCGCGCGGGCCAACGGCATGCCGACGACGCGTCAGGCCTTCGTCCCGCAGCCGGTCGTCGGCAAGTCGGCTGCCGAGCTTCGCGCCTACGTCGACGGCAAGGACCCGGTCAGCGGACGGCCGTTCGCGCAGGAGGTCATCGACGGGCTGACGGAGCCGCTCGGCGACACCGATCTGACGGGGCTATCGTTCGAGCGTTCGACGCCGCGGCTGCTCGAACCGGACACGGAAGACAACCTGCATGCGCTATTCGCCGGGAACGGCTGGACCGACCATCAGCCGATACTGCTGCCGACGGAGGAACGCGTTGCGGCGATGCTTGCAGGCACGAGTCGCGCTCCCGATGAGACGGTCGGTCGGCTGCGGCCGACCAGGTATCGCGAATTCTGGGAGTTCACGGTCGAGAAGGTCGCGGTCAACGCGGTCATGGCCGGCGCCAGGCCGCAATACCTGCCCGTGCTGCTCGCGATGGCGGCGAGCGGATTGTCGGGACGGTCGAGCTCCACGACATCGCAGGCGACCGTCGCTCTCGTCAACGGCCCGATCCGCGACGAGATCGGGATGAATTACGGCATCGGCGCCATGGGGCCTTACAGCCACGCCAATGCCGCGATCGGCCGCGCCTATGGCCTGCTGTCGCAGAACCTGCAGGGCGGCTCGGTGCCGCACGAGTCGTACATGGGTTCGCAGGGCAATTTCCTGAGCTACAACGCGACATTCGCCGAGAACGAGGCGGCAAGCCCCTGGGAACCGTTTCACGTGCAGCACGGCTACGCAGCGGATGCGAGCACGGTGAGCCTCTTCCTCGGCGGCTGGTACACGGTGTTCGGCGGCGGGCCGCGCGAAACCTGGGAACAGAAGTTCACGCGCTCGCTGCAGGCCTGCGACCCGTACACCGGGCCGATCGTCGCGCTCGACCCGATCGTCGCCAGGGACTTCGTCAGCCTCGGCTTCGACACGAAACAGAAACTCATCGACTGGTGCGTGGAGCACGCGCGCCTGCCCGCGAAGGAGTACTGGGACAACCAGTGGGTGCAGACGCTGTTCCACCCGCAAGCGGTCGCCGGCGTCGAACCGTACGCGACGCTGCTCGCGGCGGACCCGGACGAAGAGATTCGCATGTTCCGCCCCGAGGACATCCACGTGGTCGTCGTCGGCGGCGAGACGGGCGCGGTGTGGAAGATGCTCGGCGGCGGGCCGCGCCGGACGACGGTGACGGTGGACGACTGGCGCTAGCCTGCGTTCGACTCAAGGGACACTATGCGTAGGGATACACATGAGCACGGCGAATATCGTATACACGTTGACGGATGAGGCGCCGCTGCTTGCGACGTACTCCTTCCTGCCCATACTCGAAGCGTTCACGCGGCCTGCCGGGATTTCCGTCGAGACGCGGGACATCTCGCTTGCCGGGCGGATTCTGGCCGCGTTTCCGGAGAATCTCTCGCCCGGTCAGCGGCGCAGCGACGATCTCGCCGAACTCGGCGCGCTGGTCAAGCAGCCCGAAGCCAACATCATCAAGCTGCCCAACATCAGTGCGTCCGTGCCGCAACTGACGGCCGCCATCGCCGAACTGCAGGACAAGGGCCATGCCGTGCCGGACTATCCCGAGGAGCCGCGCGACGACGCGGAGCGCGACATCAGGGCCAGGTATTCGAAGGTTCTCGGCAGCGCGGTCAACCCGGTGCTGCGCGAAGGCAATTCCGACCGCCGCGTCGCCGCGCACGTCAAGGCTTACGCGAAGGCGCACCCGCATTCGATGGGGGCGTGGAGTTCCGACTCGAAGACCGACGTCGCGCACATGAGCCGGGGCGATTTCTTCGCGAGCGAGAAGTCGTGCGTTGTCTACAGGGCAGGCAGCGTCCGGATCGAGCTCGTCGAAGTCGACGGTACCCGGCGCGTGCTCAGGGAGTCGCTCAAGGTGCTCGAAGGGGAGGTCATCGATGCCGCCGTCATGAGCTGCCGGGAGCTCCAGGCGTTCTTCGAGACCGAGATTGCCCGGGCGCGCGAGCGCGACGTGCTGCTCTCCCTGCACGTCAAGGCCACGATGATGAAGGTCTCCGACCCCATCATCTTCGGTCATGCGGTGCGCGTGTACTACCGCGCCGTGTTCGAAAAGCACGCCGCCGTGTTCGAGGAACTCGGCGTCGACGCGGACAACGGGATCGGCGACGTCTACGCGAAGATCGCGGCGCTGCCCGCGGATCGGCGCGCCGAAATCGAGGCCGACATCGAGGCGGTCTACGCGACGCGCCCGAGGCTCGCGATGGTCGACTCCGACCGGGGCATCACGAACCTGCACGTGCCTAGCAACGTCATAATCGACGCGTCGATGCCCGCGGCGATCCGCGCATCGGGAAAGATGTGGGGGCCCGACGGCGCACTGCATGACACGAACGCGATGATCCCCGACCGCTGCTATGCCGGCGTCTACGCCGAAGTCATCGCCGACTGCAAGCGCAACGGCGCGTTCGACGTGACGACGATGGGCAATGTCTGCAACGTCGGCCTGATGGCGCAGAAGGCCGAGGAATACGGCTCGCACGACAAGACGTTCAGATTGCCCGCAAGCGGGACGGTGCGCGTGCTCGATGCCGAAGGCCGCACGCTGCTCGAGCACGAAGCCGAAGCCGGGGACATCTGGCGCATGTGCCAGACGAAGGACCTGGCGATCCGGGACTGGGTCAGGCTCGCCGTCTACCGCGCGCGCACGACCGGGGCCGTCGCGATATTCTGGCTCGACGCGAAGCGCGCGCACGACCGCAGGCTCATCAACAAGGTCAATCGCTATCTGCGCGACAACGACACCGCGGGGCTCGACATCCGCATCCTTGCCCCGGTCGAAGCGACGCGCGTGACGCTGGCTCGCCTGCGCGACGGCCGGGACACGATTGCCGTGACCGGCAACATACTGCGCGATTACCTGACGGACCTCTTCCCGATCCTCGAACTCGGCACGAGCGCCAAGATGCTGTCGATCGTGCCCCTGCTTGCCGGCGGCGGGCTCTACGAGACGGGCGCCGGCGGCTCCGCGCCGAAGCACGTGCAGCAGTTCCTGAGCGAAGGGCATCTGCGCTGGGATTCGCTTGGCGAGTTCCTTGCGCTCGAGGTGTCGATCGGGGACCTGGCCAGGCGAACCGGCCACACGCGAGCGGCGGTTGTCGCGAGTGCGCTCGAGCGGGCCAACGGCCGCTTCCTCGAGAACAACCGGTCGCCGTCGCGCAAGGTCATGGAACTCGACAACCGCGGCAGCCATTTCTACCTCGCGCTCTACTGGGCCGAAGCGCTGGCCGGCCCGCACGCGGACGCCGCCTTGCGCGCGGCGTTCGGGCCCGTCGCCGAGCGGCTGGCGGGCAACGAGCGCAGGATCATCGACGAACTCACGGCTGCGCAGGGACGGCCCGTCGACATCGGCGGTTACTACCATCCGGACCCCGAACTCACCTCGAACGCGATGCGTCCGAGCCCGACGTTCAATGCCGTGCTCGATTCGATCGCCTGAGCGAGCCCCTCCCGCGCGCCGCGTTCGAAGCCGGCACAGTATTCGCAGACAGTCGGCCCGCGCTATGATTGGCGGCGGATCCTCGAGCGAATTGCTCGCGCAATTACGGAGTGAAACACGATGACCGATTCGTGCCGTGCCTTGATTCGAATTGTCGCCCTGGCCTGCGCGTTGCTCGCGGCAGGCAGCGTGGCGGCCCACCACTCGTTCTCGGGCCAGTTCAACGCCGACGACCCGGTGTCGTTCGAGGGCGTGGTCACGCGGATCGAGTGGCAGAATCCGCATGTCTGGTTCTACGTCGACGCGGTCGACGAGGACGGCAATGTCGTGCATTGGGAAGCGGAGACCACGAACCCGAATACGCTGCTCAGGCGCGGCTGGAAGCCCGACGATCTCAAGGTCGGCGACCGCGTCAAGGTCGAGGGCGCACGCGCGTTCTGCTGCGATAACGTCATGAATGCCCGCAACGTCGTACTGCCCGACGGGCGCAGCGTCTTCTCCCGCGATGCGCGCTAGCGGCAGGGCATGGCGGTGCGCCGCGGCGCTGGTCGCCGCGGGGATGCTCGCGGCCGCGGCCGCGAGCGCACAGGCGCCGCGTCAGCTCGCAGCGCCCCCGCCCCCGGATCCGGGTCCGGAAGGGCTGCCGGATTTCAACGGCGTGTGGGCCGTCGAGTACATCCCGAACGTCGAACAGCGCATCGGGCGGCCCGTGCCGTACACGGACTTCGGCCGCGAAGCCTGGGAAAAACGCATCATGGGCAACGATCCGACCGGCTATTGCCAGCCGAGCGGCCCGTCGCGCGTATTTCACACGCCGTTTCCCGTGCAGATCATCCAGACCGAAAACCAGGTCAGTTTCCTGTTCGAGATGCTGCACATGTATCACCGCGTTTTCACCGACGGCCGCGACCACCCGAATCCCGTCGACAAGACCTGGTGGGGGCACTCGATCGGCCGCTACGAGGGCGACAGCCTCATCGTCGACACGGTCGGGCTCAACGATCGCACCTGGCTCTACACGAGCGGCGTGCAGCACAGCGACGAGTTGCGTCTGACCCAGGTCTTCGAAAAGACGGGCCCGGACACGATTCGCTACACGGTCACCTACGACGATCCCGTGTTCTTCGCCGAACCCTGGAGCGTCACGTCCGAATTCACGCGTTCGCAGTACGACCTGCTCGAGTTCATCTGCACCGAGAACAACCGCGACGTCGCGCACTTCATCACGGAGTGAGCGCGACCGTGAACTGAACGGCCCGGCCGCGGCCGTTCGCGTTGAATCGGTGCGCGATCCGGCGTATCGATCTGCGCCGCTGGCGCCGCAGGGCAGGGACGCGGCCCGTCGCGTTCAATCGAGTCCGACGATCTCCCGGGCCGCGCCCGTCAGTTCGACGATGTGCAGTCCCGTGTTCGCGCGGTCCACGGCGTAGATATAGCCGCGGTCGTCGACGTTGACGTTGTTCGTCTGAATCGCCTGCCTGCAGGTCTCCACGCCCGCTTCCGTGACGCAGAACTCGGCCGTGTTGTCGGTGATTTCGGGCACGAACCAGCCGACTTCGACGGGTTCGAACGGGTTGCGGATATCGACGGCCCTGACGCCCGCGTTGAAATACGACACGACCATGAGCTTGCCGTCGAAGCCCGGGTGGAACGCATCCTCCATGGAATGCGGCCCGAACCGTCCGCCGCGCTCGCAGAAGCCGCCGGGCTCCGGCGGCACTTCGTAGCTTGAGACGGGGTAGGGTTTGTCCTCTTCCGTGATGTCGACCATGAAGACGACATCGAAGACATCGCGGCAAAGCTCCGACGCCGGTCCGGATTCCGACGCGGCGATGAGGAAATCGCGCACCGCGCCGTCGTCGACGTGTCCCGGCACCTCGACGCCGAGCATCGGCTTGGCCGTGTGCACGCCCCAGTAGCTCGGCATGTCGAGGCGGGCGATCTGCGGATACAGCAGGTTGTCGCGGGTCGGCAGCATGGGGTCTTCGGAATTCGGGTTGCCTTCGAGGAACCGGTCGAGATCGACGATCTGCAGCGTGCCGTCGTTGCCGCTGCCGTAGCCGAGGTAGAGGCGATTGCCATGCGCGAAGGCCTGGTGCAGCCCGGAGATCGAACTCGCCGGCATCGGTCCCTGGGCGGTCGGTTCCCAGCCGACCAGGCCGAAGTCGCGGATGTGCCGGGGTTCGGCAGGATTGCCGAGATCGAAGGCCTGCAGCACGCGCGTCACCCGCCAGCCCTCCGGTGTGCCATTGAAATAGCCGATACCGCTCTCGCACTCCCACTGCAGTTTGTGCGTCTCGCGCGTGCCGCGCGACGATTCGCGCCGCGACGACTCGCCGGTCTCGGCGATCGTGCTCAAAAACGCGGGCGCTGCGGGGTCCGTGACGTCCCAGAGTTCGTAGCTCAACTGGCCGTTCGTGCGCACGAGGTACGTCATGTCCGGATCGGCGTTCGGCAGGTCCGCTCCGGCGCAGATCTGCACGTGCTGCGTGCCGTTCGCTTCGAGCCCCGACGGAGGCACGTGGGCGAGCAGTTCCGGCGCTGCGGGATCCGTGACGTCGAGGATCGACATCCCGTTGCGCTCGGTCACTCCGGTCTGCGAATTGTCGGCTTCGCCGGCATGATGGCCGACGAACAGGATGTAGCGGCCGGAGTAGTTGTGCACCACCGGCTGATACGCGGACCGCCCCTGCAGCTCGTGCATGCCGACGAGCCGCATGTTCAGCGCTTCCGGAGTGTCGGCCGTTCCGCCGGTCGTCTCGCCGTCGGGGTTCGCGCCGCAGGCTGCAAGCGCGGCGGCCAGAACCGCAGCGGGGAGATGTCGCCGGAGCCTGCAAAGAGAATTGAATGACGTCCTCATCGGTCGCTCCTCCGCCGCGCGCGGGCGCGGACAATTCCCAGGACATTGCCCAGGCAATGTAGCACTTTCGCGGGATCCGGCGACGGCAAGGCCGCTGCGCGCGAGTGGACGAGCGCCGCGAGATGCCGCATTCTAGGAGCCTGTGCCGCGGCAGTTGTGATCAGCCGTTTCGGCGAGGCGGTCTTCCGCCAAACGCGTGAATTCCCGCGGCGCAGGCTCCAGGTCCTTCACTTCTACAGGCTGGCAATCCGGGGGGAAGCATCATGAGAACGCTATTGCAGGCGCGTTTCGGGCTGGCAACATCTGGATGCGTTGCCCTGGTACTGGCTGTCGCCAATTTCGCCGTGAACCGGGTCGACGCCCAGCAGCAGGCGAGCCCGCCGCCGTGCGGTCCGGCCGCGCAGCTTTCGGCAGAGCTCCACCGCAGCGTCGCGGCCGACTCGCGCTGCTTCGAACTGCGCATGTACACGGTCGACCCGAACCGCATCGGTGTCGGCGACTTCAACGGCGGTATCGACGAGCTGCACCAGCGGTTCCGTGAGAAGGAAGTCGAGATCTTCGAGAACCACGGCGCCGAGATCATCGCCGCGTGGCAGGATCTCGGTAACCCCAACACGCTGATCTGGATGCTCGCCTACCGCGATCGGGCGCACCGCGAGCAGGTCTGGGCCGATTTCGCCGCGGATCCCGAGTGGACCGAGCTCAGGGCGAAATACCTGGTGCCGCTCGAGCGGCCAAACGTCTACATGATGAGCGCGACGGACTATTCCGCGCTCAAGTAGCGGTTCCGAACTGCCTCCCGGGGACGGTCAGTTGGTCGCCGACCAGACCACCTCGCCGCCGACGACGGTCATCAAGGCGCGCAGGTCCTTGATCTCGTCTTCGGGCACGCTCATGTAGTCGCGGTCGAGCACGACGAAATCGGCGAGCTTGCCGGCTTCGACGCTGCCGAGGTCGTTCTCGCGGAACAGCAGCCAGGCGTTGCGGCGCGTGTGGGCCGTCAGGGCGGCTTCGCGCGGCACCGTTTCGCTCAGGATGCGCTCGCCCGCCGGCGACAGCCCGCTCACGACCCAGCCGATGTTGTGAAACGGGTTCGGGCTTGCCACGGTCGTCGCGTCCGAGCCGAGCCCCCAGATGCCGCCGGATTCGTGGATGCTGCGAAACGGCGGCGTCGTCGCGCCGCCGGCGATGGCTTCGGGCGTCGCGAGCCGGCTCGAGCTGTGCGTCGCGAAGACCATCCCGAGCGCGTTGGCGCGGTCGATAGATTCCTGCGACATGCCGTTCGTGTGCGCGATCGTCCAGCGCAGGTCCGCAAGCGAACGGACGGCATCGACGGCCTCGAAGACATCGAGCATGGCGCGGACCTTAACGTCTCTGAGCGCATGTTCGTGCATCTGCCAGCCATTCTCGGCCGCGGCGAACGCAATGGCTTCGTAGTTCGCAAGCTCCTGCGCGGAGATCCGCCAGGGTTGGGCGCGCATCGGCGGATACGTGGTCTCGCCCCAGCCGAACTGCGCGAAGCGAAGCCCCGTCAGGTCAGGCGTGCGTGCGCTCAGCGCCGCGACGATCTCGTCGGCCGACGAGCCGATGCCGTGCTGGCCGTTGAGGCTGTAGAAGACGCGCATCGTCAGCTCGCCGGCCTCATGCGCGCGCCTGAGCGGCGCGTAGAACTCCGGTGTGACGCCGTTGCCGCCGACATCGTAGACGGTCGTGAGCCCCATGCCGTGCATGTCGGCGACGGCCGCCTGGAAGCTCGCGTCGCGGACTCCCGCGGACGCGTCGGGCAGGTGCTGTGTCACGAGATTCATCGCGGCGCCGACGAGTTCTCCGCTCGGATTGCCGGCATCGTCGGTGACGAGCGCGCCGCGGCCGTCGAACCGCGTTCCGGCGTCGATGCCGGCGGCCCCAAGCGCTGCCGAATTGGCGAAACCGCGCCGGTATCCTTCCTGGACATACAGCGGCCGGTCGGGGACGCTGGCGTCGAGTTCGGCGCGCGTGAACGGTGCGTCGTCAGCTCCGAACTGGGCGAAGTTCCAGCCGCCGAGCACGATCACCCACTCGCCTTCGGGGAGCGCACGGGCCCGCTCGGCGATGAGTGCGAGCGCCGCGCCGCGCGAGGTGACGCCGTCGAGGCGCACGTGCCGGTACCAGTCACGCGCCGCGCGCGCGAAGTGCATGTGGTTGTCGATGAGTCCCGGCACGACCGTCCGGCCGCCGAGGTCGGTCGTTATCGTGCCGGGTCCCGCCAGCGCAAGGATGTCTGCGGCGGAGCCCACCGCGAGCACGCGCTCGCCCGCGACGGCGATCGCCTCGGCCTCGCTGAAGTCTGCGTCGACGGTCAGGACCCTGCCGTTCGTGAAGATGCGGTCGGGGACCGCTTCGCCCGCGCCGTCGGCCGGCTGTGCCGCGACATCAATCGCAGCCCCCGGGAACAGGCCGTACAGCGCGGCGACGACGACGGCCAGGCAACTCAGGGACAGCTTGCGGTGGGACTTCACGATCGGATCTCCCGGTTGATACGCGTTCGCAGCGTAACTTGCCGGTTGGCAAGACCGCCGCACCGGGCTAACCTTTGCATTCTACGGCGCGAGGGAGAAACTCCGAAACAAGATTCGCGCCGCCGACAACCCAAGGAGAATACCATGCGCCTGGTCACCAGTTTTGCCGCGATCGCCGTCTGCGCGCTCGGCCTGTCAGAGGCCGGGGCACAGGACTCCGGCGCCTACATGATCCCCGCCGACACGCCGGCCAATATCCGCGCCGCCGTCGAATCGGCTGCCCGCACGGACGAGCAACGCGCCCGCGATGCCGGCCGCAAGCCCGCCGAAGTCATGACGCTCGCCGGTATCGGCGAGGGCGACCATATCGTCGAACTCGCCGCTTTCGGTCACTACTACACGACGATGCTCGTCGAGGCCGTGGGTTCCGAAGGTCACGTCGAGATGGTCGACATGCCCTGGACCGGCCGCTTCGGCGGCGAGGGGGCGATGGCTTTCGATGCAGCTCACGACAATGCGACCTACCACCAGGTGCATTACAACGAAATGGAGCTTTCGAGCGATGTCGACTCGGTACTGTGCGTGCTCTTCTATCACGACCTGCAGCGCGACAATGAGGCGGACTCCGTCGACACGGCCGACATGAACGCCCGCATCTTCGCGGCGCTCAGATCCGGCGGCACCTACCTGATCGTCGATCACAACGCCGAGGCCGGTTCCGGCTGGCGCGACGGCACGACGCTGCATCGCATGGAAGCCGCGACGATCCGCGAGGAAGTCGAGGCTGCCGGTTTCGAGCTCGTCGAGGAGAGCGACCTGCTCGCGAACGCCGACGACGATCACACCCTCGTCATTCGCGATCCGGCCATCCGCGGCCAGACCGACCGCACGGTGTTCGTATTCCGCAAGCCCTAGGTCGCGACATCGCGGTCGTGCGGGGAGTCGCACTACGGGCCGCTTGAAACACGCCGTGAATCCGTCCCTGGAGGCTCCGCGCGCGCATCCCTGCGCGCGAGGGTTTCAAGCGGCCCGTAGTACGCCTCCCCTTGGCTCGTCACGGGTTCAGATTCGCGTTTCTCATGCAAGGGGCAGTGCGCCTCCCGCCCGCCCCGTCAGGCACCGCTGCAATCAGACGTTGAAACGGAAGCGAATCACGTCGCTTTCCCGGACGACGTAGGACTTGCCTTCGAGGCGGAGTTCGCCGGACTCGCGGGCGGCCTGCTCGCCGCCGTGACGCACGAAACCGTCGCTGTCGATGACTTCGGCGCGGATGAAGCCGCGCTGGAAGTCCGTGTGAATCACGCCGGCCGCCTCGTACGCCGTCGCGCCGCGCGGCACGGTCCATGCGCGGACTTCCTTCTCGTTGGTCGTATAGAACGTGGTCAGGTCGAGCAGACGGTAGGCGGAGCCGATCACGCGGTCGAGGCCCGGCTCCGGGAGGCCGAGTTCCGCCAGGAACTCCGCGGCCTCGTCGGCGGGAAGCTCCGCGAGTTCGGCTTCGATCGCGGCTGAAACGACGACGGCCTGCGCGCCCATTTCGCGCGCGTGCTCGATGACCTGCCCGGTGAACGCGTTGCCGTGCGGTTCATCGTCGGCGACGTTGGCGACGAAAAGCACGGGCTTGGCCGTGATCGGGTGCAGGTCCCGCAGCATCGCGAGTTGCGCGTCCGCAAGCGCGAGATCGCGCAGCGGCCGCCCGGCGCCGAGCGCGTCGCGCAGCGCCAGCAGCAGATCGCGGCGCGCGAGGTCCTGCTTCAGGTTCGTTTTCGCACTGCGCTCGGCTTTCTCGAGACTTTTCTCCACGGTCTGCAGGTCCGCCAGCAGCAGTTCCGTGTCGATGAGCTCGATGTCGCCGACGGGGTCGACGCGCCCCGATACGTGGGCGATGTCGTCGTTCTCGAAACAGCGTACGAGGTGGACGATCGCGTCCGTTTCGCGCACGTGGGCGAGGAAGCGGTTGCCCAGGCCCTCGCCCTGCGATGCGCCCCTGACGAGCCCGGCGACATCGACGAATTCGATCACGCTCGGCACGATCCGGCCGGGTCGAACGGCCGCGGCGATCGCCTCGAGCCGCGGGTCCGGGACGCTCACGACGCCGACGTTCGGATCGATCGTGCAGAACGGGTAGTTCTCGGCCGGGACCTTCGCGGCGGTCAGCGCGTTGAAGAGCGTCGACTTGCCGACGTTGGGCAGGCCCACGATGCCGCACCTGATGCCCATGTCAGGGTCTGCCACCGCCACCGCCACCGCCAACGTCAGCGCCAACGTCAGCGCCCACACTAACGCCAACGGGCGGAACCATGGGCTTGGCGGAGCTGTTTCGCATGGCGTGAGCAGGCCTTGGATCAGCCGCTCGCGTCGCCGCCGTCGTCCGCCTCGCCGCCCGGATCCGGCCGCGGCGCGTGCAGGCGGTTCTTCGCAAGTTCCGCGCCGCTGTCGATGAGCACGGGCAGCACGTCGAGCGCATCGCGGATGCTGTCCATGATGAGATCTTCGTCGTCGCTCGCCGCGCGCCGCAGCACGTAAGGGGTGACGGCGTCACGTCGGCCCGGGCCGGGATGACCGATACCGATCCGCAGGCGCCAGAATTTGCGGCCGAGGTGCTCGACGACGCTGCGCATGCCGTTGTGGCCGGCATGGCCGCCGTCGAACTTGAGCTTCGCGCGCCCGGGCGGCAGGTCGAGTTCGTCGTAGACGACCATGACGTGCTCGGTCGGGATCCTGTAGTAGCGCACGGCGGCGGCAACGGCGCGGCCGCTCGCGTTCATCCAGGTCTGCGGTTTGAGCACGCGGATGCGTTGCCCGGAGATCCGGACATCGGTCATGTCGGCCTGAAGCTTGCCGCTATGAGCGAATGCCGCGCCGTGCCGCGCCGCAAGCAGATCGGCGAACCGGAAACCGGCGTTGTGACGCGTGGTCAGGTACTCCGGCGCCGGATTGCCGAGGCCGACAATGAGGTCGATTTGCTGTCCCATCGCAGCACCACAACAGAATCAGAGCCTGCGCCGCAGGAATTCACGGCTGCAAACTCGCTTTGGGCGAAACGCCTGGCCGAAGACGGCTGATCGCGATTTCCGGCGGCGCAGGCTCCGGTGAACACTTCGCGGGCGCGGCCGGCGGAATGGCTCGCCGGCCGCCGCGACGACGGCGGGCGCCAATAGTCAGGCAGGCTGCTCCCCGTCGCCCGACGCGTCGTCGCCGCCCTCGTCCTGCTCGTCGGTCGTCGGGACTTCGTCCGGCGGAACCTCGCCTTCCTCGAGCTCCGCCTCCGGTACCTCGTCGATCTCTTCGCGGCGCGGCGGATTGATCGCCACGATCGCCTGATCCTGATCGTGGTCGAGCGCCACGGACGAGACGCCTTCGGGCAGCACGATGTCGGACAGGTGCAGGAGCTGGTTGATCTCGAGCTCGGAGACATCGATCTCGAGAAAGTCCGGCAGATGCCTCGGCAGGCAGGTGATCTCGACGTCGCTGAGCAGGCGCTCGACGACACCGCCTTCCTTGATGCCGACGGATTCCTCTTCGCCAACGACCCGGATCGGAACGTTCAGCGTGATTGCCTGGTCGGCGACGATGCGCAGAAAGTCGACATGCAGGACCTGCGGCCTCGCCGGGTGTCGCTGCACGGCCTTGACGACGACGGACTGGCTGTCCTTGCCGAGCCGAATCGTCAGGATGTTCGTGAAGAAGCCCTCGCGGTCCATTTCGTGGACCAGCTCGTTCTGGCCGAGCGAGATCGCCCGCGGGTCCCTGCCGCCGCCGTAGACGATTGCGGGGATGCGCCCACGCCGGCGCAGCCGCCGGCTGCCGCCGCGGCCCAGATCATCGCGTGCTTCAGCAGTGAGTTCGAATGCCACGACCGCGTACCTCTCCGGGGGCGCGCATCATAGCAGGGCAATGGGCAGATTTCACCACGCCATTGCGCCGGTTTTGGCGTGCGCTAATCGATGTAGAGCGAGCTGACCGAATCGCCCAGACTGATCCTGCGCAGCGTCTCCGCGAGCAGTTCCGTGACGCTGAGCTGGCGGATGCGGTTGCAGGCCGCGGCCGCCTCGCCGAGCGGGATCGTGTCCGAAACCACCATCTCGTCGAGTTCGGACGCCTCGATGCGTTCGACCGCAGGCCCCGAGAGCACGGGATGGGTAATGTATGCGACGACTTTCACGGCCCCGCGCTCCTTGAGCGCTACCGCGGCCTGGCACAAGGTGCCCGCGGTGTCGACGAGGTCGTCGACGAGCACGCAGGTCTTGCCGCCGACCTCGCCGATGATGTTCATGACTTCGGACATGTTCGGTTGCGGCCGCCGCTTGTCGATGATCGCGAGGTCCGCATCGTCGAGCCGTCTGGCGAACGCGCGGGCGCGAACGACGCCGCCGACATCCGGCGACACGACGACCATGTCGGCGAACTCCTGCTTCCAGATGTCGCCGAGCAGCACCGGGGACGCGTAGACGTTGTCGAACGGCATGTTGAAGAATCCCTGGATCTGCTCGGCATGGACATCGACGGTGATGACGCGGTTGATCCCGGCCGTGCCCATGAGGTCGGCCACGAGCTTCGAGGTGATCGGAACGCGGGCGGCGCGCGGGCGCCGGTCCTGCCGGGAATAGCCGAGATAGGGCACGAGGGCCGTGATCAGGTTCGCCGACGCGCGCTTGCAGGCGTCCGCCATGACAAGCAGTTCCATGAGGTGATCGTTGGTCGGCGCGCTCGTCGGCTGCACGAGGACCACTTCGCGGCCGCGCACGTTCTCGAGGATCTCGACGCTGATCTCCCCGTCGCTGAACCGGCCGATATTGATGCGGCCAAGCGGCATGGACAGGTGCCGGGCGATGCCCTCGGCGAGTTTCGGATGGGCGTTGCCGGAGAAGATCGTCGTCGTGTTTGCGTCCAATGCGGTTCCCTTGCGATACGGGCGGGCGGTGGCT
Source organism: Gammaproteobacteria bacterium (assembly GCA_022826245.1). Taxonomy (GTDB): domain Bacteria; phylum Pseudomonadota; class Gammaproteobacteria; order Steroidobacterales; family Rariloculaceae; genus Rariloculus. The sequence goes on from JAJDVG010000040.1 coordinate 140,290, forward strand.
GGGGTGGCAGGATTCGAACCTGCGTATCACGGGATCAAAACCCGTTGCCTTACCGCTTGGCTACACCCCATCGAAGCCGAAGGCTATTGTGCGGTTGCATACCGGCTTACTTCAAGACATCGGCCGCCGCCTGCGGGTTCCAGTCGTCCACGGTCAGGCTCAGCCTGAGCGCATCGTGGCTCATGTCGATGCTGCCCGGGACCAGCAATCCCTCGACGAGCTCGTAGCCGCCGAACTCGAGCCTCCAGAAACGTTGTTCGAGCGCGACGAGCCGTCCGTCGCGATCGAACTCCGGGCGGGCGTCGAACAGCCCGTCGGGGAGCCCGATGAGCCAGGCGTTGAGGCTCGCGACGGGGATCCACCAGCCCACGAGGTTCGATAGCTCCGTCTCCGGATCCACGAGCGTCCAGCTTTCGCCCCGCGCACGCAGGGTCATGGCCTGAGGCGAGCCCGCAACCTCGAAGCTGCCGGCCCCGAACGGGCCGCGCACGGAGAGCTGCAGCCGATCCCGGTCCTGGCGCCACTGGAAACGTCCCTGAAAGGCGCGCTCGCCCGTGTCGACGGCAAGCCGGCCGCGCATGTCCCAGCCGGCGAGCGACTCGAGCCGGGCGCGGCGCTCGTCGTAGCCGAGCCCGTCGTCGGCGACCGGCACCGTGACGCAGCCGGCAAGCGCGACGGCCGCGCCGAGGAGGGCGAGCGCCGGTTTCATCGATCGAGCCGGCGGCTCACGTCCTGCAGGTGCCGATCGTCAGGATGTTCCTCGAGCGAGCTCTCGAGGAACTCGAGCGCGGCTTCGCGTTCGCCGAGCGCCCAACGCACGTCGACGAGATGCGCCGCGATCTCGGGGTCCTGCTCGAGCCGGTACGCCCGTTCGAGGTACTCGAGCGCCGCGTCGTAGTCGCCGAGCTTGAAGAGCACCCAACCCATGCTGTCGATGATGGCCGCGCTGTCGGGGTTCATCGCCAGCGCACGCTGAATGTAGCCGCGCGCCTCCTCGTGACGATTGTTGAACTGGTCCGTCAGCAGATAGCCGAGCGCATTGAGCAGGGAGGCGTCGTTGGGGTTTTCCTCGACCAGCGCCTCGAGCACGTCGACGGACCGTCGGTGGCGTCCCTGCTCCTGCAGCAGCAACGCGCGCGAATAGCGCAGCGAGATATTGCCCGGATAGCGGTCGAGCCCTTCGGACAGCGCAGCTCCGGCGGCATCGAAGTCTTCCCGGTCGATCGAATCCTGGGCGAGCACGACGTAAAGCCTGACATGTGCCGCATGCAGCGCGGGATCCGCCGAGTTCTCCGCGAGCGCGTCGTCGAACAGCTTGACGGCCTCTTCCGGTGCGCGCATCTGCAGCAGCATCTGCGACCGCGCGAGCAGCATTTCGGAGCTGAAGCGCGGGTTCGCGTTGCCGAATTCCTCGAGATGCCGGAGCGCGCCCGCGGGATCGTCCATCTGCACCCTCAGGATCGCGGCCACGCGCATCTGCGCCTCGATCACGTGCGATCCGTCGATGACCCTCGAGTACGAGCGTGTGGCGCGCAGATACTCCTCCTGCTGTTCCGCGATTCGGCCGAGATAGAAGAAGGATTCGTTCTGGTAGCGCGAGTCGGTTCTCAGTTCGTTGAACCGCTCCGTCGCGGTGTCGAGCTCGTCGCTCGTGAGCGCATGAAAGGCCAGCGCCCGGATCGCCTCCGGCATGCCGGGATTGTCGGCGAGCAGTTCGTTGAAGATGACCACGGCATCGTCGCCGCGGCCGGCCGACAGCAACAACTCCGCGTACTGCAGCCGCACCTCGGAATCCTCGTGCTGCTCGGCAAGCTCCGCCGCGAGCGCGAGGCTTTCGTCGGTCCGCCCGGCGCCGAGCAGCGTGCGCGCATACAGAAGCTGGATTTCGAGCCAGTCGGGCGCGAGTTCGGCAGCGGTCGCGGCGTTGTCGAGCGCGAGTTCGAAGTTGCCCGATCTGAGCGCGAGGCTCGCGAGCCCGTAGTGGCCTTCCGCCGTCCCCGGAAACGCGTCGTTGAGCGCCGACATGATCACGGTTCCGGCTGCGCTGTCGGGCTCGGCGCTCAGTGCGTCGATGACGAGCGCGAGCCCGGCGCCCGGATCGTTGAGCCGGTCGATGAGCCGCGTGAAATCGTCGATGGCCCTGCCGAGCCGTCGCGAGCGCGTCTCGAATATCGCCGAAAACCACCAGGTGCGCTCGTCCCCGGGCGCAAGCTCGCGCCAGCGCTCGACGGCCGCGAGGCCGAGATCGGTCATGCCGAGACGGTGGGCCATGCGCGTGGCGCGCTCGGCCACGGCCGGGTCGTCGGACGCCAGCGCCGCGTTCAGGTAATGCCCCGTGGCCTCCTGCGGTTGCTGCTGCTCCAGTGCGATCTGCCCGAGCAGCACGTACGAGTCGACGGCGACGCGACGGGCCTCCGGCGCCGTCGTCCGGGTCGCGGCGCAGCCGGCCAGGCAGGCGAAGAGCACGTACGCAACGTGCCTCGTCGAGACGGTCGTGAACATGGCTTCGCACTATACCCCACAACGGCCCGAGCCCGCCCGCCGCTTGTGATCGACCGGCGATTTGCCGACAATCTGCGACCGTCGCCACCACGCGCGCACGCCGCCGCGTAGCGCGGGCGGCGGCCATGCAGGCCGCGAATCCGGCAGGTCCAGAGCCGTGAAAGAATCCATCCGCGAAAAACTTGGGCTCCTGACCGAGCGCCACGAGGAAATCGAGCACCTGCTCAGCGACCCGGCGACGATCGCCGATCAGGACCGGTTCCGCGACCTGTCGCGCGAGTACGCGCGTCTCGGCGCCGTGACCCGGGACTTCGCGGCCTGGCGCGCGCTCGAGCAGGACATCGAAGCGGCCGAGGAACTCAGGACGAGCGACGATCCGGAACTCAAGGCGCTCGGCGAAGAGGAACTCGAATCGCTCACCGGGCAGCAGCTCGCGCTCGAGCACGCCCTGTCGAGGCATCTGATCCCCGACGATCCCGACGACGAAGGCAACCTGTTTCTCGAGATTCGCGCCGGCACGGGCGGCGACGAGGCGGCGCTGTTCGCGGGCGACCTGTTTCGCATGTACTGCCGTTTTGCCGAGCGGCAGCGTTGGCAGGTCGAGGTGCTGAGCTCGAACGAGGGCGAACACGGCGGTTTCCGGGAAGTCATCAGCCGTGTGGCGGGCACGGGCGCCTACGCGAAGCTCAAGTTCGAGTCCGGCGCGCACCGCGTGCAGCGCGTGCCCGAGACGGAGGCGCAGGGCCGCATTCACACTTCGGCCTGCACCGTGGCCGTGCTGCCGGAGCCGGCCGAAGTCGACCAGGTCGAAATCGGCGCCAAGGACCTCAGGATCGACACGTTTCGCGCCTCCGGAGCGGGCGGCCAGCACGTCAACAAGACCGACTCCGCCGTGCGCATCACGCACCTGCCGAGCGGCATCGTGATCGAATGCCAGGACGAGCGTTCGCAGCTCAAGAACCGGACGCGGGCGATGGGCTTGCTGCGTGCCCGTCTCAAGGATGCGGAGATCGCCAGGCGCGAATCGGAAACGGCCGCGAAGCGCCGCAGCCTCGTCGGCACCGGCGACCGCTCCGAGCGCATCCGCACGTACAACTTCCCGCAGGGCCGGGTCACCGATCACCGCATCAACCTGACGCTCTACAAGCTCGACGAGATTCTCGCCGGCGATCTCGACGGCATCGTCGGCCCATTGAGCGACGAGTTTCAGGCCGAGCAGCTCGCGGATCTCGGCATCGCGGAGTGAATCAGCCGCATGCCTTACAGGGAGCCTGCGCCGCAGGGAAAAACGTTGGCGCGGGGCGTGCGGGGAGGCGCACTGCCGAGCGCTTGAGACACGCGGTAAATGCATCCCTGTACGCTCCGCGCGCGCATCCCTGCGCGCGAGGGTCTCAAGCGCTCGGCAGTGCACCTCCCCTTGGGTCGTCAGCCTGATGAACGTCAATCAGATTCACGCGCCCGCGCGGCGACCGGACAAGACGTGCTCGCTGGGCGGCCTGGTCGCCGACGCCGCGCGGGCGCTTTCGACGGTCAGCGCCACCCCGCGACTCGATGCCGAACTGTTGCTCGCGCACGCCGCGGGCGTCGGCCGCACTACGGTCATTGCCTTTCCCGAGCGCGAGACTTCCAATGATGTAGCGGCGCGGTTTCGCGCCTTGCTCGCGCGGCGGCTCGACGCCGAACCGCTCGCCTACATTACGGCCGTGAAGGACTTCCACGCCATCTCGGTGCGCGTGACGCCCGACGTGCTGATCCCGCGGCCCGAGACCGAATGTCTCGTCGACGAGGCGCTGGCGATGCTCGACGCGCAGCCGGACCGCAGCGTCCTCGATCTCGGCACGGGCAGCGGTGCGATCGCGCTCGCGATCAAGCGGGCGCGGCCGTCAGCGGTCGTCACGGCCGTCGATGCCAGTGCCTCAGCACTCGCCGTGGCGCGCGCGAACGCCCGGTCGCTCGATCTCGACATCCGCTGCCTCGAATCGGACTGGTTCGGGAACCTCGATTCAGAGCGGTTCGACCTGATCGTCTGCAATCCCCCGTACGTTCCGAGCGGCGACCCCGTCCTCGATAGCGAGTTGCGCCACGAGCCCCGACAGGCGCTCGACGGCGGCAGCGACGGTCTCGACGCGATCCGGATCGTATTGAACGAAGCCCTGGCGCACCTGGCGCCCAACGGCGCATTGCTGATCGAGCACGGCCACGATCAACAGGCCGACGTCAAAGCACTTGCCCGTAAACGCGGCTACCGGACCCTTGCTGCGCGGCGGGACCTGAGCGGCCTGCCGCGCCTGGTGGTGTTACACGTCCACGAACGGTCGCCATAAAACACCCAGACACGCGCCGACGCCAAGGGGATGTGCATTACCGGCCGCTTGAAACCCTCGCGCGCAGGGATGCGCGCGCGGAGCCTCCAGGGATGGATTTACGGCGTGTTTCAAGCGGCCGGTAATGCGCATCCCCGCAACACCGCGACAACGCCCGCACCGAGCCTGCATGGATGCAATTACCGCGTGTTTCAAGCGGCCCGTGGTGCGCATCCCCGCAACACCGCGACAACGCCCACGCCGAGCCTGCATGGATGTATTCACGGCATGTTTCAAGCGGCCGGTAATGCGCATCCCCGCACCACCGCGACAACGCCCGCACCGAGCCCGCATGGATGCATTCACCGCGTGTTTCAAGCGGCCCGTGATGCGCATCCCCGCAACATCGCGACGACCCCCACGAATTCCTCAGCCGAGCTTCGCCCTGAGGATCTCGTTGACCTGGCGCGGATTCGCCCGCCCCTTTGAAGCCTTCATGACCTGACCGACGAAGAAGCCGAGTACCTGCGTCCTGCCGTCGCGGTATTGCTGCACCTGAGCCGGGTTGGCGGCGACGACCTCGTCGACGAGCGCTTCGATGCTCGCGCTGTCGGAAATCTGCCTGAGCCCGCGGCGCTCGATGATCTCGTCGACGCCGCCCTCGCCGTTCCAGACCGCCTCGAACACTTCCTTGGCGATCTTCCCCGAGATCGTGCCGCTCTCGATGCGGTCGAGCAGCGCGCCGAGCTCCGCCGCGCCGACGCGCGATTCGCCTATCTCGAGGTCCGCGCGGTTGAGCGCCGCGGCCAGGTCGCCGATGACCCAGTTTGCCGCGAGCTTCGGTCGCGCCCGGCTGTGCCTGACGCAGTCCTCGTAGTAGTCGGCGAGAGGCCGGCTCGCCGTCAGGATATCGGCATCGTAGGCCGACAGATCGTACTGCGCCATGAAGCGTTCGCGTTTCTCGACCGGCAGTTCGGGCAGCCCGGCCCTGAGCTCGTCGACGAGCGCACTGTCGATCGACACGGGCAGCAGATCCGGGTCGGGGAAGTAACGGTAGTCCTCGGCTTCCTCCTTGCCGCGCATCGCGCGCGTCTCGCCGCGTTCGGCGTCGAAGAGCCGCGTTTCCTGAACGACCGTGCCGCCGCTTTCCACGATATCGATCTGCCGTTCGATCTCGATTTCGATCGCTTTCTCGACAAAGCGGAAGGAGTTGAGATTCTTCAGTTCCGTGCGCGTACCGAGCTCGGTTGCGCCGCGCGGGCGGATCGACACGTTGGCGTCGCAGCGGTAGGAACCTTCCTGCATGTTGCCGTCGGAGATGCCGAGGTAGCGGACCAGCGTGTGGATCGTGCGCATGTAGGCGCCGGCCTCGGCGGCCGAGCGCATGTCGGGTTCGGAGACGATTTCGAGCAGCGGCGTGCCGGCCCGGTTCAGATCGATCCCGGACATGCCCTGGAAGTCCTCGTGCAGCGACTTGCCGGCGTCCTCCTCGAGGTGCGCGCGCGTGATGCCGATACGCTTGACCCGATCCGCGCAGATGACGTCGATGTAGCCGCCGTGGACGATCGGCAGTTCGTACTGGCTGATCTGGTAGCCCTTGGGCAGGTCCGGATAGAAGTAGTTCTTGCGCGCGAATATCGAGCGTTCGGCGATCCGGCAGTGCGTCGCGAGCCCGAACCTGACGGCCATGCGGACGGCTTCGCGGTTGAGCACCGGCAAGACGCCCGGATAGCCGAGGTCGACGAGGCAGGCCTGGGTGTTGGGCGGCGCCCCGTAGCGCGTCGCCGCGCCCGAGAAGATCTTGCTCTCGGTGGCGAGCTGCGCGTGGATCTCGAGGCCGATGACCGCTTCGTATTGCATGGCGTTCACGGGTTCTCGCCGTATCCGGGCGGGACGCGCGCATGCCAGTCGGTTTCGCGCTGAAAGTGATGTGCCGTCTGCAGCAGGCGCGCTTCGCTCAGGTGCGGCCCGATGAGCTGCAGGCCGACCGGCAGCGCGCCGCTGAAGCCGCACGGGACCGACATCGCCGGCAGGCCCGCGAGGTTCGCGCCGATCGTGTAGATGTCGTTCAGGTACATCTGCACCGGATCGCCCGTCTTCTGCCCGATTCCGAAAGCCGGCGTCGGCGTCGTGGGTCCGGCGACGATATCGACGTCCTCGAATGCCCGGGCGAAGTCGCCGCTGATCAACTGCCGCACCTTCTGCGCCTGCAGATAGTAGGCATCGTAGTAGCCGGTCGACAGGACCCAGGCGCCGATCAGGATGCGCCGCTTGACCTCGGCCCCGAAGCCTTCGCCTCGGTTGCGCCTGTAGAACGCGTTGAGATCGCCCGCCATCGCTTCGGGCGAGCGATAGCCGTAGCGCACGCCGTCGAAGCGCGACAGATTCGAGGACGCTTCGGCGGGCGCGACGACGTAGTAGGCGGGGACCGAGAGGTGCACGTTGTCGAGCCGGATGCTCTTGAGTTTCGCGCCGAGCCTTTCGAGTTCGCCCAGCGCCTCGGTAAGCGCCGCCGCGTTTCCGGCATCGAGCCCGTCGTCGAAGAAGTTCTCCGGCACGCCGATCGTCAGACCCTCCAGAGGTTCGCCGATCGCTCGGGAATAGTCAGGCACGGGCTCGTCGAGCGACGTCGAGTCGCGGCTGTCGCAGCCGGCCATGGCTTCGAGCAGCAGCGCCGCATCCTCGGCGGTCTGCGTGAGCGTCCCGGCCTGATCGAGGCTCGACGCGAAAGCCACCATGCCGTAGCGCGACACGCGCCCGTAGGTCGGTTTGAGTCCCGTGACGCCCGCAAGCGCGGCCGGCTGACGGATGGAGCCGCCCGTGTCGGTGCCCGTCGCGGCGGGGACGAGCCGGGCCGCGACGGCCGCGGCGGAGCCGCCCGAGGAACCGCCCGGTACCTTGTCGCGGTCCCAGGGGTTGTGCACGGCGCCGTAGAAGCTCGTCTCATTGGACGAGCCCATCGCAAACTCGTCCATGTTCGTCTTGCCGAGCATGACGGCGCCCGCTCGGGAGAGCCGTTCGACGACGGTCGCGTCGTACGGGGAAATGAAGTTGTCGAGCATCCGCGAACCGCAGGAAGTCCTGATTCCGGCCGTGCAGAAGATGTCCTTGTGAGCGATCGGGATGCCGGTCAGAGCCGTGGCGTCGCCCGCCGCGATGCGCCGGTCCGCTGCGGCCGCCTGCTCGAGCGCGCGGTCCCCGGTGACGGTGATGAAGGCATTGAGCGACTCGTCGAAACGCCGGATACGTTCGAGACAGCGATTCGTGAGTTCGACCGACGAGATCTCGCCCGCTTGCAGTGCGCGTGCCGTCAGTGCGAGCGTCTTGTCGTGCATGGTCGGTACGTTGCAGGGGAAACGGGACTGCAGCGGAGCGTTCGGCGCCGGCCGGCTCGCTTCAATCGATCACCTTCGGGACCAGGTAGAGGCCGCGCTCGACGGCGGGGGCGTTGTCCTGATAAAGCTCCCGGTCAACGTCCTCGGTCGCGCTGTCCACCCGGAGCCGCTGGGACCGGTCGAGCGGATGCGCCATCGGTTCGACCTCGGCGGTATCGGCTGCCTTGAGCTGGTCCACGAGCGCGACGATGTCGGAGAGTTTGGCCGACACATCGGCAACCTCGTCCGCGGGGATCGCGAGCCTCGCGAGTTCGCAGAGCTTGTCGATGTCTGTGCTGTCGAGGGACACGGTTTCGGGCGGCGGAGAGCTCGCTGAGCGGCCACAAGCGAATTGTTACACAGACCCGATGGCGTGAAGAAATCGCCGCGGACAGCGGCCGATCGTCCCCGGCGGCCGGAGCGAAATAAATCATCGCGAAGAACGGTTCAGCGTGTTAGATGGCGGCGTTATGGAGTAGAATCCGTGCAGGCACCTCACCGGTTTTTCTGCTTGCATGTATCTTCCGGGCGCAGAAGCGTTTGCCCCAGTGGCGTGCTTCGTGTCGGCGAGTCGTGTGCCCGGCAGTTCGTTCCCTTCGCTTGCCGAGGTCCCCGCCCGTTGCTAGAGTCTAGGATTTGGTTTTATTTCAGAGGCCTTAGCCTCGAATGCTAAACGGTTTTATCCCGAGTTTCTGGTCCAACGACCTGTCGATGGATCTCGGCACGGCGAACACGCTCATTTACATGCGTGGCCACGGCATCGTACTCGACGAGCCGTCGGTCGTTGCGATCCGCGAAGATCCGGGGCGCGGCGGCAAGGTCCTCGAAGCCGTCGGTCTGCACGCGAAGAACATGCTTGGCCGCACGCCGGGCAACATCACCGCGATCCGCCCGCTCAAGGACGGCGTCATCGCCGACTTCAACGTCACCGAGCGGATGTTGCAGTACTTCATCAAGAAGGCCCACGAGACGGCCAATCGGTCCCGCTTTTTCCGGCGCAGCCCGCGCGTGCTCGTCTGCGTGCCCTACGGCGCGACGCAGGTCGAGCGGCGGGCGATTCGCGAATCGGCCGAGGGCGCGGGCGCCCGCAAGGTCTATCTGATCGAGGAACCGTTCGCGGCAGCGGTCGGCGCGGGCATGCCGGTGCACGAGGCGCGCGGCTCGATGGTCATCGACATCGGCGGCGGCACGACCGAAGTCGCCGTCATATCGCTCAACGGAATCGTCTATGCGGCTTCGGTTCGTATCGGCGGCGACCGCTTCGACGAAGCCATCGTCAATTACGTCCGTCGCAACTACGGGGTCCTGATCGGCGAAGCGACGGCCGAGAAGGTCAAGAAGGAAGTCGGCACGGCCTATCCCGGGCAGCACCTGCGCGAGATCTCGGTCAAGGGCAGGAACCTGTCCGAGGGCGTGCCGCGAAGTTTCACGCTGAACAGCAACGAGGTTCTCGAAGCGCTGCAGGAACCGCTGCGCGGCATCGTCGGGGCGGTCAGGACGGCACTCGAGCAAACGCCGCCCGAGCTTGGCGCGGACGTCGCCGAGCGCGGCATCGTCCTCACGGGCGGCGGCGCGCTGCTGGCCAACATTGACCTGTTGTTGACGGAGGAGACGGGCTTGAGTGTGTTCGTCGCCGAAGAACCGCTGAGCTGCGTTGCGCGCGGAGGGGGGCGGCTGCTCGAACTCGTGGACGAGTACGGGCCGTCGTCGTTTTCGGTCGAGTAAATCCCGCGAAGAGGAGTGGCGGCGCGCAGGAGATCGTAACAGTAACCGGGCTGACAGTGAGTGCTCCAGGACAAACGGGGGGCGGATCGGAACGCAACGAGCTTGCGCTCGGTGTCCTGTTCGTCTCGCTCTCGCTCACCTGTATCGCGCTGATGGTGCTCGACCATCGCGAGAACCACCTCGAGCGCGTCCGCCAGGTGCTGTCGGTCGCCGTTCACCCGATTCGCGTGGCCGTGGACTTTCCGTTTTCGGCCTGGGATGCCGCTAGCCGCTCGTTGACGTCGCAGCGCGAGTTGCTCGAGGAGAACGAACAGCTACGACGCGAGCGGCTCAACGCGAACTTTCAGTTGCAGCGGCTGGCCGCGCTCGAGACGGAAAACGCCCGCTTGCGCGCATTGCTCGATTCGCCCGCCGCGCTCGATCACCGGGTACTGGTCGCCGAGATTCTCGCGGTCGATCTCGATCCGTACCGGCAACGCTTCAACGTGAATCGCGGGGTAACGAACGGCGTGTTCGTCGGACAGGCCCTGCTCGATGCCAACGGCATCGTCGGGCAGATCGTCGAAGTCGGTCCTTTCACCGCCGAAGCCGTGGCGATCACCGATGCCGATCATGCGCTGCCCGTGCGAGTGAACCGTAACGGGCTCAGAACCGTCGCGGTCGGCACGGGCGACAGCACCCGCCTGCGGTTGCCGTACGTGACCAACACCGCCGATATCGAAGTCGGCGACCTGCTCGTCGCGTCGGGGCTTGGCGGCGTGTTTCCGCTGGGCTACCCGGTCGCGAACGTCCTCGAAGTCCGCCAGCGTCCCGGCCAGTCATTCGCGGACGTGATTGCCGAGCCGGTTTCGGCGCTCGATCGCGACCGCGAGGTATTGCTCGTCTGGGATGCCAACCGGGCGACCTCGGCGGCCGTGGACGCAGCGGTCGTGTCGGAGCTGCAGTGATGGTCGAGGCGATCGGCAGCCGCAAGCTTCCGGCCCTGAGCCTGCTGGCCGCGCTGATACTGGCGATCGTTCCGATGCCGGAGTGGATCGCCGCGTTCAGGCCCAACTGGGTTGCCGTCGTTCTGCTCTACTGGTGTGTCGTGGCGCCGGACAAGCTCGGGATGCTGACGGCGCTGGGAATGGGTCTGGCACTCGATGTGCTGACCGGTTCCCTGCTCGGTCAGCATGCGCTCGCGCTACTCGTGATCGTTTACGTCTGCCAGCGCTTCCCGCCGCGCATTCGCGTGATTCCGCTTGCCCAGCTCACCGCCATGATTGTCGCGCTGCTCGCACTTTACGAGCTCGTGCTGTTCTGGGTGGACGGCACCGCGGGCCGTACCGTTCCGCTGATCGACCGCTGGGCGCCCGTCCTGAGCAGTGCCCTCGTGTGGATGCTGGCGCTGGCCATTCTCGACCGTTGGCGCCGCGTGGCCCACGCGCGCATGTGACCGGGTCATGGAAACCCCAGCGCGACCGCTAAAGGACCAGTTGAGAGAGCAGCAGCTCTTTCAGTCGCGCGTGATCGCCTGCGCGATCGCCGTGCTCCTTCTGACCGGCGCGCTCGTCGGTCGTCTCGTCCAATTGCAGGTCGTGGATACCCGGCATTTCGCGGAGCTTTCCGAGGGCAACCGCATCAGGACCGCGCCGCTATCCCCGACGCGCGGCCTGATCTTCGACCGCAACGGCCTGCTTGTCGCGGAAAACGTGCCAACGTGGCAACTGGTCGCGGTGCCGGAGGAGATCGACGATCTTGACGGCGTCCTGAACGAACTCCAGCAACTGGATCTGCTCGCCGGCGCCGATCGCGAGGAGCTCATGCGGCTCGTGCGTTCCCGGCACGGCTTCGAGCGCGTGACGCTCGGCAACCTGAGCGAATCGCAGGCCGCGCGGTTTGCCGTTCGGCGGCACCGCTTCCCCGGCATCGACATCCAGGAAGGGCTCGTTCGCTACTACCCGTTCGGAAATGCGGTCGCGCATGCCGTGGGCTACGTCGGCAGCATCAGCACCGATGACCTCGAGACGATCGATCGCGGCGAGTACGCCGCGACGTCGCAGATCGGCAAGACGGGCATCGAGCGCCGCTACGAAAGCATTCTGCACGGCGCCGTCGGCTACCGGCAGCAGGAGGTCAACGCGCAGGGGCGCGTCCTGCTCGACCCCGTCGCAGCCGAGGCCGGGGACAGCCAGCGCGGCTTGCTCATGCGCTGGCCGACACCGGGCAAGCACCTGATCCTGTCGTTCGACATGCGGCTGCAGCTTGCCGGCGCCAGGGCCATGCAGACCCTGCGCGGCGCGGCTGTCGCGATCGATCCGCGCAACGGCGACCTGCTCGCGCTCGTCAGCACGCCGGCCTTCGACCCGAATCGATTTGCCGCGGGGCTCAGCCGCGACGACTTCGTCGCGCTCAGTACCGATCCCGACAACCCGCTGTTCAATCGCGCGCTTGCCGGCCGGTATCCGCCCGGATCGACGATCAAGCCGATGCTCGGTCTCGCGGCGTTGCACCATGAGAGCGTCATCCCGCATGAGGATCACTATTGCGGGGGACATTTCAGCCTGCCCGGCAGTACTCACCGATACCGCGACTGGCGTCCCGAAGGGCACGGGCCGATGAACCTGCACTCGGCGATCGTGGAATCCTGCGACGTCTACTTCTACCAGCTCGCCGTGGAGCTCGGAATCGACAATCTGGGTATGTCGCTCAAGGCGTTCGGCTTCGGCAGCGAGACCGGGCTCGACATCAGCGGCGAAGTCGCCGGGCTCGTTCCGTCGCGCGAGTGGAAGCGGCAGCGATTCTCGAACCCGTCCGATCAGGTCTGGTTCCCGGGAGAGACGGTGATTGCCGGCATCGGCCAGGGCTACACCCAGGTCACGCCGCTGCAGCTTGCCCACGCCGCAGCGGCGCTCGCCGCGCGCGGCAAGCGCTTCAGGCCGAGACTGCTGGTTGCCACCGAGGATGCCGTCGGCGGAGGCTACGAGCAGATCGAACCGGTCGAGCTCGCTGCCGTGCCCGTCGACGACGAGTCGCACTGGCAGATCGTTCAGGATGCGATGATCGGGGTGACGAACGAACCGCGCGGGTCCGGACGCACGGCGATGCTCGGTACCCCGTACACGGTGGCCGGCAAGACCGGTACGGCACAGGTTTTTTCGGTTGGGCAGGACGAGGAATACGACGAGGAGACCGTCGACGAGCGCCTGCGCGATCATGGCCTTTATCTGGCTTTCGCGCCCGCGGAGGCGCCCGAGATCGCCGTCGCGGTGGTCGTCGAGAACGGCGGCGGCGGAGCCCGCTCGGCGGCGCCGGTTGCACGCGCGATCCTGGATGCCTGGTTCGAGACAGAGAACGATGGCGCTGGCTACGACTGACGACTGGGGGCCGAACCAGCAACGCCCGATCAGATCATTGCTGAGCGGCGATCTGCGCCTGAATGTCGATCCGGTGCTGTTGCTGACGATTCTCGCCATCTCGGGCATGGGCTTCGTCGTGCTCTACAGCGCGGTCGGCGAAAGCGGGAGCCTGCTGTTGCGGCAGGCCGTGCGCTGCGCCGCGGGGCTGTGCGCTTTCCTCGTGATGGCTCAGATACCGCCCCGATACCTGAGAGTATGGTCGCCGTGGCTGTTCTGCGGCGTGTTCGGCCTGCTCCTGCTGGTCATGATCGACGGCGAGGTCGGCAAGGGGGCGCAACGCTGGCTCAGTCTGGGCATCGTGAGCTTTCAGCCGTCCGAACTCATGAAGCTCGCCGTGCCGCTCATGGTCGCCTGGTTCATGCACGATCGCCCGTTGCCGCCGACATTGTCTCAGTTGAGCGTGCTGTTGATGATCGTTCTCGTTCCGGCCATGCTGATTGCCCGTCAGCCTGACCTCGGAACGGCGCTGCTCGTCGTCGCGGCCGGCGGTCTGACGATTCTCCTGACGGGCATCAGCAAACGCATGATCGGTGGTGTGACGCTCGCGGGCCTCATTTGCGCGCCGATCGCTTGGCAGTTCATGCTCGATTACCAGCGTGCCCGCGTGCTCACGTTCCTGAATCCCGAGTCCGACCCGCTCGGCGCCGGCTACAACATCATCCAGTCGAAGATCGCGATCGGCTCGGGCGGAGTTTTCGGCAAGGGCTGGCTCAACGGCACTCAGGCGCATCTGGAGTTCCTGCCCGAGCGTTCCACCGACTTCATCTTCGCCGTCATGGCCGAGGAGTTCGGCCTGATGGGCGTCCTGTTGCTGCTTGCGGGCTATCTCGTGCTGGTCGGCCGGGGCCTCTACATCGCGATCGATGCCCAGGACACCTTCACGCGCCTGCTGGCCGGCAGCCTGAGCCTCACTTTCTTCGTCTACGTGTTCGTGAACGCGGGCATGGTGAGCGGCCTGTTGCCGATCGTCGGCGTGCCGTTGCCGCTCGTCAGCGCGGGAGGGACCTCGATGGTGACCTTGATGGCCGGTTTCGGTATGCTCGCCGCGATTTCCGGGCACAGGAAGCTGCTGGCGCAATGATCGCGACGAATCCCCGACGGATGCTGTGGGCCGCGTTGCTGGTCCTGCCGAACGCCGCAACGCACGCGCAGATCGAAATCGACGAGAACAGCGTCGCGGAGGCGCGGCGGGACTTCATCGACCGTGTCGTGGCGGAGCACGGCTTCGAGCGCGGCGAAGTCACGGAAGTGCTCGAACGCGCAACGATCAGCCAGCGCGTGCTCGAACTGATCTCGCGGCCGGCCGAGCGGGTCGTGCCCTGGTACGAGTACCGCGACATTTTCCTGAACGAAAGCCGCATCGAGGCGGGCGTCCGGTTCTGGCAGGACAACGCTCCGGTGCTCGCGATCATGGAGGAGAACCACGGCGTCGATCCGGCGATCATCGTTGCGACGATCGGAATCGAGACGCTGTTCGGCCAGCGCATGGGCGGGATTCCCGTGCTCGATGCGCTGAGCACGCTCGCTTTCGCCTATCCGCCACGGTCCGCGTTCTTCAGCGGTGAGCTGGAGTCGCTGCTGTTGCTGAGCCGGGAGGAGGGCGCCGATGTCCTCGAGGCGTCAGGCTCGTACGCCGGCGCGCTGGGCGCCGGGCAGTTCATCCCGTCGAGTTACAGGGCCTATGCCGTGGACGGCAACGGCGACGGGCGCAGGGACCTGTGGAACGATTGGGACGACGTTCTGGCGAGCGTCGCCAATTACTACGCGGTGCATGACTGGCATCCCGGCGGGCCGGTGGCCGTGGAAGCCACGCGCCCGTCGGACTGGTCGGGCCCCGAGCCCGGCGGCGGCCTCGATCTCGACGCGACCGTCGGTTCGCTGCGCGCGCTCGGCTACCGGTTCGAGACGGACCTGCCGGACGATGCGCCGGCGCGCGTGTTTGCCATGGAGCGTGACGAGGATTCGACCGAATACTGGGTCGGCTTCAACAACTTCTACGTCATCACGCGCTACAACAGAAGCTCGAAATATGCGCTCGCCGCGCATCAATTGAGCCTGGCCATACTGAGCGCATACGAGGCGTCGGCAGAGAGCGGGCAGTAATGCGGCGGGCAGGTTTCGCTGCGTCGCGCTGCACGGGCGTCGTCGGCTGCCTTTGCCTCGTGCTCGCGGCCGCCTGCAGTTCCAACGGCGTCGACAGGTCCGCGGGGCCGGCATCCGCAACTTCGGTTCCCGGCGCTCCCGAGAGCGATCGTTCCGCGAGAGCGGACGGCGACCGGCCGCTTGTCGTCGCAGATCGATCCGACCGCGCTGAGCCGCGCACCGTCATTCCGGACTTCGATCGCGCCAACCCGCTGTTTTACGATGTCTTCGGCGAGCGCTACTTTGTTCTTGAGTCCGGGGAAGGCTACGCGGAACGGGGAATCGCGTCGTGGTACGGCGAGGACTTTCACGGCCTGCCGACGTCCGGCGGCGAGCCCTACGACATGTACGCGATGACGGCGGCGCACCGGACACTGCCGATACCGACGTGGGTCGAAGTCACGAATCTCGCGAACGGCAAGCGCATCGTCGTCAAGGTCAACGACCGTGGTCCGTTCGTTGACAACCGGTTGATCGACCTGAGTTTCCGCGCTGCCGAGTATCTCGGCATGGTCGAAGCAGGCACGACCATGGTCGAGGTTCGCGCGCTCGGCGTGTGGAACGCCGGTCCCGAGGCGCCGGCGGTTCCGGCATCGGCGGATTCCGAAGCACAACGGCTCGGCGGCGGAGTTTCGACGATCGGCGAGGCCGTCGCCGCCACGCCGGGGCCGAACGCACGCGCGTTCCGTCAGATCTACATCCAGGTCGGCGCGTTCGCCGAGCGCGCGAATGCCGATCAGCTTGCCGACCGGCTCAAGCGCAGCGGTTTCGACAACAGCTTCGTCGTCACCGTTGACGAGGGCACTGGCGCCACGCACCGGGTGCACATCGGTCCGCTCGACGACGCCGATCATACGGACGAGGTCAACGCGGGGCTGAGATCGATCGGCATCAACGAAAGCCGGCTGGTTTTCAGCTACTGACGCCGGATCGGCAACGCGGCGAGTGACGATGTCCGACGATTCGTTGCTGGAGTTTCCCTGCGAGATCGACATCAAGGTCATCGGCCGGCGGACCGACGGCCTGCGCAGGATCGTGCTCGGCATCGTCAGCGCCCATTGCGGAGCCGTCGACGACTCGAGCGTGAGCGAGCGGCGCAGCAGCGAAGGCACGTATCTCAGCGTGACCGTCACCGTGGTCGCCGAAACGCGGGATCAGATCGACGCCTTGTATCGGGAGTTGACCGCGAGCGATCACGTCCTCATGGCGTTGTGAACGGCATCCGCGTGCGTGAGCTCGGACGGCGCGCGCTGGCCGACGTCTGGGCGGACATGCAGCAGTTCACCGATCGCCGGGACGAAGCGACCGGCGACGAGATCTGGTTCGTCGAGCACCCGCCGGTCTTCACGCTCGGGCTGAACGCCGATCCCGCGAACGTGCTGGCGAACAGCGACATCGAGGTCATCCGGACCGATCGCGGCGGGCAGGTCACCTATCACGGTCCGGGCCAGCTCGTGTGCTACGTGCTGCTGAACATCAAGCGGCGCGGTCTCGGCGTTCGGACGCTCGTCGAAGCTCTCGAGACGGCGGTCGTGGATACCGTCGCGGCCTACGGCGTCGAAGCCCGCGGGCGCCGCGACGCACCGGGCGTTTACGTCGCGGGACGGAAACTCGCCGCCGTCGGCCTCAGAATCCGGCGCGGCTGTTCCTATCACGGCATCGCGGTGAATCTCGACATGGACCTTCAGCCGTTTCGCCTGATCCGCCCCTGCGGTCTTGAAGACGTTGAGGTCACCCGGCTCGTCGACCTCTGTGATGCCCGGGATTCGGCCCGGTTCCGCAAGGATTTCGAGCGTCGGCTGCTTGCCGGTTTCACGGCATAGCGCAGCGGACTCCTGCCAGGCGTACACGATGGGCGATCGAACCAAACGGACCGGCTCGGCGGGAGGGATGCCGATGGCGCGGCCGGGGACCGAGGCCGAGACCCTGCTCGCGTCGGCGGCGGCCGTGGAGGCGCTCGCTTCGAGACCCATCAGGCCCGTCGCCACGAACTTCGTCGAACGGCCCTGGGGCGGGACGTTGATCCGTGGCTTCAAGCGGCTCTGGCCGCTGCCGGATCAACTCGAGCAGACCGGGTTCGGGCTCGGCGAGTCGTTCGAGATCGCGGCCTGCGATGACGATGCGGAAGCGCGCGATCATCCGAGCCGCGTGCGGTTTGACGACGGCTCCACGCTTTCGCTTGCGGAACTTCTGGCCGCGCATGGCGAGACGTTGCTCGGAGCCGGATTCGTCGCGCGGCACGGCGCCCGCTTTCCCCTGCTGCCGAAAGTGCTCGACGTCAAGGAACTGCTCTCCGTGCAGGCGCACCCGCCCGGGCACACGGAAGTCTACGTGATCATCGCCGCCGAGCCCGGGGCGACGATCCGGGTCGGGTTCAATGCCGATGTCGATGCGCGCGAGATGAAGGCCCGGCTGACGCAGGGGCTCGATGACCAGCGCCGCCTGCTCGATCTGCTCGAACCCGGCAGCAGCCCGGCCGCGCTGCAGGCCGCGCTCGCGCCGTGGTTCGCCGCGCCTTCGACGGGCGCGGGCGAGCTTGAATCTCAACTCGTCCCGGGGCTCGTGCCCGGCGCCCGCTGGTCCACCGCCGCGAGCCTCCTTGAGGATCTCAAGGAACTCTACGCTGCCGTGCTCGGCGCGCTCAACGAGATTCCGGTCGTTCCCGGCCAGGTGATCCACAATGCGACGCCGCGCCGGCTGCTCGAGGCCACGGGCCGCACGGCCACGGCGGAAGTTCATGCGCTCGGCAACCCGCAACGGCGTGAGATCCTGGCGCTGGAGATCCGCCGGCCGGGGCCGACGCTTCGGGCCTGGGACAACGTCCGATTCCCGGTGCGCGAAGTCGACGTCGATGCGGCGCTCGATGCCATGAACCTCTCGAGGACGGAAGCCGCGGAATTTATCGCGGACCCGGCGCCCGTGCCGGGGCGCCCCGGTACGTTCGTCTCGGTTGACTCGCAGTACTTCCGCGTCGAGCATCTGCGCCCGACTCCGGAGCTGACCGTCGACGTGCCGGCCGGACCGCCGCACTGCCTGCACGCGCTCGGCGGACAGGCCGTCGTCCGCGGGTCCCGCGGCGAATCGCTCGGCACGCTCGCGCGCGGCGAATCGGCCCTCGTGCCCGTCGGCGTCGGCGCCTACAGCATCGCGACGGACGCCGACGGGGCCGAGATCGTCAAGGCCAGCCCGGCCGCGATGGAATGACCCACTCAAGAAGAAGGTAGCAATGAACGATCGCATCGAATTCAGGAGCATGACGAACGTCAACGGCGAGATCCGGCCGACCGCCGAGGCCCGCGTGCCGGTCATGGATCGAGGCTTTCTCTATGGCGATTCGATCTACGAAGTGTTCCGCACCTACCGCGGCATCCCGCTCTTTCACGACGAGCACTGGGCGCGGTTCGAGAATTCGGCCGCGCTGAGCCACCTGCGGATCGGCCTCGCGAAGGACGAAATGACCGAGCAGATTCGCAGGACCGTGCAGGCGAGCGGCGCCCCGGCCGCGCAACAGGACGTCTATGTGCGCTACATCGTCACGCGCGGCGAAGGCCCGATCGATCTGCATCCGGCGGAGGATCTCGAGACGACTTTCGTCGTCATCGTGAACGAATTGCCTTACCTGAAGCCTGAATTCTTCACGCACGGGCTCAAGGTCGCGGTGGCGCGAACGCTCAGGAACCCGGGTGCGTCGCTCAATCCGAACATCAAGGGCGGCAACTATCTGAACAACGTGCTCGGGATCATCGAGGCACGCCGGCACGGCGCCGACGACAGCCTCATGCTCAACGAGGCGGGGCTCGTCACGGAGGCATCCAACAGCAACGTGTTTTTCGTGATCGACGGCGAGCTCGTCACGCCATCGCAGGTTGCGGCGAACCTGCGCGGGCTGACGAAGGCCGCCGTTCACGAGGTCTGCCGGGCACACGGTCTGCCGAGCCACGAGCGCGAGATTCCGATCGACGCGGTGCTCGGGGCCACCGAATTCTTCTTCACGAGTTCGATACGCGAAGTCACGCCGGTTGCCGAACTCAGGATCGGCGAGGGCGTCGAACGGTCGTTCCCTGCCGGCGGCGGGCCCGTCACGCGCCGGGTCGCCAGGCTCTACGCCGACTACGTCGAGGACTACCTCGCGACTCACGAGGATCTGTCCCTCTTCTGAGTGCGTTACAATGCGGCGTCCCGTCCTCGGCGGCGGGGCAGAGTCCACACGACAACGAGCGCCCGTAGTTCAGCTGGATAGAACGCCGGCCTACGAAGCCGGAAGTCGGGAGTTCGAATCTCTCCGGGCGCGCCATCCACCCAGTTGTCGGTCACACTCTTCGGATGTTTGTCCGGTACGCGTGCGGCGGGCGGGCGCGTCTACTCCGGCACGAGAAGGAAGCGCTGGACGCGGCGTCCGAAGTTGGTTTCGGCGACGTAGAGGTTGCCGGCGGAGTCGGTGGCGATCGTGTGTCCGTGCGTGAAGTTGCCGATGTAGTGGCCGGGCCGGCCGAACGTCGACAGCGTCTCGCCGCTCTCGCGGTCGATGACGTGCACGCGTTCCTGACCGCCGTTCATGACGTAGAGATATTGCTGCGCGTCATCCGGCGAGAATGCGACCCACCATGCCGTGCCGCGCGCGTTCGGGCGCTCGGTCGGTATGTGGATGTCGCGGACGTGCTCGCCCATGCGGTCGAACACCTGCACGCGGTCGCCCTGCCGGTCGCAGACATGGACCAGGCCGTCCCGGCTCATCTCGATGCAGTGCACGACCTCGGTGAACGTCCCGGGCGTGCGCGCCTCGCGTTCGCCGGCGTTGGCCAGGTGGCCCCACTGACGCAGGTACTGGCCGTCGGCGTCGAAGACGACGATTCGCTTGTTGCCGTAACCGTCCGCGATGAAGACTTCGCCGGTCTCGGGATCCACGACCGCGCCGGACGGCCGGTGCAGGCGCTCGCGGCTTTCGTTCGTCAGGGCGCCGTCGATCGTGCCGTCGTCGGTGTCGAACAGGCCGCGCGTGCCGATCTGAAGCAGCATTTCCCCGTCGTGGCTGTACTTCTGAACGACCGCGTCCTGGTTGCCCGCGATCCAGACGTTGTCGTCGGCGTCGAAGCTGCAGCCGTGCACGCCGGCCGGCACGACGTCGGAGTCGCCCCAGGAGTCGACGACGTTGCCCTCGAGGTCGAACATGACGAAGGTCGGCGCAGGTACGTTCGTCTCGGCTTCTTCCTCGGTGATGTTGCGCCGGTCCACAATCACGATGTGGTCATGAGAGTCGACGCAGACGCCGCCGATCTGCCCGTTGATCCAGCGCTCCGGCAGCGGTCTCGGCCAGCTCGGATCGACCTCGAAACTCGGCTCGGCCCGCGCGGTCAGGCACGCGGCCGCCGCAAACATCACGAAAATCGTGGCTTGTCGCATCGTTATTCTCCTTGTTCCCGGTTATCGCCGGCCATGACGTCGAGGCGAATCGGCGACCATGCGATTCCGTCGGGACCCTCGCGGTCCGAGGCGACCAGATCCCGTGTACCGGAGCCGTCGAGCGCGAATGCCTGGATCGTGCCGCGGCCGGGATCGGCCACGTAGGCGGTATCGCCCTGGATCAGGACGCCGAAGTTGCCGTTGCCGGGCAAGCCGTCGCGAATCGGCATCTCGGCCGTGATCGTGCGCGCCTCGACGTCCCAGATGCGCAGCATCTGCGGGACGGGCGGTACGCCGTTTCTGCCGTTGGGCATGGCCGCAAGGCCGCTCGGGGCGATGTCGATGCGGCCCGCGTGCGGGCGCGCTTCGAGCGTCGCCGTGATTTCGAGCGTTTCGGCGTCGACGATCGAGATCGATTCGTCGTCGCGGTTCGCCACCCAGATTTCGCTGCCGTCCGGGGTCAGGTCGATGCCTTCGGCTCCGGGTCCCGTCACGATGACGTCGGGCGGACGGTCCTCGTCCAGGTAGATCACCGACAGCGTGCCTTCGGCCCCGCGGCTCGTCACGTAGGCGCGCGCGCCGTCGGGGCTCAGCCTGACCATGTGGCCTTCCCGGCCGCCGGTCGGGTAGGTCCGAACGACGCTGCCGGACTCCAGATCGAGCAGCGCGAGCTGGTCGGAATCCTGCATCGTCGCGACGGCCCGTCTGCCGTCGGGCAGAAACAGGGCCGTGTGCGGACGCGAGTCGGGGCCAAGGTCGATCCGCGCGACGACGCTCGCGCTCGCGATATCGATGAGGACGACGTGCCGGCCCGGGTTGTCGTTGCCGCCGTACTCACCGGTCAGCAACTGGCGCCCGTCCGGCGACACGTCGACCTCGTGCGGGATGACGGGACCGATCGGCACGCGAGCGATCTCGGCCCCGGCCTCGAGATCGTAGAAGGAGATGCTGCCGCCGTCGCGGTTGGCCACGATCAATGTGCCGTCCTGCGCCGCCGCGCTTGCCCACACGAGCATGCAGACCACGGACAGGCCGATGTTGGACGTGGCGCGAAGCGGAACCTGCAGACGCGCCGCCCACAGGCCGCTGACCGCTGCGGTCTTCATGCGATGCTCCCGGTTCGATGGCCTGCCGAAGATTGTACTTGCTGGCGACGGGGTTGCGGGGTCATCTCGTTGCGCCAACGCCAGGCGAAAATCCGCATCAGTGCTCGCAAGGAAAATACTTCGGAAAATCATGGTTTTCTGCGTGCAAACTGCGTTAGGGAACGAAACCGGATACGTCTTGACGACCCTGGAAGAACCCTGCGACGACGTTGGAACTGCGTCCATGGTGCGGGCGGGCGTGGGCTATAATTACCGGCCCAAATTCGATCAGAGCATGGGTACAGCCGATGAGCACCGCACAGCGCGCCATAGTCGCCGACACGGAAATCCGGGATCTCGTCGCGCGGGCCCGCGCGGCACAGGCCGTGTTCGAGCAGATGAGCCAGGAAGAGGTCGATGCCATCGTCAAAGGCATCGCGAAGTACGTGTTCGACAACGCCGCACCGCTCGCGAGGATGGCCGTCGACGAATCCGGAATCGGGCTCTACGAGGACAAGATCCTCAAGAACAAGGGCAAGTCGCGAACCATCTGGAACAACCTCAAGGACAAGAAGTCGCGCGGCGTGATCGGCGAAGATCCGGATTCGAACCTCGTGCTCGTGGCGAAGCCCATGGGCGTCGTCGGCGCCGTGACGCCGGTCACGAACCCGATCGTGACGCCGATGTGCAACGGCATGTTCGCGCTCAAGGCCGGCAACGCGGTCATCTTCGCGCCGCACCCGAAAGCGCAGCAGTGCTGCGAGCTGCTGACGGACGAGTTCATGAAGGTCGTGCGGGCGAACGGCGGCCCCGAGGACCTCGTCCAGGTCGTCCGCAACGGTTCGATCGAGAAGACCAAGGAACTCATGCAGGCCGTCGATGTGGTCGTCGCGACGGGCGGTCCGGCCATGGTCAAGTCGGCCTATTCGTCCGGCAAGCCGTCGTACGGCGTCGGCGCCGGCAACGTGCCGGTCATCATCGACCGGGGCGTGGACGCGAAGGCCGCGGTCGACAAGATCGTCACCGGAGCGTCGTTCGACAACGGCATCATCTGTTCGCACGAGCAGTTCGTGTTCGCGCCCGAGGAGGAGTACGCGCAGACGCTCAGGCTGTTCGACGAGACAGGCAAGGTCTGGATCACCGAGGACGAGGCGCAGATCGACGCGCTGCGCGAGCTCGTGTTTCCGGACGGGCAGCTGAACAAGGATGTCGTCGGCCGGTCGCCGCACGAGATCGGCGCGATGGTGGGCATCGACGTTCCGGAGTCGGCGCGGCTGATCCTGTTGCCGGCTAAGGGGGCCGGCACGGACGACGTGCTCGCGAAGGAAAAGCTCTGCCCCGTGATCGCGATCCTGCCTTACCGGACGTTCGACGAAGCCGTCGCCAAGGCCAGGGCCAACCTGCTCGTCGAAGGCGCGGGTCATTCGGCGGCGCTGCATTCGGAGAACGACGACAATATCCGCGCCGCGGGGGTCCACTTGCCGGTCAGCCGGCTCGTGGTCAACCAGCCGAGTTCGCTGACGGCCGGCGGCTCGCTGACCAACGGCTTCGCACCGACGACGACGCTCGGCTGCGGTTCGTGGGGCGGCAACTCGATCTCGGAGAACCTCGACTACAAGCACCTCATGAACGTCTCGCGCATCGGCAAGCCCATCGCCGACAAGCCGGTGCCGACGGACGAGGAAATCTTCGCCTGAGTTGTCGCGGTGTTGCGGGGAGGCGCACTACGGGCCGCTTGAAACACGCGGTGAGTCTATCTTTGTGCGCTCTGTGTGAGCGTTATCGCGGTGTTGCGGGGAGGCGTACGACGGGCCGCTTGAAACACGCCGGGAATACATCCATGTAGGCTCCGCGCGCGCATCCCTGCGCGCGAGGGTTTCAAGCAGCCCGTCGTACGCCTCCCCTTGGTTCAGCGACAGGCCGGGGGGCGAGGGTCCGCCGGCGCTTATTGGCACCAGTTGAGCGTGCTATTGTCGGTGCCGTTAACAGCCCTTCTGGATCCTGGAGCATGACGACAAGGTTTTCCGAGGATGTTGTTCCGGTCACTGACCTCAAGCTCAACCCGGGCCGCGTAATCAAGCATGCGACGCGGGTCGGCCGTCCGGTGCTGCTGACCAGCCGCGGTCGAGGAGTGGCGGTCGTTCAGTCCGTTCAGGACTACGAATCGGGCGAGGACGAGCGCGCGTTCATGCGAGCGGTGGTCGAAGGGCTGGCCGATCTTGAAGCCGGCCACGAGGTATCCCTGTCGGAAGCGAAAGCCGTCTCGGCCTGAGCTGAACCCGTGCGCGGGGTCGCCATTCGCGTCGCCGCGCATGCCGTCTAAAGCCCGTCGTCGACTTCCACATTCTCCGGCTTCAGATCGAGTCCCGACGCTTCGGCCTGCATGTCGAGAATGATGGCGAAGTCGCACTCGGTGTGGCCGCGCTCGACGGCGTCGTTGAGGATTTCGCGGGTCACGGCGGTTACGGGGAGCGGCACGCCGAGCTTGCCGGCGGCTTCAAGGCCCAGATCGAGGTCCTTGCGCAGCAGGACGGGCGTGAACGTCGGCGTCATGTCGAGGTTGACGTAGGCCGGCGTCTTGTAGCGCGTGAACGTCGAGCCGACGACGCTGTCGTTGAGAAACTCGAGAAAGTCGTGGCGGGAGACTCCGCCTTTCTCGGCGAGCACGGTGATCTCCGCGAGGCATTGGGCGACGACGCCGAGCATGAGGTTGTGACAGATCTTGACCATCCTCGCATGCTCGCCCTCGCCGACCCAGGTCACGCCCGAGCCGACCGCCTCGAGATAGGGTTTCGCCGTGTCGAACGCTTCGCGCGGTCCCGAGGCGACAATCGTGAGTCTGCCGACCGATACGACCTTGGCATTGCCGCTGACCGGCGCCGACAGCATCGCCGTGCCGCGCGCCGCGGCGGCTTCGCGCACCTGCGCCGAGGCTTCTTCGGAGACGGTGGAGCAATCGACGAGCAGTTGCGGACTCGAGTCGCCACGGAGAACGCCGTTCGGCCCCTGTGTTACTGCAATCAGGTCGTCCGACGCCGATACGGTGCTGAAAACAATGTCGCGGTCGGCGAGGTCGCGCGGCGTATCGACCACTTTCGCGCCGAAGGCGGCCAGCGGCTCGACCTTGCTGCGCGTGCGGTTGTAGACGGAAACGTCGCAGCCGGCCTCGATGAGCCGCTTCGCCATCGAGAAACCCAGGCGGCCGCCGGCCCCGATCCAGCCGATCGTATGCGTGAGCGGCATCAGACTTCGCGGAACCAGTCGGTGAGCTCGAGCAGCTTGCGCACGCGATCGAGGAACGCGGCCGAGTAGGCGCCGTCGATCGCGCGATGGTCGAACGACTGCGCGAGCACGCCAACGGGCCGTATCGCGATCGAATCGCCGCTCGGGTGCTCGACGACCACGGGCTTCTTGCGCACGCCGTCGGTCGACAGGATCGCGACCTGCGGCTGGTTGATGATCGGCGCCGAGATCAGCGTGCCGAACGTACCGGAATTCGACAGCGTGTAGGTGCCGCCGGACAGGTCGTCGGGCTTGAGCCGGTTCTCTCTGGCGCGCGCCGCGAGATCGTGTATGGACTCGGCAAGCTCGGTGACCGAGAGCCGATCGGCCCCGCCGATGACCGGCGCGACGAGCCCCTCGGCGCCGAGGTCGACGGCGATCGCGAGGTTGACGTCCGCGTGCAGGATCAGCGCGTCGTCCTCGACGCTCGCGTTCGCGTTCGGAAATTCCTTGAGCGCACGGCAGACGGCGTAGGCGATGAAGGGCAGGTAGGTCAGCGAGTAGCCGCGTTTCGCTCGCCAGGACTCGCGCACGGCCGCGCGGACGCGGTCGACGCCGGCAAAGTCGACCTCGACGGCCTGCAGCACGTGCGGGCTCGTCGCCTTCGACTGCACCATGTGCTCGGCCGTGAGCTTGCGGATGCGGTTGAACGGCACC
Organism: Gammaproteobacteria bacterium; assembly: GCA_022826245.1. Lineage (GTDB taxonomy): Bacteria > Pseudomonadota > Gammaproteobacteria > Steroidobacterales > Rariloculaceae > Rariloculus. The sequence goes on from JAJDVG010000040.1 coordinate 166,158, forward strand.
GTGCCCGACGCGGCAGCGGGCTGTCTCGCCGCGGCGGCTGGCGCCGCGGCGCCGCGCTCGATGAAGTCGATCATGTCGCGGCGCGTGATGCGGCCGTCGCGGCCCGAGCCCGTCACCGCGTTCAGGTCGATGTCGTGCTCGGCGGCCAGGCGCCGCACGGCGGGCGACAGTCGCATCTGCCGGCCACGGCCGTTGCCGCCCCTTGAGGGGCGCGACGCTGCCGTGGATTTCGACTTCCCGGCAGCGGGCGCAGCGGCGGCCGGCGTTGCTGCGCGTTCGGCCGCGGACGCGTCAGCCGTCCCGGCGGTCGCCGCCGCTTCGGAACCGGCTTCGCTGCCGGTATCGCCGACGTCGGCGCTTTCGCCCTCGACCTCGACGACGGCGAGCAGCGTGCCGACATCGACCGTCTCACCGGTCTCGACGAGAATTTTGGCCAGTGTCCCGGTGCCCGGCGAGGGGATCTCCATCGAGACCTTGTCCGTCTCGATGTCGAGCAGGATCTCGTTGGCCTCGACCGGGTCGCCGGCCTGCTTTCGCCATGCGGCGACCGTGCCTTCGGCGACGGTCTCACCGAGTTGCGGCATCAATACGTCCATGGGCTTAAAACTCCTAAGCGATTGGGGACTTGCCCGATAGCCGGAGGCTGGACCCGTCAGTCAACGAGTTCCCTGACGCTCGCGACAATCTTGTCGGCGCTCGGCAGCATCGCGTCCTCGAGGCTGTCGGCGGCAGCCAGCGGAATGTGCGGGGTCGTGACGCGCACGATCGGGCCGTCGAGATCCCAGAAGAGTTCCTCGGCGACGATCGAGGAGATCTCGGCGCCCCAGCCGCAAAGGCGCGGGTTTTCCTCGACGGTGACGAGCCGACCGGTTTTTGCGACCTCGGAGAGAATCGTCTGCGTGTCGAGCGGCACGAGCGAGCGTACATCGACGACCGTTGCCGAGATGCCGTGCTGGGCCTCAAGTTCCTCGGCGGCCTTGAGCGCGCGCGGCACCATGAGCGCGAGCGCGACGATCGTGACATCACTGCCGCTGCGCAGCACACTGGCGGTGCCGAGCGGTTCGACGTGCTCGCCGTCGGGCACCTCGCCCTTGGCCGCATAGAGCGCCTTCTGCTCGAAGAACAGCACCGGATCGGGGTCGCGTATCGAGGCCGCTAGCAGGCCCTTGACGTCGGCCGGCATGGCGGGCGCGACGACCTTGAGCCCCGGGACCGCCATGGCCCAGTTCTCGACGCTCTGCGAGTGCTGGGCGCCGAACCGCACACCGCCGCCGTTGCCCGAGCGGATCACGAGCGGAAGCTCCGCCTGGCCGTCGGTCATGTAGCGGGTCTTGGCGATCTGGTTGGCGACGATGTCCCAGCACACGGCGAAGAAGTCGGAGAACATGATCTCGGCGACGGGCTTGAGGCCCGTCATCGCAGCGCCCATCGTCGCGCCGAGGATCGCCTGTTCGGAGATCGGCGTGTCCCGGACGCGGTCGGGGCCGAACTCCTCGAGCAGGCCGACGGTGGTCTTGAAGACGCCGCCCGCGGCGGCCACGTCCTCGCCGATGAAGACGACGTTCTCATCGCGCCGCATTTCCTGGGCGAGGGCCTCGGTGACGGCTTCGCGGTAGCTCAGTTGCGCCATTGCGCGCCTCCGTCGGCCCACACGTCGATCCACGCGATGTCCACGTCAGGCAGCGGCGCGTTGCGCGCGGTCTCGGTGGCTTCGTCGATCATCGCGAGCGTTTCCGCGTCGATCCTGTCGAGATCCGCCGCGTCGATATCGAGGCCGAGCAGCCGCTCGCGGTACATCGGGACGGGGTCGCGGCCGAGCCACTCCTTGACCTCGTCGTCGGGGCGGTACTTGCCGGGGTCGGCCCGCGAATGGCCGCCGTGGCGGTAGGTCACGGCCTCGATCAGGCTCGGGCCGCCGCCGCTGCGCGCGCGCTCGAGCGCGGCTTCGGCGGTTTCGTAGACGACGTCGACATCGTTGCCGTCGATGAGTATGGGTTCGAGCCCGTAGGCGCTCGCGCGGTCGGCCGCGGGATTCCTGACGGCGGTCACGTCGTAGATCGACGTGTACTCCATGTATAGATTGTTCTCGCAGACGAAGACGACCGGCAGCTTCCAGACGACCGCGAAGTTGATCGCTTCGTGAAACGCGCCGATGTTCGTCGTGCCGTCGCCGAAGAAACAGACCGCAACCTGCTCCGTGCCCCGGTACTGGGCCGACCAGGCGGCGCCCGCGGCGATCGGCAGGTGCGCGCCGATGATCGCGTACGAGCCCATCGCGCCGTGTTCGACGCTCGTCAGGTGCATCGAGCCGCCCTTGCCGCGCATGAGCCCGGCGGAGTTGCCCATGAGCTCGCCGAGGATCGCGGTCATCGACACGCCGCGCACGTAGGTGTGGTTGTGGCCGCGGTACGTGCAGAACGTGTAGTCGTCCTCGCGCATCGCGACGCCGAAGCCCGCGGCGACGGCCTCCTGACCGAGCGCAAGATGACTCGTGCCCTTGATCAGGTTCTGCATGAACAGATCGTGCGCGCGCTGCTCGAGCTGGCGGCACTCGACCATCGTGCGGTAGAGCTTCAGGCGCGTTGCGGCGTCGATCTGCGGCTGCGGCTTGCGTTTGGCAGCCGCAGCGCGCTTGGGTTTTGCAGCCACTGCGTGTTTGCCTTGCTGTCTGTCGAATCTGTAGGGACGAATACCGTCGGGGGATCCTGCTCAGTATTCGTTCGCGACGGGCAGCTCCTGGGCCGGGAAGAGCGTGATGACGCGGCAACCGGTATCCGTCACGACGACTTCCTCCTCGATTCTGGCCGCGGAGTAGCCGTCCTTCGCCGGGCAGTAGGTCTCAAGCGCAAACACCATGCCTTCCTTGATCTCGAGCGGATTGTCCATCGACACGAGCCGGCTGATGATCGGCCGCTCGTGCAGCGCGACCCCGAGGCCGTGGCCGAACTGCAGCCCGAAGCATTCCATCTCGCTCGAGAAGCCGAGCTCCTCGGCCTTCGGCCACACGGCCGCGACCTTGTCGGTGCTGACGCCGGGCTTGATCATGTCGATCGACGCGTCGATCCATTCGCGCGCCCGCTTGTAGGCGTCGTGCTGGGCGTCGTTGGCGGTGCCGACGTTGATCGTGCGGTAGTAGCAGGTGCGGTAGCCCATGTAGGCCTGGATCACGTCGAAGAAGGCCTGGTCGCCGGGGCGGACCATGCGGTCGGTGAAGTTGTGCGGATGGGGGCTGCAACGCTCGCCGGCGACGGCATTGATGGCTTCGACGTCGTCGGCGCCCATCTCGAACAGCATCTTGGTGGCCCTGGCGACGATGTCGTTCTCGCGCACTCCGGGTTTCAGGTCTTCGTAGATCATGTGATAGACGGCGTCGACCATGGAGGCGGCGACGTTGAGCAGCATGATCTCGTCCTGGTTCTTGACCTCGCGGGCGTCGAGCATGACCTGCTGGGCGTCCATGACCTTGAGGCCGACCTTCTCCAGTTCCCAGAGCATCGGCGGTTCGACGAGATCCACGCCGATCGGCATGTTCGCAACGCCGTTGTCCTCGAGGATGGCCTTGATCTCGAGGGCGGCGCCGCGCATGAGACCGGCATCGGGCGGCACGGCGCCGCGCAGGCCGAGCATGCCGGCGTGACAGTGCGTAGTCTCGAGCCAGGGCGCGTGAAGCCTGTGGTGGGCGGCCGCCGAACCGAAGTCCCACAGGTGCGGCGACGAATCGCCGGCCAGGAGCGCAAAACGGCACATCTTGTCGCGCGACCACTCGCCGATGTTCGTGCTCGTGATGTAACGGATGTTGTTCCCGTCGAAGGTGAGCAGGGCGCCGAGCTGGGAGTTCCGGAGGGCCTGGCGGGTTCTTGCGAGGCGGTAGCGGTGCAGGCGCTGGAAGTTGATGCGTTCCTCGAAATCGACGTTCATCACGCCCGGTGCGGAGAGCGCGCGCTTCCAGTTGTGGCCGGGATCGACGTCGGCGTCGGCGATGATTGTCGGTTCAGACAGCTTTGCGACCATGAGTTGTCTCCTGAGCGTCTTGCGCCGGGGCAGCCGCAGCCGGCAGCCTCGGGCCAATTCTTTCGCGGCGGCCTGAAGCCGCCTATCCGGGCAATTCTAGCCTAGTCGGCGGCGTTTTTTCAGTACGGGCCGGGTGCGGCCGATCGGCGCCGTGCGCTACAAAATACTTCCGCATGGATCGCCAGGAGCCTGCGCCGCAGGAACTCACGGCTGCAAATTCGCTGGAGCGACTTCCTGCAGCGCAGGCTCCTGGCCGAGCAGCGCCGTCAGCTCGCGTACGGTATCGAGCTGCTCGAGTTCGCGAACAAGCGAGACGATCCGCTTCGCGCGTGCGATGTCGAAGCGCGCGAACTCGACGCATCCGAAGAACTTGTCGGCGACCTCCTCGTAGCTCATCGGGTTCGCCGGGCTGCCCTTGCCGAAGTCGGCGCGGCCGGAGAGCCTGCGGCCGTCAGTGAGTTCGATGTCGATGATCGTCGTCATCTTGTGGTAGCCGGCGGCCTCGGCGTCCGGGTGCACGCCGAAGTCGATCTTCTCGATCATCGCCTTGACGTCGCCTCGGTTGACGACTTCGTCGGTGAACTCGGGCAGTCCGCCGCGGCGTTCGAGCAGCAGGATCGCGATGCAGAACTCCATCGAGAACTTCGCCTGCAGCTCGTCGACCGGGCGGTGGTGGATCAGGGCATTCGGCATGTTGTGGTTCGTGCCGACCGCGACGCGCTCGATGTCCTCGGGCCGGATATCGTGCTCGAGGATGAGGTCGAGCATCGTCGTCATGCCAGGATGGGTCAGCGAGCCGGACGGGTGCGGCTTGATCGATATGCCGGGCTCGACGAAGGTCCAGGGCTTGCCGAGCTTGCCGCTGATCGCGTCGAGCGCGTAGCCGCCGCCGTGGGCCTGGAAGAAGCCGCGCGGCGACTCGAGGATGCGGTCGGTGGCCGTCCAGCCGGCGGTAGCGAAATCGGCGGCGATGATGCCGGCCTCGGCGGCGCGCCCGGCGTGGAAGGGCTTCGTCATCGTGCCGAAGTTCTCGCGCAGGCCGGCGGACTGGCTCGCGGCGATGCCGAGCGCGCGCACGGTCGTGTGATGGTCGAGCCCCTGCAGGCTCGCCGCGGCGGCGGCCGACGCGAACGTCCCGCAGGTCGCCGTCGAGTGGAATCCGTGCTGGTAGTGCCTGGGTGAGATCGCCTCGGCGATCTTGCTCTCGACCTCGACGCCGACGTGGTAGGCGAGCGTGAGCTCGCTGCCTGAGCTGTCGAGGCACTCGGCGATCGCGAGCGCCGCCGGCAGGCAGGGCGCCGTCGGATGGGTCAGCAGACCGTAGACGCGGTCCTCCTGCACGGCGAGCTGGGTGTCGTCGTAGTCGTCGGCATGCACGCCGATGCCGTTGGCGAACGCCGCGAAGCGTTCCGGTACGCGCAGCGGCGTGCCGATGACCGTCGCGTTGCCGCTCAGATTCTGCTTGCCGAGGTAGTCCTGCACGATACGCCCGCTGCGCGCGACCGAACCCGCGATCGCAAGGCCGATGCCGTCGAGGATGGACTTGCGGCCAGCCTCGAGCAGTTCCGCGGACAGGTCCTCGGGCCTGCTATCGAGGATGAACGCGGCGACCTCGCGGGTCAGTCCCTCGCCATGTTCGGAATGGATGTCGGGTGTGAAGTGGCGGATGCCGGCGCCGCCGGCCGAGTCTGCTGCCATCTGAATAGGTCTCCCTGAGGTTTTCGGGCGCGCGTCGCGGCCTCTGTCATGACACGTTTTTCGAATCCGCGCCGGAGAGCATCCTGCGCAGAATCCCGAGCGCCGGCGCCCCGGCGATACCGCCGAGCGCGAGGACGAAGAAGACTAATGCGATCGGCCGCCCAAGGAAACCCGCCCACTGCTGATCGAAGATGATCATCGACTGGGCGAGCGAGGTTTCGACCAGTCCGCCGAGCACGAGCCCCATGACGATCGGCGCCGCCGCGAAGCCGTAGCGCTTGAGCCCGAGGCCGAGCACGCCCGCGGCGATCATGACCCAGACATCGACCATCGACTGTTCGAGGCCGTAGGCGCCGACGAAGCAGAGCACGAGCACGCTCGGCCAGAGCAGCGCCGGCGGCACGAGGCTGAGCCGCGAGAACACCTTCGCGCCGATCAGGCCGATGACGAGAAAGAGCGCGTTGGCGAACAGCATCGCGAAGAAGATCCCGTAGAGCAGCGCCGGCTGCTCCTCGAACAGGAAGGGACCGGGTCTGAGCCCCTGCACCTGCAGCCCGCCGAGAATGACGGCGGCCGTGGCGCTGCCCGGGATGCCGAGCGCGAGCGTCGGCACCATGGCCCCGCCCGTGGCCGCGTTGTTGGCCGCTTCCGGTCCCGCGACGCCCGCGATCGCGCCGCTGCCGAAGGTTTCGGGCCGCGGCGACCAGCGTTTGGCTTCGTTGTAGCCGATCATCGCGGCCACGGTGCTGCCTTCGGCCGGCAATATGCCGATGAACGTGCCGATGCCGCTCGAGCGCAGGATCGTGCCCATGACGCTGCGGATGTCGGCAAGCGACGGCAACTTGAGCGCGGCAAGCGTGACGACGCTGCGCTTGCGGCCGAGGTGCTGCGCCTGCGTGAGCAACTCCGTCACGGCGAAAAGGCCGATCAGCACGGGAATGAAGTGGATGCCGTCGAGCAGTTCCGGCACGCCGAACGTGAAGCGGTCGACGCCGGTCGTCAGATCGATGCCGACCGTCGCGATCAGGAGCCCGAGGCAGCCGCCGATCAGGTTTTTCAGGCGCGCCTCCCCGCTGATCGTTGCGAGCATCGACAGGCCCAGCACCGCGAGCGCGAAGTACTCGGGCGGCCCGAAGCTGTAGGCCACCCGGGCGAGCAGCGGCGCGGCGAAGAGCAGTACGAGAACGCTGATCATGCCGCCGGTGACGGAGGCGACCGTCGCCGTGCCGAGCGCGCGCCCGGCCTCGCCCTTCTGCGCCATCGGGTAGCCGTCGAACGCGGTCGCGGCCGCCGGAGGCGCCCCCGGAGCGTTGATCAGGATCGCCGTGATCGAGCCGCCGAACGTGCCCGCGCAGTAGAGCGCCGCGAGAAAGGCGATGCTCGGGATCGGGTCGAGATAGAGCGAGAACGGCAGCAGGAGCGCCACGGCCATCGACGATGACAGGCCGGGCAGGGCGCCGACGATGACGCCGACGAGCGTGCCGACGACGATGAGACCGATGACCGTCGGGTCGGTGAACACCGCCGCCGCGAATTCGAGGCCGGGCAGTCCCATCGCCCGATCTCAGCCGAAGAGCGCCGCCACGAGACCGGTTGGAAACCGGACCTCGAGCGCGACGGTGAACACGAGATAGACCGCGGCCGGCATGCCGATCGCGAGCGGCACGATGAACTTCAGGCGCCGCTCGTTCCAGAGCAGCGGCAGCCCGAGGCTCAGCAGAAACACCGTCGCCAGCGTGCCGAGCAGCATGATCGACAACGGCACGAGCACGACGAGCCCGGCCGTGACATACACGAGCGGCCGGAGCCGGCTCATGGTCTTGCGCGGAGCGCGCAGCCCGCCCGCGACGAGCCCGATGCCGCCGGCCGCGATCAGGCCGAGCACGAGCCGCGGGAAGAACGTCGGCGGCACGTTCTGCGACAGCATCGGCGGGACTTCGGGGAACCCGGTGGTCAACCAGAACCCGGCCGCGCTCAGCAACAGCAGGGCGACCCCGGCGATCGTGTCCGGATGAAGTCCGCGCGCGCTGCCGCTGTCCCCGGCCACGGGCGCCTACGGCCGGATGATGCCGAGATCGATCATCGCCTGGCGGGCGTCGCCGTAGAGCTGCTCGAGTTGAGCGCCCCAGACCTCACGCCCGGCGATCGCCGATCGGCTCAGGCCCGCGCCGTCGAGATACGCGAGATAGCTCGGGTGGTTCATGCCCGCCAGCAGGCCGCTCTCGAGAATCTCGATCTCGTGTTCGGCCGTGCCGCGCAGCACGACATAGCCGCGTACGGTCGAGAACGTGACGTCGTAACCGAGCTCGACGGTCGTCGGAGTATCGGGAAGCGCCTCGATCCGCTCTTCGGCCATGACCGCGAGCGCGCGAAACTCGCCGCGCTCGATCTGCTGCAGCGCCTCGGTCAGGTTGAGCCCCGCCGCATCGATGCTGCCGCCCATCAGGTTCGTGACGATCTCGCCGCCGCCGGCGAACGGCACGACACTGAGTTCGGTCCCCGCGATCTGCGCGAACACGGCGCCCGCGACGTGGTCGATGCTGCCGACCTGTGTCGAGCCCCACTTGATCGGCCGCTCGAGCCCCAGCGCGACGAGGTCCTCGATATCGCCGACCGCGCTGTCGCTGCGCACGGTGACCACGAGCGGATCGTCGGTCGCGCGCGCCACGGGTACGAGATCCTCGATCGTGAGCGGGCCCTGGCCGCGCGCGATGGCGAACAGGTGCGTCGGCGTGATGGCGAGCACCGTATGGCCGTCGCGCGGCCGGCCTGCGGCGTAACTCATCGCGACGATGCCGCCGCCGCCCGTCCTCGGGATCACGGCCACGTCCGTGCCGAGCGCCTCGCGCGCGCCGGTGAGGATCGTGCGCGCCGTCGTGTCGGTGCCGCCGCCGGGCGAAGCATGGGTGACGATGTCGATCGGCCCGGACGGAAACTCTTCCTGCGCGTGGACCGCGCCGACGCCGGCGGCTGCGCAGGCGAGCAGCAGCCCGAAGGCCCCGACGAGTCGTTGGCGGGCGGGCGTGCGGCCGCACTCCCGGTCGACCCCAGGCGCAAGGCGAGCCGTACTACCGGTCGCCTGAAACACACGCCCGCAGGGATGCGGGGGTGCAGCGTGCAAGGATGTATTCACAACGTGTCTCAAGCGACCTGTAATGCGACTCCCCGCAACTTCGGGAGTGTCCTGTGCCGTAAATAACGTCGATTCGGCGCAGCCTGTCAAGGCAAGGGGGCGAATCCGGCGACGCGGCTCGCGAACGGGACCATCGCCCGCCGAGACAGACACGGCCCGCGTCTGGTATTTTCCACGGCAGCGGCGCCGTGCCGCGGGGGTTATCCGTCATGAGAATTCGGTCGTATCTTGTCGCGTCCCTGGGCGTAGCGCTGCTATTGGTGAGCGGCGGTCTGGGCGCGCAGACGGTTCTGAGAGCGTCGCACCAGTGGCCGGGCGGCATCGCCGATCTGCGCGACGAGTTCATCCAGATGATCGCCCGCGACATCGCTGAGGCCGACGTCGGGCTCGAGATCCGCGTCTATCCGGGCGAGGCGCTCTACAAGGCGCGCGACCAGTGGCCGGCGATGGTGCGCGGCCGCCTCGACATCACCGTGCTGCCGCTCGACTACATGAGCGGCCGGCATCCGCAGTTCAGTGCGACGCTCATGCCGGGACTCGTAAAGGACCACGATCACGCCCGGCGACTCAACGACTCGCCGTTCATGGCCGAGATCAAGCGGATCATGGACGAAGTCGGCGTGATCGTGCTCGCCGACGCCTGGGTCTCGGGCGGCTTCGCATCGTCGGAGAACTGCATCCTCGCGCCGGAGGACATCGCGGGCCAGGTCACGCGCGCGGCGGGACCCGCGTTCGAGCGCATGCTCGCCGGCGCCGGCGCCTCTATCGCCTCGATGCCGAGTTCGGAAATCTATACGGCCATGCAGACGGGCGTGCTCGACGCGGCGAACACGAGTTCGGCGAGCTTCATGTCGTTCCGGCTCCACGAGCAGGCCGTGTGCTACACGGGTCCCGGAGATTCGGCCCTCTGGTTCATGTACGAACCGATCCTGATGTCCAAACGAAGCTGGGAACGGCTCGACGCCGCGCAGCAGGCGGCGCTCGGCGCCGCGGCCGAACGGGCCGAGGCGTACTTCGCCGCGGAGGTGCGCAAGCAGGACCTTGAGGCCGAGGAGATGTTCGAAGCCGAGGGCGTCGAGGTCGTGCACATGTCGCCCGAGCAGACCGCCGCCTGGCTCGAGATCGCCGAGCGCACCTCCTACAGCTTCTTCGCCGAGGAGGTCGAGGGCGGACAGGCGCTGCTCGACAGCGCGCTCGCCGTCGACTGAATGCGCGATCCGCGTCGACCGCGGCCTGCAAGCCGGATCGCCCAATCGTAGATGGAACTCATCGTCCACGCGGTCCGCCGCCTGTCCGGTTTTTTCGGCATCGTGGCCGCGATCTGTCTCGGCGCCGCATGCATCGCGGTCTGCCACATGGTCTTCGTCCGCTACGTGCTCGGCGCATCGACGATCTGGCAGACGGAGTTCGTGCTCTACTCGGTCGTCGCCGCGACGCTGCTCGGCAGCCCCTACGTGCTCGCGATGGGCGGCCACGTCAACGTCGACCTCGTGAGCCATTATCTTGGCCCGCGTGCCCGGAAAGTCCTCCGGATCTTTGCGTCGACGCTTGGCATCGTCTTTTGCGTCGTCGTCGCCTCAAGCGGCTGGAACTACTATCACGAAGCCTGGACGGAGGGCTGGGTCACCGAATCGGTCTGGGCGCCGCCGCTCTCGGTCATTGTGCTGCCGCTGCCGCTCGGGCTCGGGCTGCTCGTGCTGCAGTACATCGTCGACATCGCCTGCCTGATCACGGGATACGAACCGTCCGACCTGCCTGACGCGGCGCAGGAGCCGCCGGCATGAGCCCGCTCGAAATCGGCGCGCTGATCGGTATCGTCACGCTGCTCGTGCTCGCCTCGGGCGTGCCGATCGCGTTCGGGCTGGGTTTCGTGTCGCTCGCCTTCCTGCTGATCTTCGAAGGCCCGGGCGGGCTCGTCTTCGTCGGCGAACTCCTGTTCTCGTATCTCGCGGACTTCACGCTCGTCGCGATACCCATGTTCATCGTCATGGGCGCCGCGGTCGCGTCCTCGCCCGCAGGCGCGGATCTCTACACGGTGCTCGAACGCTGGCTCGGCCGCGTGCCCGGCGGGCTCGTCATCTCGAACATCGGCGCCTGCACGATCTTCTCGGCGCTGAGCGGGTCGTCGCCGGCGACCTGCGCGGCCATCGGCAAGATGGGCATCCCCGAGATGCGCAAGCGCGGTTATCCGGCCGGGCTCGCGTCCGGCGCCATCGCTGCCGGCGGCACGCTCGGCATCCTCATTCCGCCGAGCGTGACGATGATCGTCTACGGCATCGCCACGGGCACGTCGATCGGGCGCCTGTTCCTGTCCGGGCTCATCCCCGGCCTCTTGTTGACGGTGCTTTTCATCGCCTGGGCGCTCTACTACTCGTACGGGCGCGGCGGCGAAGGGTCGGCGCTCGCGGGCCGGCGCTACACCTGGGCGGAGAAGTTCGGCCCCCTGCCGAGGGTGCTGCCGTTCTTCCTGATCGTGGCCGGCATCCTCTACGTGCTCTACGGCGGCATCGCGACGCCGTCGGAGGCGGCCGGCGTCGGCGCAATGCTCTGCCTCGTGTTCGTGGCGATCGTGTACCGGCAGTGGCAGCCGCAGCGCATCGGCCTGATCTTTACCTCTAGCATGCGCGAGAGCGTCATGATCATGATGATCATCGCGGCGTCTAGCCTGTTCGGCTACACGCTGTCGTCGCTGTTCGTGACGCAGTCCGTCGCCGAGAGCATCGCGGCGCTCGAGGTCAACCGCTGGGTGCTCATGGGCATCATCAACGTGTTCCTGCTGGTCGCGGGCTTCTTCCTGCCGCCGGTCGCGGTGATCCTGATGACGGCCCCGATCCTGCTGCCGATCGTCAACGGCGCGGGCTTCGATCCCTACTGGTTCGCCGTGATCATGACGGTCAACCTCGAAATCGGCCTGATCACGCCGCCGGTCGGGCTCAACCTCTACGTGATCAATGGCATTGTGCCCGACGTGTCGCTGCAGACCGTGCTGCGCGGTGCGCTGCCCTTCGTGATCATGATGGTGATCGGCATCGTCCTGCTCAGCATCTTCCCGGGCATCGTGACCTGGCTTCCGGATCTGCTGATGGGGCCGATCTAACCCCCGACGAGCGCCAGCAGCACGCCCGCGACGACGGCCGAGCCGATGACGCCGGCGACGTTCGGTCCCATCGCGTGCATGAGCAGGTGGTTCGAGTCGTCGGCTTCGAGGCCCACGCGGTTGACGACGCGGGCCGCCATCGGAACGGCCGAGACGCCGGCGGCGCCGATCAGCGGGTTGATCCTGCCGCGCGTCGCCCAGCACATGAGCTTGCCCATGAGGACGCCGGCGGCCGTGCCGATCGAGAAGGCCACGGCGCCGAGGGCGAGGATGCCGAGCGTTTCGAGGTTCAGGAACTGCTCGGAAGCGAGCTTCGAGCCGACGGCGAGTCCGAGCAGGATCGTGACGATGTTCATGAGCTCGTTCTGCGCTGCGCGGTTGAGCCGCTCGACGACGCCGCATTCCCGGAGCAGGTTGCCGAAGGTCAGCATGCCGATCAGCGGCGCCGCGGTCGGCAGGAAAGCGACAACGACGGCGAGCACGATCAGTGGAAACAGGATGCGTTCGAGACGCGATACCGGGCGTAGCTGCTGCATCGCGATCCGCCGTTCGCGCTCGGTCGTCAGCGCGCGCATGATCGGCGGCTGGATGATCGGCACGAGCGCCATGTAGGAGTACGCGGCGACGGCGATGGCGCCGAGCAGATCGGGCGCGAGCTGCGACGCGAGGAAGATGGCCGTCGGGCCGTCGGCGCCGCCGATGATGCCGATGGCCGCCGCGTCGGCGAGGCTGAAGTCGAAACCCGGTACGCCGTTCAGCAGCAACGCGCCGAGCAGCGTCAGGAAGATGCCGACCTGGGCTGCGGCGCCGAGCAGGATGGTCTTCGGGTTCGCGATCAGCGCGCCGAAATCCGTGAGCGCCCCGACGCCGAGGAAGATCAGCAGCGGGAAGGCGCCGGTGTCGATGCCGACGGCCGAGACGTAGCCGAGCAGGCCGTCGGGGCCGCCGATGCCGGCGACCGGGATGTTGCTCAGGATCGCGCCGAAACCGATCGGCACGAGCAGCAGCGGCTCGAAGCGCTTGCGGATGGCGAGGTAGAGCAGCACCACGCCGACGGCGATCATCGCGAGATCGGCGAACGTGAAGTTCGCGATCCCGGTCGTGGCCCAAAGGGAGCTGAGACCCTCGTCCATCGCGAATCGTCAGGCGATGTGCACGAGCGTGTGGCCGAGCTCGACCGAGTCGCCCTCCTGCACGAGGACCGCCGCAACCGTGCCGTCCTTCGGAGCGCGGACCTCGGTCTCCATCTTCATCGCTTCCACGATGACGAGGATGTCGCCTGTAGCGACCTTCTGGCCGGGTTCGCAGAGAATCCGGAAGACGCTGCCCGCGAGCGGCGCATCGACGGGATCGCCCTGAGCCGCCGCGCCGCCTGCGGAGGCCGATGCTTGAGGCGCGGACCCCGCGGCGGGACTGACCTGGGCGATCTCGCCGGCCGGCGAGACGACGACATCGTAGTCGCGTCCATCGACGCTGACCGTATACCGCTCCGGACCGTCGGCGGACGGGGCCGTCGCTGCCGGAGCAGGGGCCGCGGGCGCTTCCGCGGGGTCGCCGGGCGCGGGCTCGAATTGGGACGCGTCGCCCCGGTGCTCGAGGAAATGCAGCCCGACCTCGGGGAAGAGCGCGTACGTGAGCACATCGTCGACGCCCTCGACCGCGATGCCCTGCTCGCGGGCGATGCCGTCGAGTTCCGCGGTCAACTGGTCCATCTCCGGTCCGATCAGGTCGGCCGGACGGCAGGTGACGGGCTCGGCGCCGTCGAGCACGCGGGCCTGCAGGTCCTTGTCGACCGCGGCCGGCGTCGCGCCGTACTCGCCCTTCAGGATGGCCTGCGTCTGCTTGGTGATGTTCTTGTAGCGCTCGCCGAGCAGCACATTGAGCACCGACTGCGTGCCGACGATCTGCGAGGTCGGCGTCACGAGCGGGATGTAGCCGAGTTCCTTCCTGACGCGCGGGATCTCGGCGATCACGTCGTCGTAGGCGTGCTGCGCGTTCTGGTCGCGGAGCTGGTTCTCCATGTTCGTGAGCATGCCGCCGGGCACCTGGGAAACCAGGATCCGCGCATCGACGCCCTTGAGGCTGCCCTCGAACTTCGCGTACTTCCTGCGCACGCCGCGGAAATACGCGGCGATCTCGCCGAGCAGGGGCAGGTCGAGCCCCGGGTCGCGGTCGGTGCCCTCGAGGATGGCGACGACGGTTTCCGTCGGCGAGTGACCGTAGGTCATGCTGAGCGGGGAGATCGCCGTGTCGATCATGTCGATTCCCGCTTCGGCCGCCTTGATGTTCGTGGCCGTGCTCATGCCGGTCGTCGCGTGCGTCTGCATCGCGATCGGCACGCTGCACGCTTCCTTGAGCCGCGAGACGAGTTCCTCGGCGACGTAGGGCTTGAGCAGGCCCGCCATGTCCTTGATGCAGACCGACTGGCAGCCGAGGTCCTCGAAGCGCCGGCCCATGTCCACCCACATGTCGATCGTGTGCACGGGGCTGACCGTGTAGGACATCGCGCCCTGGGCGTGCTTGCCGACCTTGAGCGTCGCCCTGATCGCGTGTTCGAGGTTGCGGAAGTCGTTGAGCGCGTCGAAGATCCGGAAGATGTCGACCCCGTTGACCGCCGCGCGCTCGACGAAAGCTTCGACGACATCGTCGGCGTAGTGGCGGTAGCCGAGCAGGTTCTGGCCGCGCAGCAGCATCTGCTGGGGCGTGTTCGGCATCGCCTCCTTGAGCAGCCGGATGCGCTCCCAGGGGTCTTCGCCGAGATAGCGGATACAGGCGTCGAACGTCGCGCCGCCCCAGCTTTCCGACGACCAGAAGCCGACCTGGTCGAGCTTCGGCGCGATCGGCAGCATGTCCTCGATGCGCACGCGCGTGGCGAGCAGCGACTGGTGCGCGTCGCGGAACGCGAGCTCCGTGATCTTGAGCGGGTTGCTCATCGCGCTCGCCTGCCGCGGTACATCCTGACGGCGGCCGCGATGACGCCCGCGATCTCGCTCTCGACGGGCCGCTGCCCGGCAATCGCGGGTTTGGCGGCGCCGGTAGCGGCCGCGGGCACGGGATGGGAGCTACCGCCTTCGAAGAGCCTGGTGATCGCGGACATCGCGTGCACGACGCCGACGAGAATCGTCAGCAGCGCGAACGCGACGCCGAGCCCGATCAGCGTGACATCGACCCCGGCCTGGAAGAGTTCAGACATCCTCTTGCTACCAGCGTCTATGCCTGTCCGGGCTCTCCGATGACGAAGGCCCGGCCGAAGGAAGCGGGGCCTTGCGGGTCGTCCTGCGTTTCGCTCAGCGGCTCAGGCTTCGATACACGAGACGCGTGAAGGTCTCGGGATTCATGAAGCCGGCGCCGTAGGAGTCGTTCCACTCCTCGGTCGGGTTGGCGGCGAAGACCGCGTCCTCGCTCATGCCCTGGTCGATCATCGACCGGATGCGATCGCGCACGGTTCTGAGCACCTCCAGATCGTCGCGCAGATCGTCGGGCGTCGCCAGCGGGCCGTGGCCCGGGATGATCATCGTGCCCCCGTCGCTGCGGCTCAGCACTTCCTCGGCCGCCGCGATGATGCCGTCGATCGAGCCGTTACTCGATACGTCGACAAACGGGAAGAGATTGTGGAAGAACGTGTCGCCCATGTGGAAGACGTTGAGGTTCGTGAAGTGCACGAGCGTATCGCCGTCCGTGTGGGCGTTCTCCACGTGAATGAGGTTGACCGTATTGCCGTTGTAGTGAAACGTCATGCGGCTCGGGTAGGTGATGTTCGGCCAGGCGTCGGGCGGCGACGCGGGAGTTTCCCCGGCGGGCAGTGCGCGGGCCTGGTCGGTGCTCATGCGCGCCTTGACGTTGTCATGGGCCATGATCGTGGCGCCGCCGCCGCGGAAGTTCTGGTTGCCGCCCGTGTGGTCGCCGTGCCAATGGGTATTGACGACGAACGCGACGTCACCGCCGCCGGCCGCGTTCACGGCCGCCTGGATTTTCTCGCTGAGCGGCGCGAACTGCGTATCGACGATGAACGCGCCATCGTCACCGAGCGAGAGCCCGATGTTGCCGCCCTGACCGACGAGCATGTAAAGCCCGTCCGCCACGTCGACGGTCTGGATCTCGACTTCGGAAAAATCCTGCTGCGCCCACGCGCCCGTGCTCAATACGAGCGACGACGCCAATCCGAGTATCAATCTTGTTTTCACGTGCATGTCCCCGGCCATTCGTCGGAACGGCCGATTATAGGTCAGCAGCGCGTTGGGCTGCGAGTAGCCCGGAGGCGTTGGTATGAGCGGTCTCGGGATTCGTGTGCCTCCGGCGGCGACGTGCGTCAGGCAGACTCTGCCGCGGCGATTCGGAGCCGGCCGCCGTTGGTCGACTGCGGCTGTCGGATCACGATGTCGATGTCGACGTCGAGCCGGTTCAGAATTCGGAACAGGCGCTGGTCTCATCCCTGCATCAGTGCAACGGCCTTGCTACGCACTTCGGCCAATTCTTCCGCGGAGACAGAGCCCCTGCGTCGCGCGTGGCGCGCCCGCCAATCGAGGCTCTTCACTTGATCCGCCAACGCAACGCTCTCTCGATTGTCCGCAATAGCGACCTCGAACGGATAGCCCTTGATCCTGGTGGTCATCGGGCAGCACAGCATTAGCCCGAAGCGGTTATAGCTGGCGGGACTCAGAACCAGCGCAGGACGGTGTCCGGATTGCTCGCGCCCAGCCTGTGGAGTGAATTGCAACCAGACAACGTCGCCAGCCGCCGGGACATAGCGGGACATCAGAGCAGTTCCTTGCCCATCGCATCGCCGAAGTCCACCGAGTCGTGAAGATTGTCGGCGGTAATCGCCTCAACCAGATCGGCCAGATCGTATTCCGGCCGACGCAGCGGAACGATGACGACATTCCCTCCCTCCTCTCGAACATCGACAGGCATATCCAATTGCAGCTCCGCCGCCTCCATGATGGCGGCAGGAATGCGCACGGACGCGCTGTTTCCCCATTTCTTGACCACGGTACGCATGGCGAATCATCTCGTTGCTACATTGTCGATACAATATACGCGGAGAAGTTACGGCGTCAACAGGAACGGGAACGTGTGAGCCGCCAGCTACGGTAACCCTGCGCGGACCCGAAGTTGCCGATAAACTTGCGTGACACGCAGCAACCGGACGAACGCCGGAAGGAATCGATCCATGTCCGATAATCTTGTAGCCGCCTCCCGAACCGTCACGAGGAAGGTCAGGGGCCAGCCGACGAGCGACGGGGCGGGTGTGCGCATGACGCGGGTCATGGGTACGCCGATACTCGATCACTTCGACCCGTTCCTGCTGCTCGACGAATTCCGCTCCGACGATCCGAACGACTACATCGCCGGGTTTCCCGATCATCCGCACCGCGGCTTCGAGACCGTCACCTACATGCTCGCCGGGCGCATGAAGCACGGCGACAACCAGGGCAACACGGGTCTGCTCGGTCCGGGCAGCGTGCAGTGGATGACGGCGGGCCGCGGCATCGTCCACTCGGAGTTTCCCGAGCAGGAGGAAGGCCTGATGTGGGGCTTTCAGCTCTGGGTCAACTTGCCGGCCAGCGACAAGTTCACGGCGCCGCGCTACCAGGACATCCAGGCCGACGGGATTCCCGAGGCCGAGCTCGACGACGGCGTCACGGCCAGGATCATCACGGGCGAACTCGGCGGTGTAAGCGGACCCGTGACCGATGTCGCGACCGACCCGGTCTACTACGACCTGCACCTCGATGGCGGCGCGTCGTACGCCTTGCCGTTGCCGGCCGGCCACAACGTGTTCCTGTACGTCTACGACGGCAGCATCTCGGCGGGTCCGCAAGGTTCCGCGCGGCGCGTCAGGCGCGGCGAGATGGCGTTACTGAGCCACGGCAGCCGCGTTGAAGTCGCCGCCGAATACAACGGCGCGAAGCTCATCGTCGTCGGCGGCCGGCCGCTCAACGAGCCGATCGCGCGCTACGGCCCGTTCGTCATGAACACGGCCGAGGAGATCCACCAGGCGTTCGCCGATTACCGCGCAGGCAAGCTCTGACCGCTCATCGGGTTGCTCGGACTTCAGTCGAAGCATAGTCGTGTGGCGGGTACGAACGCGGGGACGCTTGTTGACCTGGACGCGCGCCACGTTGGCGATCAGGGGGTTACGAGCGCGCGGGAGACGCTTGCCTCGCCGGGCGGCGGGCGCCCGCATGCATCGCTCGATCGCCGGTCCGTCGCCCCGGTCGTCTCCCCGGCGGCGTCTACCTCAGTTCCCGAGCCGCGCGCGGTCGTGCGGCGCCGAGTAATCGATGTCCGGGCCCACCGGCACGATGCGGTGCGGATTGATGCTCTCGTGGCTGCCGTAGTAGTGCGCCTTGGTGTACGGGATGTCGACGGTCTCGGCGATGCCCGGCTGCTGGTACAGGTCGCAGGTGTAGCCCCAGAGGTTCGGGTAATCGACGATGCGGCGCACGTTGCACTTGAAGTGCCCGAAGTAGACGGGATCGAAGCGCACGAGCGTAGTCCAGAGCCGCCAGTCGGCCTCGGTGATTGTCGTGCCCGTGAGATACCGGCGCGTCGCGAGGCGTTCCTCGAGCATGTCGAGTGTTTCGAACACGGCCGTGACCGCGTCCTCGTAGGCTTCCCGGGTCGTCGCGAAGCCTGACTTGTAAACGCCGTTGTTGACGGTGTGGTAGATGACCTCGTTGAGTTCGTCGATCTCCGCACGCAGCGGTTCGGGGTAGAAATCAGGGCCCGTCGCGCCGACGCCGTCGAAGGCGCTGTTGAACATGCGGATGATTTCCTTCGATTCGTTGGACGCGATCGTGTTCTGCTGCTTGTCCCACAGGATCGGCACGGTCGCGCGGCCGCTGTAGTTCGAATCCGCGGCGAGATAGACCTCGTAGACGCGCCGGGCGCCGTTGATCGAATCCTCGATCACGCCGGGTCCGGGCTCGAAGGTCCAGCCTTCGGCGCCCATGAAGGAATTGACGGCCGAGAGCCCGATCATCGGCTCGAGCCCCTTGAGCTTCCGGAAAATCAGCGTGCGGTGCGCCCACGGACAGGCAAGCGAAATGTAGAGGTGGTAGCGGCCGGGTTCGGCGCGGAAACCTCCCTTGCCCGAAGGTCCCGGACTGCCGTCCGCCGTGACCCAGTTGCGAAACTGCGCTTCGCTGCGCACGAAGCGGCCCTTCGACGCCTTGGTGTCGTACCAGACGTCGTGCCATTTACCGTCGACGAGCATTCCCATGCGGCTACCTTAACGATTCGCAAGCGGTCGTCAACACCACGTGTTTACGCAATGCGTCTGTATCGCCTCCCTGTCGAACTGAAGTCGAGCACGGCTCTTGATGCCTTGCGACCGCGTCAGTCACGGCGCGATCGGGTTATTTCGGCGATTGTGTCTCTCATGATCTCGTCTTCGGAACTCCCAGGGTCGTCAGATGAGGGTTGAGCCGCCGCAAACTTCGCAGCGATGCGGTCAGCGGCCGCGGCCCGGTCCATCACCTCCTTGGGCTTGAACAGGATTCCATCGGCGACCAGCATCGCTTCCATGATGTCGCCCTCGCGAAGATCGATGTCTCTGCGCAGCTTGGCCGGAATGGTCACCTGGAACTTCGGTTTCACGGTTACGAACGGCATGGCGACCTCGCATGCACCTGTTGGAAAGTCGTAAAATCCTACCATCGTGAACCGGGAATAGCGGCTTGCGTCGAGGCGGGGCGGGAATGCCTTGACGACGCCACCGGTATCGGTTCGCCTGTGCCCATGGGGCGCGTCCGTCAGAGAGGATGGCGGTCGCCTGAAGTGAATGGCTCTCGGTGGGCCGATATACTGGAGCAGTTGGAATTGACCCTGCGGGGAAGCGCAAGGAAACCGGACATGGCCCCAGCGGTAACAGGTAACCCGTTCACACCGGGCGCGGGGCTGTCACCGCCGTACCTTGCTGGAAGGGACGAAGAAAAAAGACAGATCGGGGAACTGTTGACGACGACACAGCGGAGTGGCGGGGCCGCTCCGGATCTGGTGCTGTTCGGTCCCCGAGGTACCGGCAAGACTGTGATGCTGGCGTGGATCAAGGAACGGATTCGCGGACACAACCGGTCCGACTCGCCGTTTCGCCATAAGGAACTGGATGCTGGCGAGTTGCCGGCCAGTCAGCGAGACATCGTCCGGGAACTCCTCAACGTACGTATTGACGTTGCCCGACCGGACAAAGTAGAGGGTGAGGCCGGCATCGGACCGGTTCGCGGCAGGGGATCCTGGTCGCTCGAGCAAACGGCCACATCCATGTATGAAACACTCGTCGCCGAATGCGCTCGGCAGCCCATCGTCATTGTGATGGACGAAAGTCACATCGCGAACCCGCAAGGTTGCGGCGCTTTGTTGAGGCTGTCGCAGAAGTTGAAAACGGACGGAGCGTCCGTACTCACCGTGCTGGCCGGCACTCCAGGTTTGATGGATGTCCTGAAGGCCGCAGATGCGACGTTCTCGGAGCGAAGCCACGTAATCAGCTTGGGGCTGCTTGACGCTGCATCTTCCAGAAGCGCCATCGAAATACCCATGCGCGAAGGCGGAATTGAGGCGGACGGAGTCTTGCTCGAGGAAGTCGCGCAGGACAGTCAGGGCTACCCCTGGTTTCTGCAGCTCTGGGGAAGGGCGCTCTGGCTGAATTCGTCTGAATCCGGGCGTGGTGAGATCATTCGTGAAGATGTGGAACACGCCCGCGAGCAGGTCAATGCTCACCGTCGCGGCATGTACGAATTCAGAGCCAGCCGATGGAAGCGTGATTTGAAATCCTGGCTGTCGGAAGTCCTATACCACGTCGATTCGACTGGTCCAATCACCCGAACGGCCTTGGACGACGCCATCGACAAGGTCGTGGACGAACTGGGGTTGCTGCCAACGGACCGCAGCAACATCCGCCGTGAAATTCTGGCCTCGGACCTTCTATGGTTGCCGTGGGGCAGTTCTACCTTGATGCCGGGAATACCTAGCTTCGTGAACTACGTATTGGAGTCGGGGGGGTGGGGAGAGCCGTCGGCGTAGTCTACCGCGCTCAGGTTTTTTCGCCGTGAGAATGATGGTTTCGATGCAACACACTTTCGAGTTGATGGCTAGTTTGGTAGTTCCGCAAGACATGCTGGACGAAGCGACCGAAGCGTTGTTTGCTGTTGCGGACGCGGTGGACGCGCCTCTGCTGGATGAGCGTATCGCGTGCGATGCGCCGGACGCGCTGGAGATGGCGGAAGCAGTGATCGCGGTGGCCGTTCCTCTGAGCGCGGCGGAGGCGCGCGATGCGTGGCTCAAGCTAGATGAGGGACGTGCCAAGCTGGACCGGCTGACCAAGCTGGACTGGCGAGACGCTTCAGACGATCCGCTGGGTGCAGAGTACGTAAGTAAGGCCGCAAACCGGGCGGTGCTCGCGCTCGATGCGCTGGCCGGTGCACGCGAGAAACAAACGTCCCTGTTGGCCATGTCCGATGAACGGGCAAAGGCAAATGACGGCAATGACTGACCCGCTGCCGACGGCCTGAAGATTTGGCGGCAGCCTTGGACCTGAAACGGCAAGCAGCGGCGTATGTCTGCTCCTGTCCACGTGCGGTGGCGCCCGAGAAACCACGGTTTCTCGAGTGCCACGGCAAACATGCCGCATCTCCCGTTCCGCGACGACCGACGGCACGAGCGCTCTTGCAGGCTCGCAGCAACCAACAACTTTGTCGGCAACTGCCAAGCGAGTACTCTGAGCTTGTTCCCGCCCGAAACGCCCGATTTGAGCATTGACTGGGCATTGATACGGGTTAACCTCGCGCACAGGGCATGCTTGACATGCTTTCCGGCTCGCGTTCGGATCTACAACTTTGTTCGACGCTGGCCGCTGATTGGCGAGCCCGCTGCCTGCTAGATCGGACAACACGGAGGGCGACCGCGACCGATCGGTCGCTTTGATCTGCCGTTAACTCTCGAGCCATCGTGTCGGGCAATACATGCATGCGGCGGAGCGTAGGGAGTAAGCACGTTGGGACCGAAGATCATCTCATTCATCAACTACAAGGGAGGTGTTGCGAAGACCACGTCTACGTACCACGTCGGTTGCTGGTTGGCGTATCGAAAGCGTCAGCGGGTGCTGCTCATCGACATCGATCCGCAGACCAATCTGACGTTTCTTTGCGCGCCTGTACGGAAGTGGGAGAAGCGTCGGCGCAACATCGGAACGATCGCGACTTTGTACCGCAGGTACATTGATCAGAAACCCTTGGATGTCAAGAGGTATGTTTGGCGCCAACCGATTCGCCTGCCGGACGGTGACCGGCACCCGCGGTTGGACCTTATCCCCTGCGATGTGAACTTGATCGGCGAGGATCTGGGTATCGGCAGTCTGACGGGGGATTTCGACAGCATGAAAATGCTCAAGAAGTCGGCGTCGGCGTTCGTCCGCGACCGCACGTTCCTGGCGAGGGTAATCAGGGAGGTAAGCGACGACTACGACTATGTTCTGATCGACTGTCCACCGAATCTCTATCTGATGACGCACAATGCGCTTGTTGCAAGCGACCACTACATCGTGACTGCCATTCCCGACCACTTGTCGACCATCGGACTGAGCATTCTGGGCAGGAAGGTGGACGAGATCGGCGCCACTGTCGAGAAGGCCGCTACGCTGGCGGGCATGTCGCCCGACGGTTGCGCAGTCGCAAAGTTCGGCGCGATACTCTTCGTCCGTGTCAGAATCGGCGGCGATATGGTGACGAACGCGCACGCGGATACCATGGACAGCATTCGGTCCCGACTCCGGTGCTTTCAGACACACACCACGGAATTGATCGGCTATACGGAAGCAGCCGCGAACAGCGTTCCCGTCTGGTTTCACCAGTCCGACAACGCAAGACGCGCGCGCGCCAAGATGGAATACCCAAGCGTTGTGGACGAGATGTTGGAGATGTTCTGAGAATGGCCGCGACCAGACTGACCGCAAGGCGGATCAACACCTTCCTTCAGAATCTGGAGGCGTTGGTCAAGTCGCTACCGACGCAGGAGCAGAAGAAAGAGATCGAACGCGAGCTCGATAGCGTCATCGCCTTTCTCGCCGATTTCAAGGCGCGGTTGACCGAGCTTCCAACCCGCGAGGACGAGGCCAGGTTGGAGGAATCGCTCAAGGTTCTTCGACATTTCATTGAGGTCGCGGAGGCCGATCCCCTCATTTCAAGAACGCTCGCGTTGAAACCCAGGAGTTCGAGAGCGCGTTCCAACGCCAGTCGTCCGAAGACCAAACCGGATGTCTCTGCGATCATCGATGAGTTGAAGAGTTCATCCCCCGGCGAAATCCGCAGTACGCTGAACCGGAGAACGGACCGATGCACCGTCGCCGACCTCAGAAAAATCGCCGCCTCAATGGGTGTGCGGGTGCGTAGCAAGACACCCAGGTCAGCGATAGTCGACCAGATCGTCAAGCGGGCGGAGAATGAGGCGGGCTACGACTACCTGAGAGAACACGCATAGAAGAAGCAAGATCGTCAACGGGTGATCCTGGACGTCGCGCATCCGCCTCGCGCCCGATGGGACAAGGACGACCGTTTGACTTGCCGCCGACGCGTGGTACTGTCGCGTGGCCAATCCGGGGGCAGTCGAAGGGGGTGCGATCCGTGCGGCACAAAAAGACAAGAATCGTTCGACGGACGGGCCTCCGCGTACTCTCGCTCGCGCTCGGCGCGTTGACCTTCGGCGCCGCGGCGCAGGCGGAGACGATCCGGCTCACGGTCGCGGCGAGCCACACCACGGCGCTGCCGTGGGTCGGCGTGATGCAGTCGCTCGTCGTGCCCGAGTCGAACCGTCGGCTCGAGGCGATGGGCAGTCCCAACCGCATCCGCTGGACCCAGGCCTACGGCGGCTCGCTCTACAAGTACGAAAACACCCTCGAGGCCATCGAGATCGGCCTCACGGACATTGGCTGGGTCGGCACGCTCTGGGAACTGTCGAAGATGCCCCTGCAGAACGTGACTTACTACACGCCTTTCTCGAACGACGACTACCAGATGCTCTTCGAGGTCTTCAACGAGCTGCACGAGGAGCTGCCGTCGCTGCGCGACGCCTGGGCCGACCACAACGCGCGCTTTCTCGGCGGCAGCGTGCTCGACACCTACCACCTCATGACCAATTTTCCGGTCGACTCGGTCGATGACCTGAACGGCCGCAAGATCCTCGCGCCCGGTCCGTCGGCGGCATGGCTCGAAGGCACGGGCGCGGTGCCCGTCGACGGCGGGCTCACGACCTACTACACGCAAATCCAGACCGGCGTCGCCGACGGCGTGCTCACGATCCTGACCGGCGCGCCCCCGTACCGGATTCACGAGGTGGCGCCCTACATCACGCTCGTCGGTCTCGGCTCGATGCTGACCGGCGGCATGGCGATCAATCTCGACACCTGGAACGGCCTGCCGGAGGATGTGAAGCAGGTCATCGAGGAACTCGGGGCCGAGTACAGCAAGGGCGTGGCCGACGAGATCGGCGTGCGCTACGAGCGTGGGCTCGAGTCGATGCAGGCCGACGGCGCGATCGTGACGCCGCTGCCCGAAGCCGAAAAGCGCAGGTGGCTCGACGGCATGCCGAACATTGCGGCCCGCTGGGCGGAGTTGACCGAGGCGCGCGGCATCCCGGCGCGCGAGGTCCTCGAGACCTACATGGATGCGATCCGCGAGCGCGGCGCTGCGCCGCTCCGGGACTGGGACCGGGGGGACTGAGGCTTGGGCAGGGACCGCGGCGTGCAGCCGGCGACGGTAGCGTGCGCCATGCCTGATCTGCCGTATACGGCGAGACGGTCTTCGGCGCCATGCAGCGGGCCTGTTGCCGCGGCTCGCTAAGAACGTCCCCGAACCTTTCGCAATGCTGCAACGCTATTTCACGAACCTCGTCGGCTGGATGAACGGCGCGGGCGTCGTATGGGTGTTCGCGCTGATGTTCCTGATCTGCGCCGACATCACGGGCCGCACGGTGTTCGACAGTCCGATCCGCGGCGTGACCGAGATGGTGTCGCTGTCGCTCGTGGCCTGCGTGTTCCTGCAGATCGCCTACGCGATCCACCGCGCGCGGCTGACGCGCGCGGAGGTCGTCGTCAGCAAGGTCGAAGCGCGCCAGCCCGTGCTCGCGAACGACTGGTCGGCCGTGCTCTTCGGCGTCGGCTGCCTCATGTTCGCGCTGCTCGCGGTCGGCGCCTGGCCCGATTTCATCCGCGCGGCCCGAACGGGCGAGTTCGCGGGCGTGGAAGGCATCTTCACGATCCCGGTCTGGCCGATCAAGATGCTGCTCGTCGTCGGCTCGCTCGTCGCGGCGCTCGAGTGCCTGCGCCAGCTCATCGGCCGGCTCGTCAATCCGGTGCAAGCCGCGGCCAGCCAGGCCTCGCCGCTGCCGCGGCCGCTCGTATTCATCGTGCCGCTCGCGATCGTCGCGCTGATCGCGTTCCTGTGGCTCGCCGGAGTCGAGCAGCGCACGGTCGGCGGCGTGATGATCGCGATCGTGCTGCTGCTCATCGCGCTCGGCATGCCCATCGCGATTGCGCTGCTGCTCGTCGGCTTCGTCGGGCTCGCCGTCCTCAAGCAGGATTTCGGCATCGCGACGCGTACGCTCGCGCTCGCCGCCGAGGGCACGATCTCCGAGTACGTGTTCGCGGCCGTGCCGCTCTTCGTGCTCATGGGGCTCTTCGTCAACGCGTCGGACATCGGCCGCGACGCGTTCCGCGCCGCGCAACGGATCTTCGGCTGGATCTACGGCGGGCTCGGTGTCGCCACGGTGGCCGCCAATGCGCTCTTCGCCGCGATCACGGGCATCTCGATCGCTTCCGCCGCGATCTTCTCGAAGATCGCCGTACCTGAAATGGTGCGCCAGGGCTATACGGCGAAGTTCGCCGTGGGTCTCACGGCCGGCTCGTCGGTGCTCGGCATGCTGATCCCGCCGAGCCTGCTGCTCATCATCTACGGCGTCATCGCGGAGGTCTCGATCGGCGGGCTCTTCATCGCCGCCGTCATCCCCGGCATTCTGCTCTCGATCGCGTTCGCCGCCGGCGTCGTGCTCATGGCCTGGCTCACGCCGGGCTTCGTCGGCCACGTCGACCGGGCCGAGGCCGACGCGGGCTCCATGAGCTGGCTCGAGGTGCTGCTCGGCATCCTGCCGGTCTTCGCGCTCATCATCCTCGTGCTCGGCGGCATCTACGGGGGCGTGTTCACGCCGACCGAAGCCGGTGCGGCGGGCGCGTTCGCCGCGATGTGCATCGCGCTCGTCAAGCGGCGGCTCGACTGGGGCAAGCTCTGGGAAGTGATGCGCGAGACGGGCCAGGTGTCGGTCACGATCCTGTTCCTGATCATCGCGGCGAGCACCTTCAGCCGGATGCTCACGCTCACGGAGCTGCCGCAGGACGTGGCGGCCTTTCTCGGCGGCACGGGGCTCGGCATGTTCGGCTTCCTCGCGGCCTACCTGCTGCTGCTCATCATCCTCGGCACGGTGCTCGATTCGACCTCGATCCTGCTGATCCTGCTGCCGCTTGCGCTGCCGGTCGTCGGCGAGCTCGGCGGCAACCTGATCTGGTTCGGGATCGTGACGGTCGTCGGCATCGAGATTGGCCTCATGACGCCGCCGCTCGGGCTCAGCGTCTACGTGATCAAATCGAGTCTCGACGACGCGAGCATCTCGCTCGGGACGATATTCGCGGGCGCGTTCCCGTTCGTGCTCATCACGCTCGCGATCACGATTCTGCTGATGGCCTTCCCCGAGCTCAGCCTCTGGCTGCTGGGCCTGTGACGACCATCGGCTCAACCCTCGCCACGGCCTTCGCAGAGGTATCGCGAAGGCGCGACATCCGCACAATTCGCGGGAGATACAATGATGAACTGGCGCAGAATCAATCATAAGGCAGCCCCCGGACGCATCGCCCGCCACGGGTTCCTCGCATCGCTCATCGTGTGCGCGGGGCTCACCGGCGCCGCGGTCGCGCAGGAACTCGAGGGAACGCTGCTCGTCGCCAACCGCGATGGCGGGAGCGTGTCGTTCTTCGATCTGACGACCCGCCTGGAGATGGCGCGGCTGCCGATCGGCCCGGTCATCCCGCATGAAATCGCGGTTTCGCCGGACGGCCGCTGGGCGCTGACCGGCGAATACGGCCCGGGCGACGATCGCGGCCAGCGTCTCGTCGTGATCGACGTCGCAAACGCGCAAATCACCGGCCGCATCGATCTCGGCCCGGAATCGCGCCCGCACAGCATGATGTTCCTGCCCGACAGCCGCCGCGCCATCGCGACGCTCGAGGATTCCGACACGATCGCGCTCGTCGATGTCGTCGATCTCGAGGTGCTCGACACCTGGCCGACCGGCGGGCGCGACGGCCACATGGTCCGGCTCAGCCCCGACGGTGCGCGCGCCTACGTCACGAGCCGCGGCGCCGAAGGCACGCTGTCGGTCATCTCGCTCGACGACGATGCCGATCCGGTCGTGATCGCGACCGACATGGGCGCCGAGGGTCTGGCCGTGACGCCCGACGGCAGCGAGGTCTGGGTCGTCAACCGCACGGTGGGGACGATCTCGATCGTCGATACCGGGAGCCTGTCGGTCGTCGAAACGGTCGACGCGCGGCCCGGCGCCGGTCGCGCCGAGATTTCGCCGGGCGGGCGCGCGCTCGTGCCGAACGGCTCCGCCGGCCAGGAGACCGCGAGGTACCTGACGCTCTTCGACATCGAGGATCGCAGCGTGCTCGGCGAACTCGCCATCAACGACGGCGAACCCGGGCCGGGCGCTTTCGGCATCCACATCTTCGGCGAGACGGCCTTCGTCGCCGATCGCGCCGAACGGTCGATCGCGATCTACGATCTGGAGAACTTCCCCGCCGCGCAGCATCTGGCAAGCGACCTGCCGAACCCCGACGGGCTCGGCTACTCACCGCTCAGGCTCGCCGTCTTCGCGAGATAACGTTGGCGTCGCCCGGCCCCGACCTTCACGACCCGCGCGTCCACGCGGCGCTCGACCGTTACTGGCGCAGCAACCTGCGCATCATGACGGCGCTGCTGGCGGTCTGGGCCGCGGTCTCGCTCGGCTGCGGCGTGCTGCTGGCCGACTGGCTCAACCAGTTCCGCCTGCCGTTCACGGGCTTCCCGCTCGGTTTCTGGTTCGCGCAGCAGGGCGCCATCGTCGTGTTCGTGCTCTGCATACTCACCTACTGTCTGGCGATGAACCGGCTCGACCGGCGCCACCACGAGGAACTGGAGGCGATCGCAGCGGACGCCGGCAGTCAGGCGGGGGAGGAGGGCGCCTGATGGCTGCGCGCGCCAGGGCGGCAGCGAAGGCTGGCCGAACGGCAACGCTCGCCAGGTTCGCGGAGGAGGGCGCCTGATGGAAACGCGCGAGTGGACGCTGCTTTTCGTCGCGCTGACCTTCGGGCTGTATCTCACGATCGCATGGCTCTCGCGCGTTCGCGATACGGGCGGCTTCTACGTCGCCGGGCGCGGCGTACCGGCCATGGCCAACGGCATGGCGACGGCCTCGGACTGGATGAGCGCGGCGTCGTTCATCTCGATGGCCGGGCTCATCTCCTTCATGGGCTTCGCGGGCGGCGTCTATCTCATGGGCTGGACGGGCGGTTACGTGCTGCTCGCGCTGCTGCTCGCCCCGTATCTCAGAAAGTTCGGCTACTTCACGGTTCCGGATTTCGTCGGCGACCGCTTCGACTCGAACACCGCGCGCATCGTCGCGGTGCTCTGCGCGCTCTTCATCAGCACCGTCTACGTCGCGGGGCAGATGCGCGGCGTCGGCGTGGTCTTCAGCCGTTTCCTCGAGGTCGACATCAACACGGGCGTCTTCTTCGGCATGGCGATCGTGTTCTTCTACGCGACGCTCGGCGGCATGAAGGGCATCACCTGGACGCAGGTCGCTCAGTACTGGGTGCTGATCACGGCGTTCCTGACCGCGGCGATCGCGATCGGGATCAAGCTGACGGGCGTGCCCGTGCCGTCGCTGGCGATGGGCGCGGAACTCCTGCCCGAGCAGTCGGGCGGGCAGGCCGCGTTCCTGCTCGAGCGGCTCGACCAGATCAGCGTCGATCTGGGCTTCTCGCGCTACACGGAGGCCTTCGTCGGAAGCTGGGACAAGGTCAACGTGTTCTGCGTGACGCTCGCGCTCATGTGCGGCACGGCCGGGCTGCCGCACGTGCTCGTGCGCTTCTACACGGTGCCGAGCGTTCGCGCCGCGCGCTGGAGCGCGATGTGGGCGCTGTTCTTCATCGCGCTGCTGTATCTGACCGCGCCCGCCACGGCCGCGTTCGCGCGCTACTTCATGATCGAGAGCCTGAACGGCGCGACCGAGGAGAGCCTGCCCGAGTGGTACCGCAACTGGGAGCAGACGGGGCTCATCAACTGGTTCGACGACGGCGACGGGCAGGTGCTGTACTCGGCCGGGGCCGACAATGAGATTTACCGCAACGGTTCCGTGGGGGCGGTCGAGATGGCCGAGATCGAGCGCCGCCACCAGCAGTGGCTCGACACGGGCGGCGCCGAGGGCGCCGATGCGCGCGCGGAACTCAGCGCGCGCGGGCTCGCCGGTCCCGACCAGGACATCATCGTCCTCGCGACGCCCGAGATGGCGGAACTCGCCTCCTGGATCATCGCGCTGATCGCGGCGGGCGGGCTCGCCGCGGCGCTGTCGACCGCGAGCGGCCTGCTGCTCGTCATGTCCTCGGCGATCTCGCACGATCTCTACTACCGAATCTTCAGGCCGGCCGCGACCGAGGCGCAGCGGTTGCTCGTCGGGCGCTCCGTCATCGCCGTCGCGGTCGTCATCGCGGGGCTCTTCGGCATCTATCCGCCGGGCTTCGTGAGCCAGGTCGTCGCGTTCGCGTTCGGCCTCGCGGCGGCGAGCCTGTTCCCGGTGCTGATCCTCGGCATCTTCTCCAAGCGCGTCGGCACCGTGCCCGCCATCGCCGGCATGGTCGTCGGCATCGGCTTCACGGCGTCGTACATCGTCTCGTCCGTCTATTTCGGCATGGCGCCGTGGACCTTCGGCATCCTCGAGACGGGACTCAACCCGCAGGGCATCGGCGTCATCGGCATGCTGCTCAACTTCGGCGTCACGCTCTCGCTGACGCCGCTCTTCCCGGCGCCGAGCGAGGCGTCGCAGGACATGGTCGACCAGGTCCGCGAGCCCGAGGGCTTCGGCCCGGCCGCGCAGATCGAGCGGGCCGTCGATCACTGACGCAACAACACTCGCCTCGAGCGTGGATTCGACTTGTTGTTTCTTTTTCTGTTACTTTGCTCTCAAGAGCAGATTAAATAGATTTATACGCTCTTGAAGGCAGATGACTGCAAGAAACGCATTGATCGAAGCGCCGCCCTATCCGGTCGAGAACGCTCTCAAGCGTCTGGGTGCGAACCTGCGCACGGCAAGGCTCCGCCGAAACCTGACTATAGAAGAGGTTGCGGCGAAGATCGGCACCGGTCCGCGGGCCGTTTCCAATGCGGAACACGGCAAACCGTCGACGAGCGCTGCTGTCTACGTCGCGCTCCTATGGGCCTACGATTTGCAGAGCCCAGTCGGCTACCTCGCCGATCCTGTGCGTGACGAAGAAGGGTTTGCACGGACGCGTTTGAGGAAACGGGCGCGAGTGAGCTTACGTAACGGGCTCGACAGCGATTTCTAGCAATATGCGACAGAATTCGGCGACGCACATTGGTATACCGTGGATTTGCCCGGGAAGCGGAATCCAGCGCAGGCTTTCTGATGGACGCAGAGCAAGCCGAGTGATCGTTGACGAGACGGAGGTGATCGTCAGAGCGCGGTGGTACGAGACAGCGCGCAGGGAAGGGCTGTCCGAAAAGGACTGCGACGCTCTCAAGGGCGCATTCGCGTATCCGGGCTTCCGGCTCGAGATTCGGGGCTCTGCGCCGTAGGTAGTTAGCCGAAACGGCAACTGCGTTTTGGTCGAAACGACAACTTCGTTTTAGCCGAAACGGCAATTCGATATCGCCGTACCTGTGCCCGGCGGCTTCCTGAACCAGGCGGGCTAATCCGGC
This sequence comes from Gammaproteobacteria bacterium, assembly GCA_022826245.1. GTDB lineage: Bacteria > Pseudomonadota > Gammaproteobacteria > Steroidobacterales > Rariloculaceae > Rariloculus. Next base: position 197,113 of record JAJDVG010000040.1, read on the forward strand.
AACACCCGGTTCGGGTTGAGTATCCCCTTCGGATCGAGTGCGGCCTTCAGAAGCCGCATGAGCTCGATTTCTTCCGGCGTTCTCGATTCGTGCAGGTAGCGGCGCTTGAGCGTGCCGATGCCGTGCTCGGCGGCCACCGAGCCGTCGTGCGCTCCGGTCGCGGCGTAGACGATGTCACAGAGTGCCGGCATGTCGGCCTCGCGTCCGGTCGTGACGGCGAGGTGCAGATTGTTGTCGCCGAGGTGGCCGAAGACGTGGTTCTGCACGCGGTCGAACTTCGCGCCGAACTCGCGGTCGACCTCGGCGAGGAACGCCGGCATCCGGCCGATCGGCATGCTCACGTCGAAGGCGAGCATGGGCTGCAGCAGCGGCGTGACGTCGCCGATGCCGTCACGGATCGCCCAGAACGACGCGCGTTCGCGCTCCGAGTGCGCGATCGCCGCATCGACGATGATGCCTGCGTCGAGTGCTGCGCCAAGCGCCGCTTCGACGCGTTCGCGGTCGCCGGTCTCGTCCGTGCCTTCGGTCTCGATCAGCACGTACATCGGGTGGCGCTCGTCGAACGGCGAGCGGACGTTCTCGACGTTGTCGACGACGCAGTGCAGATACGATTCCCACATCGCCTCGAACGCGCTGAGAGAACCACCGAGCCGCGTTTGCACCGCCTGCAGCAGGGCCACTGCCTCATCGAAGCCGTCGAGCGCGCAGAGCGCCGCGGTCTTGCTCGGCAGCTTCGGATAGAGCCTGAGCACCGCCCGCGTGACGATGCCGAGCGTGCCTTCCGTGCCGATGAAGAGTTGCTTGAGATCGTAGCCCGCGTTGTTCTTGAGCATGCGGTTCATGGAGCTGACGACGGTGCCGTCGGCGAGCACGGCCTCGAGCCCGAGCACGAGGCTGCGCATCATGCCGAAGCGGATGACCTGATTGCCGCCGGCGTTCGTCGCAATGTTCCCGCCGATCGTGCACGAGCCGCGCGCGCCGAGGTCGAGCGGAAACAGGAAACCCGCATCGGCGGCGGCTTCCTGCAGCGTCTGCAGGGGCGTGGCGGCGAGCACGGTGGCCGTCATCGCGGCGGAATCGATCTCCTCGATGCCGGACATGCGCTCCATTGAGATCGCGATCTCGCCCGGCTGCGGCGTGGCGCCGCCGGCGAGTCCCGTCATGCCGCCTTGCACGACGACGCGTTGTCCTGCAGCGTGGCAGTGGCGCATCACCGCCGCGAGTTCCCCGGTCGAGCCCGGCCGGACGACGGCGGACGGGGCGCAGGCGTGTTCGCCGCTGAAGTCGACGTGATGCTTCTCGCCGATCGCGTCGCCCGTGAGCACGCGGCCGGGGCCGAGCGCCTGCTCGAGTTCGTTGAGAATGGCTGCTGTGGTCGTCATGCCCCCCGCCGGAGTTGCCGAATCGGTGGAGCGCCGATTGTCGGCGCTCGCGCTTTGCCGAGTCCAGCCCGTCTCTTCCGGTGCGGTTCCGCGGTGCCCGGTGCGCTCGCGCCGCCGCGTGCACGGTCGGTTGCGCCGGCGGCCTGTCACCGCGTGTGCAACCGGCGTGACCGTATCCGGTACCATGCGCAGCTTCGCAACGCCGTCAGCGTGAAGGACGCGGTTCAAACAATGATCGATCTGTATTCCTGGCCGACGCCGAACGGACGCAAGGCGTCGATCATGCTCGAGGAAGTCGGACTGCCGTTCCGGACGACTCCCATCAATATCGGCAAGGATGACCAGTTCGCGCCCGAGTTTCTCAAGATCAGTCCGAACAACAAGATCCCTGCGATCGTCGACCACGACACGGGCATCTCGCTCATGGAGTCGGGCGCGATACTCATGTACCTGGCCGAGAAGACGGGCACGCTCATGCCCGCCGCAAGCCCGGGCAAGTGGAAGGTCATGGAGTGGCTCATGATGCAGATGGGCGGCGTCGGGCCGATGATCGGGCAGACGCATCACTTCAACCACTTCAATCCGGACAAGTCCGAATACGCGCGGCAGCGTTATCTGAAGGAGACGGCGCGGATTTACGGCGTGCTCGACAGGCGCCTCGCCGAAGCCGAATACCTGGCCGGCGACTACTCGATCGCGGATGTCGCGACCTGGCCCTGGATCTCGCGCTACGAGTGGCACGACATCGATTGGGCGGACTATCCGAACCTCAGGCGCTGGTACCGCGCCATCGCCGTCAGGCCCGCCGTTCAGCGCGGCTACGACGTGCCGCATTACGTCAATCCGATACCGATGCCGGACGAATAGCGGTCGCGAAATCTCCGCTTCGCTGTCATTGCGGACGGAGATCCGGCCGCACTCGCTGCGTCAGCGCGGTTGATCGCCCGGCGATCCGTCCCCGTATCCGAGCGCCACCTCACGCAGCGCGCGAATGTGGTGCGGACTCGCGCCGCAGCAGCCGCCGAGCACGCGCGCGCCTGCGTCCAGCCAGCGGGCGGCATGTTCCGCAAGCCCCGCGGGCGACAGGACGGGCGGTGTGCGTCCCCCGTCGGGCGCGTCGGTGTCGAGCACCGGGTAGGCGCCGACGGGTCCGCTCCATAGCGATCCGACCGCGGCGAGCGCGGGCTCCACGGCCTCGGGCGGTGTGTGCATGACGGTGACGACCGCAGGCTCGAAGACGAGCAGCGCGGCGAGCGTCGTCTCCAACGGGATTTCGGGATAGTCGAAGCCGACAAGGGACCGTCCGTCCGCTCCGAGGCGGCAGCTCAACCCGAGCCACAAGGGCAGGCCGACGCGCGCGGCCGCCTCGCAAGCCCGCACGGCATGCTCGTCGTCCTGCATCATCTCGAGCACGAGCAGGTCGACGCCGAGCTCGGCGAGCAGTTCGGCGAGTTCGCGATAATCGCGGGCCTCCGTGTCCGGATCGGGATAGGCGTCGAGATCCAGTCCCGGCGGCACGCAGGAGATGGACCCCGCGACGGCAACGTCCGCGCCCGTCGCTTCGCGGGCCGCGAACGCCGCTCGGACCGCGCGTTCGTTGATGGCGCGGAACTCGCTGCCACGCCCGGCGGACTCGAGCACGAAGCGAGCGGTACCGAAGGTGTTCGTCGTGATCACCTCGGCGCCGGCGCGGATGAAGTCCGCGTGGATCTCCGTCAGCAGATGTTGATTGGACGCAGAAGCAAGCCCGCTCCACGCGAGTTCGCTCAGACGGAATCCTCGCCGAACGAGTTCGCTGCCCGTGCCGCCGTCCACGAGCACGATGCGGCCATCGGCGAGTTTGCGTTGCCACGATGCGCTCATACGGCTCCGCGTCGCGCGGCAACGGCTACCGTGCCTGTCCGGGCATCACGGGACTTTCGTCTCGAGGATGAGGGCGCCGACACGGGCGATGGCCTCAAAATGCGCGTCGAACGTGAGTACGGTCGCTCCCGAGCGGATGGCCGCCGCGGCCACCCAAAGGTCGTTGGTCGGCAGTGGGCGGCCGCGTGCACGCAAATCCGCGAATATTTCACCGTAGATCCGCGCAACGCTGGCGTCCAGCGGAATTACCTGGACTACGGGGTGCGCGAGAAACTCCGCGAGTTCAGCTTCGTTTGCGTCGGTTCGCGTACCGGAGAGAAAGCCTGCCCACAACTCACCCAGGACCGCGCCCGGTACTCCGATCCACTCCGCCTGGTCGATGTGGGCGACAACTTGCGGTTCGCCGCGCCGGAACTGGCTGTACGCGGAGGTGTCGACGCAAAAACGGCTCATCGCCAGAGCTCGGAATCGACCTCGCCGAACGGAGCCACGCTCTCCTCGAACTGCCTGAACCGTTCCTCGTTCCAGGTGCCGGCGAGACGTCCCAGGCCGTTGCTGCGCGTGTTGCCGTCGACGCCCAGCGACTCCTCCATCAGCGCCAGCACCGTCCGGTTCATTGACAGACCTCGCCGTCGCTTTTCGTCCTTGAGCGCGGCAGCCAGTTGCGCGGACACGTTGCGTATGGTCATGGTGCTCATGCGCCCTCCGGAATGCATGCATTTGCTGACGCGAAATGATAGCAGTTACTTGCTGTCATTCCATCCCGCGACCGTTTGACAGTCGCGATGATGCTATGCTCGCGTCGCGTGCGGCGGTCGGCCGTGAGAGCCGTGCGTGCGAATGGCGGACCTGACAGGCAGTCAACCGCCGACGGCCGCCACCCGGAACGACAGCTACGCGAGGAAAACGGAATGGATCACGAACAGGAGCAGCCAGGCGAAGGGTCGCTGGCCGAGAAGCCCGAGCCCTGGGAGTCGTGGGAGACCGCGCTCGTGTGGTGGAGTATCGGCATCGGCCTGGCCGGGCTCATCGTGCTCGGCTGGCTCGTCGACCGGTTCATCCTGTCCTGATCCGGGCGGGCTACGGTGAGCGGAAAAGTCATGGCACAGGACGGCGACGTTCGCGAGTTCGTTCTGACGTTCGAGCAGAGCCGCTGGGTGGCGACCTCCGGCGAGATCACGGTTGACGGCGCCAATCTGACGGAGCTTGAAGAGACGCTCGCGGAGATCTTCCGGTCGCAAGCGGAACTCGCCGAGCGCCTGCCGACCCGTGTGCAACTTCGTTTCGACATTTCTTCGTTGCCGGCCTGGATGCGGCAGTACCAATCGCACTATCTCAATTACTCCCTTTACATCGCCGCCGACGGGTCCGCGGAGGTTCGCCGGTGACGACAAATCGCCGCTGGCACAGCGGCATGGCTTCGACTGAAGACTGGTGGGCCGTCTGGCTCGGCCTGTTCCTCTTCGGCGTCAGCCTGGTCTCGATCTGGGGCGTCGATCTCGTCGGCTGGATGGCGCGGCCGCGGCCCTGGGAATGGACGAGTCTCACGGCGGACTTCAGCTTCGCGGCGATACTCAGGCCCGCGGGCGCGGCCTACGCGGGCTGGCATCCGCTCGAACTCTGGCTCGCGACCTACGTCATCTTCACCGGCCTGCTGACCATCGGCGCGTGGTTTCAGGGGCTCAACCTCAGGCGCTTCATCTCGGGCTTCACGGTGCTGTTTCTCGTGACCTGGGCCTGCTGGCTCGTCGGCAACGAGATGCACCTCGCCACGATCGACGCGACCCAGAGCGGCCGCAACCCCTACGCCGAGAACAACCTTGCCTGGGGGCTGCAACTCGGCGACGGCGCCGCCTATCTGCTCGCGCTGACCGCGGGCCTCGTCATCGGCAACTTCGCGAAAGGACTTGCCGCGTTCCTCAAGGAAGCCGCGAAACCGGAGTGGTTCATCAAGACGGCGATCGTTTTCCTCGGCATCAAGCTCGGCGTCATGACGGTCGATGCGACGAGCTTCGCGCTCGACCTGATCCTGACGGGCGCCGCGGCGACCTTCGTCGCGTATCTCTTCTTCTGGCCGATCGTCTATGCGATGGCGCGGCGCATGTTCAGACTCGGGCGGGATTCGTCCGCCGTGCTCGCGTCCGGCATCTCGATCTGCGGCGTGTCGGCCGCGATCGCGACGGCCGGCGCCATTCGCGCGCGGCCCGTCATTCCCGTCACGGTGTCGATGCTCGTCGTGATCTTCGCGATGTTCGAACTCATCATCCTGCCGGGCGTCTACGTCGCTTTCGCGCCGGACGAACCGATCGTCAACGGCGCCGCGATGGGCATGACCGTCAAGACCGACGGCGCCGACGCCGCGGCCGGCGCGCTGCTCGACGAACTCATGATCGGCCAGCATCTGCAGACGGCAGGCGAGCAATGGGAAGAGGGCTGGATCCTGAGCGCGGCGCTGCTCACGAAGATCTGGATCGACGTCTTCATCGGCATCTGGGCGTTCCTGCTCGCGCTGATCTGGGTCTACAAGGTCGAGCGCCGTCCCGGCCAGGTGTCGATCAGTCCGATGGAAATCTGGTTCCGCTTTCCGAAATTCGTGATCGGCTATTTCGTGGCCTGGATCGGCTACGTCGCGCTCGCCGCGTGGTTCCCGGGCCATATCGACGCGGCCGAGGTCGGCGCGAACACCGTCCAGAGCCCGATGCGGCATCTCATGTTCATGCTGACCTTCGTGAGCATGGGCGTCATGACCGATTTCTCGAAACTCAAGGGCATGGGCCGGCTCGCGCTGCTCTACGGCGTCGCGCTCGTGGTCGTCATCGCGCCGATCGCCTACGTCGTCGCCTGGCTCTTCCACCGCGGCCTCGTTCCGCCGCTCGTGACGCAGTGAGCCTCGCCCTCGGGCCAGACGGCGTTCCCGGCCTCCGGAATGTCATGGGGCGGGTGCGGCCGCTGGCGAGACATGAGTGACCCTTTGCTGCGCATGGCCGTGCTTGCCTCGGGAACGGGGACGACGCTGCAAGCCGTCATCGACGCCTGCGACGACGGCTCCTTGCAGGCTGCGGTCGTCGCCGTGATCGGCAACAACAGCGGCTCGGGCGCGGCGCAGCGCGCCGGGCGGCACGGGATCCCGTTCTTCCATCTGAGCGGGCATACGCACTCCGATCCCGAGCGCCTGGACGCTGCGATCCGCGACGCGCTGCTCGCGCAGGAGGTCGATCTCGTGCTGCTCGCGGGCTACATGAAGAAGGTCGGGCCGCGGACGCTGCGCGCGTTCTCCGGCCGTATCGTCAACACGCATCCCGCGCTGCTGCCGAAGTTCGGCGGCCAGGGCATGTACGGCTCACACGTACACGCCGCCGTGCTCGAGAGCGGCGACAGGCAGACCGGAATCTCCGTGCATCTCGTCGACGAGGACTACGACACGGGCCGCGTGCTCGCGCAGCGCGAGGTTGCGGTCGAGCCCGAAGACGACGCGGCTTCGCTTGCCGAGCGCGTGCAGCAAACCGAGCGGCCGTTCCTCGTCGAGGTCCTGCAACGCATCGCAACCGGAGAACTCCAGTTGCGGCGCCATGAAGGAAAAGCCTTGGAGGAGCGTCACAGGGCCGGGTACCGCAGCGCGCCGCCTCGATCCGACGAATTCGAGGTGTCCGAGGAAGACATGGTTTGGGGCGACGACGCCTGGAGCGATGACTGATGCGCCGCGGCGAGATTCGCTGGTATCGATTCGCCCGCCCGCTTGACTGAATGGGCCCGGCGATTGCGCTAGCATGCACGTCCGGGCTGGCGAGCAAGGCAGTCCGGCAAACGGTTCAGGCGGAAATTTCGAAAGGATGAGTTCATGAGCACATACGTTCTGGTGCATGGCGCATGGCACGGTAGCTGGTGCTGGAAGCGCGTTCGCAAGGCGCTCCGGGCACAGGGTCACGACGTTTTCACGCCGACGCTGGCGGGGGTCGGCGAACGTTCCCACCTGATTTCCCCCGACATCAATCTCGACACCCACATCAACGACATCGTGAACCTCATCAAGTGGGAGGAACTGTCCGACGTGGTGCTCTGCGGGCACTCCTACGGCGGTTGCGTGGCATCGGGCGTCGCCGACCGCATACCCGACCGGATCCATTCGATCGTGTATCTCGACGCGTTCGTGCCCGGCGACGGCGAGAGCCTTCTGCAGCACGTTCCCGAGGGGCAGGCCGCGATGCTGTTGCAAGGGACGAAAGAGGTCGGCGAGGGCTGGAAAATGCCGCCGATCCCGGCGGAGGTGTTCAACGTCAACGAGAACGATCGCGACTGGGTCAACAGCCAGTGCACGCTGCATCCGCTCGCCTGTTTCGAGCAGCCGATCTCGCTGACGGGCGCGCTGGACCAGGTCACGAACGTCGTCTATATCCGCGCCACGGAATTCGTCGAAGGCTCGCCGTTCGGGCCGTTCGAGGACAAGGCGCGGGCCAACGGCTGGAAGGTCGTGCGGATGGCGGCGGGTCACGACGTCATGCTCGACCTGCCGGACGAACTGACCGACGTGCTGCTCGAAACCGCGGCCATGTGACGGCTCGTGCCGTTCGATCGGCGCACGGACGAGCCGATCCGGGTCGTGGAGTAATTCTCGGCGGCGCAGTAGCATATGCGCCGCCCGGGAGCCCGCGCCGCGCGATGCCGCGTCGGTGCGGCGCCGCGAGGCGCAAGCGGCCAGGGGGGCGGCCGCCCACTCGAAACTCCATCCGGGAGCACAGCATGGCTGACAAATACAACATCCTCTTTCTCGGCGCGTCCTACGGTTCGCTGCTCGGCGCCAAGGCGGCGCTCGCGGGGCATTCCGCCCATCTGATCTGCCTGCCGCAGGAAGCCGAGCTCATCAACGCCGAAGGCGCCATCGTGCGCCTGCCCGTGCGCGGCCTCGACAGCCCCGTCGAACTCAACACGAAGAACATGCCGGGCACGGTCACGGCCGGCGCTCCGGGCGATGCCGACCCCGCCGACTACGATCTCGTCGTGCTCGCCATGCAGGAGCCGCAGTACCGCGTCGATGTCGTGAAGGACCTCGTCAGCCGCGTCGGCGCGTCGGGCAAGCCGTGCATGTCGATCATGAACATGCCGCCGCTGAGCTATCTGAGGCGCATCCCGGCGGTCGACGGCGACGCGATCCGCGGCTGCTACACCGACGCCTCGGTCTGGGACAACGTGAATCCGGGCTCGATCACGCTCTGCAGCCCGGACCCGCAGGCCTTCCGCCCGCCCGAGGAGAAGGTCAACGTGCTGCAGGTGGGCCTGCCCACGAACTTCAAGGCCGCCCGCTTCGAGTCGGACGAAGACACGGCGATCCTGAAGCAGATCGAAGCCGACATTCTCGCGATCCGCTACGACGCCGACGGTACCGAGGTCGAGTTGCCGGTCAAGCTCCGGGTGCACGATTCGGTTTTCGTGCCGCTCGCCAAGTGGTCGATGCTGCTCGCCGGCAACTACCGTTGCGTACGCGAGGACGGGATGATCCCGATCCGCGAAGCGGTCCATTCCGATGCCGATGCCTCGCACGCCGTCTACGACTGGGTGCAGGATCTCTGCGTCGCGCTCGGCGCCGATCGCGGCGCCCTCGTCCCGTTCGACAAGTACGCCAACGCCGCCCTGTCGCTCGGCAAGCCGTCATCGGCTGCCCGGGCGCTCGCGGCCGGTGCGCCGTACATCGAGCGCGTCGACAGGCTCGTGCAGGCGCTCGCGGCATCGCGCGGCATGCGCTCGGAGAGCGTCGATGCGACCGTGCAACTCGTGGACGGCTGGCTCGCCCGCAACCGCAGCGCCGCGGAGCGCGTGGCTTGACCTGACGGCGCGCTGTCCGGCCGCATCCGGTGAGCCTGCGCCCGGGGAGCGGTGATGGCGAAGTTACGCATTCGCATGTTCTCGCGCCGTGGACCCGTGCCGACATCATTGCGGAAGTGCCGGTTTGCTAGAATCGGAGCGTTCGATTGACAACAACTGAAAAGAGGAACAGAAGCATGAATGCCACTTCACGCACGCTGACACTGCTGACGGCTGCCCTGGCGCTCGGCGCGGGCTCGTCCGCCGTTGCCCAGGAAATGGGTTTCTTCGTCACGAGTTCGGGGTCGGGCGATGGCGCGAACCTCGGCGGTCTCGCAGGCGCCGATGCGCTCTGCCAGGAGCGGGCCTCGGCGGTGGGCGCAGGCGACCGAAGCTGGGCGGCGTATCTGAGCACCCAGGGCGCGGACGCGGTCAACGCACGCGACCGGATCGGCTCGGGTCCGTGGTACAACGCCACCGGTGTCATGATCGCGGCCAACCTCGACGAGCTTCACACCGATGAGGTGAACATCACCCACGAAACGGCGCTCGACGAGAACGGCGAGATCGTGGCCTACGTGCATCTGCAGGACGACGGCACGGCCATACCGCCTCCCGAGCAGCCGGAGCCCGTCGAGCACGACATTCTCACGGGTACCATGGCCGACGGCATGGCCTTCGCCGAGGGCGAGGACCGAACCTGCAGCAACTGGACCTCGAACGCGGAAGACGAAGGCAGCGCCATGGTCGGCCATCACGACCGCCGCAGCCTGCAGCCGGGCCTGTCGCCGTCGGCAGCTGCCCACCCCTCGCAAGGCTGCAGCCAGCAGAATCTCGTCAATACGGGCGGATCGGGTCTGATCTACTGTTTCGCGACGGACTGACGCTCGACTCGAGCCCGTAGCCCGGGCCGCTCTCGGCTTCGGAGGCTGCCAAATTGAGCCTCCGCAAGCCGTTGCGACTGCCGGGCAAGCCTGCCAGCCTTCCATTGGCCGCCGGCAACCGATCGGTTGTCGGCGGTCCGGGGACCCTGCGTTCCGACGTAACGCACGATAAGCGGTACGCTCCGGACCATGCGCGGGGGGCACTGCACAGGGGGCATACACTGGGTCCGGTCATTGGGGCCCTGCGCTGGGGCGGTACACGGTGGGCCGCTGTTGTGTATAATCCGCGCTACGTCTCAGGGGATACGGGTCGACGCGATAGAAGGCCGCACGTAAGGTTTTGTTTTTACTACTATTCGACTCGGCGCTGCATCGCAGTCGCATCGCCGTGCGTGTGTTGTATCGCGATTCGCACAAAATACATAACGAGGAAAATCAAGATGAAGCATGTTGGGAAAGTGAGCGCGCTCAGCGCTGCCGTCGCCACGATGTTCGGCGCCTATACCGTGCCGGTGCTCGCGCAGGAGGGCGCAACGGTGATCGAAGAGATTGTCGTCACGGCGCGCCGGCGCGAGGAGAATCTTCAGGAAGTGCCGATCGCCGTCAGCGCGTTCAGCGCCCAGGACCTCGACAACCGGAACATCGAGAATATAAGGGACCTGCAGATGGCGCTCCCCAACGTGGACATTCGCGGGGGTGGAATTACCGGAGGTACGTCAGGCAACTTCACGATCCGCGGTATCCCGGGCGTCGCGCGCTACATCGACGATGTCGTGCAGTCCGGGGGCCCGGGAGCCCTGCAAAATGTGGTTGAACTCGAACGTATCGAAATCCTGCGCGGCCCACAGGGCACCTACTTCGGCAAGGGCGCGATCAGCGGGGCCGTCCAGTACGTGACCCAGAAGCCGCAGGACGAGTTTGGCGCGAGAATCAGGACGACGTTCGGCGAATACAACCGCGCCGACATTGTCGCCAACATCGACATTCCGCTCAGCGACACGGTCCTGACCAAGGTGACCGCGGCGAGCCTGAAGCGGGACGGTTACGTCGACAGTCTCCATGTCGACGAATCCTACGGCGACATCGACAACACGGTATTGCGGGCCATGCTGCAATGGCAGCCCAACGACTCGTTCACGGGGCTCTTCACGGCGACCTACAACAACCACGATGCGGGCATGCAGGCCAACGTGTTGTGGGATGTCGTCGAGAATTTCCCGGTGCCCTGGGCGCGGGCGCCCGGGAGTTGCGGAGGTGGGCCGGAGTGCTATAACTCGGCAGGCCTCCCGTTCACGGACGAGCTTTATGCCTACGGGCGCCGCGGGCAATATCTCAGCGAGTCCACCTTCGCCGGCGACGGCTACGACAGCACCGACGAGTCCTTTTCGGCCAATCTGACCTGGGACATCGGCGATTCCATGACCTTCCGTTCGATCACGGCCACGCGCGAAATGGACTATGGCACGTTTTTCGACATGGATTCGACCCCGTACGTATTCTTCGATTGGTGGGAATATCAGATACGCGAGGAAATTTCGCAGGAGTTTCAGCTAGTGGGCGGTTCAGACCGAATCGACTGGGTGGTCGGCGCCTATTATCACGAGCTGGATGACTTCAGGAAGTCTCAGATCTGGGAGACCTGGGACATGCCGGGCACATTCTGTCCCCGTATTCGGACGTGTCCGCGCTATCGTCACGCAGAGAATGTGGTCACAAGGGAGGACACGGCCATCTTCGCCGAAGTGGTCTTCAGCCTTACGGAACAACTCTCGCTGACGGTCGGCGCCCGCTATTCCGAAGAGGACTTTTACTCGGAGGTCTACGCCAACGGCGAAGGCGTGCGCGAACCGCAGCAGGGGACGAGGCATTTCGGGCGGATACTGCGGACCGACTCCCAGGGCCAACCGTACATCTTCGACGGCGTCGGCTTCGATGCCTTCACGCCGAGGATCGCCCTGCAATACCAGTTCAACGACAACCTCATGGGCTACATCACCGGGGCCGAGGGCTTCAACGGCGGCGGCGTCAACACGCGGTTCAACTCCGAACTGCCGAACAACGGCATCGCGCCATATGAGCCCGAGTTTCTGTCCAACTACGAGATCGGCCTGCGCTCGGATCTTTTGGACAACCGCCTGCGCTTCAACGCGACCTACTTCTGGGGGAACTGGGAAGACATCCAGGTCGGCGAGGTGCTGACGCCGGGGCAGACCACCACGACGAATGCGGGCCAAGCGGATATCAGCGGACTCGAAATCGAGAGCGTCTGGCGGGCGACGGATTCGTTCGCGGTGAATTTCACCCTGGCGACGCTCGACGCGGAGTATACCGACACGGGTCTGGCGACCACCGTCATCCCCGGTGACCGTTTCATAAATGCTCCGGAAACCGGCTACAGCATCGGCTTGCAGTGGGACAACGATCTCACGAGCGGCGCTTCGGTCATGGTCCGCTTCGACTATGGCTGGATCGACGATGTCGTGACCTTCCGCGACCGGCGCTTCCACTGGCCGTCGAGGGCCAATGTGGACTACGGCCTGGCGAGCGGCAGGATCACCTTCACGCCGGCCGCCGGCAATTGGGACGTTGCCTTTTTCGGCACCAACCTGACCGACGAGTTCTACCGGCAGGGCGGTTTCCCGGCGGTCTTCGCCGGCATCGACCAGGGCGTCGTGGGCCGGCCGCGGGAGTTCGGCGTATCGCTCACGATGCGGCTGCAGTAAGGAGCCGACAGCGGCGAGTACCGATCCGCAGCCCGGCAGGGCTCGATCGGGCGTGACAATACCAGGAACCGGCGTCGCTCAGCGGCGCCGGTTTCGTTCGTTTTGGGGTCTGCCGCCGGCTGCTCTTCGACCCACCGAGTCGGGTAGGAAAGCGCCATCGATCTCCAGACGTTTTTTCAGGAGCAATTGCGCTTTCTCCCCTTAACCCGTGCTACACTGTTTCCGTGCAAAAGGGATCGGCAACATGAACCTGACATTAACCGTCGACAAGGATGTCCTGAAGCGAGCCCGCATCCGCGCAATCACGGAGGACACCTCCGTCAACGCCGTAGTGCGGGAGTTTCTGGCGGCCTATGCCGGGGCCGCCGGTCCGCGGCGCGATGCGGTCGAGAGTCTGCTGGCGCTGTCGAGCACCGCGACCAGCGCGCGAGGTTCCGCGAAATGGACGCGCGATGAGCTACACGATCGGTGATCCATCGTTTGTCGATACAAACGTACTCGTCTACCTGTTTGACTCGGACTCTCCCGCGAAGCAGGCCATTGCCAGGGACCTTGTCGACAACCACGCGGCACAGTTCATCCTGAGTCCGCAGGTACTGGGCGAATTCTTCGTCGTGGTGACGCGTAAACTGGACAAGCCGCTGTCGCCTGCGCGCGGCCTGGAAGCGGTCGACAAGCTCTGCCGCTTCAGAGTCAGGCCCATTAGCGCACAACTTGCCCGGCGGGCCGTTCGCAGAAGCGTTTCGTCCAGGCTGTCGTACTGGGATGCATTGATCGTGGAGACTGCTCTGGACGCCGGCGCCGTCACGCTGCTCACCGGGGACATGCAGCATGGTCAGGAATTTGCGGGCATGCGCGTCGTCAACCCGTTCAGGGAACTCGTGGCGTCGACTGACCGTTGAGTGGCTGCCGATGGTACCCGGTGCATCCCGGACCGAGCGGTCTACTGCATCAGCTCCCGGTAGCCGGCTTCGATCCGGAGCCCGAATCGTTCGTTTCTGTTTTCGCAGCCGAATCTGTTAGATTTACGCGCGATGATCCTGTCTCCGAGCGCATAGTTCCCGTGAAGAACCTCCTGTTCGCCTGTGCCGCAATGCTGGCCGCCGCCGCGGCCGCCAACGCCCAGCAAGTCCATCTCGATCGTCTTCCGCCCGATCAGCTCGAAGTGTCGCCGCCCGCGGTGCGCGTGACGGGCGAGCCCGGCGACATGCAGATCGTCGAACGCGACTGCCGCATGATCCCGGAGGCCGACCTCAGGCGCCGGATCGTCGACATCGCGGTGCAGGAATGGGCGTTCTTCGGGTTTACGGTTCTTGATCAGACATACGTGCAGGATTTCTCCCAGCGGCGGCGCTCAGGTTTCCGGCTGCCGCGTTCCTGGCTCGACATCGCCGAGTCGGCACGCGTGGCGGACTCCATCGCCGGCTACTGGGCCGTCACCGACGACGGCACCTGGATACTCGAACGGCAGAACGATCTCTGGCAAGGGCCCTACGGCGTCGCGGTACGCTGGAGGGATCCCTGGTCGGCGGCGTTCATATCTTGGGTCATGTGCGAGGGCGGTCTCGGCGAGGACGATCTGTTCCGGCGCCACATCGCGCACTACGTGTACATCGATCAGGCCATAGAAGCGCGTTTCCACGACGACCGGGATTCGGCCTACGTGGCCTACGACGTCGGCGAAATGCCGATCGAGCCCGGCGATCTGCTGTGCTCGGCGCGCCGCTCGGCCTACCGCACGATCGCCCAGCGGCACAGGAGCGTCGGCACGAGCATACGTTCGCACTGCGACATCGCCGTCAAGGTCGACGCGCCCAACGACCGAGTCCTCGTCATCGGCGGCAACGTGCGCGGCTCGGTGCGCATGAAGCTCTTCGCGGCGGAATTCGGCGAGGAGCGGGACGGAACCCCGGCGGTGCGGGCGGTCGGCGGCAACGGGCGCACGATCTTCGCGCATCTGAAGCTCCGGGCCGATCCGATCGACGCCGATGCGCTCGACACGAGCGCGACGTTCAGGGCGCTCGCCCAACGCGGCGACGACCTCGACTGGCTCATTCGCAGGCTCGAGGGCGACCGGCCGCTGGCGGTCGGCCCCCCGGTCGCCTCGTCAACGCCTGCGCCAGGCAACCGGCGCCCGATCCTTTGAGGCAGGTACGCACGCGTCCGCTCGCGTACGTACCCGGGGGCGCCGGAAGCGCGCCCGCGCTGAATACACACTGAAGGAAGAATAATGACGAACTCATCGAATCGCTGGGGCACGATCAAGACGCCCTTCGCGACTTTCGCGGCGTGGGTCGACGGCGACGGCCGGCTCACCCGTTTCACGCTGAACGCCCGGCATGCGGCGTCGGTCGATCCCGAGGCGGTCCACGACGAAGACGCGATCGCCGAGATCCGCGGCCAGGTCGAAGCGTACTGCGCCGGCGAGCGGCAGGCTTTCGATATCGAGTGCGCCGCGGAGGGTACGGCATTCCAGCACACCGTCTGGAAAGCGCTCATGGCGATCCCGTTCGGCGAGACCCGGAGCTACGGCGAGATCGCCGCGGCGATCGGGCGCCCCGGCGCGGCACGGGCCGTCGGCATGGCCAACGCCAACAATCCCATCGCGCTCGTCGTGCCGTGTCACCGCGTCATCGGCGCCGACGGCAGTCTGACGGGCTACGGCGGCGGACTGAATCTCAAGAAGGCGTTGCTCGCGCACGAAGGAGCGTAATCCATATTTGCGTTTGAAATATGGAGTTTATTCCACGAAATCGTGGTAAACGCTTTACTTCGAGAGTTCCGGCGCGTCAGCATGCCGGCGACTACCGCACTGACGACAGGAAGCCGTCATTCGGCGCATTCGGCACGTTCTGCCGGGGCAAGCCGTATCAGCCCGCGTACCGCTCGACCCTTGCGGAGGTTTGGCGGGACGACGGTTCGTCGCCGAAGTTGAACGTCGACTGCAGGGTTTGCGGTTCCCACGTGGAGGCGCGGTCCCTGAAGACGATTCGCCGGCCCTGGCGGAAAACGCAGATGGCCGACATGGACGTACCCGGACGCAAATGGTCGCGAACCGTGTGCAGGATTCGCGTCACTCGACTGACGCTGAACTGTGCGTCGAGCATCTCGCGCGCCGTTCTGAGCACCGCGAGATCCTGAAACGACAACTGCCACCGCTGGCGGCCGCGTCGCGCGAGCAGGCCCGCACGTGCCCAGCGGCGAATCTGCTCCGGCCGCACGCCGGAAATGCCCGCGGCCTGTCGGGTGGAATACTCGCGAAACGATGGCACCTGGCGTTGCCCCTTTGGCTGTAACGCACGATTGTGGGAAGACCGTCGCATCTTATGGCCTGACCCGCGCAACGCCAACGGCCGTATTCGGAATAAACGACCAGAAATCGGGGTTTCGGCGTCAGGCGCGCCGCGCCGGCCGCGACCCGGCCACCACGATGGCCAGCGAGAGGACGAACGGCAGACCGCGCTCGAGGACGTCTCCGGGGCCGTCGGGGAACCAGTGCAGGATCACCGTCGCCAGGAACCCCGTGTTGATCGCAAGAAATGCCGCGAGCGAATTCAGGCGGCGGCCGAGCAGCAGGATGAGCAGCGGCGGCCCGAACGCCGAGCCGATCGCGTGCCAGGCGAACAACACGCGCGAGAAGATCGATTCCGGCACGCCGAGCGCGAGCACGAGCGCGAACAGCGTGAGCACGCCGACGGCGATCCGCGATGCGGCGATCGACCGGCCGCTGCCGGGCAGGTTCCAGTCGTGCGACACGGCCGAGCCCGCGACGAGCAACTGGCTGTCGGCCGTGGAGACGACCGCCGACAGCACGGCCGTCACGGCAACGGCTCCGATGGCGGTCGGCAGGAACTCGAGCGCGAAGTCGAGCAGGATCTGTTCGCTGTCGGGCACGGGCCCCAGCGCGAGCAGCCGGGCCGACCAGCCGAGCAGCAGCATGCCGCCGTAGACGACCACGGCCCAGACCAGCGCCATCGTGCGCGCCCGGGCCAGCGCGCGGTCGGATTCGAGCGCCATGAAGCGGTTGACGACGTGCGGCTGGCCCGGATAGCCGAGCCCGATGCCGAGCGTGCCGAGCACGAAGAACGTGCCGATGAGCAGCGACTCCTCGCCCGTCAGGAGCAGCCCGCCGCCCGCGGCCGCTTCGGTCAGCGACGCCCAGACCGGGAACCAGCCCCCGGCGAGGTAAAGCGCGAACGCCGGCAGGAAGATCGCGGTTGCGCCCATGAAGAGCCCCTGTAGCGCGTCGGTGGCGCTCGCCGCCCAGAAGCCGCCGAGCAGCGTGTAGACGAGTACCGTCAGCGCGCCGACCGCGACCGCCGTCCCGGCGTCGATGTCAAGGCTCGTCGAGAACGCGAGTCCCGCGCCCTGAAGCTGCGCGGACACGTAGAACATGAACGACACGAGGATGATCACCGCGGCCGAGCGCGCGATCCTGCGCGCCCAGATCTCCGGGTGGCCGGCGATCAGCACTTCCGTGAGCGTGAGCGCGCCGTTCTCCTGCGCGATCCGCTTGAGCCTGGGCGCGACCCAGAGCCAGTTGATCAGGAAGCCGCCGACGGTCGCCGGAAAGAGCCACACCGCCTTGAAGCCCCAGAGATACGCCGCGCCGCTGACGCCGAGCAATGTCCAGGCCGACGACGAGCTTGCCGAGGCGCTCAGCGCCGCGAGTCCCGGCCCGAGCTTGCGGCCGGCGAGATAGAAGTCGTCGGTGGAGCGCGTGCGCCGCGCCGCCCAGATCCCGAGCGCGAGCAGCGCCGCCCCGTAGGCGACGAGCGTTGCGAGAACGATTTCTGTTCGGTCCACGGGAGCGCGCGCTCAGCTATCGAGCTTCGGGCCGACCATTGCCAGGTTCCGTCGATCCATGGGCGCGCGCGGTCAGTCTTCGGGCAGCGCGAACACCATGTACTGGCCGGGTCCGGGCTCGGGCAGGTCCAGGTTCTGGCTGAAGAGCCCGTTGCCGCCGACGGCGATCGCGACGTACTGGCGGCCGTCGATGGCGTAGACCGCGGGCACGCCTTCCGACGCCGCGGGCGTATCGAACTCCCAGAGCACAGAGCCGTCCTCGACCGACCGGGCGCGGAGCTTGCGGTCGGACGAGGTCGCGACGAAGATCAGCCCGCCCGCCGTGACCACGGGCCCGCCGCGCGGGGCCTGACTGCCCGTGCCCGTGATGCCCTCGGCCGCGAGCGACATCACGTCGCCGTTCGGGATCTGCCACTCCATCGTGCCCTCGTTGAGGTCGAAGGCCGTCAACTGCGACCACGGCGGCCCGATGGCCGACAGCCCGTTGCTCTGCAGCATGAAGTCGATCGGCACGCGGTAGGGCACGAAGTCCGCATCGCCGCCCGGCACTTCCGGCAGCGGCCGGTCTTCGCGCGGCGGGAGGAGGTTCGCCGTCGTCGGCAGCTCCTTCGAGACCACGTAGAGCTTGCCGTTGACCGGATCGACCGCCGTGCTGCCCCAGTTCGACCCGCCGTTGTGGCCGGGCATCATGATCGTGCCCTGCATGCTCGGCGGCGTGTAGAGCCCTTCGTTGCGATAGGTGCGCAGTTGCTCGCGAATCCGTTCCTGATCTTCCTCGGGGATGTAGGGATTGATGTCCGCCTCGGTGAACGTGAGCCGCGCGAACGGCGGCGGCGCCGTCGGGATCGGTTGCGTGGGCCAGCTCTCTTCGCCCGGCGCATCCGTCTGCGGCATCGGCACCTCCTCGATCGGCCACAGCGGCTCGCCCGTGACGCGGTTGAAGACGAACACGTAGCCCTGCTTGCTCGGCAGCGCCACGGCCGGAATCTCCACTCCGTCGTGAACGACCGTCAGCAGCTTCGGCGCCGTCGGCAGGTCGTAGTCCCAGAGATCATGATGGATCGTCTGGAAGTGCCAGAGCCGCTCGCCCGTGCGCGCATCGAGCGCGACGATGCTGTTGCCGAACAGGTTCGCGCCGTGGCGGTTGCCGCCGTAGAAGTCGTAGCGCGCGGTGCCGGTCGGGATGTAGATGATCCCGAGTTCCTCATCGACCGTGGACTCGCTCCAGTTGTGCACGCCGCCGAAGTCCGCAGCCGCGCCGTCGGGCCAGGTGTCGGCGCCGAACTCGCCGGGTCGCGGCACGGTATGAAACATCCAGGCGAGTTCGCCGGTCAGCACGTCGTAGGCGTGGATGTCGGCGGGCGTCGTCATGTAACCGGCTCCCGCCGTAGGCAGCGACATGATGACGAGGTTCTCGAAGATGCGGCCGGGATTGGCCGTCTGCAGCGGCCGCACCTCGCCGTAAGCGCCGCCGTACGCTTCCCGGAGGTCGACGCGCCCGTCCACGCCGAACGACGTCACGGTCTCGCCCGTGGTCGCGTCGACGCTCGTGAGATGCCCGGCGTTCAGGTAGAAGATGCGCTTGTCCGAGCCGTCGTCGCTGCGCCACATGTTCATGCCGCGGTTGCTGACCGGGCCCTCGTGCTCGTGCCTCCAGATCTCCTCGCCCGTCGCCGCGTCGAGCGCGATCAGCGAGTTGTCGTGCGCCAGCACGTACATCACGCCGTCGACGACGATCGGGTTGAAGCGGTAGGCGCCGCGCTCGCCGGTCGGGTAGGTCCAGACGACCTCGAGTTCGGCGACGTTCTCGCGGTTGATTTGTTCGAGCGACGAGTACTGCGACGAATCGCCGCCGCCGAGGTACTGGTCCCAGGACTCGTAGTCGAAGGCGTTCTGGGCGAGGGCGCCGGCCGGGACGAGCGCCAGGGCGCCGAGCCCGAGCAGGCAGGCCGCGTGGGAGGCGGTCGTGGTGAATCGTACAGGGTTCGTCGTGGTCATCATGGATTCGGTCCGGTCGGAGTCAGACGCGGATAGTAGCAGCCCGTGACGCAGGTCGTGCTGGCGCTGCCTTGCTCCCCGCTCGGGTACGGGCTTTTTGCTTCCGCCATTTCGCCATTTCGCCGTTACGACTCGGTCACTGAAGGGTTTTTCCGGAACTACCGGTTCGGGCATCGCGTTGGGCGTTCTCCATACCGACAGGTACGTGGCGTCCGGAACGACCCTTCATCTCGGTTGCAGCTCGATCGACTACACTTGCGCCTTGCTATTGTCGGCCCATGCACTGTACCGCGACCGTGTGTATCGACACGATGGTCTGCGCTGGGAAGCCGCGACGACGGCGATCCGTGCAAACGCGGTTGTTTAGTTGCTATCGGCTACCCGGTTGATACGCCACACACCGTCGCCCTGGTGCCGTGCCTCGAAGTTGTAGACGCGACCGTTGATCGTCTCGTTATTGATGCGGATACTGATGCCGGCGAGCCGGCCCAGGAACGAAGCCCGGCCCCGCTCGTTGACACTGAATTCGTCCGTGGTGCCCGGATAGGCGCAACTCTCGCCGATCCCGACGAGCAGCCCCGCGTGGCAATCTACAGCCATCCCGGCATCTGGCGTTTCGTCAGTGTCATCGACCGGTTCGGTGACTCCCGTTCCGGTGTTGTCGCCACGGTCAGCCGGTGTCCTCGAGCTTGCGCGCTCATAGATATGAATCGCGTCGGACAACTCTCCCGATGCGACACTGGTTGCCCGATAGACGTGGCTGCCATCGGGACTCGGCGCAAGTTGTTGCACGTAGCCGGAACGGTTGGCGACGATGTCCGGATGCCGATTGCCGAAGCGATCCTCTTCGCCGGCTATGCCGAAATCCACGATCTCCAGTGCGTTTACCGAGGGGTTCCACGCCACAACAGAGAATCTGTCGCTGCAGAAGATGTCCACCGCCGCGCGACCCGGGTGTGGCATGAGATGTTGACAAAAAGAGTTGTTGGTGAACCGGCCCAGGTAGTTTACGTGGGTCGGCGCCCCAGCCAATTCCGGATCGCTGTCGACGTACATCGAGTACAACGTGTCCAGATGCGACGGGTTCGATGCATCGGTTGCAATGTCGAACGCGGCGACGGCGACCGTCGACCTGTAAAACACCGGGCTATATCGCATGGAGACGAACAGGAGGGCACCGGTCCCGTCCAGCGACACGTCAGTCAGTTCGAGCGTGTCCAGAAACGGGTTATCCGAGCTGTTGTTCCGCGGAATTACGCGCGCGAGGTCGAGCTCGCCGGAAGTCGTGTCTCTGGAAAACACCAACAGCCCGTTTTCCGTCGCCAGGTACAGGTAAAGGCCATCGGACGAAAACGTCATTCCGACCGGACCCTTGTTCGCGGAGTGGAGCGGCGTGCCATCCTCGGTGAAACGAGGCAGCGACACGGTCTGAACGAGTGACAATTCCTCCGGGGTATCGACACGGAATGTCCGCAGCAGCCAATCGGCGCTCGTGAAATAGAAGTACTGGCCATCGGGACCAAGCATATTGAGGTCCACGTGCGTGCCGGCCCGGATCTCGTCTCCGTTCACGATAACCTCGCGTTGTGACAGTAATTTCGATCCGTCGTCGGGCAACGCGAAGCTGTAGTTTCCCAATTCGGAAAGCGCCAGGAGACGATCGTCGCGGGCATTCCATTGCAACTGCACGCGGCTCAGGATGGGCGCATGCGCCGGAAACGCGAGATCATCGGTTGCCGGTTCCAGGCCAGGCCAGGGCGGAGGGCGATAGGCAAGCGCGAGTTCGCCCGTCTCCGGATCGCGCACGAAGGTAAAGATACCCGCTCGCGAAGTGCTGAAGAGGTAGTATCCGTCGTCGCTTATGGCGAGATTGCGCGGCGAACTGAGCCCTTGCGCGACCTGGTTGGCCGCGAGCGAATCGATCTCGACCGCGCCCTTGTATGCAAGAGCGATCAGTGCATCGGATGCCTCCCAGCGAAGCGTCGCCATCGGCGTCCCGGTGACGCCCGGCCGGGACGACAGCCTGATGTCATAGCTCTGCCCGGCTTCGACCAGCACGCGGACTTCGACGCGCCCGTTGGCGAGCAACGTCCGCTCGCTGTGGGCGATCGCCTGCGCGGGGGCGTCATCCGGGTAGACGGAAATGATCGTCGAAATCGGATGACCTTCAACCCAGAATCGCTGCCAGCCGCTTGCGGGCGCTTGCCAACGCCACCAGACGGAATCCGTCCCAACGGTGTCCAACGGGTCGTTCGGTTCTCTCGTCGCATAGCGGAGATTGGCTTCGGTGGACCCGGCAAGCCCGACAATCGGGCCGGCCGCCACGCGTTCGTCATTGGCGGGAGTCCTCCCCCATGTGAACGTTTCAAGAAGCCGAAATTCGGTGCTAATGGAATCAGGGGCAACGCCGAAGGCGATCGAGAATCGGGTACCCGCGGTCGCTTCCAGGATGAAGGTCGAACCACCGTCAAGCGAGCCGACCAGTTGCAGATCGTCCATTGAATCGCCCGTGAAAAACGTGAGTCGGGCGGAGGGCGATCCATCCAGCCGCCAAGTGTAACGACCGTCCGATGGCGCGGTCCACTGCCACCAGGCCGTACCGATTCCCGATTCGACGGGCTCCCGGTGTTCCACGGTGTAATGCCCCCGGTATTTGGGATCGAGAGACTCGCCAACGACTATGCCTTCCGCCGCGTCGAGCTGAACGGCGCCGTCAAACAGATCGTTAGCTGCGCCGATGCCGCGGGCCGACTCCCAGTGCAGCGTGAAATCCGCGGTAGATTCATCGGCTGACAACACAGCGACGGCGATTCGATACGTGACTCCTGCTCTGGCTGGAACGCTCTTGGCCGCTCTGCGCAGTGAAGGACCCGTCACGAGTCTGAGTTCACCCACGCTCTCGCCTTCGAACACGTTCAAGACGAGCTCATTTGGCCCGTCTACCCGGAACCGCCACCAACCGTCGTTCGGCGCGGTCCACTTGAACCAAACGCTTGCCGCCGCCCCGCCCTGGAACTCCGCACTCTCCAGAGTTGCCGCATGATTGTGCGACTCGAGCGAGCCTTCTACGCCTTCTATGGACCGAGCATACGCAAGGTCGTCGTTCTCGGGCCGCAGGTCGTTCGGTTCCCACGTGAGCATCAGCGGCGGCTGCGACCAATTGTCGGATGCTACTCGCAGCCTGTAAACGGCGCCTGCCCGCGCTGCGAAACTGAACTGGTCGCTCTGCTTTTCGGCGATCAGGTCAAGATCGACGAGGCGGTCTCCGGTGAAAACCGCAAACTCGGGGTCGACCGAACGGCCGGATTCGGCGTTCTGCACTCTGAACCGGTACAAACCCCTGGCTGGCGCTTGCCACGTGTACCAAAGCGTTCTGAGATCCTGGTTCGCGCGAGGTTCGCCCGGTTCCCGCGACGCGAGTGCAAAGGCGAGCGCTGTAGATCCAGTGGCGCCTTCGATGCGTTCGGACGCGGAAAAGTTGTCGTTCGCCGGGACGACCGGACCCTCATCGGTTTCGGTCGTGTTCGGTCCGATCGCAAGCCCGTCGCCCGCGGACAGGGCGTTCCATGAACTGGCCGTGACGTTGATCACGGTGCCGGGCAGAATGCTGTCGCGCCGAAGCTGGATCTGCAGTCGCCTGGGCGTGCCTGCTGCAACCTCTCCTACCTGAATGTATTGCGGCGGCTGGGTTGTAGATCGGCGTGGGTCCGTCCAGCTCAACCCGTCATCCCGATATACACGGCTGCGATATGGCGGGTAGGCATGGACCGCACCGTGACAATCGCCGGTTCCGCTGCTGCAACCGAGATAAACGACGGTTCCGGATGCAACGTAGTTGCTCGCATCTACGGAAACGTCGATGGTGATGTACTCGCTGTCGTTGCTTGGGGAGGTGTCCTCGACCTGCACACGGAGCTCCGGGGTAGGCGTGCCGCGCAGGATTTTCCACGCCACGGCGGCCGTACTCGACTCTCCGTAGATCTCGACGGGCACCACCTTGATCCTGTACGTGCCGGGGACCGGATCGTCGATCAACAGCCACTCGACGTTGTCGATTTCCGAGCGGGAGGCATGTTCCCCGCAGGCGTCCTCGGCGCAATCGGCGCCCCGGTCGGCCCAGAGGTCGAGATTGTTGAGCACCGATCGCGTCAGCGTGTCGGCGGGCTGCTCGTCCCAGGTCAGCACGATGTCAAGGCGGCCGGCGCCCTCCGGCACCTCGATGTCGATGAATTCGTAGCTTCCGTTTTCGGGCTCCGAGGTCGCGCTGCCAAGGATCCAGCCCCCGGCGTCGTCGCGCGAGTAAAGCGTCGTTCGCGCGGACACGAGGCCCAGCCCGTACAGATTGTTGAAGGCGCCGGGACCGTCGGTATTGTCCCCGGGAATATGGGCGCTGCTTTGCAGGTACGCGTGCGGGCGTACCGCGCTGGCCATGAGACGGGCACGGGTGAGCGCCGGCCGATTCCGGAATTCCGGCCGCGCTTCCATGAGCAGCGCAGCGACACCTGCGACCGACGGCGCCGCCATGCTCGTTCCGCTCAGGGTTCTGTGGCCGTACTCCGACGCGCTGCCGCGCGCAGAAGTCAGGTTGACGCCAGTAGCCACGACGTTGGGAACGAGTCTGCCGTCGGCCGTGGGTCCGTGGCTGCTGAAGCGGGCGAGGTTGCCGGTGTCCTCAACGGCGCCGACGGCAAGCGAATTCTTGGCCGTCCCGTAGTTCGAAAACCCGTGTTGCGCAGCATTCGCCTGAGCCACCACGTAGAGCTGCGAGTGCCCGTGGACCACCGAGTCGAGCTTGCGTTCTCCGACGCCTCGGCCGGAAAACGTCAACGAGGTCGCTGCGAGACTCATGTTGACAATCAGGGGCTTCGCGGTTTCGGACCGCGCGCCTCGCCAGGCGCAGTTCGTCGGGCGCGAAAGGTAGTCCATGCCGCGGCGGACATCGTCGTTGCTGCCCAACCCGCTGGCCGCAAGGACCTTGCCGAACCGCAGGTGACTCAGACCCGGAGCAATTCCGGCGAGCACGGGTTTGTCACGTCCCGCCGCGGCGATCGTGCCGAAGACATGCGTGCCGTGACCGTGCAGGTCGAGCCAGAGATCCCACGTCTCGTCGGAAACGAAGTTGGCGCCGCAGATGCTCGCGCGACCGTGCGCGATGTCCACATGGCTTGTGTTGAGCCCGGTGTCGAGAACGCCGACCGCGATGCCCGAGCCGGTGGTGCCGGTGAACCGTTGCCCTACAGGGTCGTACTGCCGAAACCCATCAACTCCCATGACCGGCACCGATGAGTCATGGGTCACCGTGACGACCGGTATCGGCTCGATCGACAGCACAAAGTCGGCGGCAAGGACGTCGGAGAGCGCGGACGATGTCAGGTTGGCCGCGTAAATTCGGAGGTCCCGGTCGTAGGCGCCCACAACCACGCCCAACTCCGTCAGCGCCTGCCGCCATTCGCCCGCGGGGTCTTCGGCCATCAGTGTGATGTAGACCGGAACCTGCCCGGATGCGGATCGCGACAGCATGCCCTGCACGAACTCGTCATCCGCCTTGATGTCGGGCGGTACGGCCCCAATGCCCAGCACGCCCGCAAGCCCGGCCATGGTATCGAGTCGGTCACGGTCAGCCGGGACACGTGCGAGGACGTGCGGACCGGTGCTACCTTCGATCCGCGCGCCGAGCGCGGCGAGCGATCGGTTCAAGGCCTGCAGATCCGTGTCCGGACGAACGCGGAGCACGGCGAAAGTGAACGAGCGTGCGGACCGCGCCGCCCGGTCGAGGATCGCATCCCGGGTAGAGTCCGCGTCGATCCAGGTCGGATTGGGAGACAGTTCGGGATCCGCAAAGCTCGACCGCGGGGCGCGTTGCATGATGCCGTGGTACGTGCCTGCGGAATAGCCTCCAGGTAGCTGATCGTTGGCGACAACAGGTTCGGCGGGCGCGGTCGGTGGCGGCGAGGCGCCTTGCAGCGCGGTATCGTTGCCGGAAGCTGGAGTGGTGGTCGGCGCCTCAGCACCGGTTTGACTTTCCCTGAATGTGCGCTGCAGCGTGCGCTCGATGGTGGCTTGTTCGGCGTCGATCTCAGCAGTTTTTCCGGTGGGTTCGTCAGTCGGTTCGAAGTGCCACCATGTGACCGCTGCCAGTACGCAAAATGCCAGTGCGGCACACAGCACGATCATTCTTTTCATCTTCGATCCCTTGCAATCGATGCCCATGACGGGAGCTCGGGTCACACGACGCAAACCGTATGTTAACAATCCAGATGGACGGTACTTTTACGCTGTGCAACGCTCACAGGAACGCTTGCGGGCGTACCGTGTCGACTCACCGACGCAATTGACGCTGATCCAAACGGTGTCGATGCGCGATGTATCCGGCGAACCCGGCATATCTGGATACGGTAAGCGAGCTTCACTTCCGCAGCGGCCTGGACGACGAAGAGCGTTTCGCGCGGAACCATGTGAGGGCACGGCGTCTGGCGGATCAACCGCGTCGGCGACAGCATGTAGCGGGATGCCCGATCGAGCGAGGCGTACTGCGACGAGTCCCCGCCGCCGAGATACTGGTCCCGGGACTCGTAGTCGAACGCCTCGCGAGCGCGAAAGGCCGGAAAACACGACTGTTTGCGGTTCCGGCGCATCCTCGCCGAGTCACGAAATCAACTCGAAATAGCGTCCTTCGCCAGCCTTGCGGTCGAACGTGCAGGTCGCTTCGCAACCGTGCAGGTGATTGCGGCGGGCGATGACATAGTCGGCGAAGTCCGCACGACCCGTTTCGAACTCGCGAACGGCAGCATCAACGACCTCGCGATCTTCGATGGCGAGTTCCGCGGTGCGCAGCATTTGCCGAATGACCGAGACGACGACCAGTTTCGCATAGTCGTAGTGGCCCGTCAGGACCCAAACCAGTTCCACGAGTACAGGTACGCTGACGTAACCGGGGGATTGCGCGGTGCATCGACCCTCGATCAATCGGGCCGCGGCCTGGGACTGTTCCGGGTCGTCGTCGACGATGTAGCGGACCAGCACGTTGGTATCGAGCCCGATCATCGACTACGCGCCGCTCCTTTCACGATGGCGCGGTCCATGTCCGCAAGACTTGCAGGGGAGGAGGGCTTCGGGACCATGCCCTTCAGTTTCGACACGGGCGCCGTGGCGGCGGCGACCCTGAGTTCGCCGTTCCGGTCCATGATGAAGTCGAGCTTGTCTCCGGGCCTTAGATTGAGTGCGTCGCGAATCGCCTTCGGCACCGTGACCTGACCTTTGGACGTGAGCGTTGCATACATTACATTTACTCAAATTCCTTACTTTACGGTAAGGAGCATAGGGAGGATTGGCCGGACGATCAAGACCAACCGGGTGGTATTGGCTGTCGGCGGTCGGCAGATCAACCGTGTGTAGCGTTCAAGGCGGGATTCACACCAGGTCCGGACCGGTGGATGACAGGAAAACAAGTTTCACCGCCAGCCTTCAGCGGATTCGAACATCCGGCTTCGGTGGCGGACGCTCCGCGTCGGAATCCCAGGAGTCGATCCAGTCGTCCATCGCCTCCTGAGAGATGAAAGCGCCGTTTTGGGCCTCTTCGATGGCTGCGCGGATGGCAGCGCGCTTTTCCACACGATTCCTGAGCGTCGCTTCGATCGCCTTTGCGGCAAGCCAGGACGGGGACCTGTCCTCTCGCCTGGCTTCCCGTTCAAGGTCCTTTTTCAGACCCGCGTCGATACGCAGGCTGAGTCGTTCGGTGGCCATTTCCCGTCGCCTCGCTACAGGTGTCGTCTCGTATCGGACATGGTATGTCAATGGGTCTGATGTAGTCGGTTTCCCTGCGGTTGCGCCAAGGCCGCCTGTCACTTCCGCGCGCGTCTGTGCCATCATTAGCGGTCCGTTTCCGGCCGGTCGCGCTGCCCTCGCGCACCCGCCGTTTGGCCCGCAGTCTGGAGGGAGGGGGAGAGTCGTCATGATCCGCAACATCGCAATTCTGTTCCTGCCGCTCGCGTGGCTGGTCGCCTGTGCTCCCGCCGAGGATCCGGCGCCGGCCGGGGAGGGCGCTGCCGCGGGTTCCGACGCGGCATCCGAAGCCGCGCCGGCCGACGCGGCCGCCGCCACCGGTACCGACGACGGCTGGGTGACGCTGTTCGACGGCACGAACCTCGACGGCTGGAACCTCGTCGGCGACGCCGACTGGGAGATCGTCGACGATTACGTCGAGGGCAGCGGCGAGGCGGGCTTTCTCGTCACCGACGTCGACTACGACAACTTCGAGGTGCAACTGGAGTTCTTCGTCAACGTCGAGGCCAACAGCGGGGTCTTCATCCGTTGTCAGGACCCGGGACTGATCGCCGCCGACAACTGCTACGAAGTCAACATTTTCGACACGCGGCCCGACCAGACCTACCGCAGCGGCGGCATCGTCAACTTCGCCGCGCCCGAGACCATCATCTATACCGGCGGGCGCTGGAACGCCTACGAAATCGTCGCCGACGGCTCGAACCTGCGCGTGACGCTGAACGGGTCCCGGACCGTCGACATCGAAGACGAAACCTACACGACCGGCCCGATCGCGCTGCAGTATGGCTCGGGCACCATCATGTTCCGCAACGTGCGGGTGCGCGAGCTCTAGGCCCGTCGAGATCGGCGTACGGAGCGCTCAACGCAGGGGGCGGCGGGGGTTCCGCCCTCCGCGGCGAGCGGAAAACGAGAAACCGGATGGCCAGCCACGAACCTCGACTCTTGCCGCAGCGCCAGCTCGGGCACTTCCTGACGAGCTGGGTTCGCGACCCGATGGGAATCGGCGCCGTTGCGCCGAGCAGCGCGTCGCTCGCGAAGCTCATGGCCCGCGGGCTGCACGCCGGCGCGCGCGTCGTCGAGGTCGGAGCGGGGACCGGAGCGTTGACGCAGGCGGTGCTCGATGCAGGCGTACTGGAAAGCGACCTCTACCTCGTCGAAAGCGATGAGCGGTTCGTCGAAGTCCTTGAGAGTCGGTTCCCCGCCGCCCGAACGGTGCATGGCGACGCGACCTGGCTCGGCCGCCATCTCGACGAACTCTCGGGCAGCGTCGACTTCGTCATCAGCGGTCTGCCGTTGCTGCTTTTTTCGGATGTGCGAAAGCGCCGGCTGCTCGCGGCGGCCTTCCGGCTGCTCGGCGACCACGGCGCCTTTCACCAGTTCACCTACGGCGGCGTTTGCCCGGTCGGCAGGCGCGTGCTCGACGGGCTCGGGCTCGGGGCGTCGTGTCTCGGCTTCGCGGCGTTCAACGTGCCCCCGGCCTTCGTTTATCGCTTCGAGCGCGCCTGACCCGCATTTGCCAGCGCAGGCGTGCGATGATTGCCGGGATCAGGAACCGATCACACGATGTTCGTCTGCGCGCGTAGCGCCGGCAGGCGTCCGCGCCGCCGTTACACGGAGTACACGCTAATGACCTGTTCGATGCGCCCGGCCGTCACGTTGTCCGCCCTCGTCATCGCCGCCTGCGGTACCCCGCCCGCGGACGACACGCCCATCCCGCCGCCCGAACAGCTCCCGCTGACGGACAGCACGACCAGCGGCGAACCGAACCTCGCCGCCGGCATCGGCTCCGACGCCGTCGCGAGCTGGCTCGACTACGAAAACGACGAGTACGTGCTGCGCTACTCGACGCTCATGGACGGGCAATGGAGCGCGGCGCGCGATGTCGCCCGCGGCGCGGGCTGGTTCGCGAACTGGGCGGACCTGCCGTCCGTCGTGCCGATCACGGCCGACACCTGGGCCGCGCACTGGCTCGTGCTGCAGCCTGACAGCTTCGGCGCCTACGACATCTACACGGCCGTTTCGGGCGACGCGGGCGCCACCTGGACCGAACCGGCGCTGCTCAACCTCGACGGCACCGAGGCCGAGCACGGGTTCCTGAAGTTCTTCCCCTGGGACGACGAGATCGGCGTGTTCTGGCTCGACGGCAGGAACTACCTGCTCGAGGAGTTGCCGGCCTCGGCCCCGGAGCTGCGCGGCGGCAGCCTGCGCTACGCGCGTCTCGGCAGCGACGGCGAAGTCACCGAACGCGGCGCCGTCGACGAGCTCGTCTGCGAGTGCTGCGCCCCCGACGCGGCGCTGACCGGAGACGGCGGTCTGCTCGTCTCGTATCGCGACAGGACGGAAGCCGAGATTCGCGACATCGTCGTGCGCCGCTTCGACGGCGAGCGCTGGCAGGATCCGGTAGTGCTGGGTCCGGACAACTGGCGCATCGAGGGCTGCCCGATCAACGGCGCGTCGATGGACGCGGCCGGCGAGGACGTGGTCGTCGCCTGGTTCACGGGCGCCGGCGACGTGCCGCGCGTAAGGCTCGCGCGTTCCGCCGACAGCGGCGCAAGTTTCGGCGCCGCGATCAACGTCGACACGGACGGCTCCTTCGGCCAGGTGGACGTCGCGCTTACGGACGCGGGCGCCGCGGTGGTGAGCTGGTGGCGGCGCGGCGAAACCGATGGCACGGCGCTCGTGGCCCGCAGCGTCGCCGCCGACGGCGCGCTCGGCCCGATCGTCACCGTCGCCGAGAGCGAATACTCGCAGCCCCTGGACGTGCCGAAGATGGTCCGCGCGGGCGACGGCCTCGTGTTCGTCTGGACGAACCTCATCGAGGACGGCGGCGTGCGCAGTGTCTACGCCGATCTGAGGCTATTGGCCGGACCCTGAGAAGCGCCCGGGCCGAACCGCGACCGCTGCCATTCACAGAGAAGCGCGTGCGCCGATCCGCGACCGCTGCCAGTCCCTGAGAAGCGCCTGCGTCGAACCGCGGCTGTTGCCGGACCTTGAGAAGCGCCCGCGTCGAACCGCGGCCGGCCGCCTGAGGCCAGGAAGCGTCAACGCCGAACTGACGCTACTCGCCGGCCTCCGAGAAAAATGCGAACACGCGCGCTTCGATGCTCTCCCTTGCCGGCGCCTCGGCCGGCGTGGCCGGATTTGCAAACGCCGCGTGCGGAGCGAACCTGCAGCGTCCGTTGGCGCCGGAATCGTGGGTCTTGATCAGCAATACCTCGCCCGGGTCGAGCCGCGGATAGTAGAACCAGCGGTGCGATTCGCTGAACGTGATGCGGCAGATTTCGCCGATCCGGTCGACGCCCCGGCGCTCGACGACGACCACGTCCCCTTCCGCGACAGTGCTGCCGTCGCAAAGCGCGACCGGCGAGCGGTAGACGGGTCCGGCGGCCGAGCGCCAGACGTTGACGATCGCGAACCGCCGCTTCAGGAGTTCCTCGGCCTCGTCGGGCAGGATGTCTCGCAGCCGCTGCATCGCCGAACGGCTCGTGTAATCGTTGTGCACCAGCGCCGCCGGCCCGCGGACCGTCTGCTTTTCCTGTACGCCCGCGTCGTCGGAGCGGCGCGTGTAGTCGAAGACGACGGCGCGCGCGGCGCCTGTTCGCTCAAGGACCAGCGCCTCGACCTCCGCCGTGTACACGGCGTCGATCTCGGCATCGTCGTAGAAGTCGCGGACCGTCGTTTCGTGCCGGGCGAGCGCGAACCCCTCGCGGTCGAGCGAGCACGGCTCGGAGCGGAGCCGCGCGTTGCGCACGACGACGGTATGGTGCGCCGGAGTTCCCGTATCGCGCTCGCTGCGTCCGCCGGCCACGGACGGGTAGTTCACGGGCGTGACGCCCGTGTCGAGGAGGTAGGTCAGGTCCGCCTCGACGGACGGGAGCTCGAGTTCGTTTGCCACGTTTGAATCGTCCACGGCGAGAGACTACCAGCGAGCCGCTGCAATGCATAACAATACGCGCGGGCCGCCGGACGTGGGCCGTCGGACGTGGGCCGCCGAACGTGGGTCGTCGGACGTGGTCCGTCGGACGCGGAATGCCGGCTGCCGGACGCTGGTCGTCGGTTGCTGGATGCAGGCTGCCGGTTTGCCGGACTCCGGTCGCGGGACTCCGGTCGCCGGACACCGGTCGCCGGACACCGGACACCGGACACCGGACACCGGTCGCCGGACATCCACGCGCCCGATCCGCCGTCGAGGGAGATACGCCGTTGCCGTTCACTCTGGAAGAACTGTCGATCATCCTGGGCGCGCTCGCGCTCGGCGGGCTCGTCAAGGGCGTCACGGGCATGGGCCTGCCGCTCGTGACGATCCCGGTGCTTGCGGAGTTCCTCGGCGTCGAACGCGCCGTGCTCACGATGCTCATTCCCTCGTTGGTGCTCAACGTCTACCAGGTCTGGCGGCACCGCGACGCGAACGCGGAGTTGCCGGAACTGCCGCGCTTCCTGATCGCCGGCATCCCGGGCGCCGTCGTCGGAGCGACGGTGCTCTATCTCGCGAGCGAGCGCTTCCTGACCGCGATGCTCGGCATCTGGCTCCTGAGCTACGTGCTGCTCAGGCTCGCGCGGCCCGAGTTCTCGCTCACGCTCGCAAGCCGCATGCGCTGGTCCGCGCTCGTCGGCGCCGGCGCCGGCGCCCTGCAGGCCGCAACCGGCATCGCCGCGCCGATCGTCGCGCCCTATGTCGACTCGCTCGGCCTGCGCCCGAATGCCTATGTCTTCGCCGTGGCCGCGGCGTTCGGCGCATTCGCGGGTTTTCACCTGCTTATCGTGGTCGTGTCGAGCCTGTATACGGTCGAACTCCTCACGCAGGGCGTGCTCGCCGTGCTTCCGGCAGCGGCGTTCATACCGGTCGGCATGCGCGTGCGCCGTTTCGTGACCCGCCGCACTTTCGACCTGCTCCTGCGGCTCACGCTCGCCGTGATGTCGGTGCGCCTGATCTACGTCGCCTCGTTCGGGGGCTGACGGACTGAAGACCGGACGAGCCGATGACCGGCCGGTCGGGTCGAGGAGGGATCGCGGTCGACCGCGTTGACATGCCTTGACGCTCAAGGTAACTTCCCGAACATTGACCCTGTTCGATGGTGACCCATGGCGCAGACCAATCCTCCGTTCATGAGTGGCGTTCCGGAACTGCTCGTGTTGCGGCTGCTGACCCGGCGCGAGATGTACGGCTACGAGCTCGTCAAGGCCGTGCGCATCGTCACGAGCGATGCGATTTCGCTCGGCGAAGGGGTCGTCTACCCGGCGCTGCATGCACTTGAACGCGCGGGCGCGCTCAAGGCGCGGCGCAAGCCCGTCAACGGCCGCACGCGCGTCTACTACAGCGTGACGGCCAAGGGGATCAAGCGCCTCGACCGGCTCACGGCGGAGTGGGATCGCGTCAGCGGCGGCGTCGAGGCGGCGCTCGCGGAGCCGGAGCGTGCCTGAGCGGCCGTTCCAATCGCTGCGCCTGGCGCTGCTCGACGGCGGCGTCAAGCCGCGCTACGTGCGGCGCACGGTCGTCGAGATCGGCGAGCACTACGAAGACCTGAGGCAGGAGGCGCTCGATCGAGGCCTCGATGCCGAGGCCGCCGGGGCGGAAGCCCGCGCCAGAATCGGCAGCAACGAATCGATCGTGCGCGCCGCGCGCGAGCGTCCCGAGTTGCTGTGCTGGTCGCATCGCTGGCCGCGCACGGCGCGCTGGCTCGGAACCGGCGCCCTGTTCGTGCTGCTGCCGGCCGTGCCGGTCGTCTACTGCGTCTACCGCGGGCCGGTGATCGTGCGCTGGGGCGTGTCGGCGAGTCTCGCGTCGCTGCTTACGGGCGTGATGCTGTTCCTGATGCAGTCGATGATCGCTTAGCGAGCCATCATTCCAACCGCTTGCGAACCTCTTCGGCGGTCGCCAGCGCCGCCGTAAGCCCCGGCGACTCGAAGCCAAGCAGATGGACCAACTCCGCGCTTCCGGGCCCGACCGGTCCGATGATCGCGAAGTCAGCAGGCGGATCACCGGGCGCCGAAAGCTTCGGCCGCACGCCCGCGTAGCCGGGAGTCAGCCGCGCGGCGTCGAGCTCCGGCCACCAGGTCCTGACCGCGTCCGCGAATCGCGCCGCGCGTGAACCGTCGACGGCGTAATCGAGCGAGTCGATCCACTCGACGTCGGGTCCGAAGCGCAGGCTCCCCGCCATGTCGTGGGTCGCATGGATGCCGAGGCCGCCCGCGACGGGCAGGGGATAGACGAGATGGTTGAACGGGGAGGGGCCGTCGTAAAGAAAGTAGCTGCCCTTTGCGTAGCGTGTTTCGGGGATCCGAGCCGCGCCGCCGCCCGCCAAGGTGTGCGCCACGCGGCTCGCCTGGAGCCCTGCAGCGTTGACGACGGTGCGCGCCTCAATTTCGTTGACCTGGCCGCCTCCGCTCGCGACGCGCAGCCGAATCGAATCGCCTTCAAAACTCCCACCGCGAAACTCCGAGACGAACGCCACTGCGCCGCCGTGATGCTCGAGATCGCCCTGAAGCGCGAGCATGAACGCATGGCTGTCGATGATCCCGCTCGACGGCGACCAGAGGCCCGCGGCGCCGGAGACGGCCGGTTCGCGCTCGCCGAGCGCCGCGCGGTCCAGCCATTCGAGGTCGTCAACGCTGTTGGCGCGCGCGCGTTCGTGCAAGTCCCGAAGCGCCGGGACCTCGGCCTCGCCTACGGCGACGATCACCTTGCCGCAGCGCTCGTGGGGGATGTCCTTCTCGCGGCAATAGGCGTACAGGCGTTCCTTGCCGGCGACGCACAGGCGCGCCTTTAGGCTGTTGCGCGGGTAGTAGATGCCGGCGTGGATCACCTCGGAATTGCGCGAGGAGGTTTCCTGACCGATCGTTTCGTTGCGCTCGATGACGGTGACCTGACGCCCGTGCATCGCAAGTTCGCGCGCGACGGCAAGACCGATCACGCCCGCACCGATTACAATGGCGTCTGTCGTCTCAGTCACGGGTGACGGGGCTTACGCATTCTCGACATGGTGGAGCGGTGGGGGGATTGTCTGGCCGCGAATCCGCGCAGTCAAGCCAGGATCCAAAAGAACCTTTTTGATATCAAACATTTAAGTAAAGCAATGGAAGCAACCGAGCGAAAAGTGCGGGAATTCGAACCCACCGATCTGGCCGACGTGCTGCGCGGCCGCCGGTCGGTCAATTTCTTCGAGCCGGAGCCCGTCGGCATGGAAATCCTGCACGAAGCGATAGAAATTGCCCGCTGGGCGCCGAACCACCGGCTCACGGAACCGTGGCGCTTCTACGTGATCGGCGACGAGACGGCCGAGACCATCGCCCGGTTCGCCGCCGACTTCGAGCTCGAGGCGAAGGGGGAGCGCGCCGCTCAGCTCAGGTACGACCGGCTCAGCGCCATCCCCGGCAACTTCATCCTCACGAGCCGGCGCTCCGACGACGAGATCGTGGATCTCGAGAACTACGCGGCCTGCTGCTGCGCCGTGCAGAACCTCATGCTGTATCTCTGGCAGCATGGCGTCGGCGTGAAGTGGACGACCGGCCCGTTCACCCAGACACGGGAATTCTTCGAACTGCTCGGCATCGACCCCGACGCCGAACGCCTCGTCGGGTTCTTCTGGTACGGCATCCCGAAGGCCGTGCCGACCCAGAAGCGGCGCGACGTCTCCGAGATCGTCATCGAGAAGCCGTAGCAAGCCCCTCCTTGCAAGGCGACAGGCGAGGCACGCGACCGACGACTATCGCAGTTCAGTCGGGCGACGGCGACGCTCGAACCCACGCTTGCAGTTAAAACACTTTCCTATGGTTTAGGGGCCATATTGACAGTTTATGCTCTGTGCGCCATATTTGCGCACGGAGGCCCGACATGAACTACATGGCACGGAGACCGAAGGACATCGGCCACGCGCTTCGCGAGGCTCGCAAGCAGCAGGGGTTGACCCAGACGCAGCTTGCTTCGCTGAGCGGCGTTCGCCAGGAGACCATTTCCAGGGTGGAAAACGGCATCGCCGGCACGAAGCTGGTCACGTTTTTCGCCCTCCTCGGCGCGCTCGACCTGGAAGCGACCATACGCGACCGGACCAGGGGATCGGCCGCCGAGTTCGAGGACATGTTCTAGGTGGGCCGGAAGCGCCTGCCGCTGTTGGCGCAAGCCCTGGATGAGTGACAAGTCGCTTACGGCTCGCCGGGCCGCTCCGAGCCCGCGAGCCAGTCCCGGCCTTCCGCGTAGAGTTTCTCCACCTCGGGCCCGCGTACGCCCGGCAGGCCGAGCTTGACCTTGAATCCGGCCCGGGTCTGCAGATAGCCGAGGTGGCGGTAGCCCTCGGGGAAGCGCGTCAGCAGTTCCTGGTCGAGTTCGAGCTTCGCGTCCGGGTCGACGGGGTCGAGGCGGTCCTTTTCGTAGATCGGCTGGCGGCGGACGATGGCCCAGCGGCCGTCGCGCTTTTCGAGGAAATCGTAGAAGCGGCCCGTGCAGACGGCGTCGACGGCGACGCCGTCCACTGCCGCGCGCTGGTTGATCGTCATCTTGGTCTGCGCGACGGCTCGGTCGCCGGCGACCTCGCAGCTCGTCCCGCCGAGGAAGTGGATGATGCTGACGCCGCGCTCGAAGCCGGCCTTGCGCGCCGCGATGAAGTCCGCGGCCGGGCCCTGGAACCACGTCGCGGTCATCCAGGCGTCGTCGTGCCAGACCGTGGCGAAGCGCTCCCAGTCGCCGGAATCGCTCCAGACCACCCAGTTGTCGATGAGCTCGCTGATCGCGAGCCTGTCCTGAAGCGTCGTGTCCATCCCTACCTCGCTACCGCGACCCTGCGTCGTGGCGGGCGCAACTATACCCAAGAGCCCTCGCCGAAGGTATTCGAGGCGGCGATATCGAGTCCTTGCCGTCGGGAATTTCCGCGGCGCAGGCGCTAATCGCGCCGCTTGCTGCCGGGAATTTCCGCAGCGCAGGCTCTAATCGAGCCGCTTGCGGAAGCGGACGACGGCGAGCGTCATCGAGACCAGGAACACGATCCCGAGGTTGCGCAGCGGTTCGAGCAGATCGGCGAGCTCCGCGCCCTTGAGCACGATGCCGCGCACGATCACGATGAAATGCGTGAGCGGCAGCACCTGCGCGATGTACTGGGCCGCCGTCGGCATGCCGTCGAACGGGAACATGAAGCCCGAGAGCAGGATCGACGGCATCATCACGAAGAATGTGAGCTGAAACGCCTGAAACTGGATCTTCGCGATCGTCGATATGAGCAGCCCGATCCCGAGCACCGCCGCGATGTAGACCGCCGATGCGAGATAGAGGTCGGTCAGCGTGCCGCGCACCGGCACGTCGAACAGCAGCGCGCCGACGAGCAGGATCAGCGTGACCTGGATGAGCCCGATCGCGATGTAGGGCAGGATCTTGCCCACCATGAGCTCGGTCGTGCGCACGGGCGTCGTGATCAGCAGCTCGAGGTTGCCGCGTTCGCGTTCGCGCACGATCGCGACGGCCGTGAAGAGCACCATCGTGAACGTCAGGATCACGCCGATGAGCCCCGGCACGATCATGACGGCCGAGCGCTGTTCGGGATTGAAGAAGGCGCGCGCGGAGAACAGCGTCCTCGGCGGCGGCGCCGCGACGCTCGGGCGCGCGTCGAAGGGCATGGCGACGATCCCCGCCGCGATGCCCGCGATGAGCGGGTCCGTCCCGTCGACGAGAAGCTGCGCGGCCGCCCGGTTCGGATCGGCGAGCCGGCGCTCGATATCGCTCGGGATGTGCAGCCCGACGACGATCTCGTTGCGCTGCATCGCCGCCTCGAGCGCCTCGACCGACTCCTCGCGCGCGACGATTTCGACGACCTGGGTCGCCACGAGATCGGCGACGAGCTGGCGCGAGAGCTGCGAACCGGCCTCGTCGACGATGCCGGTCCTGAGGTTCCTGACGTCGAGATTGATCGCGAACCCAAAGAGCATGATCATGATCAACGGGACGCCGACGATCATGCCGAAGGTCAGGCGGTCGCGGGAAAGCTGCCGGATTTCCTTGC
The DNA here is from genome assembly GCA_022826245.1 of Gammaproteobacteria bacterium. Taxonomy (GTDB): domain Bacteria; phylum Pseudomonadota; class Gammaproteobacteria; order Steroidobacterales; family Rariloculaceae; genus Rariloculus. The sequence goes on from JAJDVG010000040.1 coordinate 234,330, forward strand.
CGGCGACCGCGAACACCCGCTGCAGCGAACGCATGGCGTTTACAGGTCCCGGTCGCTTTGCGTGGACGCGACGAACACGTCCTCGAGCCCCGGCCGCGTCTCGGCGATCGATGCGCCGCTGCCCGCAATCGCGGCGCCGACCAGCCCGGCGGCATCGGGGTCGCCCGGTTCGAGCAGCACGCGCAGTCGATTGCCGAGCTGAGCGACGCTACGCGCGATGCCGAGTTCCGCGATGCGCTGCCTGAGGCGGCCGAGATGCTCGCCCTCGACCTCGAGCACCGTGTGTGCAAGCTCCCCGATCAGCGTCTTCGGCTCGCCCTCGGCAACGAGCCGCCCCCGATCGAGAATCGCAAGCTGATGGCAGCGCTCGGCCTCTTCCATGTAATGCGTCGAGACGAGGATCGTGACGTCGTGCTCGATGAGCTCGAACAGGCTGTCCCAGAAGCCGCGCCGCGTGCGCGGATCGACGGCGCTCGTGGGCTCGTCGAGCAGCAGCACGGGCGGCTCGTGCAGCACCGCCGCCGCAAGCGCGAGCCGCTGGCGCTCGCCGCCGCTCAGGTTCTCGGGCCGGCGGCGGGCGAGGCGGCCGAGATCGTAGGTCTCGAGGCTCGCCTCGATGCGTTCGCGCCGCCGGCGTCGCGAGAGCCCACGGACCTTGCCGAGAAAGTCGAGGTTCTCACGTACCGAAAGGTCGCGGTACAGCGAGAACTGCTGAGTCATGTAGCCGATCAGCGGGCGCAGCTTCTCGGCGTCGCGCGGGATGCTGTGACCGAGCACGCTGACCTCGCCCTCGGTCGGCGTGAGCAGGCCGCAGAGCATGCGGAAGGTCGTCGACTTGCCGCAGCCGTTCGGGCCGAGGAAGCCGTAGATCTTCGCCCGCGGGATCTCGAGGTCGACCGAATCGACCGCGACCGTGCGGCCGAATCGCCGGGTCAGGCCTGTGGCGACGATGGCGGGGTCGCCGGCGCCGTTGGCGCGCGTGGCATCGGTGGCGATGACGGAATCGGTGGCCTGGGTGGCGTCCATGGCGGGGTACTACTCGGCGTCGGCGGCGCGGGTGGAATCGACGGCGGTGGCGCAGGTGGAATCGACGTCGGCGGCGCGGGTAGAACCGGTGGCGGCGGTGGCATCCACGGCGACCTCACTCGGCCGGCGGCGCGATCGACGGAAAACCGACCTCGACGGGCACGCCCGTCGGCAGCGTCTGCGCCCGTTCTCCGCTCAACACGACTTCCGCGGGATAGCTGAGCCGGCTGCGGTCGCGCTGCGTCAACGAATAGTAAGGAGTGAACGCCGCATCCGCCGCGACGAACCGCACTTCGGCCTCGAAGGGCTGGGCGATGCCGTCGACGCGGATCAGCGCCCGCAGCCCCGGCGTGACCCGCGCGCGGATCGGCTCCGGCACGTAGACCCGCGCGTACGGCGCCGAATCCGCAAGCAGCACGGCGACCGTCGCGCCCCTCGGCGGCCGTTCGCCGACCTCGTAAGGCAGCGTCTCGACGATGCCGGCGCGCGGCGCCTTGAGTTCGAGCCGGGCGGCGGAGATTTCGGTCTCCGCGAGCAGCGCCTCGGCCTCGTCGAGCGCGGCCCGCGCCTGCCCGAGTTCCTCGGCCGTCGTGCCCTCGAGCAGCTCCTCGAACAGCGCCGTCGCCCGCTCGAACTCCGCTTCGGCGAGCTCGCGCCGCGAATAGGCGCGGTCGAGGTCCGACGGGCTTGCGAGGTTCTGCTCGATCAGCGACTGCACGCGCTCGTGCTCGCGGCGTTGGCTCGCCAGATCCTCGCGGGCGCCGTCGACACGCGCGCGGGCTTCGAGAATCCGCTCCTGGCGCGGCCCGCGAACGAGCTCCGCGAACCGCTGCTCGGCGCGGTCGCGGTTCGCTCGGGCGCGCGCGATGCGCGTGGCGTGCACCGACGGATCGAGGTTGAGCACCGCCTGGCCCTCGACGACCGTATCGCCCTCCGTCACGAAGATGTCGACGATCGGCTCGTTGGCCTCGGCGACGAGTTCGATGCGGTCGCGTTCGAGCGTGCCGACGATCGGCAGCGGCGTCTCGGCGCGCTCGCAAGCGGACACAGCCAGCGCCACGCAAGCGAGGAGGGCCGAGTTCCGCGGGGTGATCGCAGGCGGCGCGCCGGTCCCGTGCCGCACGGCGATCCCGTGCCGCGGGGTGATCGCAGGCGGCGCACCGGTACCGTGCCGCACGGCGATCCCATGCCGCACGGTGATTGCAGGCGGTGCACCGATCCCGCGCCGCGCGCCGATCCCGGGCCGCATCACCGTATTCGCTCGAATGCTGCTCTCACCCCGCATGATCGACTCCGGCGCCGCGATGAAACATCAACGACGTATGCTCGACGAGCGCGGCGGCGAGCGGCCCGTCGAGTTCTACCCCGAGCACGCGCTTGATGACCGGCTGCGCGAGGAAAGGAAAGAGCGCGAGGCTGACCAGCGAGATCGTCGTGAGCCTCGGGTCGAGGTCGCGGCGCAGTTCCCCGTTCGTCTGACCGCGCTTGATGAGCCCGCGAATGGCGGGCGCCACCCCCCCCGCAATGCGGTGCGCCGTACGGTCCTGCAGACGGCCGCCCTCGGGCAGCACATGCTGCAGGATCATCTTCGGCAGCCAGGGGTTGGCCGCCATCGTGCGCATGTATATGTCGAAGACGAGCCCGAGATCGATCCGGCCGCCCCGGCTCGAAAGCGTGCCGAGCTCCGCGACCACCGGCGCGATCGCCTCGTCGAACGCCGTCTCGAGCAGCCCCGACTTCCCGTTGAAGTGGTACTGGATCATCGCCGGATTGACGCCCGCCGCATCGGCGACGCGCTTGATCGACACCTCGTCGTAGCCGTTGCCGGCAAACAGCTCCCGCGCCGCATCGATCAGCGCCTGCCGAGAATCGAACCCCTTCCCGGAGGAGGGGCGTCCCGGTCCGCGGTTCACTTGGGTCTGCCCGGTCTGCATGGGACAGGATATTAATTAATCAATTAATTAATTACAAGCCCTTCGCCCAGTCTTGTACGTTCAGTCCTTCGAAACCCGCGAAGTCCGCCGTGTTCGACGTAATCAGCATGAGGTCGTTCACACACGCGATCGCCGCGATCTGCCCATCGACGAACGGCCGGGCCAGGCCTTCGGCAGCAAGCCGCGCTCGCTCGAGCGCGTGCCAGTCCGCGGCCTCTCTGTCGTAGTCGAGCACGGGAAAGCTCGCCAGAACCACATACTCGATATAGCGCTCGATGACCTGCCGGCGCCGGGACGGCGGCAATCGCGCACAGCCGAATCGCAGTTCGTGCCAGACCGGAGCCGGGATCGCCGCCTCACCGTCATGTTCGCGCAGCCGGCGGACGATGCCTGCGTCCGGCGCCGGCCGCAGCGGTTCGGAAACGATATTGGTGTCGAGCAGGTAGCGCATGGCCTACAGCCGCACATCGCGCCCCGTGGCTGCGTCACGCGCGCCATCGAACAGCTCGTCGGGATCAACGGCAAGTTCGGCCAGGTCGACCGCCTCGACGAACTCCGCGTAGGCCTGCGCGAAACCGCGTCGTCCCGCGGACAACTGCTCGAAAGTCCGGCGCCCGAGCAGCACCGCCACCGATTCGCCACGGCGCGTAAGCTCCACGGTCTTGCCGTGCTCCGCGTCGCGGATCAGTCTCGGCAGGTTACGACGCGCCTCAGCGATCGAGTGCTTTTCGACCATTGATCGCTCTCATGTACAGAACTATGTACATCATAGCAGGGCGGTCGGCCGAGCGCATCGCGCGTATTCGGCGTAAACAGCTATAAATCGCCGTGCTGACGAGGGCGTGAGACACGCGCAATTGCTCTTATTCGGTAGCGTCGAGCCGGTTCAGCCGTCCCCTCCAGCCAAGTATTCTCTTGTCAGCAGTTACCAGACTGTGGCCTTCGAGCGCGGTAGCGACGATGAGGCGGTCGGCGGGGTCAGCATGAAAACCGTCAAGACCGACGGCGCGGATGCCGATCTTGCCATCCACCGGGATTTCGTTCATGCCCTGTTCCAGCAGTTCCCGTCGCCAAAGACCCGCGTCCACGGCAAGCCCGATTCGACCTCTTGCCTCAAGCATCGCGATTTCCCAGAAGGAGATCGACGAGATACAAACCTCACCGGCTTGCCAAGCCTGGTCGATCGCTCGACGGGATCTGTGCCCCAGCCGCTGCTCGCCGGCTCGTAGCCACACCACGACGTGCGTATCCAGAAGAATCACGCTACGAGGTTCCTACGAGCCGTTGTATTCCTGGACAGCAGCTTCCCATTCGACGTCCAGAGGCTTGATGATGTCGCCGAGTATCTCGATCTTCCCCTTGTCAATGCCGAACAGATTCTTCGGCTTCTTTCGGTAGGGCACCAATCGGGCTACCGGGCGGCCATTCTTGGAAATGACGATCTCGTCGCCGGTATCGGCGACTTCGTCCATGAGCTTCAGACACTTCGCCTTGAATTCGGACGCCTTGATCGTATACGCGCCAGTTGCATTGTCGTTGCTCATAATCGTGTACCCGGGCGTTCCTGTTGGTCGTCTATGGTTTATTGTACTATGGTCACGACCATGGTCATATCTGTCGGGTCGAAATTTTCCTTGACCGCCTCAGAGCCCTACAGCCCCATCCCGCTGTCCCAGCACAACCGTTCCATCGCCAGGCCGTAGTCCAGTCGCTCGCCGCGCCAGCCGCTACGCGCAGTCTCCGAATCGACCGTCACGCCGTGCCGGCGGTTGTAGGCAGCAAGCGGTACTTCCCCGGAATCCACCTGCGGGTCGACTGCGCCGTTTCCGCGGAAACGCCACTGGCGCCAAAGCTCGCGTCGCCCGCCGGGCGCGATCGGCCGGCCGCGGGGCGTCGTGAATTCGATCTTGCCATCGACCTTGCGAACGCCATAACCGCCTTCGTGCACGAGATGATGGTGATGATGGCACAAGGTGACGAGATTGCTCAGGCTCGTTTCCCCGCCATCGGCCCAGTGCCGGATGTGATGCGCATGGGTATAGCGTGTGCGGTCGCAACCCGGAAAGCGGCAACCGCGGTCCCGCGAGCGAAGGGCGCGCTGGATCGCGGGGGGAATGGCTCGGGTCTTGCGGCCGATGCTCAAAGGCTCGCCGTCTTCGTCCTCGACCAGGCCCACCAACGAACCGCCGCACCCTAGCCGACGTGCCGTCTCAACCGAAAGTTCCCGCCCGCTCTCGAGTTCCGCGCCGCCCTGCATGGCTCCGGAGCCGGCCACCCGAGCGGGAGAGTCTTCCGAGCTCGCTGTTGACTCCTCCCGAAGGGCTTCCTGGGCGATGTGGACGACGACCTGGTAGCGATCCGACCCGGCCCCGGCAGCTTTGGCCCGATGCGCGAGGAACTGCTCGGCCATGTGCCTGAGCCCGTCGGCACGGCACGCGCCCGGGGAGGGCGGATCGTCGACCATTTTGGCCGAGACGGCGTCCTCGATGTGGTTGGTTTCCGCGGAAACAGGCTGGGCGTTCGCCGATGCACCATTTGTTTCAATGGAAACAGGCGGTTCAATGCCGCGAGCCCCGTTTCCTTCAACAGAAACCGGCTGGCCATTGCACGATGCGCCGTTTGCTTCAGCGGAAACAGCCTCGGCACTGTCGGACGCGCGGTTTGTTTCCGCAGAAACAGCGGCCGCCTGCTCAACCAGCTTCGTCTCGCCCACCCCCGCCTTACCTTCCAGCGGTTCCCGTTCGGCCGCCATCGCCACCTCGATCGCCTGCGCCACCAGCGCGCCGACCTCCGGCGCCAGCCGCGCATGCATGCACCACGATCCGTCGTCGTCGTGCCAGCAGCGCACGTATCGGGACTGATGAGCGTGCTCCGCCTGGTGGCGTTCCATCTCCCGCTGCACCCGACGGAACTTCCGCACCGTTCGTTCCACATGCGACGCGGTACCGTGCAGGGCGATATTGAGCAGCGTCTCTTCATTCTCCGCAGTAGCGGCTCGCGTCATGGCCCGAACCTTAGAGTACGACACCTGCCCCTCGCGAAAGGCGTCGCCGATCTTCGGCAGCGACTCCAGCGCTCGCCCAACGCGGACCTTCTCGCGTGCCGCGCAGGCGCCGATGCCGCACTGCCAGTTCAGCCACTGGGCGCAGTTGGCGAGGCCGTGCCTTGCCCAGCCCTGGGTACGGTCGAACTCGGCGACGAGTTCGAGGAAGCGGAAAGTCGCCGCGTTGATGTGGCCACAGACCTCGGTGATGCGGGCTTCGAGATTGTCGAGTGAGGCGTCGTCGAGCTTCGGGGTGGGGAACTCCGTCTCGTATTCCCTTGACTGCTTCATAGCGCGTTCCATGCACTGTTTATACATACAGTATTCTGTATGGATTATTCTTCTAAGTCAATGCTTTATTTCACTTTTTTTCACAGAAACGGCGAGGTCGCTTTCGAAAGCGCGCCCCGATTGGGAGACTCACCATCGTGGCGTCACAAGACTCTGGTTGCTTACATGTGTTCTCACACCTGCTACATTCGCAGCGATTGTGAGAACAGGCTTCCGCCCCATGCGCAAACAGCCCATCGACTTCATGTTCAGCCCGTACCGGCGCCGGGTGCTCGCGACGTTGTTCATGCACCCGGACGAACGCTTTCACGTTCGCGCGCTCGAGCGGATCACGGATGTGTCTGCCGGCTCACTGCACCGTGAACTGAAGGCGATGGCCGAATCCGGACTATTAGTCCGCGAAAAGGTTGGAAATCAGGTCTTCTACCAGGCGGACTCCCGCTGTCCAATACACGAAGAACTCGCGGCGATCTTTCGCAAGACGATCGGGCTTGTGTCGTTGCTGCGCGATGAGTTGGCCGACCTGGATGCCGACATCGACGTGGCCTTCGTGTTCGGGTCGATGGCCAGCGGCCGGCAAAGCGCCGACAGCGATCTCGATATCTGCGTCCTGGGCAATGTGTCGCTGCTGGAAGTCGTCAAGGCATTGTCCTCGGTACGGCAAACCATGCGAAGGGAAATCAATCCTGTAGTCATGACAACGGCCAGGTTTTCGGCCCTGTCGGCGAAAGGCGACCGCTTCGTGACTCGCGTGCTGAGCGAACCGATGCTGTTCATAAAGGCGGACCTCGATGACATTGCAGGGCTTACTTGCGATCGGGCAACTGGAAGAACATGACGCAAGCCCCCCAGAAACGCCGGTGTTGTGGTGGAACATATTCAATGACGGCTTGATCACTTCGACCCGCCACCTACCGCCCCACCATTGACTTTACTGTTTCATTGGATATAGTCAATGAAACATAAAGGTTCGGATCACTGCGGAACACTCGCATCCATCCAACTCGAGCCCCATTGCGATGACAGAGCTTGGGAGCACTGACCAAACGGAGTTCGGCATGACACAGGCAACTGCGCGACCGGTCGTTCAGTTCATTTCACGGCTGCAGGAGGATGGAGGTTTGAAAGGAACCGACATCGCGAATTTTACCGGCGTTTCCAAGGCTACGGTTTCGCGGTGGGGAAGCGGCCGGAAATCGCCGCATCCCAAGACGCAGTTGATCATGTCGGATCTTGCCTACGTAGTCATGCGATTGGGCGAGTACTACAGCGTCGAAGAAGTACGCGCCTGGCTCTTTGCTCGCCATCCGCAACTGGAGGGACAAAGAGCCATCGACCTGATCCGCGATGAACGGACCGAAGACGTGATCGCCATTCTCGACCGGCTCGAAGCGGACGCTTACATCTGATCATGGCGCGAACGCGCGGAAACGACAAAAATTACCGAATCCGCGATCAGCGATTGCTCGATGCACTGGAACATGGCAACCGAGCGCCCTACGCGGGCCATGTGTGGCGTTCGGTGCGCGAAGGGCGCGACCCGCTGACCTGCTGGCGAGCGGGCGGGCGTTGGGACGACGGGACGCTGGATGTCCTGTACACGTCGACAACAAGGACCGCAGCCATCGCCGAGAGACGGTTCCATCTCTTTCAGGGTCAGCCCTTGCCGCCTTCACGAGTCCGTTACGAGCTGTTCGAATTGAGGATATCCCTGCGCGCAGTCGCCCGATTCCCGGACGCTGACTCGTTGGCTTCCATCGGCTTTGACGCAGGCTCGTTTGGCCAATTGAGTTACCTGGAGCGTGAAAGGGAGTACCCGCGTTCGCAGGAAATCGCGGAGGCCTGCGCGTTTCTTGGAGCCGACGGGCTGCTGGTCCCAAGCGCACGCGAGGATTCCTCAAGCAACCTGATCGTATTTTGCGAACAGGAAACTCCTGTCGATATGGAAGTAATTGCGAACCACGGTATCGTGCAGTTCGATCGGTGAGCCGTTTGATCCGGGGACGGAAACGTCAGTCGTTTTCGCCCTCTATCGTGTCCGCTGTCTCCGCAGCCTCCGCAGCCTCCGCTGTCTCCGCAGCCTCCGCAGCGCCGGCCGCGTCCTCCAACGGATAATCATCCAGGTACTGGACAAGCTCGTCGACGCTATTGCGCACCGACATCAGGTGATCGGGATCGGCGACGTCGAGATCGCCGGCGATCTGCTCGGCGATGATGACCAGGTTCTGGCGCGTCTGGGCCAGTTCCTCCGCCGTCATCCTGTAGCCGTCGGAAGACGCGTTGACCAGGTAGCCGTTGATGAAGCTCGCCAGGTAGCGCGACGAACTGAGCAGTGCGTTGTCGTCGCCGAGCGTGCGCGTGGCCATGGCGCGCATCCGGTGGAGATCGTCGTCCGCCGCGAGTATCAACGCCCGGTCGATGAACTGACTCGCCTCCAGCGCAAGGCGCTCGCGGTCTTCGGTCGCATTGACGCGCCAGGCCGCGCGCAGGCGGACGGCGTCCGCATACCACACGTCGGTGATCCGGCTCGCGGCGAGTACCTCGTCCAGCGCCGCGAGCGACGCCCAGTCGCCGAGGGCCTCGTACGTGAGACCCGGGATCACGGCCGCCGCGGGGCCGCGCAGTTCGTCGGCGACCGCCTGAATGTCCTCGGGCGCTTCGCCGCGGCTCAGGGGCCCCAGGTAGTCCTCGGCGATGTTGTAGCGCGCCTGCAGGTTGAGCGGATTGGCCAGCAGTGCGTTGTTCAGGGACTCCGTGGCTCGGTCGGGCTCTCCGGTGGCCGTGAAAAGCCAGCCGAAAACCTCGAACTGCCTCGAGAAGTCGGGAATGGCTGCCGCCATGTCCAGCGCGCGCGGCGTGCGCGATGTGCTCACGAGCCAACGGGCGATGTAGCCGTAGTCGATGCTCCCGCCGAGCAGCGCGTGGACCCAGCTTCCGGGTCTCGTCAGCGGATCGTGCGGATTGAACAGTTCGAGCAGATCGTCGAGCTGCAGGCCATCCGCCCAGACGCGGCTGCGGGTCGCCATTAGATTGTTGTCGTCGGTGCTGATCTCGGCGCCTCGGGAGAAGGACAGGATGCCCTGCTCGTCGAGCGCGAGCGCCACCAGCAGGTCCTCGACGCCGTGCAGGCCGAATCGGCTGTAGTGCAGGGCGTCGTCGCTGAACGGCCGGCCCGTGCGCGCCGCCTCGAGTTCCAGGTCGAGCGGCGCATCGGACGCCAGGAACATGAGTACACCGGAGCCCGTGTAGTAAAGCCTCACGGACTCGAACACGGCCGCCAGCGTCCCGGCCAGCGTGCGCAACAGAGGTTCGTCCACGAATTCGGCATTCATCCACTGGAGAAACACGCCGCCCTCGTTGAGCTTGCTCCTCACGTCGGCCGCGAACTCGCGCGTGAACAGGTGCGACGCGCCGGCCGTCCAGGGATGCGAGGGCTGCGAGACGATCGCGTCGTACGTCTTGCCGGTCAGCCTGAGCGCATTGCGTGCGTCGTTGATCACGACGTTGACCCGCGGATCCTCGAGCGGGTCGACGTCACGCATGCCGGCGAGTTGCCGGTTCGCCACGATCACCTCCGGTTCGAGCTCGACCACATCGACGCTTTCCACGGACGACGGAATGCCCTCGAGCGCGACGCCGCCGCCGAAGCCGACGACGAGCATGCTGCGCGCGTCCGGGCGCGCGATGACCGGCAGTGCGGTCAGCCATTTCTGCGCATCGGAAATGGGCGGCGAGCCCTTCACCGCGACGGAGGCTTCGGGGAGGCCGTTGGTGCGCAGATAGTAGAAGTTTCCCGAAGCCAGCAGCACCACGGTCGAGGAACGCCCGACGGCGTAATAGAGTTCTCGCGGCGGCTCCGGATAGCCGACGTCGAACGCGGAACTCAGCACCACCGCCCGGGGCCGCTCCGGGCTGTAGACGGCGATGACCGCGGCGATGCCGGCACAGGCGATGGCCACGGGAATCGGCCTCGGCCGCGCGACGCAGCCGGCCGCCCACAGCGCCAGCACGAAGTTGACGCCCACCGCCACGCGTATCGTCCCTTCGAAGCCGAGGCCCGGAATCAGCACGAATCCCGCGAGGATCGAACCGATGATGGCGCCGACGGTATTCCAGGCGTAGATGCGCGCGGTGCTCGCCGTGGCTTCGCTCTCGTCGCGCGCCAGCACGCGCACCGAGAGGGGCAGGGTGGCGCCGATGAAGATCGTCGCCGGCAACATCACGGCCACGGCGAAGAGCGCGAACGCTGCGGTGGTCCGGGCGTCGGGGATCAGCGGCCCCATCCACGCGTAGACGCCGATCGACAGCGCGCCGATCGCGACCTGCGTGAACGCGAAGACCATGGCGGCCTGCTCGCGTCGCTCGGCAAGTTTGCCGGCCAGGCCGCCGCCGAGCGCGATACCGGTCAGGAAGGCCGCGAGCATCGTGGCGAATGCGTAGATGCTGCCGCCGATCACATGGGCCAGCATCCGGGTCCAGAGCACTTCGTACAGAAAAGCATTGGCGCCGGAGACCAGCATGACCGGCAGCATCCACGCGGGCTGAGTGCGGAAAACGGTCCTGAGCCGGCCCACCAGCGGTTCGGACCTTGCGAACAACGGCCGAATGCAGGCCGTGACGAAGTCAGGCGGCGTGGCCGCGACCACGGCCTCGTCAGGCGGAGCGCTGTCGCGCCGGTCGCGCGCGAGCGCCGCCGCGATGACGAACACGAGCGCGTTGACGGCGACACCGACCCAGACGGTCCGGTTGAGCCCGAGCGCCGGCAGCAGCATGAACGCCGCGATTACCGTGCCGCAGACCGCGCCGGCCGTATTGATCGCGTAGAGCAGCGCCACCCTCGGCCCCACCTCGCGGTCGGTGCGAACGGCATAGCGGATCAGCAGCGGCAGCGTCGCGCCCATGAAGCCCGTCGGGATGGCGAGCACCACGAACGCCACGATCAGATAAAAGATCGGCTGACCGAAGGTCGCCGCGTCCGGCGGCGCGGGCTGATCGCCGAGGATCGCCGCGTAGAGCGCCCGCGCCGCGAGCAGTAGCAGCGGCACGGCGAGCGCCGACAAGGCGATGCCGGCTTCGAGAATGCCGTAGACGAGTACCGGTCGCGTGACGCGTCCGGCGTAGCGCCCCGCGATGGCCGAACCCAGCGCCAGCCCGCCCATGTAGGCGGCGAGCACGGTAGCGACCGCCAGTTCGCTCGTGCCGAAAACGAGCGAGAACTGCCTGAGCCAGGCAGTCTGGTAAAGCAGCGCCGCAAGCCCGGACAGGAAGAAGCAGGCGACGACGCCGGCGAAAACGAGCCAGGACGGCTCCCCGGGAGCCGTGCCGGATGGCG
>JAJDVG010000024.1 GCA_022826245.1 Gammaproteobacteria bacterium
GAAACCGTCGTCATCGAGGGCAATAGCTACCGCATGAAGGACGCCAACACCGAATCATGATCGCGGCCACCAAAACGACCTTGCAGAAACCTACAACTTCAAACTGCTGGTTTTAGTGCATCTTCACAGTGTTGCTAGCAATCGGCCGTGAATCTCGGGCCCGGTGTTGATGTCGATCATGAGCGAGCTGAAGGAAATTCCAAGCGCAACGCCGATTCTTCCGATTCGTCCACGCGGAACGGCATGCTTGACCAAGGTGGGCCATTGGCCTATGGTCTGGAAATGGAGTTCGAATGGGACGAGGCCAAGAGCAGCGCCTGTTTCGAGCGTCGCGGCTTCGACTTCGCCTATGCCGTGGGTGCCTTCCTCGATCCCCACCGGATCGTCGCGCAGGATCGGCGGCGGGACTATGGAGAGGATCGCTATCGGCTGTTAGGCTCGATCGACGGGCGCGTGTATGTCGTCGTTTACACGATGCGGAACTCGGCCATTCGCATCATGTCGGCCCGCAAGGCGAGCCGGAAGGAGGTTGCGGAGTATGAGCATGACTCGAGTCAGGGTTGATCCCGACGATCCGTCCACCCTGCCCTCGGGGAGGATCGACCCCGCCAGGGTGGATGCCACCACCGAGGCGCAGATCGCCTTGCAGCAGCAGGAGGACGAGGATGAGGCCATTCAGGACATGGCGCGATACGCGCGCCGGGTCCGGCGGCGGCTCGGGCTTTCTCAGACGGAGCTGGCGCGGCGCATCGATGTACCGCGTGAGACGATCCGCAACTGGGAGCAGGGGAAGCGCTGTCCGACCGGCGCGGCGCGCGCCCTGTTGAGGGTGCTCGACAAGGCGCCGGAGACCGCGCTGCGCGTCCTGACTTGACAGTCGGTGGAGTCAAATCCGCATGGCTTGGCGCCATGTCGTTCCAGACGTGCCCCGAGCCGTGGGATGAGACGATTCGGGAGCGTAATCGTCTCAGAATCAGCCGGATTTTGAGACGATTAGCGTGTAAAATCGTCTCACATGTGGATCTGGCAACGCCCTGAGTGGCCGAATTTCGTCATTGACGCCTCCGCGTTCGAGGAGCGTGTCGAGACCTTCCATCGCAAGGGCGAACGTCTCGCCGGGCAGATCGAAGCGTTATCCGACGCCAACCAGACCGACGCGTCTGTAGACCTGATGCTCTCCGAGGTGCTTGCTTCCTACGCTATCGAGGGCGAGAAGCTGGACCGCGACTCGGTGAGGTCATCTCTGCTGGCCCATTTCGGCCGAGTGGTCGGCGACACTAAGCATGCCGGCGACAAGGCATCCGCGGCAGCCGAGTTGATCGTCAGTGTGCGGCAGAACTGGAATCGGCCACTCTCTCACGAAATGCTCGGGGGTTGGCAATCGCTGGTTGTCGTGGACCAAATCACGAGCCTCGCGATGCGTGGCGCTTACCGCAACCAACCCGAGCCGATGCAAATTGTCAGCGGAGGCAGTCTCTCCCAACCCGGCCGGATTCACTATGAAGCGCCCCCGTCCGCAGCGGTGCCCGAAGAAATGGCGCGGTTCCTGGATTGGTATAACGGCAGAGCCTCGGATCTCCCCGGGCCGATCCGCGCGGCTGTCGCGCATGTCTGGTTCGAAAAGATCCATCCGTTCGATGACGGCAACGGTCGCGTGGGCCGCGCGATCTCGGATCACGCCCTTTCGCAGGCCCTCGGTCGACCGACACTCGCATGTCTGGCGACAGCCATCAACGAGGATCGCCCCAACTACTACGACGAGTTGGAACTCATCGGCCGGGGCGAGTTCAACCTGGACGGGTTCGTGGAATATTTCACTCGGGCCATCGACAGGGCGCAGGAGATTGCCGTTGCCGAGGTTGAGTTCGTCCTGGGCAAGACCCGGTTCTACGACCGCTACGGCGAGCGGTTGAACGAGCGACAGCGAAAGGTAACGGCCCGCATCTTCAGGGAAGGACGGGCCGGATTTGCCGGTGGGTTGTTCAGGAAGAACTACGCCACCATTGCCAGGTGTTCGCCAGCGACCGCCGCTCGAGATCTGGCCGGTCTGCAGGACATGGGCGCACTGGTTTCCCGTGGACGAGGGCGCAGCACCCGCTACGAGATTTCCTGCCCGGAGCCGTCTGCGGTTGCCCGGACCGTCGGCCCGTCACTCGGGCGCTGATTCCCTGCGCCGAGCGCATCCCCGGCTGCCGCAGCTTGGGCGCCGCAACGGCGATGCGCTTCAAAGCGACCAATCCTCGCAATCGAGATCATCGACGCGAGCGAATTCCCGGCTGTTGGCGGTGATCAGGGTCAGTTGCCGGGCTCGGGCCTGGGCTGCAATCAGCAAGTCGTAGGGACCGATGGGGCGCCCGGCTGCCTCGAGTTCGCTTCGAATCGCACCGGCCACGCGCGCATCGCCGGCGTCGAAGGGAAGAACCTCGAACGACATCCGGTCCAGCAAGGCAACGTTGCGGTCCGTTTGCCGGCTCTTGAAAGCGCCGTAGTAGAGTTCATAGGCGACGATGGCAGGGATGCCGATCTCCGACGGTGCGTGCCGCCGGATATGCCGATGCAGGAGTCTCGACGTATCGTTCAGCAGGCTGGTGCAGGCGTTGGTGTCGAGCAGGAAACGAATCACTCGAAGGCGCCTTCCAGTTGCGGCCGCCCCGGCAGCTCGGGCTGGTCACGGCCGTCGGAAAAGAAGTCGTCCGAAAATTGACCTGCGATGGCGTCCAGCCAGGCCCAGTCCGACTCGACAGGCTCAAGGACCACCGCGGCGCCCTGTCTGCGGATGCGCACCTTGTCGCCCGTCATCCGAAACTCCTTCGGCAGTCTTACGGCCTGGGAGCGACCGGACCAGAACAACCTGGCAAATTCGGACATCGCATGGCTCCGATTGAATATATACCAACGATATATACCAACGTTTCGGACAGGAGATCAAGACCACGTAACTGGCGTTTACGACAGGAAATCCGTCGAAGCCACCGACATCGATTTCAGCACTGACCGGAATGCGCCATCTCGTTCGTCGGCGTGGTCGGCACGATGGCGTCAAGCAGCAGCACGCCAGGCGCGCGGAACCGCCCAAAAGGCTGTCGTGGACAATCCGGACCATGCCCGGCATCATCCATCGATGCCCAGATTTTTCCGCCTGACCGAGTTCGGCGGTGCCTCGATGCGTGCAGCCCGCGTTTGCGGCATCGCGATGGTGCTCACGACTGCCGCGCAAGCCCAGGAATCGATGACGGACGGTCTCCGCATGGCCGCTGTGGAAGGGCGTGAGGTGCTGGTTCTGCCGGACGTGACCGTCAGTCCCGATGCGCCGTCGGAACGCACCCCGATCGCCGTGCGGACCTGGGAAACGGCCGAGCGGCGGTATCACGAGGTGGAGTTCGAGGGCGAGACGTTTACCGCATCCACACCGCTGCGGGGACCCAGGTCGCGGATCGTCTTCGATCCGGCGCGGCGGACTTTCTCGACGCTCTTGCCCAGCGTTCGCGTCGAACTGGAGCAAGGAGTGCGGACCGAGGCCATTGCCGCCGTCGTCGACGCAACGCGGATCACCGTGTTCGAAGCACTGGGATTCGCAATCGTCGATTTGCCTGCCGATGTGCATCCCGCGGAAGCCATCTCGCGCCTGCAACGGCTGCCCGGACCGCCGCGGGCGACCCTCAGGTTGAGCGCGCCGCCAATCGAGTGGCGGTAGATGCAGACTCGGGAGATGGCCCGAACAGGACCGCCGATCCCTCGTTCGGCTCGCCCGCGACTCCTCATCGCCGCGCTGACGGCTTGCCTGATCGCGGCGGGCTGCGACCGGAGCGACCCGCCGCCGCCTCCCCCGCCGACCGTGTCCCTGACGGCGCAGGTCGACCCGATGATCGAAGAGGCGGACAGCCGCAAGGTACCGGTGACCGTACGACTCGACAGAACCTCACCTGCCACCTTCACCGTGCGGTTGAATTTCAGCGGTTCGGCTACCCGCGGCCGCGACTACGCGGTCGGTTCCGACGCGCTCATCGTGCCGTCGGGCAGCGTGCTGGCAAGCACCCACATCGACGTCTACAGGGACTTCGATGCGGAGGGGGACGAGACCATTGCCGTCGGCGTGGAATCGGTACAAGGAAACGCCATTGTCGGCAGTGGGTCCGACATCCTGCTGACTGTGCTCGACGGCCCGGCAGCGCAAATCGACAAGCAGGCGCGGGAACCGGACCCGCACCTGATCGTCTTCCCGGAGCGGTACAGCGTGACCGGGGAAGCCATCGAACTCGGGATTCTGGCGATCAACACGTCGCCCGAAGGCGAGACTGCAACCCTCGTGGCGGAGTGGTCCACGGATTTCGAGTTCAACAGGGACGTGCATTCGCTCGGCTTCGTCGACGTGCCCGCGGTCAACCCGGATCTGTTCCATTTTCCCGAAACGCACGGGTTCACGCTGCCGCTCCAGGACCTGGAGCCGAACGGACGGTATTACGTCCGCGCGTACCTGTCAGGCGCCGGGACCGGAAACTCCGACTCCGGAACGATTGTCGAGTACGCGTTTCTGGCCGGTTTCCTGACCGATGCAAGCGGCAGGGTCGTGACTCGCTGCACGATACCGGAGCGAAACGCGGGCCCGACCGGCGCGGACCCCCTGTTCGCCCACCAATGGCACCTGAGCAACACCGGCCAGACCGCGTTTTCAAACGCCGCGGGGCTGGCGGGCGCGGACCTTCGAATGACGGGATCGATCGGCGCCCGGCGCAACGGCGCAGGCGTCAAGATCGCCGTGGTCGATACCGGCCTTGAAATCTGCCATCCGGACCTGGCGGCCAACGTGGCCGAGGGCCAATCGTTCAACTTCGCGCACGGCTTCACCGCCGGCGCCTCCCGCACCGACCCGTTCAACCACGGCATTCTCGGCGACCACGGCACGAGCGTGGCGGGCGTTGCGGCAGCGGCGGCGAACAACGGCCGCGGCGGGCGCGGCGTGGCGCCGGAGGCGTCGCTGGTGGGATTCAACGTGGGCGCCGCCGTGTACGGCGGCGACGCCGAACTTGCGATGTTTCAGAGCCTGGGCGGCAGCGACGATTCGCCCGATTCGGCCAGCGTCGACATCTTCAACATGAGTTTCGGCACGGAACTTCCGGCGGAGAATTCCTCGGAGGATTTCGTGCGGCTGGTGAAGATGGGCACGAGCGACCTGCGCTCCGGCCGAGGCGCACTGTATGTCAAGGCGGCGGGAAACGAATTCGAGCATTGCCACCACAACCACCCGCTCAACGAGGAGATCGGCTGCATCGGCGCCAACGCCGACCCGGACCACAATCTGCCGTACCTGATCGCCGTCGGCGCGTTCAACGCCGAGGGCGTCAGGTCGTCCTATTCAAGCGCCGGGGCGACTCTCTGGGTGGTCGGACCCGCGGGCGAAGACGGTGTGGAGCGTCCCGCGATCATCACCACCGACCAGGCAGGCCCGCACGTCGGACTCGACGCGGCTCCGGACAATGTCCTGTCCAGCGACCACCCGCTGAACCGAAACGGAGACTATACGAGCGCGTTCGGGGGAACCTCGTCGGCCACTCCCGCCGTCGCGGGAGCGATCGCCGTGCTGCTCGGTGCGTATCCCGCGCTGACCTGGCGCGACGTGAAACACATCCTGGCTTCTTCGGCGCGGCAGATCGACCCGGGCCGCGCCGAGATCCGGGCGGCCTTCAACGGGCGCCCGTACATCGCGCGGCACCGCTGGCAGACCAACGCCGCGGGCTACCGCTTCCACAACTGGTACGGGTTCGGCGCAGTCGCCGTCGACGACGCGCTGGAGACGGCGGCAAGCCATGCGCCGGACAGCCTCGGGGAGTTCATGGAATCGCCGTGGTTCGAAGCCGAGATGGCGTCCGGGCCGCCCCTGGCCATTCCAGATGCGGACGGCGGCGGCGTTACCGACAGCCTGTCGGTTGCCGGATTGCCCGAATCGTCCAACATCGAGGCTGTAATCCTCGAAATTTCGGCGGATCACTCCAACGCACTGGACCTCGGCATCACGTTGCGATCGCCTTCCGGCGCCGCCAGCATCGTCAACGCGCCTTTCAACGCGTTGCTCGACGGCTACCCTCTCGGGCTACGCGCATGGCGACTGATGAGCAACGCGTTCTACGGCGAGAATCCCAACGGAACGTGGACGGTGCACGTGGCGGATCTGGCCGCCGACGATACCGGTCAACTGGGGTCGTGGCGATTGCGATTTTTCTACGGGGAGCACCCCTAATCGATCGGAAACCGCGCGAGGCATCGATGCAAGTATGCCGCGACGGAACAACCTGCTTTCCTCGACCACCGACGCCGAAGCAAGCAACTGGATCTGTTGCTTAGTAGGATGTGCGCCATGGAGGACCATGCAATTCGCCCGCCGCAAACGGGCGGCGCTCCCGAAGCGCTCACCCTGCTGCTGTGCGCCTTTGGCTTCAGCCAGGCGCAGGGGCAGGACAGCCCGTCCTCGCGTGACGTGACCGAACGCGACAAGGTGCTGCGAATCGCCCGGACAGAGACCGCTCCGACGATAGACGGCGTTCTGGACGACCCGGTCTGGACGCAGGCGCCGGTCATCGACGACCTGCACCAGTTCGATCCCGTGGATCACGGCGTGCCGACGGAGCGTACCGAAGTCTACGTACTCTACGATGACGACAACCTTTACGTTGCGGCCCGCATGTTCGATAGCGAACCGGGCGAGATACGCGCGCGGCAGATGGTGCAGGGGCAGCCGATGTGGTTCGACGACTCGTTCGCCATCCTGCTGGATCCGTTCAACAACAAGCGCACGGGTTACAGCTTTGAGGTCAATCCGGTCGGCAGTCGGCGCGATGGGGTCTTTGTAACACCTACCGAGCAGAACCAGGACTGGGAGGGCATCTGGCACGCCGAGGCCCGGATCAACGACGAAGGCTGGGCGGCCGAGTTTTCCATTCCTTTCAAGACACTGAACTTCGACCCGAACAATGCCGACTGGGGATTCACGGTGGAACGCAGCATTGCGCGCAAGCAGGAGGATATCGCCTGGGTTTCGTTCAATCGCGAAGTCAACCCTGGAGCGACAGGCGTGATTTCGGGGCTGAGCGGGCTGCAGCAGGGTATGGGCCTGGATATCGTACCGTCGATCGTGACCAGTCAGTCCACGGACTTCGAGACCGACGCCTCCAACTCTCAGACCGATCCGTCGCTTGACGTGTTCTATAACTTCACGCCGTCGCTTACGGGCGTGTTGACGCTCAATACGGACTTTTCGGCGACCGAGGTCGACGACCGCCAGATCAATCTCACCCGTTTCTCGCTGTTCTTTCCGGAGAAGCGCGACTTCTTCCTGCAGGATGTCGACATATTCTCTTTCGGCGGGCTCGAAAGAAACGGCATCCCGTTTCATTCGCGCCGCATCGGATTGGGCGGCAACGGGCAGCCCGTCGATCTGGAGGTCGGCGCCAAGGTCACCGGGCGCGTCGGCCGATGGAACGTGGGCGCGCTGGACATCCAGCAGGAGGGGTTCGGCGCCGTCGACGACAGCAACCTCTTCGTCGGTCGCGTATCGGCGAATGTGCTGGAGGAGTCGAGCGTCGGCATGATCGTTACCGACGGCGACCCCCACAGTAATCTGGACAACTCGTTGTTCGGCGCGGATTTCCGCTATCGAAATACCAGGCTACCGGGAAACCGGACGCTCGAAGGCGAACTCTGGTTTCAGCAGTCAGATACCGAGGGATTCGATGGCGACGAATCGGCCTGGGGGCTTCGTGTAGCGTCACCGAACAGCGAAGGACTGCTGGGATGGTTGGCTTACGATACGTTCTCCGAAGACTTCAACCCGGCACTGGGTTTCGTGAATCGGTCCGGCGTTGAAAGGACCGAGTTGACGGTCGGCTACATTTCCCGGCCCGACGAACATCGCTGGCTGCGATCGAACCGTTCGGGCGTCAACTTCGAACGCTACGACAGGATCTCGGGCGGTCTTGAGAGCAGCAGAATCTATGTTCAGTTACTCGAGTTGCAATCACACGCGGGCGACGACTTCACCCTGAGCGCATCGCGAAATCGGGAAGTTCTGCTGGAAGCTTTCGAGATCAGCGACGGTGTCATGATCGCCCCTGGCGACTACGAGTTCGACAGCGTCGGGATCGAAGTGGGCGGCGCTGAAGCGCGCGCTCTGGCCCCGGAACTGGAACTCGAGGTCGGCGATTTCTACGGCGGCGAAATACTCTCCGCCGTGGCCGCCCTCGAATGGCGTCCGAACGAGCATCTCTTCCTCGGTCTCGGCTACGAGTACAACGACGTCGAGCTGCCTGGCGGCGAATTCGTCACGCGGCTCATTCAGGTCGAGGCGAACTACGCGTTCGATGTCCGTTGGTCCTGGGTCAACCTGATCCAGTACGACAATGAGTCAAATTCGGCCGGAATCAACAGTCGATTGCGGTGGAACCCTCGTGCCGGGCGCGATCTCTACATCGTTCTGAATCACGGCTTCGACGCCGAGGGCGCTTTCTCCAGGTTGCGGTCTACCGAGTCGCGGCTGTCGGTCAAGTACACGCATACGTTCCGACTCTAGGCTACTCCCCGCCTCACGCCTTCCTGAACCGCCAGCCGTACATCATCCGCCCGTAGAAGTTGAACCACTTCCTCGCTTCGGGATCGTCGAACGGATAGTCCGCGCCGAGCTGTCGCGCCGTAACGAGACCCGAGACGAAACACGTCTCCTGGCTGTTGATCAGCGTATGGGCGCCGCAATGCCAGCCCCCCCGCCTGCCCTGCACGAAGCTGAACAGATGAACGAGAAGGGCCACGTGGCGCACGTCGTGGACGACATGCTGAAACCACCACTTCCTGACGACCTTGCCCTCATCGATCGGCGTGATCGGGTTGTAGGTCACGAGGCAGGGCTTGTCCGACTTCTTCGCCCACGGCTGCTGGTTATGCATGATGTAGGTGATTTCGTAGTTGTCGGGCCGTACGCCGTACTGCTCGATGTGATTGCTGCGCGTATCGAGTTCCCTGACGTCCGTGTCCGGAAGGACCGAAGCGTCCGAATGAACGATCGTATGGTTGTGCAGCTCGCTTTCGTAACGGATTGAGGACAGCAGGGATCTTTCGAGGAAGCTCGGGTTGTCGAGCATCATCAGCGTCTGATTCGCATTGCACGCGAAGACGACATCGTCGAATGTCTCCGTGTTTCCGTTTTCGTCCTCCACGATTACGCCGGACGTACGCTGGCCAACCCTCCCACCCGACGTGGGAGGATAGAATTTGTTCCGGGGCACATCGGACCTGCGCCGGTACACCTTTCGCACGGGTCGGCTGAAGTAGATCTTCTCCCGGAAGCCGCCCGACAACGTCTCGTAGATGCGCCGCGTGCCCTGATCCCAGGTGCGCATCGGCGTTGCGGTTTCGATGTCGAAGAATTCCAGGTAGCGGGAGAACAGCGACGCCGGCATGTCGAAGACGTTCGTCGCCATGAGGAAGTTGACGAACATGGGCTTGAGTATCTTGTACCTGAAGTCGCCGGAGTAGCCACCCAGATTGAGAACCGTACCCATGCTCACGTAGTTGAACGGGTTCAGGGCATTGAGGAATCTGGACCTCGACTTGTTGAGACGGCCGAACCACTTCAGTCGCCCCAGGAGCCTCTGGAATTTCCAGATTTCCGGTTGCAGTTGCCGCCTGATGTCGGAATCGAAGTCGTGCGCGTAGACGCCGCCGCGATACTTCACGCTGTAGCTGAAGCGGGTATCGACGAGTTCGATACCGTTCTGCTGCATGAACAGGACGATGTGGTGGTAGACGGACGGAATGCACGCGGTAACGGAAATGTCGAACGGGATCGAGCTGCCGTCGTCCTGCGGCATGTCGACCGTGATGGCGTTGCCGCCGAGCTCGGCCTGAGCTTCGTACAGCCGAAAATCGAACTCATCGGGCTGCCTGTGCAGCGCCCAGGCCACCGCCAGTCCCGAGACTCCCCCTCCGATGATGGCAACCCTTCTCGGCATCGCCGTGCCTCCCTTCCCTTGCGGCGCGTAACTCTACCATCGCCCGCAGCGGGCTCGAAGCCAGGCAACCGTCTCGCTGCGACGTCTCAGTGCATGCCGAGTTTCAGTCCCCTTTCGAGCAGGTCCATCGATTCGGCAAGCCGGCGCTGTCGCGTCTCGGGCCGCTTGGCCGAGTTGATCCAGCCCGTGAACTGCGTGCGGTAGGACGGCGCGAGCGATTCGAAGAAGCTGGCCGCTTTCTCGTTCGTGCGCATGAATTCGGCAAGTTCCGGAGGAACGGAGATATCTATCGTCGCGGCCGGCGCGTCCCAGGTCCCCGCCCGCTTCGCTTGCCGGATCGCCTTGTGCCCGGCGGAGGTCATGAGCCCGTCCCGGATCATTTTCGCGGCGCGCTCGCGGTTCGCGGCCGACCACGTGCTCACCGGCTTGCGCGGCGTAAACCGATGCGTATAGCGCTCGTCGTCGATCGAACGTCTCACTCCATCGATCCAGCCGAAACATACGGCTTCCTCGACCGCGTCGTTGTACGAGAGCGAGGGTTTTCCGCTGTGCACTTTGTAGAACACGAGCCAGACCACGGTCCACGTATCGTGGTTCCGTTCGAGCCAGGCTCGCCACTGCGCGCGGCTCCCGGGAGTAAATTCCTTATCCATGATGTTCTTGTGACTGCACTGTGTCGCCGAGTGTAACCGAGCGGTTGGTCTGGCGAGCATCGGCACGCTAGACTGAAATCCTGAGCGGGCCAGAAGATCAAGACGATAGCCCGCGTCGACCATTGGGGAACCCGACAACGTGTTTTCGAAGTCCGCGGCTCAGGTAGCCGAGCCGAGCGATCAGCCTCCGGGTCCGCGCGGGCTGCCGTATTTCGGTTGTCTGAACTCGCTGTTGCGCGATCCGATGCTGTTCTGGTCATCGGTCGCGAACAGGTACGGCGGCATCGCCAGGGTGCCGCTCAAGGGCCGGCAGGTCTTCCTGGTCTCGGATCCCGATCTGCTCTACGAATTGCTTGTCACGAAGCGGCGCCGTTACCGCAAGAACGTCCGCTACCAGGCCGCGATCGACACCTTCGGCGAGGGCTTGCTGCTCTCGGAAGGCGAAAGCTGGAACCGGCAGCGCCTCATCACTCAACCGGCATTCCGGAACGACTACATCCGCTCGCAGGTTCCGGCAATGGCGGCCATCACGACGAGCTTCCTCGACGAGTGGGCAAGCGCCGCATCGAACGGCAGCCTGGTTCGCGACGTCGAGGTCGATTTCCTGAAGTTGACGCAAACGCTCGCCGGCCACTACCTCATGGGCCCGGGCTTCGCGGACATCGACGAACGATTCCACGCGGCCGCAATCGCGATAAAGAACAACTGGCCCATCCCTCCGCGCAGCTTGTTGGCCCTCTACAAACCGAAGGGCAAACAGCGGCAAACGCAGTTCGACGCCGCGATTCGCGCCGCGGATGCCTGCATATTCGAGTATCTGGAAGCGCAGAAAAAGACCGATTTTGAAGACGCGGGGGTCTTGAGCCTGCTCGTACACAAGAGCCGCGAACAGGGCGACGAATACGACGCCAAATCGCTGCGCGACCAGTTCATGAGCCTGTTCTTTGCCGGGCACGAGACTTCGGCCATGTCGCTCGCGTGGGCGCACTACCTGCTCTGCCGGCACGGCGATGCGCGGGAGAACCTGAAGCAGGAAGTCGATACCGTGCTCGGCACGGGCCGGATCACCGGGGCCGACGTCGATCGCCTCGAGTTCACGGAATGCGTACTCAACGAAACGCTGCGGATGTACTCGCCGATCCACTCCATATCACGGGTCGCGCTCGAGGACGACACGCTCGGCGGTTACGCGATTCCCGCCGGCGCGATGATCTACATCTCGCTTTACGCGATCCACCGGTTGCCGCAGATCTGGCCGAATCCCGATGAGTTCGATCCGGAGCGGTTCCTTCCGGAGCGCTCGGCCGGACGCCCGCGCTTCGCATTCATTCCCTTCGCCGCCGGGCACCGCAACTGCATCGGCGCATCGATGGCGGTCGTCGAACTCAAGCTCGTCATCGCGCTCATCGCGCAGCGCTTCGTTCTGGATCTCGAGCGGGGACACAAGGTACGCACTTCGGCGGAGACCACCATGCGGCCGCGGTACGGGATGCGCATGACGATTCGGGACGCCAATGCTTGACCGTCATGGCCGGTGAATCCACCAGCAGCGGTGTCGCGGCCTATTACGACAAGGCCGCCGCCAAAGTGCCTGAGTTCACGGTACTCAATTACGGTTTCAGCTCGGAACCCGAAAACAGCCGCGTGCCGGCCGGCCATGCCGAGTTCTACTGCCTGCGGCTGTACGAGCACACCGTTCGCGACGTCGACCTGGCGGGCCGGGACGTGCTCGAGGTGAGCTGCGGGCGCGGCGGCGGCGCGGGTTTCCTCTTCCGGACCTTCGCACCGCGCAGCTACACGGGCATCGATGTGAGCGGCGAGAACATCCGCATGGCGCGGCGGCACAGCGACGGGCCGCGGTTTGAGGTCGGCGATGCCGAGAAGCTCGGCTTCGACGCAGGGACTTTCGACGTCGCCGTCAATATCGAAGCCTCGCACCTCTACGCAGACCGCCGCGCGTTCTTCGCCGAAGTGTTCCGCGTGCTCCGACCGGGCGGCGACTTTTGCTACACGGACGGCTGCTGGGCCGACGACGACTGCAGCGACGACCTGCGCGCGGCGGGCTTCGTGATCGAGGAACGCCTCGAAATCACCGACAACGTGATCCGCTCGCTCGAACTCGACAACGAACGCAAGGAGAAGCTGTTCGACGGGCTCGGCGATCCCGAACTCGTCCGCGAGTACAAGGATTGGGGCGGAATCGTCGGTTTTCGCGCGTGGCGGCGCTTCGTCGAGCGCGAGACGCTCTACTTCTCGCATCGCCTCAGGCGGCCCTGAGCCGAGGATGCGCAGGTCGTTCCGCCTATGGAACGCAAGCGGTTTCTGGTAGTTTCATTGAGTCCCGCCTCGATACGGCGGACAACACGTCAGGCGTCCGGGGGAATAACGATGCTGATGCTCAGACGACACTTGCGGTTCCTCGCGCTCGTGGCAGCGGCAGGTCTCGCCCCTACAGCCAGTGCGCAGGAACAGGCCCACGTCGGACGGTACGAACAGACCGACATCGAGTTCGGCGCCAGGCTCTACAACATGCACTGCGTGGTGTGCCACGGAGAAAACGGCGACCTGCTTCCGGAAATCAATCTGCGCAACACGCAGTTTCCGAACTCCCCGAGCGACCGGGCGCTCGGCGAGAATATCCGCAACGGCCTGCCGGGCACGGCAATGGTTGCGACCGCATACTCGGATGCCGAGATCACGGCGCTCGTGGCCTACGTTCGCAATATCGGCAGCGTCGATCCCGACTCGATCGCGGTCGGCGACGCGGTCCGCGGTCAGGCAATATTCGCAGGCAAGGGCGAATGCTCGACCTGTCACCGCGTCTACGGCCAGGGACCGCGCGCGGCGCCGGATCTGAGCAATATCGGCGCGCTGCGTACGGCCGCGCAACTGGAACGCTCGCTGCTCGGCGCACCGGGAGGCACGATTCCGATCAATCGTCCGGTTCGCGCCGTGACCGCCGACGGAACCGTGATCAACGGCCGCAGGCTCAATCAGGACACGTTTACCGTTCAACTCGTCGATGAGAACGAACGGCTCATATCGCTCGAGAAGGCCCGGCTCCGTGAATTCACGCTGCTCGAGACCACCGATATGCCCTCCTACGCGGAGACGCTTACCGACGAAGAACGCGCCGATGTCCTGGCCTACCTGCTTTCGCTCAAAGGAATGTAACGATGCTGACAAGATCAACAGCTTTCGCACTTGGCGTGCTCGCCCTGGCGGCGCCCGGTCTCAACGCCCAGGTCACGTCCGAGCGGCTGCAGAACGCGGGTGACGAACCGAACAACTGGCTGACTTACTCAGGCAACTACGCGAGCACGCGCCACAGCACGCTCGACGAGATAGACCCGTCCAATGTGGGCGACCTCGAGCTCAAGTGGGTGTTTCAGGCTCAATCGCTCGAAAAGTTCGAGACGAGCCCCCTCGTCGTCGACGGCATCATGTACCTGACCGAAGCGCCGAATACCGTGGTTGCGCTCGATGCGACCTTCGGCCGGATCTTCTGGAAGTACGAATACACGCCGTCGGCGGAATCCCGGCCATGCTGCGGCCGCGTCAACCGCGGCGTCGCCATCCTCGGCGAGACACTGTTCATGGCGACGATCGATGCCGAACTCATCGCCATCGACACCGTCACGGGCCAACCCATCTGGCAGACGAACGTCGGCGACCCGAGCCTGGGATACGCGATGACGCTTGCGCCGCTCGTCGTCGACGACAAGGTCATCGTCGGCGTTGCCGGAGGCGAGTTCGGCATCCGCGGCTACATCTCCGCTTTCGACGCGGCCACGGGCGAGGAAATCTGGCGCTTCTACACGATTCCCGGGCCCGGAGAGCCGGGCCACGAGACCTGGGAAGGCGGCGGCGACGCCTGGATGCACGGCGGCGCTTCGGTCTGGCTCACGGGCTCCTACGATCCGCAACTCAACCTGACCTACTGGGGCATCGGCAACCCGGGTCCGGACTGGAACGCGGCCCAACGGCCCGGCGACAACCTCTATTCCGACAGCGTCGTCGCGCTCGATGCGGATACCGGCGAACTGGTCTGGTACTTCCAGTTCACGCCGGGCGATCCGTATGACTACGACGCCGTGCAGATCCCGGTGCTCGTCGACCTCGACATCGCCGAATTCTCAAGCGGCAAGCTCATGCTCTGGGCGAACCGCAACGGCTTCTTTTACGTCCTCGACCGCGAGACGGGCCAGTTCATCAGCGGCGAACCGTTCGTGCGCGTCAACTGGGCCAGCGGTCTCGACGAAGCCGGGCGGCCGATCGAGACCCCGCAACCCCTCGGCGAGACGACCTACCCCTGCGTCGCCGGCGGCACGAACTGGTACTCGCCATCGTTCAGCCCCAACACCGAACTCTTCTACGTCACGGCCTGGGACGGGTGCGGCTCCGTTTTCCGGCCGGTCGAGGTCGAATACGTCCCCGGCCAGCGGTTTCTCGGCGGTCGGCCCACGAACCCGGATCCCGGCGCGCCCGGGCTTGCCGGCCTGGAGCGCGGGCCGATCAACAACTGGACGGAGGCCCGGGGCACGGGCGCGGTGATCGCCATCGATCCGCGTACTCACGAGCACCGCTGGCGGTTCGACATGACCGACGTGAGCAGCAGCGGCATCCTGACGACGGCGACCGACCTGCTCTTCATGGGCAGCCGCGACGGCTATTTCCACGCACTCGATGCGCGCAACGGTGAGCTGCTCTGGCGCACGATCCTCGGCGGACAGTTCGCCAACGGTCCGATGAGCTACGAGGCCGGCGGCTCGCAGTTCATCGCCGTGGCGTCAGGCAACGGGCTCTTCGTTTTCGGTCTTCGGGAATAGCGGACCGGAGGTTCAGCCACGTGCGGCCTTGACCTTATCCCACGCGGCCTTGATCTGCTGCGTGCGCTCGGTCGCGGCCTTCATCATCTCGTCGGGCAGCCCCTTCGCGGCGAGCTTGTCGGGGTGATGCCGGTTCATCATGCGCCTGTAGGCCCGCTTGACTTCGTCGTCGGAAGCGTTCGGAGAGACGCCGAGCGTCGCGTAGGCATCGTCGAGTGACGCGCTCGGGGGATGGTCCTCCCGGATCGCGCGCGTCGTGCGCTCGATCTCGATGAAATCGGTGTCGGACAACCCCAGTCGTTGCGCGACATGGCGCAGGATGCGCCCTTCCGTCGGATGGATGGCGCCGTCGGCCCACGCGGCCTCGAACTGGATCTCCACGAACACGCGCCTGATGTTCGAGCCGCGCAGGCACTCGCGGCGGAGCTGATCGAGCACGCCGTTCAGGCTGAATTGGCGCGACTTGCCCTGGTTGAAGAGCGCCCGGGCGGCGCGGCGCTGCTCGCCCGCGAGCCCGAACCGGTCCATGACATTGTTGACGAGGCGAATCTCTTCGGCCGTGACGCGTCCGTCCGCCTTGGAGATATGGCCCATGACGCTGAACGTCGCGGCGAAAAACGCGAGTTGGGCGCGCTCGGCATTGCTCGCGCCTGCGCGCCGATGGGGATCCGTTCGGCCGCGACGCGCGCGACCGGAAGAGCCGCCGAGGCTGCTGCCGATCGATGCGCCGATCAGCGCGCCGATCGGCCCGCCGATCATGTAACCGAGCGTGCCGCCGACGAGCGTCGCCCACCAACCCATCTGCTACCACCTGAAACCGAAACGCTGCCTAGGTTACAGGAGCAGCCACAGGAACCGAACCGCGGACGGGCAGGGACAGTCCGCGTATCCGGGCCGGGCGTACCGGACCGGGCAAGCGAATCCGCGCGATGTGCGCGGCGACACCGGGGAAACTACGCAGTCGGCCGGCGATCGGCCGCCGGCAGCGGCGCGGTTCAGTTCCCGGGCAGGCTTATGGTGTGCGTGACGTCGCCTATCTTGATGGTGTTGGTATTCACGGACGTCCCGCCGACCTGACCGGTCGTAACCGTGACGTTGCCGACTTCGACCGTCGTCAGCGATACGGATTCGCCGCCGACCTGGCCCGTGGTCACGCTCGTGTTGCCGATTTGCGTCGTGACCGCGTTGACGGACTCGCCGCCGATCTGGCCGCTCGTGTGGCGGGAATTTCCGAAGTCGTTCGTGATCTGCTTGATCGACTGACTACCCACGGTTCCCACGGTCACCGTTGAGTCGCCGAGTTCGACCGTGCTGGTGCTGACCGTACGGCCATCGACCTGGCCTGTTCCGACAGTGACATTCCCGAGGTCCGTGGAAACTACGTTTATCTGCTTGCCGCCAACCTGCCCCGTTGCGACGCTGAGATCCCCAATGTCGGTGGAAGTGACGTTGACCGGCTCGCCGCCGACCTGACCGACAGACTGGCCGACATTGCCTGCCGTGACAGATGTCACGGTTGTTGATCCTTCCGATGCGCACAGCGCCACACCGATCGGGGATGCGCCTGCATCGGCAGCTTGCCCGGCGCCGGCCTGCGCCACGGCGCACACATCGGACACCGGCTCGCCATCGGCGTGTGCCGCAAGCGCGAACAGGGTAAACGCCGCTATCGCTGCCAGGAACATGGTCGTACGCATCGCGCACCTCCCGATACCCGAATCTGCCGGAGACGACTCCGTAGCGGGGGCGCTTCCGGACGAGTGCATATGCGAGCAGTATATCCGCGCATCCGGCGCGCTCCAATCGGAACTCACCCGACTGAATCCGCGGGCGCCAGGGCCTCCCGGCGAACGCTGAGCCCGAGCCCCGAATGGCCCTCGCCGACGGCCCTTTCGGTACGCAACTCGCCGCCCGGACCGAACATCAGGCAGGGCGTGGTCAGATCCTCGCTGAGCAGCCAGGTACCGAACGCGCCTTCCGCCGCGACGAGGTTCTGCCCCACGCCGCTCATGACCGCAAGCCCCGCTCGCGTCAGGATGCTCGTCTCGCCGACCTGGGCGCCGACGATGACGCCGATGCCGCGTTGCTCGGCTACCCTGGCGACTTCCAGCGAGCGAACGATGCCGCCCATCTTCGATACGCGGATGTTGACGATCCAGCGGTCGCCGTCGCCGAGCGCATCCAATTGATCGGCCCGCAGCACGCTTTCGTCGAGAATCACTCGCGTATCGCAGGCTTCGGCGACGCGGCTGA
This sequence comes from Gammaproteobacteria bacterium, assembly GCA_022826245.1. Taxonomy (GTDB): domain Bacteria; phylum Pseudomonadota; class Gammaproteobacteria; order Steroidobacterales; family Rariloculaceae; genus Rariloculus. Next base: position 17,731 of record JAJDVG010000024.1, read on the forward strand.
ACCCCTCGAGATCGCCGCTGCGAAGCGGCTCTTCGATCCCGTAGACGTGGTGCGCAAGTGCATTGATGTGATCGATGCAGTCCGTGGCGGACTCCCAGAGATTGTTGGCGTCGAGCCGCAGGCGCAGCACTCCGTCGGGCGCGGTGACGAACGGGCGCAATTTGCGCCGATCGCGCCGCAGGCGGCCCGAGAGCTTGATCTTGAAGTCGTGAAAGCCGAGCTTTCGGTAGCGATGAAACTGCCACCGGTAGACCGGATACGGCGCATCGCCGAGCACCGCCGAGTAGCGGCGCGAGCCGCTGAGTCGCGGCACGCCGACAAGATCCTCGACGGGACAGGACGAAACTCGCCCGATCAGATCGAGGATCGCGAGTTCGACGGCGCAGAACGCGGCGGGATTGCGGTTTATGTCGGACCGGTGCGCCGCGATCCACGCCTCGAGTCCGGAGACGTCACTAATGTCCCTGACCAGCGTCTCGCGTTGGCGTTCGATGAACGCAAGTCCGCCCGCGACCGTCTCGCCCGAGACGTACGAACGCGGGCAACCTTCGCCGTAGCCCGTCCGGCCGCAACTCGAGTGCGCCGCGACGATGAGGTTTTCCGTGCGGTCGCGCCTGGCCGAGGCATGCCTGAATACCGCCCGGAACGGCATCGGAAAGGCAAAGACTTCGAGATTTGCAAGTTGCATCGAGTCACGGACGCTGCGTCAGGGCGTCGAAGTCGAACCGGCATTCCGCGGCGTATTGCAGATAGAGGTGCTTGAACTGGGCGTCGCGCTGGCCGGCCGCCACCCGGTTCATGCGGTACGAATCGCCGGCGCCGTCGCGCAACCAGCGTACGATCACCGGCCGAAGGCGGCCGCTCTTGCGCTTGCCTTCGTACTCGATATTCAGCGTACACAGGCGGCGATCCACCTCGTTGCCGAAATCCGCCCAATCGCCGGGCGAATTCGCTTCGACGTAGAGCGTGTAGCGCGCTGCGTCGGGTTCCGCGAGCGCGACGAAGAAGCGCGGCCGGATCGCCCGTTCCCCGAGCGCAGCGGTGACCGCCGCAAGCACCTGCGCTTCGGTGAGCTTTTCGCCCGTGATATTCGTCGTGCCCTTGCCCTTCTGCACGAACTCGAGCGTCGGCGTGGCGTGCACGCTGCCGTTCACGCGCAGGATGTCGTTCATGTCGTAGCGGTACAAGCCGTCGGACGTCGTAACGAACACGTAATACTCGCGCCCGGGCTCGAGTTCGTGCAGGCAAAGGAAGTCCGCCGACCCCGCTTCCCGGTCGTCCCGGTCGGCAAACTCGAAGTAGGTATCGAGCAAGGCCGGGAGACAGACGTTGCGGGCCGCATCGACATTGACCGTCCCGCGGGCCTCGCTTGCGAGGTAACCGAATTCGACGACCTTCGCTTCCCGGGGCAGCCGTTCACGCAGTGCATCGAGCGGAACCGCGCAGCTTCCACCGGTCCAGCAAACGACACCGCGGAGCCCGGGCCACACGTCGGCGAAGCCCGGACGTCTCGTGCGCTCGAACTGGCGCGCCAGCGCCGCGGCGCGTTTCGGCCGCGCCTTGATTCGGAACCTTGCGAGCTCGCCCGGCAAGCGTCCTGTCGCGATCGAGTCGACGATCTGCTCCGCGTGATCTTCCATAGTCGACAGGAGCCGCAGAAAGGTCGACGGATTGGCCGAAACCATGCAGGAAACGGACTCCTCGGCCAGCCCATGCACCGCCATCGCCAAGTAGCGGGCATCGTAATCTTCGATGTCGGACAGTTCCGGCGGCAATGCGAATTTCCGCCGGATGAACCCGGGCTGATTCCGGTACAGCAGGCCCGAAGCGGACCCGAACGGCGTGCCGCCGGCCATCCGGCCTTCAACAGCCTGGCCGCCGATCGCGAGTATCTTGCCCTCGAAGTTCGGGGTCCCCAGCGACTGGCTATAGGCGGACGTACCCTGATGCCGCCGCATGCGCTTCAGTCCGTTCCCGGTGACCGGAATGTTCTTCGGATCCCCGAGCGTGCCGCTGGTTCGGTTGTAGTAGACCGGGCGCTCGGCCGTCAGACAGTTCTCGCCGGTCAGTTCCTGACGCTCGATGAGTTCGCGTATGTCTTCATAGGATTGGACCGGCACGTTCGCGCGGTAGGTACTCACGTCCCTGAGCCGCGAAAACCCGTAGCGTTCGCCGTATCCGGTCGCCTCGTTGCGTGCGAGGATCGTCTGCAACAACGCCAGTTGCGCATCCCGGGGGTGTTTTGCAGCTTCGAGCAGCCTGCGCAGGTTCCTGCCGTGCCTGACCCCAAGCGCGGCTTTCGTCAGCCTTCGGTCCGCGGCCCGCGCAAGCCGCGAGGAAACGCCGTCAGCCACCTTCCAGACCACGCACGAAGGGCGTCTTCATCTGGGCGAGAAAGCCCGTCGGATACTTGCGGTTCTTGAGTCCCAGAGGTCCCACCGCGCGATCCGGAAGAAAGCGCGTACCGAAAAGCACATCCCAGATGATGAGGTTGTTGCCGAAATTGTGGTCCGATTCTGCAGGCAGTTCGGAATGATGCCAGCGATGCAGTTCGGGACCCGCGACGATCCAGTTCAGCGGACCCAGGCGTACGTCGCAATTGGAGTGCTGGAAGAAACCGTTCAGCGCGTAGAAAACGTAGTACGCGGCAAGCACCTCCGGAACCACCCCGAGCAAAGCGAACGGCAGCGTGTCAAACGCGTACTGGATCGCCTTCTCGATCGGATGAAAGCGGCCGACGTTGAGCCAGTAGAGTCTGTGCGGCGAATGGTGCACCGCGTGAAACTGCCACATCAGCCTGAACTTGTGGAACGCGCGATGCAGCCAGTAGCGCAGCAGGTCCGCCGCGGCCAGCATCAGCGCCGCCTGCACCGCGATCGGCCAGGAATGGGGCCAGAAGCCTTCCACCGCGATGCCGCTGCCCTGGAGGAGTTCGGCGAGTTCGATGACCAGCGTGATCGCCAGCAACCACGGCAAGGCGCCCTGTACGACCAGCATGAACATGGCGTCGGAGCCGACATCGGAACGGGACGGTTTCCACTCGGGGCGATACGGCACCCGGATTTCATGGCAGGTGATGCACACCGCACCGACGATCACGGCTGCATAAGCCGCAAGCGAGAATGGCGCTCCCGCCCCCGCCAAGGCGCCGTACAACAGGAATCCGAGCACCAGAACGACCGGGTAGGAACCGATCGTCACGAGCAACCTGGCGCGATCAACCATGGCTCTGCGTCCCGTAGCCGTTCCGCTGCCTCATGGCGGCTCAGAGTACGGCGATGAACTCGAGCTGGATGTGCCGGCCGGGAGGCAGATCCGTCGGCGCCATGTGCCTGACGGGGCAATCGTTTTCATCGGGAAACATCGCGACCCAGTGCGGATTCACCTTGGGCCGGATGGAGCGGTCGTTGACATGGACGGAAACCTTCGCGACGTTCGCGGGCGAGGCGCCGGCCCTCGCGAGCATGTTGCGCATCGTTGCGAAAACGTTCTCGATTTGACCTTCCTCATCCTCCGGAAGTTCATGCGTTTCCGGATCGTCGCCGCCGATGGCGGCCGAGAAGATCATGTTGCCGATCTTCACGCAGGCGGGGAACGGGTTGACATGTTCCGGGATGCCGGGACCGGAAATGCGTTGTCTCATCGTCATCGTTTCGATTCCATGCGGCTGAACAAAAGGTCCACGCAGCGGATTATGTCAGTAACGGCGCGGAACGCGTCAATGATCGAGGGCAGGCGCCTCCGGCGGCTGAAGATCGACAGGTTCATTGCGGCGGGGTAGCGTTCCTGCTTCAATGCGCTGCGTGACGCCCCTCGTTTGATCGCACCAGAACCGCGCTTAAAAGTTTAGATAATAGATGAAAAAATATGTTTAACAAACTGATAAATAATATATTGTTTCATAAACTGTCCCATTGCGCCGGGCTTTGCTCAGCCGCGCTTGCCTGTTGCCTCGGGCTCAATACCGCGGGCGGCCAGGGTCTTGACGCCGACGCGATCCGGGATGCCCAGTATGCTTCCATGCACAACAGGCTCTGCCCCGGGCCGGACACCGCGCCGCCGACGATCACCCCAACGCTCGCACCGCCGGCCCAGGTCTTCGACAACTTCTACATGCTCGGCGAGCCCGGCACGACCGCCTGGGCATTGACGACATCGGAGGGAATCATCCTCTTCGATGCGATGTTTCACCACAACGTCGAGGAAACGGTCGCCGACGCACTCCGGGAGGTCGGGCTCGACCCGCAGGACATCCGGTTCGTCGTCATCAGCCACGCTCACAACGACCACTTCGGCGGCGCCTGGTACCTGCAGCAGAATTTCGGCGCACGCATCATCATGTCCGTCGAGGACTGGGAGCATATGCACACCTGGCCGCAGCTCGGCTCGCTGGCGCCGTTCCCGCACTACGACACCGCCGTTGGCGACGGCTACACGATCACGCTCGGCGATACGACCGTTGAATTCGTGCTGACCAGCGGTCATACGCCGGGAACGATTTCGTCGATCTTCCCGGTGCGCGACGGCGACAACGTGCATTACGTCGGTTATTGGGGAGCGTCGTCGGTCGGCTTCCTGCCGCCCGAGGGGCTTGTGGAATACATGGGCTCCGCCGACCGTTTCGGGCGGCTCGACGGCCGCGTCGACGTCCCGCTGGCCAATCATCCCTGGGTGGACGGTTCGCTGTTCAAGCTCGATGCGTTGCAGTCAAGGAGCGCCGGCGAACCGCACCCCTTCGTCGAAGGCAATGACGGTTTCAAGCGGTGGATGGACGCGATCCACGATTGCGCGGGCGAGGTGCTCGAGCAGAAGCTGCGCGAGTCTCGGTAGATCCGTAGTCGTTCCTGCCTCTCGTCTGACGGCGGCACGGCCGGGGAAGCCGTTCGCCGTCGAGAACCGGATCAACGCATCTCGGCGATCAGCCCGTCGAGGCCGAGCTGCACGTGCAGGTCCGCCCAGTTGAACTCTGCGCGCAACGCCGCTTCGATTTCGTCCCTGCTGCGGCCCTGCCCGTTCATTTCGCGCACGAGGCTGGCCAATCGCGCCGTTTCGTCGCGGTAGTTGCTCATTTCCTCCCTGGTGGTCACGTCGCCGTGACCGGGAACGACCGTGTCGAAATCAAGCTGCAGCACGGAATCGAGCGTCCCCGGCCAGGCTCTTGCGCTGCCGCCGCCGGAGTAGTCGATGAGCTGGGGCACGTTCTCGCCGTAGGTGAACATATCGCCCGCCGCCAGCACACCGTGTTCGGGAAAGAGCACGACGACATCGCCGTCCGTGTGGGCGCGGCCGAACTGGTAGAGATCGACGGCCTTGCCGCCGACATAGATGCGCACATGATCGTCGATCGTGACGTTCGGCAGTCCCGGCTGCCCGATCTCGACCATCTTCACGCGGGCATTATCGGCCGCGAAGACCTCGGCGTTCACGGCCTGCATGCTCGCGTTGCCGCCGCTGTGGTCGCCGTGGTAATGCGTATTGACGACATAGCGTATGGGCTGGTCGGTCACGGTCGCGAGCTGCGCCACGATGTTGTCGTAGTCGATCTCGTACTTGTTGTCGACGAGCAGCAGGCCTTCGTCCGTGATCAGAACCGTGACGTTGCCGGGGACGAAGTCGTTGTAGATGACGTAGAGATCGTCCTGAACCTGTCGGAGTTCCAGTTCGGCCGGCGCATCGCCGAACTGCGCATGCGCGCTCGAAACGAAAAGGCCGGAAGCGGCAACTGCCGCCGCAAACATGCTCATGCGTATCTTCATGGGGATTCGATCTCCAATGTGAGTTGCGCGGATTGTATTGTGAATGGTCGCAGTAGCGTAACCGTGAGGCCCCGAGGCCGCTACGTCTGGATGCGCAGCAGTTCGACGAGGTTGCCGCCGAGGATCGCGCGTTTGTCGGCGTCGCTCAGCGACGGGGAATCGACGACGATGTCGATCGTGTCGGGCCAGTCGTAGGGGATGTCCGATCCGTAAACGACCTGGCTCACGCCCGTTTCCGCAACGAGGTGCCTGAGCCCCTCCTCCGAAAACACCATCGTATCGACGAAGATCTGGTCCCTGAGGTATTCGCTCGGCATCTTCGTGTTGGCGCAGTTCGCGTTGGCGCGAATCTCGCAGGCGACTTCGGTTCGCCCCAGATAGGACGGCAGGTAGCCGCCGCCGTGCGCGGCGCCGACCTTGAGGCCCGGAAACCGGTCGAGCACGCCGTCGAACATCATGTGGGTCAGGAACACCGTAGTCTCGAGCGGGTTGCCGACGATATTGCCGAGGTTGCCCCGGCCCGCCAGCCCGCCCTCGCGCACGACGTTCATGGCGTTGTTCGGGTGCATGAAGATCGGTACGTCGAGTTCCTCCGCCTTCGCCCAGAAGACATCGTATTCGGCGCTTGTCGGCGGTTCGTTGGCGACATGTCCGCCGATGGAGGCGCCGCGATGGCCGAGTTCGGTGACCGCGTGCTCGAGCTGTTGCGCCGCGAGATCCGGAAACTGCAGCGCGACCGAACTCAGCGCGACGAAACGCTCCGGATACATGGCGCACCACTCGGCGAGCCCTTCGTCGTGCATCCTGACGATCGTTGCCGCGAGATCGCGGTCCTCGGCGTACCACCAGTAACCGTTGACGCTCAATGCCTGAATGTCGATGCCGCGGGCATCCATGACCTCGAGCCGGTCGGCTCCCAGGGTCAGGCCCGGGAACCCGGCGTTGAACGGCGTGGCCATCCCCTCGGGCAGGACATCGGCGACCTCGGGAAATACGCAGTGCGCGTGGATGTCGACGATCGTGACCGGCTCTCCCCCGATGGTAACTTCGCGGCGTGCCGATTGCGCGAGGCCCGGCAGCGTGCCGCCCGCAAGCCAGACGCCGACAGTCGCTTGCCCCGCCGTCCTCAGGAACTCTCTTCGATTCGCCATGATTTCCCCCTGTGCCCGCCGCGTCGGCGCGGCCGGTTGTCGAGATCAGTCGCTGCGCTCGGCATGGATCTCGTAGACGAAATCCATGTTCTCGCCGACCTGCACGGCGCCCATCATCACGCTGAAGGGCGTCATGCCGAGCTCTTCGTGACTCAGCGTGAAGGAACCGCTCGCGACGAGACTGCCGCCGTCCACGACTACCGCCGTCGGAAGGGTCATCTCGACCGTGCCGCCGAGGATTTCGATCGCAAGATCGATCGACTGCTCGTCGCCGGGCCCGCTCCAGTTACTCCCGTTGACGCGAATGGACGGGAATTGCTCGCCGTTGAGAACCGCTTCGCCGAGCATGTTGCCGCGCGTCCCTTCGATGTCGTCGGCCGAGGGCACGGAACTGAACTCCTCGCCGTACAGGCTTCTGAGTTCGGGATCGTCGATGACCAGGTCCGCGACGGAAAACGCAAGCTCGAACGACGATTGCGACGGATCGGCAGCGAGATTGACAGTGCCCTCGAGCGAATCGACGGAGATCACGTGGCTATGCCCGAACCGCGCCATGGGACCGGCCCGATAGATGCGCCAATGGATATCGGTACGCCCGGCATCGATCTCGAACACGCCGGCGGCCCCGGTCTGGGCGCCAGCCGTACTGGCCGCCAACACCGAGGCGAGCAGCCCGCCGATCCACACGTACTTCATGCGTACTCCCTTCCGCTGCCGATTCATCCGCGATCGCTTGTGCGGCGCAAGCTTATCACGCAGCGGGGAACGCCCGGACGGGGCTCGAGCGAGCAGCGGCCCGCACGCCGGCATTGGCCGCAACGGCGGCGGCTGCCATCGTCCGCACCGTAGGCGACGCCAAGAAATCTTGACGATTCCCGCGCCCTCAGGTCTTTCTGCCCGGTTCGATCGGTGGTAACGTTGGGCGGACGATGAGAAAAACGATGAACGGTACCTTGAAGTCGAGCATGTTGACGCTGACGGCTGTGGCAGGCTGTGGGTTGTTCGCAGGCTGCTCCTCGTCCGTCGTCGTCCTCACCGACTTCCCCACCCCGCTGATCGAACCGTTGCCGGTACGCATGGGCGTCATCTACGACGCCGAACTCTACGACTTCGTTCACGCCGAACAAATCCCGCAGCAGTCCATCTGGACCATCCAGTTGGGCGACGCCAACATCGCCATGCTCGAGCCGCTGTTCGACGCGATGTTCGTCGAAACCCACGAAATCGACGACCTTCCGGTAGGTCCGGTCGACCTGGCGCGTCTCGACGGCGTGATCCATCCGGTGCTCCAGCGATTCGAGTTCGACGTACCGATCGGCCAGCGCGACGAATTCGTCGAGGTCTGGATGCAGTACGGGCTGTCGCTCTATGAACCCGAGGGCGACCTCGTTGTCGAATGGACTGTCAGCGGCTACGGCAAGGCCGAACTCGAAAGGAACCAGGAACAGGCCGTCGAGCGCGCGGCGGTCGTTGCAATGCGTGAGGTGGGAGCCGCGATTTCGACACAGTTTGTCGAACAGGCCGAGGTCGCGTACTGGCTGGAGGAGAGGCAGAATGAGTCCGCACTGGCAGTCGATTCACGAGTCGGCAACTAGCAAACCCCGCCTCGAGTCGCGCAGTATTCGCTTCGCCGGCACTGCGCTGGTCCTCCTGACCGCTTCCATGCTCACCGGCTGCGGTGTCACGTCGCTCATGGAACCCTACAAGCAGACCGACGCCGTCATCGGTTCCGGCGAACAGGTCGTGGTCCTCGCGCGCAAACACCACTCAAGCCACGAGGCCGAGGGCGACTTCGTCGAATGCATCAGCGACGCGCTCGCGCGCGGCGACAACGGGATCGAGGTGCACTCCTCCACGCAGTTCGAAGACATGATGTATCCGTGGTTCGAGCCGTCGACAGCGCCGCTCGACACGGCCGAACTCGGCGAGCTGCTCGACAGGCCGGGCGTGCTCGAGCGGGTGGAGGCCACCGGCGTACGCTTCCTGATCTGGCTCGACGGCTCGACCGACCGCGTATCGAGCGGCGGCGGCATCACCTGCGCCGCCGGGGTCGGCGGCGCCGGCTGCATGGGGCTCGCCTGGTGGGAGGACGATGCCACGTACGACGCCACAGTCTGGGACATCCATGAACTGGCGAACGCGGGCACCATTCACGCTGATTTCTCCGGCCGCTCGGTCATGCCGGCGATCATCATCCCGCTGCCCTTCATCGCCCGGCCGCAGGCCAAGGCCTGCCGCGGACTGACCGAGCAGATCGAGCAATTCCTGACTTCACCGTCCGGCGACGGCGAAGGCATCAATCTCGGTTGAGACCGGGCGCTGACGCCGCGTCGTCGGGCGAACTCCAGGGCAGGCCTGCGAAGTTGACGCCAGCGCGGGCAACGAACGCTTGATCGGCACACGGATCGCGGCACCGCGAAAACTTTCGGCAGCGGAGAATCACGTGGCCAGCGGCATACCCACCCTCCACGACGCGATCGCCGAGCCGGTCGAGGACGCCGCGCAGCCGGCACGCGAAAATATCCCCGCAAAGGTTCCGCACGAGACGCGTCAAGCCGGCGATGGCCAGGCCGCCGAGGCGCCCGAACGGGGTTTCTCCGAACTTGCACGCCGCTGCCGCGATCTGGAACAACGCCTCGCCGACGCCATGACCATGATCGATTCGCTGAACCGCCAGATCGCCATGACCCAGCAGGCCGTGCTCGAAGGCAATAGCGCGCGGCAGGATCTCGTGCGCGACCTGCGCGACTTCGATGCGCGGCTTGCGGAACTGGAGCAGGCGGCGCCGGCCGGCGGCAAGCCACGTCGTCTCAAGAAGGAAATCAAGCGGCGCGATCGGGAGATCGAGTCGTTGTCCGGCTATATCGAAAGCCGGCGCGGCCGCTGGGAGGAAATGGAGGAACTCGTCGCCGCCAAGAGCAGGCGCATCGACGAACTCGAGCAGGAAGTCAGGCAACGGCTCGAGCGCGAAGAACGCGCGGAGCGATTGGCCCGGGAGGAATCGCAGCGGGCGACGGAACTCAAGGGCCGGCTCGCGAAGCTCGGCTCGGGACAACGCGAACGCGGATCCGGGCGAAAGCGGGAGACAACGCCCGCGACCGAGCCGCCCGATGGCGGTCTCTGAGGCAGCGCAGGCCGGCACGACCATGAGCGACCGCATCAGGAACGAAGCGATCCTTGCAGGCCTCCTGCTTGCGTTCGGCCTGTTCATCCTCCCGGTCGCGATCTACTTCGTCGGCCAGCAGATCATCGGCGAATACGAAGGCAACGGCGCGGTCGGGCTGGTGCTGGCGCTCTGGTCGGCGCTGGTGCGCGCCGATGGCGTCGCCTGGATTCTCGTGCTGAGCCCCTACCTCGTCATCCAGCTCCTGCGGCTGACCTGGAAGATATGGCGGTGGGCTTGATTCGTCAGCCCAAGGAACGGAAACTAACGAGTTGGACGCCTGCACGGTGATGTCCACATGGTTTCGAGGAGGTAACGTGAAGGACAAACTCTGCCACCTGGCAATAGGCGCTGCGTTATGGGCGGTGTGCCTGAGCGCCACGGCCGACCTCGAACCGCTGACGCCGCTGCAGCTCGGCGAAAGGCATCCGCTGATCAGCCAGAACGTCTCGAAACTCATCGAAGAGCTGCATTACACGCGTCCGCGGCTCGACAATTCCCTCTCCTCGGCAATTCTCGACCGGTATCTCGATTCGCTCGACGGCAACCGCATGTACTTCCTCGCCCGCGATATCGCCGCGTTCGGCCGTTATCGCTACGAACTCGACGAGCGGGCCCGCAACGGCCAGCTCGAACCGGTCTTCGAGATCTTCAACACGTTCAGGGAGCGCACCAGACAACGCATCACCCATGCGCTCGAACTCGTCGCCGCCGAGCCCGACTTCACGCTCAACGAATCCTACCGATTCGACCGCACCGATCTCTCCTGGCCGGTCACCGAAGCGGACATCCGCGAACTGTGGCGCCGCAAGGTCAAGAGCGACGGTCTGAGTCTCGTACTGACCGGAATGACCTGGGAGGAGGCGGGCGAAATCCTCACGCAGCGCTACGAGCGGCTCTACCGGCGCGTGCAGCAACTTACCGCCGACGACGTGTTCGAGACGTTCATGAACGCCGTGGCGCACACGATGGACCCGCATTCGAGCTATCTCTCGCCCCGTCAGAGCGAGGAATACCGCATCACGATGACGCTCTCCTACGACGGCATCGGCGCATCGCTGCAGCTTCAGGACGACTACGTCACGATCATGAACATCATCCCCGGCGGCCCGGCCCAGATCGACGGACGTCTGAAACCCGAAGACCGCATCACGGCCGTCGCCGAAGGCGAAGACGGCGAGTTCATCGACGTCATCGGCTGGCGCCTGGACGATGTCGTGCAGATGATCCGCGGTCCCGGCGGAACGCTCGTGCGGCTGCAGATCCTGCCGGGCGGCACGGCTCCGGGCTCACCGCAGAACGTGATCGCGCTCACGCGCGACAAGGTCAAGCTCGAGGAACAGGCGGCGAAGAAGAGCGTCGAGGATGTGCTGTTCGAGGGCCAGACCTACAGGGTCGGCGTTATCGAGGTCCCGAGCTTCTACCAGGACTTCGCGGCCCGCAGCCGCGGCGACGAGGATTACGTCAGTACCTCACGCGATGTCGAACGGCTCATCGCCGAGCTCGAGGAGGAAGGCGTCGACGGCATCGTCATGGACCTGCGCCAGAACGGCGGCGGCCATCTTTCCGAAGCCACCGAACTCAGCGGCCTGTTCATCGATCGCGGCCCGGTCGTGCAGCTTCGCGAGACCCGCGGCAACACCCAGGTACTCGACGACCCGAGCCCGAGTTCCATCTACGACGGTCCGCTGGCCGTGCTCGTCGACCGCTACAGCGCGAGCGCATCGGAGATTTTCGCCGCCGCCATCCAGGACTACGAGCGCGGCGTCATCATCGGCCAGCAGACCTTCGGCAAGGGGACGGTGCAGAACCTGTTCAACCTCGACCAGGTCATGCGCGGCTCGGACAACGGCCAGCTCACGCTGACGATCGGCAAGTACTACCGCGTCACGGGCGAAAGTACGCAGAATCGGGGCGTGATTCCAGACATCGAGTTGCCGTCGCTCGTCGATACCGACATCGTGGGCGAGAGTACGCGCGAAACCGCCCTCCCCTGGGACCGAATCGAACCGACCCGTTTCCGGGCCGAAACGTCGCTCGACAGCTCCATCGCAGTGCTGCAGAACCGGCAGATCGGTCGCTGGTCGGCCGATCCCGATTTCAACTACCTGCGGGACAACGTCGAAGCCTTCGAGCGTCAGCGGGAGCAGAAGTCGGTGTCGCTCAACCTCGAGACGCGCGAGGCCGAGAACGACGCCATGGACCAGGAACGGCTGGAGCGCGAAAACGAACGCCGGATCGCGCTCGGGCTCGAACCCGCCGCAAGCATCGAGGAACTCGAGGACACCGGTTCCACCGACGAGATCCTGCTGACTCAGGCAACCCGCATGGTCGCCGAGATGGCATCGATCGAGCGCGGAGTGGTCACGGGCGCCGAATCCGCCGCCCGCTGAACGGCTCGGTTTCCCTGGCGCGCTGTCACGGCCGGCTCGCCGGCCGGTCGCGGCATTTCCCTGCAAGACTCAAGGGACGGCGGAAGGCGCGCTCAGCCGAAGCTGTGTCCCGTCTCCAGAAGATAGTCCAGCCACTTGTTCAGCATGATGTTGCTGTGCCAGCGACGGTCGAGTTCGAGCGAGTGACCGTTCGCGAGCGCCCTGAGGACCATGTGACGGTGTGAGACGCGCACGCTCCGGGCCTCGGCGAGTCGCGCATCGTGATACACGCGCACCGTGAGATCGGGATCCGCCACCCGCTCGCCCTCACCCTCCTCGAACCAATAGGTCAATCGCAGCGTCGACGTGTAGGGATCGCGGCGCGTGCACTCGAGATGGAGGTCGCAGTCGCCTTCGACAGCCGATATCCACGGGGTCGCAATGAAATCCAGATCGCCGACAAGGTGGGCGAGTTTCATGAAATTGCTCTCGTAGATCGTCATGAGCCCGGTGAAGCTCCCGGGCCGATACACGCATTGCGGCACGATCAGGCTGTCGGCGAAAACGTTGTCGACGCTGTGCTCCATGGCCCGAGAATGCCACAGCCCATGCGCTCGAACCAACACCTGAAAGTCGCGACGTGCCGGACCCGGGCCCGATGGGACCCGCGCCCTACGGCCGGACACGACGTTCGAGATGGGTGTCGTTGAGAATGGTGCTTGCGATTTCCTCAACGGACGAATGCGTCGTGTCGATGTACGGAATCCTGAAGCGATCGAACAGCGCCTCCGCGGCGCGAATCTCGAAATTGATCTGCTGCGCCGTTGCGTAACGCCCCTGCGAGCGCCGCTCGAGCCTGATCTGGCGCAGGCGATCCGGCGCGATGGTGAGCCCGTAGAGCTTGTCCCGGTGGGGCTTCAGGGCCTTCGGCATGTCGTTCGTTTCGAGATCCTCTTCGGCCAACGGATAGTTCGCCGCGAATATCCCGTACTGCAGCGCGAGATAGAGACAGGTCGGCGTCTTCCCGGATCGCGACACGCCGATGAGCACGACGTCCGCCTTGTCGTAGTTCCTCAGTGCATGGCCGTCGTCGGCCGCCATCGCGTAGTTGGTCGCCTCGATGCGCCGGTCGTATTTCGTCTCGTCCACCATGCCGTGCGCGCGGCCGAGCGTATGCGACGAGCGGCTCTGCAGTTCGGCCTCGAGCGGACCGAGAAACGCCGCGAACAGGTCGAGCACAAGACCCTTGCATTGCAGCAGTTGCGCGCGCACTTCATCCTGCACGAAGCTCGTGATCACGATCGGCCGCATGCCTTCCTCGACCGCGATTCGATCGATCGTCGCGGCCACTCGCCTGGCCTTGTCAACCGTGTCGACGAATGGCACAGTCATCTGACTGAACTCGACGCCATCGAATTGGGTCAGCAGACTGTTCCCCAGGGTCTCGGCGGTCACGCCGGTCTGGTCGGACACGAACAATACGGTGCGTTGATTCATAACCCGGGCTATTGTTCACGTCTGCCCGGCCATGACAAGGGAGCTGTTCTTGGGAGACTACATCGTCCGACTGGCAGAGACGAATGCCAGGGACCTGCCGTTGGTCGGGGGCAAGAACGCGGCGCTGGGCGAGATGATCTGCAACCTTTCGCAGCTCGGCATCCGCGTGCCCGACGGTTTCGCAACCACGGTTCAGGCTTATCGGGAGTTCCTGCATCAGGACGGCCTGGCCGGCACCATTCAGGGCATTCTGACGGGCCTCGATGTCGACAATGTCGACGACCTCACGCATCGCGGCGCGGAAATACGCAACACCATCATGGGCACGCCGCTCCCGGCAGCGCTGCGTGAAGCCGTCTCCGCGGCGTGGTACGAACTGTGCGAAGACGACCAGGTCTCGGTTGCGATCCGCTCCTCCGCGGTGACCGAAGACCTTCCGGATGCCTCGTTCGCGGGTCAGCAGGAGACCCTGCTCAACGTCACGGGGCTCGGCGACGTCATGTCCGGGATCCACGAAGTCTACGCGTCGATGTACAACGACCGCGCGATCGCCTATCGCTTCCACCAGGGTTTCCGCGAAGCGCAGTTGTCAATGTCGGTGGGCGTGCAGAAGATGGTTCGCGCGGACATCGGCAGCGCCGGCGTCCTCTTCACGCTCGATACCGAGTCCGGGTTCCGCGATGTCGTGTTCATCACGTCGTCCTACGGCCTCGGCGAGACGGTGGTTCAGGGCGCCGTCAACCCGGACGAATTCTACGTCTACAAGCGCGCGCTGCGCGACGGCCATTACGCCATCGTCCGACGCACGCTCGGCTCCAAGGCGCGCAAGCTCGTCCACGGGCTCGGCAGCGACCAGCGCGTACGGCTCGTGGACGTCGATCATGCGGATCAGCAGCGCTTTTCGCTCAGCGACGAGGATGTGCTGGAACTCGCCCGCAAGGCGCTCATCATCGAGGAACACTACGGCCGCCCGATGGATATCGAATGGGCGAAGGACGGCACGGACGGCGAACTCTACATCCTGCAGGCCCGCCCCGAGACCGTGCAGAGCCGGCAGCACAGCGGCGCCATCCGCTATGCGCTCAAGGAACGCGGCCACGTGCTCGCCCGGGGACGGGCCATCGGCCAGCGGGTCGGCAGCGGTCGCGCACGTATCGTCGACAGCGCACGCGAAATGAACCTCATCGAGCACGGCGACGTGCTCGTCACCGACATGACCGATCCTGACTGGGAGCCGGTCATGCAACGCGCGGCGGCGATCGTCACCGACCGCGGCGGCCGGACCTGTCATGCAGCGATCATCGCGCGCGAACTGGGCGTACCCGCCGTCGTCGGCTGCGGCGACGCAACGGCGTCAGTCATCGACGGGCGCGACGTTACCGTTTCCTGCGCCGAGGGCGACGAAGGCATCGTCTACGCTGACAAGCTCGATTTCGAGCAGCAGCACGTCAAGGTCGGCAAGCTTCCCGAACTGCCCGTCAAGATCATGATGAACGTCGGCAACCCGGACCGGGCGTTCACGCACGCGGCAATACCGAACCAGGGGGTGGGCCTCGCGCGGCTCGAATACATCATCAACCGGACGATCGGCGTTCATCCGCTCGCGATCTCGAACTTCGACCAACAGGATATCGAGGTGCGCGACGCGATCGCGCAGCAGATGGCGGGCTATCCGAACCCCGTGGTGTTCTTCATCGAAAAGCTCGCCGAAGGCATCGCGACGATTGCCGCCGCCTTCGCGCCCGATCCCGTCATCGTGAGGCTCTCCGACTTCAAGTCCAACGAGTACGCCAACCTGATCGGCGGCGAGCGCTACGAACCTCGCGAGGCGAACCCGATGCTCGGTTTTCGCGGCGCCGCGCGCTACGTCGACGAGGAATTCCGCCGCTGCTTCCGGCTCGAGTGCCGCGCCGTCAAGCGCGTGCGTGAAGAAATGGGCCTCGGCAACGTCCAGATCATGGTGCCGTTCGTGCGGACCGTGGGCGAGGCCGGGAAGGTAATCCAACTGCTCGACCAGAACGGCCTGAAGCGAGGCGAGCACGGGCTCAGGGTCTACATGATGTGCGAGATTCCGAGCAACGCGATGCTCGCGGATGAGTTCCTCGAACACTTCGACGGCATGTCGATCGGCTCCAACGACATGACGCAGCTCACGCTCGGTCTCGATCGCGACTCGGAGAGGATCGCGCCGCTGTTCGACGAGCGCGACCCGGCCGTCAAGCGGATGCTGGAAATGGTGATCGGCGCCTGCCGCGCCCACGGCAAGTATGCGGGCATCTGCGGCCAGGGCCCGTCGGATCACCCCGACCTCGCGCGCTGGCTCGTCGAGCAGGGAATCGACAGCATCTCGCTGAATCCGGACTCCGTGGTCGCCACGTGGCTCTATCTCGGCGAGCGCCAGGCGAGCTGATCGCACGGTTGCGGGGCGGGCCGAACGCCGAGCCGGCTTCGGTCAAGACGCGGGTGAGGACGAGCGCGGGGAACACCGCGTCAGGACTTGCCGCTCAGCGGTCGAGCTGAAGCTTGAGCAGCCGTTCGCGATAGAATCTGAGTTCCCGAATCGAATCGTTGATGTCGGCAAGTGCAAGGTGCGTCGACTGCTTCTCGAACTGATCCGCGACATTCGGAGACCAGAGGCGCGCGAGGATCTTGAGCGTCGACACATCGAGATTCCTGTAGTGAAAGTATCTCGCAAGCTCCGGCATATGGCGCACCAGAAATCGGCGGTCCTGACAGATTCCGTTGCCGCACATCGGCGAAGCTCCGGCCTCGGCGTAGCGGCGCAGGAACCTGAGCGTCGCCTGCTCCGCTTCGGCTTCGGTGACCGTGCTCTCGCGCACGCGGTCGGTGAGCCCCGACTCGCCGTGCTGCCGGGTATTCCACTCGTCCATGGCGCCGAGCACGGCATCGGACTGATGAATGGCGAATACCGGACCCTCGGCCAGGATGACGAGGTGCTTGTCCGTGACGACGGTTGCGATCTCGATGATCAGGTCCCGATCGGGGTCGAGACCCGTCATCTCGAGATCGATCCAGACGAGGTTGTCGGGGTACCGCAAGCCGACCACTTCCATGGTTCGATTGTAGCAGCCGCGGTGCACGGAAGCGGTTGAAATTCATGCCCGAACGCGGTCTGGTCGTCGCCCGCCATCGGCGTCACGTTACCGTCGAAGGCGCCGCGGGCGCGCGGCATCAGTGCGCGCTGGCGAGCCGCCGGCTCAGGCCACTGGTCGGCGACGATGTCCGGTGGCAGCCGCAAGCGGACGGAAGCGGCATCGTGACCGGCGTCGCCGCGCGCCGGAGTCTGCTCACGCGGATCGACAGCCGCGGCCGCCGTGAGGCCGTAGCCGCCAATCTGAGCCAGATCCTCGTCGTTGCAGCGCCGGTACCTGGCCCCGACTGGGCGCTGCTCGACCGTTATCTGGTCGCTGCCGAACTCATGCCGGCGAAAGCCGTGATCGTCTTCAACAAATGCGACCTCATGAGCGCCGCGCCCGAACCGTTGCAGGACCTCGAGAGGATCGGCTACACCGTCCGCGTGACGAGTGCCTTGCTCGGTACGGGCCTCGCGCAGCTTGCCGACGGCATGGCGCACGAGCGCGGCGTCGTCGTCGGCCAGTCCGGCACGGGCAAGTCGTCGCTGATCAATGCCCTGCTCGGCGAGCAGGCGCAGGCGGTCGGCGCGCTGACGGAAAAGGGCGACCATGGCCGCCACACCACGAGCGCCGCGACGCTCTTCCGCCTCGCCAACGGCGGCGAGTTCATCGATTCGCCCGGCGTACGCAACTACGCGCCGTATATCGAATCCGTCGCCGAACTCGAACGCGGCTTCCGCGAGTTCCGCCCGCATCTGGGCGCATGCCGGTTCGACGACTGCCGCCACCTGGCGGAACCCGACTGCGCGGTCAAGGCCGCGCTCGATGTGGGCAGCATCAGCCGGCGCCGCTACGAGAGCTATACGCAGCTCTGCGATCTGGTCGCCTCCGCCCGCAGATCTCACCGGGCGCCGCGATACTGACGTGGATCTTCCGGGAAGCCGCACTACCGGTCGCTTGAGACACGCGGCAAATACATCCCTGTACGCTCCGCGCGCGCATCCCTGCGCGCGAGGGTCTCAAGCGACCGGTAGCGCGACTTCCCTTGCGTTTGCGGCAGGCTGAACGTTCGGATGGCTCCCACACGTGCGCCTCGGCGATGCAGACCGGGGACCGGCGCCCGCTACATGAATCAGCCGAGCGAGCCCCGCATCTGTCGCCCTCCGAGCACGTGCAGATGGGCGTGGAAAATGACCTGCCCGCCTTCGCTATTGACGTTCATGGCGACGCGGTAGCCCGGCAGGTCCCGTTCGGCCGCGAGCGTCTTGGCGACGAGCATGAGGCGGCCGGCGAGTTCGGCCCCGGAGTCGTCGAACTCATCGAGCGTCGCGAGGTGGGCCTTGGGTACGACGAGACCGTGAAACGGCGCTTGCGGGTTGACGTCGGCGAACGCGAACACCTCGTCGTCCTCGTAGAGCTTCTCGCAGGGAATCGCTCCCGCCACGATCTTGCAGAACAGGCAGTCGGGATCCGTCCTGACGCTCACAGTTCAAACTCCTCGGAGCCCGATGTGTCCATTTCGCGCCGGCCGCTGAAGGCGCGCGCAAGCGTACCGCCGTCGATGAATTCAAGTTCCCCGCCGACCGGCACGCCGTAGGCGATTCGGCTTGCGCGGACGCCGTGCTTGCGTGCTTGCGCGGCGATGAGGTCGGCGGTCGCGTCGCCTTCGACAGTAACGCTCGTCGCGATCACGACCTCCGTCACCGAGTCCTCCGCCAGGCGCTGCTCGAGCATCTCGAGCCCCAGTTCGCCGGGCCCTATGCCGTCGATCGGCGAAAGATGGCCCATCAGCACGAAGTAGCGTCCGCGATACGCTGCCGACTGCTCGATCGCCACGAGATCCGCCGGCATCTCGACCACGCAGATTTGCGCGTCGTCGCGCCGGTCGCTCGAACAGAAGCGGCAGACAGTCTCCTCGGTCAACATCCGGCAGCGCTCGCAGTTGCCGATTTTTTCGGTTGCATCGGCCAGCGTCCGGGCGAGGCTCACGCCGCCCTCGCGGTCGCGCTGCAGCAGGTGGAAGGCCATTCGCTGCGCACCCTTTGCGCCGACGCCGGGCAGGCACTGCAGCGCCCCGATGAGTTCCCGCAGCAACGGTGAGTAGGCGCTGCTCACGGTCAGAACGGCAGCTTGAACCCGTCGGGAAGCGGGAGCCCACCGGTGACCGACGACAGGTGCTCCTGCACGGCGCGCTCGACCTTGCGGTTGGCGTCGTTGCAGGCCGCTGCGATCAGGTCCTCGAGCATCTCCCGGTCGTCCTGCATGAGGTCGTCCTCGATCGACACGCGCCGGACTTCGTGCTTGCAGGTCATCGTCACCTTGACCATGCCGCCGCCGGCCTCACCCTGCACCTCGATCGACGCAAGCTCGTCCTGCGCCTTCTGCATGTTCTCCTGCATCTGCTGAGCTTGCTTCATCAATTGTGACAAGCCTTTCATACGGTACCTCTTCGCGTGTAGCCCCCGGCGTAGCCCCGCGAGCCGCTAGTCGTCGACCGGTTCGATGCTGTCCGACTCGATGACGGCGCCGAACTCTTTCTGGATGGCCTGCACGGTCGCATCGGACTCGATGGCCTCGCGCGCTGCGCGCATTCGCTTGTCTTCACCCGCAAGCCTGATGTCAGCCGGCGTCTGGCCCCGCGGCTCACCCGGCGTGATCCTGATCCTGATCTCGCGCCCCAGGTACTCGCGCAGTACGCCGGCCAGCCGCTCGCGCAGTTGCTGCGTGTTGAACTTCTCCTTGTCTCTCGCGAGCACGAGATCGAGTTGCGATTCGGTCGCCTCCCGCAGCTCGCAGTGATCGGCCAACTGGCGCGCCAGTCCACGCACATCGGCATCGTGCAGCAGCTTGTTCCAGTCGCTGACGGCGGACTCGAAGTCCGGGTTCGCAGGCGCCGGTACCGAACTCGCAGGATTGCCGTTGGACGCCGGACCGGGCGCGCGTGGGGGCGGCTGCGACGGCCCCTCGGCCGCCTCGCGGCCAATCCGCTCCCCGGCCTCGCGCGCGGGCGGTTCCAGCGGCGCGCTTCGGCTGGCAAGGGTACGCGCGGGCTTCGAGCCCTTTCCCGCGCGTTGCCCACCGGCGGCCACCGCGGGGCGCGTTGTCGCGGTCGCCGACTCCGGCTCGGACTCCTGCACGGGGCGGAACGCGAGCATCCTGAGCATCGTCATCTCGAAGCTGATTCGCTGATCGCGGCAGACCTCGATGTCGCGGCGTCCCTGCACGGCAATCTGAAAGAAGAGCTGGGCGTCCTCGGGAGACACTCGTTCGGCAAGCGCCACGAGGGCTTGCGGATCCTCGTCGCTCCTGCGGTCCTTGACGAGCTGGAGCACCGCAATCCTCTGCAGCGTGTATGCGAGTTCGTCGAGCACGGCGCCATAGCTCGGAGCGAGCTCGTCGAGCCTGTCCACTTCGGCAAGCAGCGCCGACCCGTCCTCGTTCGCCAGCGCCTCGAGCATGGTCAGCACGTGACCCCGATCGATGGTGCCGAGCATCGAATTGATCTCGGCCGCCCTGATTCCGCCGCCGCCGAAGGCGATGCCCTGGTCGAGCAGGCTCAATGCATCGCGCATGCTGCCGTCGGCGGCCGTCGCGATGGCCTTGAGCCCGTCGTCCTCGGCGTCGACCGCCTCCTCGGAGCAGATCGTGCTCAACTGGGCATGGATCTGGGCACGCGTGAGTTTCTTGAGGTTGAACTGCAGACAGCGCGACAGCACGGTCACGGGCAGCTTCTGGGGATCGGTGGTGGCAAAGAGGAACTTGACGTGCGGCGGCGGCTCCTCGAGCGTCTTGAGCAGCGCGTTAAATGAGTGGCCGGACAGCATGTGCACTTCGTCGATCAGATAGACCTTGAAGCGGCCGCGCGTCGGCATGTACTGGACGTTGTCGAGCAGCTCGCGGGTGTCGTCGACGCGCGTTCGAGATGCTGCGTCGACCTCGATCAGATCGACGAAACGGCCCTCGTCGATCGCAACGCAGGCATCGCAGACTCCGCAGGGCTCATCGGCGATGCCCTCGGCGCAGTTAAGCGCCTTCGCGAGGATCCGCGCGACGGTCGTCTTGCCGACACCGCGCGTTCCGGCGAAGAGATACGCATGGTGCAAGCGCTTCGCGGCAAGCGAATTGACCAGCGCCTGCACCACGTGCGACTGGCCGACCATGGCGTCGAAACGCCGGGGCCGCCACTTCAGTGCCAGGACCGTATAGCTCACGGGATACGCCGATCGTCCTCGTACAACGGTAAAGTCCGCGCCAGCCCGACCCCGGCACCCGACCCGGCCACTACCGCTGCTCCCTTCCGGGCCTGACGGGGTTCGCGGCTGGTCGTCGCGGGGGAACCGACGCGGACCCGCCGTACTTTACCAACCGCAGCACGTCGGCGCACGAGCGCCCGTTCATCGCGGCGCGGGACGGCTATCGGTCGGCGAGACGTCCCTCACGTGTTTCTACGCGATCTCGCCAGAAACCTCCCGGACACCGCGCCCCGACCGCATGGTATTCTGCCCGCGTGAACAGCGATACGAAGATCATCCCGACTATCGTTGGCGTCGGCCTGACGCTGGCGGGGCTGTCGCTACAGCAATGGGGATCGACTCGAAACGACATCTCCGGTCTGCGCAGCGAGGTGTCCGACTTGCGCGAGCGCGTTGCACGAATCGAAACGCGCCTGGAGTACGCACTCCCGCTTCCTGCCGATCCTTCCGCCGGGCAACCCGCAGACTGACCCTCTCATTACCGGCACCTTTACGTTGCTATAGCCATCTACGGACTTTGTCCGTGTAGGCCGCGTAGTGAGCTGCGAACTTTCGCTGCAGATAAGCCTCTTCCCGTGCGATCACGCCCCAGGACAAGAGGATCGCGTCGAGAACGGCCAATCCGACGAGCCACAGGCTGTTCGCCCATACGCCGACTCCGACGAGAAGCAGGACCATCGCCAGATAGATCGGGTTCCTCGAGAATCTGTAGGGTCCGGTTTGCACGATGACATCGGTCGGTTCGTTCGTCGGAATGGACGCGCCGCCCGCACGCATCGTTCGAACGGCCCACAAGAAGATCGCCAGCGCCACAACGACGGTGACCGGGCCGCCGATACCGGCGAGGCTATCAGGGAGGAACCGCGCCGGTACAAGTGCCCGCAAGCCCAGACCAACGGCGAGCAACAGGCCGAGCATCAACGGCGGATGAAACGCGACGCCGGCATGGTCGGGAGCAGCGTCGTTTCTGGATTCGTCCGGGGTGGGCATCTGCTTGCCTGTTCGGTTTACACTACGCTCGCTGCGGCCGGGACAGGCGCACACCGAGACGGAGAGGTGGCCGAGTGGTCGAAGGCGCTTGATTGGAGTTCAAGTAGGCGGTTATACCGTCTCGTGGGTTCGAATCCCACCCTCTCCGCCACTTTCCCTAGGGTCCACTCCCGACACGCTCCGCCGAAACAATCATCACGTTCGACGTGAGCATCTGACCGTCGGTATAGGGATCCTCGCTTGGCCCGTTTGCGTCAAGGCCGTGAATCGCGCGGACGATATCCATTCCCTCCACGACCCTTCCGAAGGCCGCGAATCCGAGGCCGTCAGGGTTTCGCGTTTCGCCGTAGTCCAGGGCTGGCTGGTCCCCGATGCAGATGAAGAAGGCTTCGCCGCTTGCGGTGCCGGGGTCGGTTCGCGCCAGAGAGATCACACCGTCTTCATGCAGGATACCCGTCTCCTGCGTGGTTTCGTGCTCGACCGGCGGCAATCGCCTCGCTTCATCCGTCACGCCGCCCTGAATCACTTCGATCAACGGGCTTCCGTTGTCGTTTTCCAGGGTGACCACGCGATAGAACGCGGCGCCATCGTAGTATCCGGCATCGACGTAGGCGAGAAAGCTCGCCGATGACAGCGGTGCCCTCTCTTCGTCGACCTCGATCGTGATCGCGCCGAGTTCCGTCTCCAGCACGACGAGAGTCTGGGCATCAGCGGTGGAAAACAGAGGGATCGCCAGTGACAGAACCGCGACGATCAGCGGGATGGTTCGTGCGCTGCTCATACGGTGCGTCCGGCTGTCAGACGCTGCGCTTCGCGGTAGAAATCGCAAGCGTCGCGGCAGTTGCCGCTGAAGCTGAGATACGTGTCGAGTGTCATTGGCGCGTCGTCATCGTGTGACCTGGCAAGAGCGGCGACAGCATACAACGCTGCCGGGCCGCGGGCCACGCAAGGCCCCGCGGGCAGAATCGAAAGCGATCTCAAGACCACGCAAACAGAGGTTGATACAACGACTGCTCTGCCGGCCGATGATTGCCGTGATCCGGTCGAAGTATCCTTCTCCTGTTAGCATTCCCCGACCCGACGCCTCTCGCAGACCCATGACCATCGACGAAATCAGCCGTGACATGGCGAAGAAATCAAGCGGCCTCGACCCGCTTGGCAAGACCCTGCTGTTTCTTCTGGACGACGAGAAGATGCTGATCGACGGAACCGGCGACGCCAACGTCGTTTCGGTCGTGTCCGGGCAGGATGTCGAAGCCGACTGTACCGTGCGCATGTCGCTCGAGACCTACGGCAAGCTCCAGCGCAAGGAGATCAAGCCGTTCATGGCCGTGGCGTCGGGCAAGATCAAGGTAAAAGGCGACATGTCGATCGCCGCCAAGCTCAAGAAGCTGACCTGAGTGCCGAACGCGCAGACCCGCCACGTGGCAGGCGGTTGAGCGTAACCGGGCATTCGGAGGCGTCGGACCAGGATGGCATGACCACAGACCAATTCGAAAGCCGACAGGCGCTGGATGAGTTCCTCGAGATCATCCGCAACGCCGACCAGACGTTCCTGGACCCCGAAAAGGAACTCGACCGGCAGGGCAAGGTGGACGGCTACCAGCACATCTTTCACCTGCTTCAGGTCGCCGTGGATTTCTATCTCCACAACGATCCCGTGCGGCCTCGGCTCATGCCGCTGGCCGACGGCAACCGCAAGCTCTACGGCGACAACGTCGACGCGGTCTACTACTTCACGCAGGTCCGCGGGGATCAGGAGTACGTGATCAGCGGCCGGCGCTTCGACAGTTGCTACCTGAGCTTCTGCCTTTACGGC
>JAJDVG010000022.1 GCA_022826245.1 Gammaproteobacteria bacterium
GACCGGCCTGCGCCGCACCCTCGAGGGCCAGCAGCGCGTCACCGCCGTCTTCCGCCGCAAGGACGGCCGCACCCTGCATGTCCGCAAGGCCACCCGCGCCGAGCCCCGTCAGATGGCCATCTACCGAAACCTTGGCCTCGACCCGACGCCCGGCGGCATCCGCAAAATGATCGTCTGAACGCCAAGGAAACCGCCCGATGTAGTGCCATACGCGAAAATATACGGCCCTAACGCATTGAATATCAAAAGGTTTTGAAAGGCGATGTTAAACTTGGGCTAAGCACACCACGACCCCCTCAGCCTGTGCGACCTCGAACGCCGGCAACAGATCGCTGTCTCCAGAGACGACTGCCGCATGTGTAATTTGATGCTTAGCTGCAAGCAACGCGAAGTCCAAACCGATCATCAAGTCAACTCGCTTCTGTTGAAATATGCGCTCGCCATCCGTATCGAGTCCGCGGTACATCAGTCGTCCCTCCCTTACGGTGCACTTGGGGAGTTTCCGAAGCGCCGAGAAAAACCGTCGCTTTTGGCTTAATCGGTGAGCTTCCTCAGTCGTCGGCGGGTTGCTCTGATACGGCAGGCAGTCGTAGTAGTCGGTACGGGTCAGGTCAAGCGGCTCAAACGTTGATTGGGCGATCTCGTCTCTAATCTTCGCCGAGAGCTTACCGATATCGACCCAAGTGTTAAACGTCATACCCAGTTTAGCTATGTATCCGCCATCGACGAAGATAGTCAGCCTAGCCATAGAACTTACCCATCAGGAGGTTGCAGCCCGCATTCGCTATTGCCCAGAAAGACGATGGGCTGGACAGCATACCTGTCCAGCCCATCCCGAAAGTAAGGCCTGACATGCCGCAGTTCGTCGTAGACGGACGCGGGACGCCAGGGAGCATTGTTCCGACTTTGTACTCGTTCCCATCCAGCGAGTCAAACGAAGCGACAGGACCATCTTAAGGTCCCGTCCAAGCGGTTGACTGGCTGTCCGATCGAGCGTGTGCTTGAAGTTGCGCTCCGAAGCAGTGCCCGATTCGGAACCGGTTGGGTAGAAGGCTACCAGCATCGATCGTTCGCGCCGTTCGGTAACGGGGTTGCCCGGCGAACGCCCGCCGAGGTGAGCGTGAACGACGTGCACTCGGTGTCCACGGTTTGGTCGATGCCGTTGCGGCCTCCTCCGGGGGTGGGAGTCGCGGTGGCGGACCAGTCCTGGGTGACGCCCGCGTCCGTGCGGATTTCGAGCGTGTAGACGCCCTGCTCGCTGAGCCCGTCGGCGAATCCGAGCGCCTCCGGGTCAAGCGAGTACTGGTTGTTCTGGAGGTAGAACCGTTCCTGGTTGGCGGCCAGGCGCAGCAACGCGGCCTTGGCTTCGGTGCGATGGGCGCGGATCGTGTATTGCCGATAGCTCGGCACGGCGACCGCTGCGAGCAGCGCGACGATGCCGACGACGACCATGATTTCGACGAGCGTAACGCCGGCAGAGCTGCGTCGCGGTCCGTGCGGCGCAACTTCCGTTCGGACGCTGCCGACGAGGGTCGCGCCGACGGCACGGCATCGCAGCCCGGCGTTCAATCGATGCCCTCCTGGACCCAGTACGTCCTAATCGGGCCGTTCGGAAAATCGGTGGGCATGCAGTGAAGGCCGATGCAGGCGACGGGCGGCGGCGCACACTCGGTCCCCACGCAGTTGTCCGGATCGTCCGGTGACGGAAAGACGAAAAGCGCCTCGCTCGTGCTTGCGCCCGGCGCTTCGACATAGCGGTCGTCGGGCTCGCCGGGAATTGCGTCGCCATCGAGGTCGATCACGGGCGATCCGTCGAACAGATCGACGACGTAGCGGCGGTGCGTCGACGGCGCCGGAGAGCAGGGGTCGGCTGCGCTGTCCGCCGACCCGGGCACCAGTGTCGTGAAGTAGACCCGGTTGTTGAATGTTCTCGATTCAGCGTGGACTTTCTCGCCGATCCATCCCGGATCCCTTAGCTCGAAGCGCCAGCCCGGGCCGCCGGGCGGGACGGTCGCGTCGACGGCGTCGGTGATATCGACGAGGTCGGCATCGGCGATCGGTTCGAGCGCCGCGTAGTCGGCGTCGCTGAGCTTGCGGAACGGGGCATGGTCGCGCAACGCGTAGAACCGGTCATGGTTGACTGTGCTCAGCGGATGCGCGCGGTATCCGGAGCCGATGCCGATATGCATGAAGCGTTCGCGGCGGCTGCTGACGAGAGCCACATCGGGGGCGTAGTAGAAACGCCGGTTGTCCGGCCCGTCGGCCACGACGTCGGGCGGCGCCGGCAGCGGCGCGGCGCCGAGCCGCGCGATGACGCCGCCCGTGACCAGTGAGGACGGCGAGTGGCCGTTGTGGATGTCGAAACGCCAGACTTGCCCGCCCAGATCCGCCGCGTACATGCGATCGGCGAACCCGTCCGCGCCGAGATCGACGACCTTGACGCCGGCGGCGAACGACGACTGCATGGCCGCGAACGCCTTGTCGCCGCCGGCTCCAGATCCGTGCCACAGCAACTCCCCGTTCCCGGAATCCACTATGTAGATGGCGTTGCCCGTCGAGTCCACCGCGTTGTCATAGCCGTCCTGCGCCGTGTCGTAACCGCCGCCGAGCACGACGACGAGCTTGTCCCGCGACTGGCTGCCGGTATCAACGTCGATGCGCGCAGGCACGGGCGCCGGCCAACTCTGGCCGTTGTCCGGAAGCTCCGCCGAGCCGCGCCGCCACAGAAGGTTCGGCGCGTGCCGGTCGCTGACATCGAGTGCGTAGTAGGCGGTTCCGCCGCGACGCAGCCCGAAGAAGAGATAGACCTTCTCGGTCGCGGGATCGATGACGCCGTCGTCGTCCGCCAGCGTCTGCAGGCGCAGCGCTCCGTCGATGCCGTAGCGCTTTACCGATGTCGCCCGATTTGCGTACAGATCGGCCTGATCAGCGAGAAACTCGAGGGGAACGAAGGCCCATTGCTCGATCCCGGTATGCGCGTTGATCGCGTGCAGGAAGCCGTCGTTCGTCGCGAGGAAAACGAGTGTCGCGTCGGGTTCGTTGCCGTCGTAGATCATCACGACTGGAGCCGCGTGGAACGGGTCGCCGATTTCGCTGCGCGGCTCGGAACCGCCGGCAACGGCCCCGCGAATGAAATCAATGACCTCGTCGCGCGTCGGCCCGTCGGGCTGTCCGCTCGCGAGCAGCGCGTCGTCGATCGCCGGGTTCGCTCGGACTACGGCGTTGCTCGCGTGCGTCAGGTCAGCGGGATTCCCGTCGAGATGGGTATAGACATTGCGAACGGCTGGCGCAGGCAACCGGCTCGCGGCGCCGCCCTGCTCGACCTCGGGATCGTTCGCGGCAGACCAGTAACTGCGCGAATCGCGCCGAAAAAATCCCGTCGCGGGATCGATCGCCGGGACGCCGTTGGCGTCGATGATCGTGGCATCCTGGGCGCGCAAGCGGTACTTCTTCAGATTGCCGGGCCAATGAGTGGCTGCCGCCGGCCTGAATACGCCGACGAAAAGATCGTTCACGTTGCGGGTTCGGTTGAAGCTGTCGATGGGCACCGCGAGCGGGGTGAACGTCGACGGGGCTTCGGAGGCGGTTTCGCCCTGCCGGCACTCGGTCGCATCGTCACCGCTGGCGCCGAAAAACAGTTCCGTATCGTCGGCGCCAGCGGGGCGGCCGACGATCGCCGCCCCGGCCAGACCTGCAGCGAACCACGCGGCTCTCATTGCCGTCCGCATCGCGACCGGACGACAATCCATCGAAACGTTTTCCTTTCGCCCGTGCCCGTTTTGTCCAGCCTCGACGTTCAGCCGTTTCGGTCGCGTCCGCGCGGAGCGTACGCGGACAGCCGAGCGCTTCAGCCGCGCCAAGGCGTAGCGCGCGCGTACCGCCCACCGCGCACAGCGTTGGGCGGCTGACCGCTCAGCAGCCGCCCGAACCCGCGGGACCAATGACATAGAACCCCTGCCGGTGAGTCGATACCGCGCCGCGCGGACCGGTGCCGACAGAAAGGACCTCGAAGTGAAACGCCTGAATCGCGCCCGACCCGGCCCCGATGCTGAAGCCGACATCCGGGACGGCTGTCGTCGTCACGCACACCGTTGAAGTTTGCGTTTCGAAAGGACCCTCGCCGACAGGCATGGCCGGGACATGCGCAGGCGCTGCCGTCGCGAACGCCGGTTGCGCCAGGGCGATCTCGATCCCCGTTTCGGCGGCCTCGAACGCGCCCTGCTGCGACTCCATGCCGGTCGCCATCGCAAGTTCGAGCATGCTCATGTTCATGGCGGAAACGCCGAGCACGGTCAGCGCAAGCATGAGCACGAGCGAGACGACGAGCGCCGCGCCGCTCTGACGCCCGAACGCGCCGCCCTGACGCCCGGTGGTGCCACCCTGGCGCCGGGACGCGGCGTCGTATTGACGAGACGCACCGTCCCGAGGTGGGAACTCGGCACCCGCATCGCTTTGACCGCGGCACTTCATGACGCAGGCCCCAAGTTGCGCAGGTAGATGGTCCTCGACACGACCACGCGCCTGAACCGGTCACCGGGAGCGGACTCGTTCCGATCGGCGTATTCGTAATCCGCAAGGTCCACGAAGCCGGCCTCGGGGCGTTCGGCGCGAACCCTGAGCCAGAGGCGAACCGCGACGATGGCCGTGTCGGGATAGAGCGCGGGATCGAGCAAGGGACTGCCGAAATCGACGTAGCGGTCGACGAGGCCGCGGTTGGGCGATCCCGGGCTGTCGGTGTCCACACCGAGCCGTATCTGCAGATCCTCGACGCCCGGCAGCACTTCCTGGTCGACGACGCGCGGCCCTCGCGAGCCCCCGGTCAGCGTCTTGACGCGCAGCGACGGCACCGGATTGTCGGCTTCCGAAATCGTCGAATCGCGGCTCACATAGTAGCCGTTGACGATGAGCCGGTGAGCTTGCGATGCGGCTGCCGAGTAGCCCGCGGGCACGTTCGGCCCGACGAACAGGCTGCCTTCCTCGAAGTGTGCGGACTGCACGTACAAAACGCCGCGGTCGGGCCTCGGATCGGGGTCGACGGCAACGCGGCGCACGACGAGCATGTCGGCGAACGGTTGGGCAGCCCTGCTGTAGCGGCCCGAACACGCCACGGCGGGAAAACCGTTGTTGCTGCCGTCGATGGCGAAATCCAGGTTTACGGACCAGTTGTTTGCGCAGTCGCTGCGGACGGTGAACGCCGTTGGATCGCCCGGTCCGGCCCGTCCGGCGACACTCGTCGAGTTCGCATTGAGGCCCCAGTAACCGGCCATGCGAATGTCGGCCTGCAGACGATCGAGCGCAAAGACCGCGTTCTCCTGCAGGCGGGACATCGACTCGGTCACGCGGAACG
This sequence comes from Gammaproteobacteria bacterium, assembly GCA_022826245.1. GTDB lineage: Bacteria > Pseudomonadota > Gammaproteobacteria > Steroidobacterales > Rariloculaceae > Rariloculus. The sequence continues at coordinate 5,348 of JAJDVG010000022.1, forward strand.
TCGCCCGGCTCTGCACGAACACGGTCGTCGCGCCGAGCAGCAGGAACGCCCCGATCGCAAGCGCCACGGTCAGCTCGATCAGTGTGAGCCCGGCGCTGCGCGTGCGCGGTGGCCCCGAGGCCGTCTTCATACGCGATGCGGCGGTTGCGCCGCATGCCTCACCGCGTCTGCCCGGCGGCCCCGAGGCCGTCACTGTGGAGGCGGGTTCCATTCCAGTAGCGGGACCGCCAAACGATTCCCGACCGGTGGCAGCAGACCCGCCCCTCATCTGCCCGCGACCTGCACAACGCTGCGATAGCTGACGCCGCCGATGCCGACTTCGTTCCAGCTCAGCTCGATGACGAACGACGGCGGATGCGTGGCTCCATCAAACCGCACGACGCCCTCGCCGTCCGGCAGCAACGCCGTAACGTTCTCCTCCCATTCGGCCAGGTCTTGCGCCGCGACCGAGGCCGGGACGCAATCGGCGTCTCCGTCGCAATCCTCGGCCTCTCGTGCCACTGAGTACCCGGCCTGCCCGAGCCGGTTGGCCCGGATACGATCCGCTATGTCGGCTGCGAGATTGACGGCTCGAATGCGGAACTGCGCCGTGCGGCCCGCGCCGAGACCCTGGGTCTTGAGCGCCGCGATGCCGATCATGCCGACCGAGATCACGAGCAGCGCGACCATCGATTCGACGAGCGTGAACCCCGCCTGAGGAGGCGCGAATCGACCGCCCGCGCCGTTACCCGCCTCCACTCGTCGCAGGGTCACGGCGAACACTCCAGCGCGCGACCGCCGGACCCGCTCGGCGACACCCGCGGCCGACCCGTGTAGCTCACAACGATGGCCCTTGCGGCATCGGCGCCGCGCCGGTCGCAGAACGTGACGGTGCCGTTGGTGCTGCGCTTCAGATGCGCCCGGAACTCGAACAGACGTCGATTCGAGACGATCGATCCCTCGCTGGCGGGCTCGTAGCCGTACAGCAGCGGTTCGTCGTCCGAGCGCGCGGGAGGGCTGGACCCGTCTTCGTTGACGAATACCATCCAGCCCGCACCGTAGCCGTCGCCGTCGGCCCCGCAGCGGGCAAAATCGCTCGTGTTGCAGAGCACGACGGCGCGCCCGCGCTTGGCCGCCTCGCTTCTTGCGAGCTGTACGGCGGTGACGAAGGCGTTGATATCGGCCGTCTGCCTCGAATCGGCGACGAGCGCCTCGAAACCCGGCACGCCCCAGCCGAGCAGCGCGGCGACGACGAGCAACGTGAACATCAGCTCCGTCAGCGTCATGCCCTTGCACCGAGCCATGGACGGCGCCCGGCGCCGAGCCCGACGCGCGGCAGCAGCGCCCGCAAGCGTCATGCCTGAACGCTGAGGCGCAGACGGACCCCCGGTTACCGGATCGCCACGGTTTTGTCGTGCATGTACCATCATGTGGAGCGTCGCCCGACCAGGCGCGTTCCGCTCGCGCGAAATGCGTCGGACGCCATCGAACAGTAGATGTCGGCGAGTGCCCGAACCAGCTTCGTATCTCGGCGAAGACGACCGAAACGGTTCGACGTTGAATTTGGGAAACGCCCGCGTATACTTCCCAAGTCACTGATTGTTAAAGGCTAGCGCGCTGATCGGAGACGAGTTCCCGACACCGCTCGCCATCCGGGAACAGGGCCAACAGCGCCAGGGAGTCAGACCATGGAGTTCATTTTTTTCCTCGGCAGATTCCACGTGCTCGTTCTGCATCTGCCGATCGGCATCATTCTCGTCACGATCGCGCTCGAGTTCGCTGCGCGCAACGAGAAGTACGGCCGGTTCGAATCGGCGGCGCCGCTGCTTTGGGCAACGGCCGCGATCACGGCGATCGTCACCGTCGTTTTCGGCTACATGCACTATGCCGAAGGCGGCTACGAAGGCAACGCCGGCAACCTGCACCGAATTCTCGGCACGGCGCTCGCCGTCGTGACGACCATCGCCTGGCTGCTTCGCGCGCGGTCGCAGGCCCTGTATGAGAAATCCCGCGTCGCGCTGGCCATCGTGCTGCTCGTTCTCGTCTTCACGACCGGCCATTACGGCGGCAGCCTGACGCACGGCTCAAGCTATCTGTTCGGCGCCGTCGGCGGCGGCGTGACAATCGACCCCGACGGCAACGTCTACGGCGGCGAGCCGCGCCCGCGCCGGGTGCAACAGTACGCTCGCGTCAGGCCGTAGCAAGCTGCCGCGAGTTGTCGGCAACCGACGGATAAGGAGCTTCGCAAGTGCCGGTCAGGCCCGTCGATACCGAACGCATCGTGAGCGAGTCCGGCGGCGTCACCGTGACCCGCACGGGCGTGAGCCTCGGTGCGGAGATCAGCGGCGTGGACCTGACGAAACCGTTGCCCGACAACCAGTTCAACGCCATTGAAGCCGCTCTCGTCGAGCACGGCGTCATCGTCTTTCGGGATCAGAACATCACGACGGACCACCTGACGGCATTCGGCCGCCGGTTCGGCGAACTCACCGTGCACCCGTTCGCGCCGATGGAAACCGACATGCCGGAGGTCATCAAGTTCCGCAACGACGAAGAGTCGGCGCCTTACGGCACGGATAGCTGGCACTCCGACGAGACGTTCCGCGCCGAGCCGCCAATGGCGACCGTGCTCTGCGCGAAAGTGGTTCCCGCGCTCGGCGGCGACACGATGTTCGCGAGCATGTCGGCCGCCTTCGAAGGCCTGAGCGACCGGATGCAGCGGTTCGTCTCCGGACTCGAGGCCATCCACGACATCCTCCCGTTCCGCCCGTTGTTCGGCGCGAGCGAGGAAGATCGCCTCGAGTTGCACCGCTTCGAACTCAAGTATCCGCTCCGGACCCACCCCGTGGTGCGTATCCACCCGATCTCGGGCCGCAAGGTGTTGTTCGTGAATCCCGTATTCACGGTCGCCATCAAGGACATGGACGAGCAGGAAAGCCGGTCGCTGCTCGATACCCTGTTCCGCCAGGCGCATGTCCCCGAGTACCAGTTCCGCCATCGCTGGGCGCCGCACACGATCGCGATGTGGGACAACCGCTCGGTCCAGCACTACGCCGTGCACGACTATTACCCGCAGCGGCGGTACATGGAGCGGGTCACGATTCGCGGCGGGCCCGTGATCGGCGTCGAACGCGCCGACCCGAGCGAAGTCAGGCGCATCAAGTTCGAGGCGGCGCCGGGCGTCGACATTTACGGCGGACACAAGCCGTATTCCGGGGGCTGAGCGGCCGCTCGCCGGGCTGCCGAGCGCCACCCGTGCGGCGCAGCGCACACGTGGTCGACCCTGACCCGGCGCCGCGACCATCCGCCGGTGGGCCGCGGCGATTCGTGTACAATCGAGGCACAACAAAATCATCTATCCACCTGCCGGGCTGTCACATTGCGCCGCATTGAAACGTGGCGCGGCCAGCAGCCGGGTTTTCGCGCAACTCGCCCGGCTGCCATCGGTGGACCGCACTTTTTCCGGTATGACTCTGAGGCACATTTAATTGAGCCAAGCGGTTTCGACACTTCGCATTGCCGAGAAGGCTCCACGCGAACGCTTTCGCGCCTACACCCAGCGTCACCTGGCGGAGTTGCCGAAACTTGCGTCGCTTTCCGCCGCACAACGCTTCGAGATCGAGGTCGTCGCGAACGTCCTCCCGTTTCGCGTCAATCGCTACGTGGCCGAGCAGCTCATCGACTGGAACCGCGTGCCGGATGACCCCTTGTTCCGCCTCGTCTTTCCGCAGCGCGAGATGCTCGATCCGGAGGACTTTGCCGCGATGGCCGACCTGCTGCGCAAGCGGTCGTCCGCCGTGGAGATTTCGGCGCTCGCGAACCGGATACGCGCCGGGCTCAATCCGCATCCCGCGGACCAGGCAAGGCTCAACTCGCCTGAACTCGACGGGCGCACACTCGACGGCGTGCAGCACAAGTACGACGAGACCGTGCTCTACTTTCCGGCCCGGGGTCAGGTCTGCCACAGCTACTGCACGTTCTGCTTCCGCTGGGCGCAGTTCATCGGCGACCGCAACCTCAGGTTCGCGTCGTCGCGGCCCGATCGCCTTGCGCGTTACCTCAGGAAAAACCCGCAGGTCAGCGACCTGCTGGTCACGGGCGGCGATCCGATGGTCATGCTGGCCCATCATCTTGAGAGCTATATCCAACCGCTGCTTGCTCCCGAGCTCGAGCATGTGCAGACGATCCGCATCGGCACGAAGTCGCTGACCTTCTGGCCGCAGCGCTACGTGACCGACCCAGACGCGCCGGAGCTGCTGCGCCTGTTCGAACGCTGGGTACGCGCGGGCAAGCACGTAGCGATCATGGCCCACTACAACCACTGGCGCGAACTCGATACGCCGATCGCCCGCGAGGCGATCAGGAAAATACGCGGAACCGGCGCCACGATCCGGTCGCAGGGACCCTTGCTGCGGCGCATCAACGACGACAGCAACGTCTGGAGCCGCCTCTGGAACGAGCAGGTGCGTCTCGGGATCGTCCCCTACTACATGTTCGTCGAGCGCGACACCGGCGCGAAGCAGTACTTCGAAGTGCCGCTCGCTCGCGGCTGGCAGATCTACCGCGACGCGATGCAGCAGGTCTCGGGCCTCGGCAGGACAGTGCGCGGGCCGTCGATGAGCACGAGTCCGGGCAAGGTCGAAATCCAGGGCGTCAGCGAGGTCTGCGGGGAGAAGGTCTTCGTGCTGCGGTTCATCCAGGGACGCAACAGCGACTGGGTGCAGCGTCCGTTCTACGCGCGCTACGACGAGCGTGCGACCTGGCTCGACGAACTCAAGCCCGCTTTCGGCGCGCCGGAGTTCTTTTTCGAGCCCGAATTCCGGCAGATGACATCGTAGCGCCGCGATGAATGCCGCTGCCGCAGTGTCCGCGCAGCGACGACCGGACGGCTCGTCGCGCTCCAGCCGCACGAACGCTTGCCGCGAAGCTCTCGTTGCCGCGTGACCAGACATTCCGCCATGCGCCCCCCGTTTCGCGCCGACCACGTCGGCAGCCTGCTCCGGCCCGCTGCGCTCAAGGAGGCGCGTGAGCAGCATGCGCGCGGCGAGATCGATTCCGCGGCGCTTGCAGCCGTGGAAGACGCCGAGATCGAGCGCGTGGTCGCGAGGCAGGAGGCGATCGGCCTCAAGGCCGTGACGGACGGGGAGTTCCGCCGCTCATGGTGGCACCTCGACTTTCTCTGGGGCCTCGACGGCGTCGAGCGCAATGAGCTCAGCCAGGGCGTGAAGTTCGCGGGAGTCGTGACCCGCGCGGAGGGAGTACGGATCGCCGGCAGGCTCGGGTTCTCCGGGCACGCGATGCTCGATCATTTCCGCTTTCTGCAGGCACACACGAAGCGCGTGCCGAAAATGACGATCCCGGCCCCCTCGGCAATCTACGGCAGGCCGGCCCGTCCGCCGATCGACGCCGACGTCTATACCGATCTCGACGCCTTCTTTGTCGACCTCGGCCGGACATACCGCGAAGCCGTCAACGCGTTCGCCGACGCCGGCTGCCGCTACCTGCAGCTCGACGAAGTGTTCATCGCGATGCTCTGCGACGAGGGATATCGGCGCCAGATGCTCGAGCGCGGCGACGATCCCGATACGCTGCTGCGCCTGTACGGCAGCCTCATCAACACGGCGATCGCCGACGTACCGGACGACATGACGATCACGATGCACCTGTGCCGCGGCAACTTCCGGTCGACGTTCATGGGTGCGGGCGGATACGACGCCGTGCAGGAAGTCCTGTTCGGCGAGATCGCCGTCGACGGTTATTTCATGGAATACGACGACGATCGATCGGGCAGCTTCGAGCCGCTCAGGCGGCTGCCGAAGGACAAGCGCGTCGTGCTCGGCATCGTGACGAGCAAGCGGGGCCGGCTCGAAAGCCGGGACGATCTGCTGCGGCGCATCGACGAAGCCGCGAGATTCGCCGATCTGGATCAGCTCTGCCTGTCGTGCCAATGCGGGTTCGCATCGACCGAGGAAGGCAACGTCCTGAGCGAGGACGAACAGTGGGCCAAGCTTGACCGTATCGTGGAAGTCGCGGACGAAGTCTGGGGGTGATCGGCCGGAGGCTGCCGTTCGTGCGGCCGCCAACGCCTTTCAGACCCGACGGTCGCGGCCCTGCCCAGCCTTCTCAGGGGAACGCAACGGCGCTAGCATCGCAACATGAGCGCGAAGCCCAAACCCGACGACATCGAAGCGCGCCGCAGCGAATACTACGCGCGCGTCGGCGCAAGCCAGCTCGTGCCGCTGTGGCTGTTCTTCAAGGACTGGTTCACGCTCGAGCCGCACGTCAGCTCCCTGCCCTACCGCTGGTCGTACTCTGATCTGCGCGAAACGATCCTCGAGTCGGCCGCCATCGTCGATCCCGTTGAAGCCGAGCGCCGCGTGCTGGCTCTCGAGAATCCCGGCCTGCCGGGCCGGCGCCTGGCGACGGAGTCGCTCTACGCGGGCCTGCAGCTCATGATGCCGGGGGAGATCGCACCGTGTCATCGGCACTCGCCGACCGCGCTCAGATTCGTGCTCGAAAGCGACGGCGCCTACACGGCGGTCAACGGCGAGCGAACCTGGATGAGTCCCGGCGACTTTATCATCACGCCGGCCTGGACCTGGCACGACCACGGCCACGAGGGCGAAGGCCCCGCCGTCTGGCTCGACGTGCTCGACGTCGCGATGATGCACCTGTTCAACGCGACGTTCACGGAACACTACCCCGACGACGGTGCACCGGAACGTACCGAACCGCTCGATACGCGCTACCGCTACGGAATGAACATGCTCCCGGTCGGCTATGAACGCGGCCAGGGCGCCTCGCCGGTCTTCAGCTACCCGTACGAGCGCACCGGCGAAGTGCTGGACCGGCTCAAGAACACCTCCGAACCCGATCGGTGTCACGGTCTCAAGATGGAGTACGTCGACCCGACGTCCGGCGGCCCGGCGATGCCGACGATATCCGCCTTCATGCAGTTCCTCCCGGCGGGCTTTCGGACTGACGGCTACCGGACGACCGCCGGCACGATCTACTGCCCGGTCGAAGGCACGGGAACCGTCGAACTGCCCGGCGCCGAAACGCCGTCGATCCGCTACGAGCCGTGGGACATTTTCGTGATTCCAAGCTGGCAGGAGTTCCGGATCGCCGCGGACACCGAGTCCAGGATCTTCAGCGCCTCCGATCAGGCCGCGCAGGTCAGGCTTGGAATCTGGCGTGAGCAGCGCGGGGCGGACGCCGGGTAGATCGCATTCGAGCCGTGTCGCGTGAGTTCGAGCCGCAGCGCGCGTGTTCGAGCCGCAGCGCTTGAGTTCGAGCGGCAGCGCGCGTGTTCGAGCCGGGTCGCTTGAGTTCGAGCCGCGTCGCGCGTGTTCGAGCCGCAGCGCTCGATGTCAGCGTGAATCTCCGTCCGCCGACGGGAGCGCGTAGAGCTCGCGCAATCTGCTGATGTCGCCGTCCGACAAACCCGCCGTGCGGGCGATATCGTCACGCGATTCCAACTGGTCCCGGTAACGGGCGAAGAACCCGGGAATGTCGCCGCCGTACCCGAAGAAGTACATGACGTCGGCAATGTCCGCCGTGTGTTCGAGACCGAGCGCGTGGCCGAGCTCATGCAGACAGGTCAGGTAGACGATCGCATCCCGAAACAGCGGGTCTTCGCGCGCCAGACGGCTGATCTCCGGACCGAGGGCGTCCGTGTCCGGACGGATGTACACGGCCGCACCGCGCTGGCCGTCGACGACGAGCGGGCGCATCTCGCCGTAAAGACCGAAGTTCGCCGGAACCCAATACACGCGCAGCAGGGCTGTCGACTCCTCACCGGCCTCGAAACGCAGGGCGCCGTTGGCGTTGCGTGCCCACGCCTCGAGGGCCCAGGTGGCAAGTTCGGCGTCGCCGTCGCGGTAACCGGACCCGCGTTCGGCCGGCGAGATGAAAAAGCTGACCGGAGTGGAAGTGTCGAAGGTGCCGAAGACGCTCGATTGTTGCGGCTGCGCGGCCGTCGATGCAGTCAGCAGTGCAAGGCAAGCTAACGTCGCGGCTGGGTGACGGTGGGCCATGAGTGGAAGCGTACGCGGTCGGTGATCTGCGTTCCAGGATCGCCGCACCCGACGAACCAACGTATTCGCGCACATCCGGCCGTTCCTGCGGCCTCCATCGGGAGCGCGGACGGGCGTCGCGACCCGTACGCATGTACGTTTGGTGCGGGACCGCCAAGCCGACTACAATGCCGCCCGGCGTGTCCTCCGCAAATTGCCGGTGTAGCTCAGTCGGTAGAGCAACGCATTCGTAATGCGTGGGTCGGCGGTTCGAATCCGTCCACCGGCACCGCCGCTCGTTCCCAGACAATCCCCACTTTTCCCGTTTCTTGCGTAAAACTATAAGGTTATTAGGCAGTTATTTCGTTACCGTGATCGTGCGTTTTTTGGCGAGTTCCCATAGTGTCCCGTTTCGAGCGTGGTAAATTCCGTGGGAAAAACAGGATGTACGCGAAGCTCTCTGTCGCTCGAGTCCGGTCGCTGAAGGCGCCGGGACGGTACGCGGATGGCAACACCCTCTACCTGCACATCGCGCTGGGCGGCAGCAAACAGTGGGTCCAGCGGCTGACCATCAATGGCAAGCGTCACGACATCGGCCTCGGCGGTTTCCCGCTCGTGAATCTCGCCGAGGCTCGCAAGGCCGCCTGGGAGAGCCGCAGGCTCGCGCGCGCGGGCGGCGATCCCCTGGCCGAGAAACGCAAGACGAGACTGCGCGCATCCATGCCGACCTTCCGCGCCGCTGCCGAAAAGACCTATGCGGCGCTTCGGCCGCGGTGGCGCAGCGACACGGTGGCCGTGAACTGGATGCAGCAGCTCGAGCGGAATGCTATGGCTTCGGTCCTTGAAGTACTTCAGGGGAATCGAAGAGCCGGGAAGGGATTCTCTGTAAGGCTTCAGCGAGATTCCGTTGGAGCACTGCGCGAAGCCGGCAAGTTTCGCCTGCGAACGCGAATGGAGATTGGTCGTATTCCTGCCCGCACCGCTCAGGCTGCTCGACGATACGCTCAAACCGCACGTCGGTAATCTTCAAGGCGTGCTGAGGCTCATGCCTCCGGCGTGAGCCTCGCATAGGGCACCGACCAGGCCACATCGCCGCACTTGACCTTGGCGCGCTTGGGGTTCAAGCGCACGATGACGCCGGCCCGGAGTTTCCCGCGAGCGATGAACGAAACGGAGTCGCCGGTACGGAACTTGGCCCGGGCGATCTCCCGGAGGCGGCGAGTCTCGTCGCGTTCGGGCGCACACGACTTGGGTGTCGCGCCGAGCCGGCGGGCGATCGCCTTCCAGGCAGGACCGTGGCGCGCCGTGGGGCCGGCCAGACCGTGGGCGATCTCGTGCAGGATGGTGTCGGTGACCCGATCGGGCGGATCGTTCACGGCGTGGGTGCGGCTGAGCCGGATGAGCTTCTGATCTTGGCGGCATTCGCCGAGCTTCGTCTTCGCGGTGTTGAAGCGCAGCGTCCAGTCCTTCAACCCGTGGCGGTTCATGAGGGTCCGCGCCTCGGTTGCGACGTCCTTCAGCCGCGCCGCGCGCGAGCGGCGGCTTGTGGCCGTAAGGGCGCAGGCATGTTGGAGTCCGACATAGGGTACGCGCCAGACCCCGTCGTCGCATCGAACGCTGGCGCGTTTCGGATTGAGCTTTTCGATGGTGCCGGTCCGTGTGCCGCGGCCGGTTGCGCAAAATCGCACCGCGTCCCCGACCTCGAAAAACACCTGGATATCTTCGCGGCGCAGAGCGGGCCGTCCATCGGATACCCCGGCATCCAGCAGCAACGTAGCCCAGTCGATATCGGGCGATTGGGGCGTGATTCCGGCGGTCAATTGCGAAGGTGCCCGACTCGTGGGCCGCGGACGGCAGTGATCCGCGAAGTGTACAGGCCCGATCGTCGATCTGGCCATGCGAACATGCGATTGCGATCACGAGCACGCCGGAATCGCCGTCGGGCCGGGTGGCTCGTACAGCCGACCCGCCGTCCCGTCAGAGCAGGAAGGTCACGCAGGGCGATGAAGGCCACAAAGGTACAATTTGTTGATTTAAACGATCATAAAAACGTTTACAGTTATTTTCAATCATCATTTCTTGCTTGACAGCACGAAGTACGCCCTCTATGTTGGCCGAAAGCACCATTAACGCGCCAAAAGAGGCTTTGAATCCACATGCCACGCGTCAGCAAGATCGCGGAATCCCCGCCCCACGCCGTCGAACAGGCGCTCGCACGGCTCGGCCGCAACATCCGCACGGCCCGCCTGCGCCGCAAGCTTTCCCGCAGCGAACTGGGCGACAGAATCGGCCTGTCCCGCTACGTCATGGGCGACATCGAACGCGGCAAGCCGACGACGGCTGTCGCCGGCTATGTCGGTGCCCTGTGGGCGCTCGGGCTGCTGCGGCAGTTTGACGAACTCGCCGACCCCGACCTTGATCTGGAGGGCAAGACGCTCGAGTCCGCCCGGAGCCCCAGTACCGCCCCCAAACGCCGGGCGTATGACGATGACTTCTGAGTGCTACGTCTACATCGTGCTTCCCGGCGAGACCGCGTTCGTGACCGCCGGACGCTTCACGTTACGCGAATCGCGAGAGGGCGCGGCGGTTGGCACGTTTGTCTATGGGCGCAGCTACCGTGAGCGCGCGGATGCCGTCGAGCTCGACCCGGTCGAGCTGCGTCTGCAACCCGGTCCGTTCGAGACCGCAAGGATGGTTGGATTCTTTGGCGCGATCCGCGATGCGATCCCCGACGCCTGGGGCCGCAGGGTGATCGAGCGCCACGTCCGCGGTGAGGTTTCACCGTTCGACTATCTGCTGCGTGGACCCGATGACCGCGCGGGTGCGCTTGGCTTCGGGCGCGCGACCGAGCCACCCGCCCCACGAAACCGGTTCAACCGTGCGGTCGATCTCGAACGCCTGCAGCACACCGCCGATGCGCTGATCGGCAATGACCCCGAGATCGCCGGAACAACCGCCGAACAGGCGCAAGACCTGATGCTGCTCGGCGGGACCTCGATGGGCGGGGCCCGACCGAAGGCTGTCGTCGAGGATGACAACGCGCTATGGATCGCGAAATTCGCGCGTACCGACGACAGCTACAACCACCCGCGAACCGAGCACGGCCTGCTGGAACTCGCGCGCCGATGCGGCATCGATGCGGCGGACAGCCGTCTCGCCACGGTGGCGCAACGCGATGTGCTGCTCGTGCGGCGCTTCGACCGCGAACGTGCCGCGGACGGTTTTCGGCGTCACCGCATGATCAGCGCCGTCACGCTGCTGCGCACGGACGACGACCCGTTGACGCGCACGAACTGGTCCTATCTGCTGCTGGCCGACGAAGTGCGCCGTGTCAGCACGAGCCCCCGGCGAGATCTGGTCGAACTCTTTCGACGCATGGTCTTCAACGCGGCGATCTCCAATCTTGACGATCACCCTCGCAATCACGCGGTCCTCGCACGCGAGGCTGGCTGGCGCCTGAGTCCGGCCTATGACCTGACCCCGTTTCCAGTCATCGCACAGGAGCGAAGTCTGGCACTCGAATGCGGTTTGAGGGGGCGCGGCGCGAACCGGAACAACCTGATTTCCGGCCATGGCCGCTTCATGCTGGCCCGCGACGAAGCGACACAGCTTTTTGATGCCATCGTCGACACCGTTCGCAACGAATGGCAGCCCACGCTGCGTCGCGCGGGTGTCAGCGCAACGGAGTGCCGGCACCTCGGCCGCGCGTTCGTGCACGAAGGACTCTTCTACGATCAGCAGTAGCGTTCGGGTCGCGCGCTGCCCGCGCATCAATGCAATCGCGTCGAACGCCGCGTCGATGACCCGCGGCTGACTTCAAGGAAGTTGACCTGGAGACTGGCCTGCTGGCTTGCGAACTTGATGCGGCAGCGATCCGTATTGCGAAGCGCCAAGCGAAGGCCGCGGAACCGTCGTGGCTGCCAGACGGGCGATCGGCAGCTCACCTGAATGAGTCCCCTAAGAAAAGGGGCGCCGTAGCGCCCCCTTGATCGCTGTCACTCGCCCGCCGTGGCGGTCAAAGCCATCCCATTTCGGCCAGCGACACGTGCCGCGTCCCGCCGATCACGATGTGGTCGAGCACCCGCACGTCGATCAGCGCCAGTGCGTCCCGGAGCTTCTCGGTGATGTGCCTGTCGGCCTCGCTTGGAGATTCCACCTGGCTCGGATGGTTGTGACAGAGCAGGATGCCGGCGGCGTTCCGCTTGATCACTTCGCGTACGACCTCCCGGGGATAAACCGTCGCTCCGTCGATCGTGCCGTGCGCGATCTCGGTATACGCGATCACGCGGTTCCTGGTGTCGAGCAGCAACGCTGCGAACACCTCCGTCTCGCGCTCCGCTAGCAGCTGTCAGCGCTGAAGTAATGCTCCCCATTTCTGCCGAAGTAAAATTCCCCAGTTGCTGAGCTTGGTGACGTCGTTGCCGAGCCGGCGGGAGCCGCACAGCGCTCCGGGGCCGTTTGCCCTGTCCTTCCTGGAGTGACAGGGCTTGTCTCTTACGCTCATAGAGCCTCCTTTCGCACATCGAACCGACAGGCTCCGACACGGGCCGACAGAGCTTTTGTTCATAAATGAAACAAAGAGTTGTGGCGTGAAAGCCGGCTCGCGTTCCACGCTGTAATTCGCTACATATCGGATCCCATGCGGGGTAAAACGTGGGGCAAGGCAGGCCATTGGTGAAGATGGTCCGGGCGATCAACCGCCCCGGGATGTATGACGACGGCAACCGACGGCGCCCTTCCGAAAATGCCCGCCGTCAAGTCGCACTCTCGCGCACTGCCCTACGGTGAAGTGGCCTCGGCCCTTGACCTCATTCAGTCCTCGAAGGCATCGCTCACGGCGGAGACGGCACGCCGAGCTGTTCGGCATAGTGCCGGCCCTGGCCCGCTGCTCTCGCGGGTTCCTTGCTCGCGCGCTTGGCCTCCAGTGCCGCCAGAGGCCGGCCCCGCCGGTCGCAGAGTGCGTAATCGGTTTGCGTGCCGTCGGGCAGCGCATGTTCGAACAGCACGCTGACGCCATCGGTCAGGTTCCAGCCCGCGTCCTCAAGCAGTCTGTCGATCTTGACGCGCGCGAAGGCTTCTGTCGTGCCGCTCACTCCGCCGTCCATGGATTCACGATACCGACACCGATACCGTCGAAATCGCGGACGTTGCGCGTCGCCACCTCCATGCCCCGTGAACGGGCGATCGCGGCGATCTGACAGTCCGCCGGCGCGACGCGGTGTCCGACCGCACGCCTGCTCGCGGCGATGTCGGCGTACTCCCGCGCCGCTGCCCGGTCGAACGGCAGAACGCGGTCCCCGAACGCCTCGCGCAGCATCCCCTCGATGTCCGCCAGCAGGGTCTCCCGGCGTCGGCCCGCCGGCAGAATCGCGGCGCCATAACGCAGCTCCGCTTCACCGATCGCCGAGAAGAACAGGTCTTCCAGTGGCAGGCCGGCCACCCAATCCGCGACGCCGGGATCGCGAGCCTTTCGGATCAGCTCGGACACCACGTTGGTGTCCAACAGCACGGACATGGCGGGCGGCTCAGTCGAACGACGGGGGTTCGCGCCCCGGCCCGCGCGGCGGCAGCTCCAGCTCCACGCCGTTGTCCGGCCCGAAATACGACCGGGTGATCTCCGCGAGATTGCGCGAGCTTGGCTTGCGCCCCACCGCCTCACGCAGAATCAACCGAGCCTCCTCTTCCATGGATCGATGGTGCCGGGCTGCGCGTACCCGGAGGCGGGTTTTCACCTCGTCATCCAGGTTTCGAATCGTGATGCTTGCCATGCTCCTGTCCTCCGAATTTCTGCGCCGCCCAATCATTGCGACGATTGCGTTGCAATCATAATGCTTTAGCCATGGCTTCGGTACCGTGTACCGGCACCACAACCACATGGGTCCGTTCCGGCCACATGGTTTACGCCTCCCTCAGGTCAACAATCGAATCGTCACAGGCGGATTTGCCGATGGCCCAGGGCCGCGATGCGATCGAAAAAAACTCTGATCGTATTGAGTGCGTGTGATTAGATGGCCGTTATTCACTGGTTACATGAATATTGCATCGTAATCGACATTTTGTAGAATAGGCTGTAATTCACGTTTTTCGTTAGTTATGCACATCGATTCACCACAGCGAGGCTTGGCGCTTGCCAACGAGCTGGTTGCGGACGGTCGTTCGGCGTTCACCTTCGACGAAGTGGAAAAGCGGCTCGGGAAGTCGAAGACAGCCACCGCAAACCTCCTCAAGCGCATGGAGAAAACCGGCCTGATCGATCGCGTACGGCGGGGGCACTACGTTGTACGCCAATTGGGTGTGCTCGGAACACCCGCCGCTGCCGAAGACGTCGCGTTGTCGGTCGGAGCGGCACTGCCCAGCATGTTGCATCGTATTGCCTATCGAAGCGCCCTTCACGAGCATGACCTGTTGGTCCATCCCCCGCGTTCCATTCAGGTTGCGGCCGAACGCCGAATCCGCACCAAGACGCTCTCCGACCGACCGCTGCGGGTTGTAATCGAATCGCCCGAAAAGCTTGAGGTGGGGCGTGTGCCGTGGGGGGCGTCCTACATTTCCGATCGGCATCGCGCCATTCTGGATGCCGCACAGCGTCCGCGGCTCGTTGGTGGCGTCGAGGTGTTGGCGGAAGCCCTCGCCACGGCCGCACATGAACTGAACGCAGAGATCCTAATGGACCATGCCCGCCGGTTGGGTTGGGCAGCGGCGCTACGGCGATTGGGCTCACTCGCCGACGCCCTGGCATTGAAACCGCTCCAGGGTGCTCTCCAGCCTATCAGACCCATGACAGCGGATCTTGACCTCGAGCCCGGAACCGATGAACCCAAGGTTTGGCGGGATCGCCGGTGGCGCGTGCGCTGGCCAAGGTCTGTTGACGAGCTACTGGCCGTGACCGGTCAGTGAGCAACCGGGCGCAGATTACGCAGCGGGCCGCGCGTGACGGTGTACCGGCACCGACCGTGGAACGGGAAGCGCCCTTGTAGCTGTCGACCAAGGGTCTGCTGGCGGGGCTGTCCGCCGAACCTCCGCCGATAACCAAGTCGTGCCTTGACAAGACACGGCTTGACGAAATTCAGGTGAAGCGTCCGAGCGTGCCAAGCGATGTCCGCGAACTCCCCGGCGATAAACGCTGGGTTGCTGTCGGCCGCGAGGTGGAGCAACTCGTTGGCCAGCTTCGTCAAGGCGTATTCAGCCAGTGCGGGTCGCCTTGCGCTTGGCCGCGCCGACCGATTTCTCACCCGCCTCGCTCAGCGGCTCCGCAAGGCGTTTGCGATTCCTTCCTCGTAGCGTCCGTCAATCAACACGAACAGCATGCGGCACGGCCTGTCACCGCGATTGGCCCAGGCGTGATTGGTACCTCGCTGGATCACGACGCTGCCCGGCCCGAGTTCGACCTCTGCTTCATCCAGTACCAGCACGATCTCACCGTCCATGACGATCCCGTAGTCGATGGATTCGGTGCGATGCATCATCGGATGCGGCGCCCCCGCGTTCGCGGTCGAAGCCCCGGCGGCGCCTATATCGCCGAACGCCTCCTCCACGGCGTGAATCTCGTCGGCGCGCATTTCGCGAGTTTCCGGCGGAAAGTCCACAAACCGAATGCGCGTACCGTTCGGGGGCGGCGTCAGGACCAACGCGCCGGTGGTCGGATCGGCGCCGTTGTCGATCGTTGCCGGCGCGCCCTCGGTAGCCCAGACCTCGTGAAAGACCATGCCCGGTATCAGGTCCACTTCCCTTACCGTCGGGAGTTCGCCGTCGGATGAGATGATGGCGGCGCCGTCGCCGTCGTGACCCGTCACGACGCGCCGAATGGGATCCGGCTTGGTGCTCCTGGACATCGGCGGGATTATAGGCGCTTACGACCGCCCACGGACCGGTGCCGACGACTCGGCCACGCGGCGACAAAGCTAACAGCGGCGCTGGACAGCGTGGGACGGGGCGTCTTGCCTTCGGCCGGCATGAAGGACTCGTGGTCCCGAGCCGGCGTGATGCGATAATACAGTTCGGCGCTGGCGGTAGTACGAAGTTCTTCCATGCGAGCTTCCGCTACGCAGTTCAGGGATCGAACCAATGACTGCGAATTAGCTTGATCAAGGGGGGAAGGGAGATGACTTACAGAGCTCTGGCGTGCGGTGTCGTGGCAGCGATTCTCGGCGCCTGCGGAGCGGGTCCTGACGAGCAAACCTATGCGGTGTCTTCCGGAATCGATTTTGAGGATATTGCCGGGCTCACCGCTCGTGGACAGGCGCTTTACTCAGGCGCCGGCGCATGCGCCGACTGCCACGGAGCCGACGCTCGCGGCGTCGATGCGCCTTCGCTGACACATGCGCCGAGTGCGTATGACATCGTCTATCAACTCAATACCAACCCCGAGATGGGCGAATCGGCCGAGAGCATGAACGCCAGCAACGAAGACCTCGTCGCACTGGCTGTCTATATTCGTGATCTCGTCGGGCGCGAGACGACCCCGGAAATCGCCGCGGATCTCGCCGCTTCGCTGCAGAGCGCACGGGACTGGTCGTACAACGCCGACATCAATAATTTCAATCCGACCGAGAGGGATCTGGTCATCGAGTCGGTGTCGAGTTTCGATTCCGTCATCGACAACTGGGAGCGGCGTTCTCGGCCAGGCAGCATTCGCAGCGACTATGAAATTCGCGTTGCGCGTACCTATGAGCCCGGCGAACCGAAATTCACGCCTGAGCCCGGCAAAGTGTATTTCTATGAAGCAACGGGCGCCGGTCAACCGCCGATATTTCCGAATGCCGGACGAAGCGAGTCTCCGTCAACGCAGGTCGTCGTGGGCGATGCGGCAACGAAAGAAGTCATCGCGTACTACACGTTCGAACCCAACATGCGCACGTCAATTCACTCCACAGCGGTCACGCCGGATGGTCGTTACGTGTATGTGGCCGGCCCGCGACCTTCGATCGCCGGTACCGAGGATCGCTCGGTCCAGGGACTTGGCTCGCCGGCAACGATCATCAAGGTCGACGCGCTGACGCTGCAGCCCGTCGAGCAATTGATCGTCGGCGGACGCATGCACCATGCGCAGATCTTTCAGGACCGCTACATGCTCATCGATACGTTTGCGCGAGATCTCGACGGGCTCGATATCTATCTGATGGATCCCGAGACGCTCGAAGTGCTTGGCGGCCTGCGCGATGAAGACCTGGGCGGGCAGTCCTACACGTCGTTTACGGATGGCGAGTTCATTTACATTCTGATGCAGCCCGGCGGCTATGGCGCAAGTGCCGATCCCGCGTATCGAATTACGTCCGAATACAACCGCGGTCGCTATTCGGTACTGCGGCCATTCTGGGTAGCCAGGGTCGACCCGGAAACCTGGGAGGTCGTCCGCGAGTATCCCTATCCCGGTTTTCGCGCAAGCTGGATCGTAATCGATGCCAATTCCGAGTACATGTACATCTCCGCAAGCGGCAGTGCATACCTCAACAAGGTCGACCTCGAGACCGGCGAGATCGTCTGGACCACTCCGACAGGCGTCGGCCCTTACGGCGCTTCGCTCAATGCCGACGAATCCGAGATATGGGTGGCCGACAAGGGCGAGACGACCGGAATGTTCGGCCGGACGATGACAGTCATCGAGACGGCGACCGGAAGGCCGCTCGAGACGGTGTTCTCGGGTTATCAGGTCGACCATGTGCTGCTCTCGCCGAATGGTCGCGAGATGTGGGGCACGAGTAACGCGGACGGACAGATTTATGTATTCGATGCGCAGGCACGCGAGCAGACGCACGTCATCGACATGCCGAATTTCGGCGATGCGCACGGACTGGTCTGGGTTTGGTACGACGACGACGGTGAACCGCACGTCGTTCGCGATCAGGGTGGATTCCACAGCGGAATTCATCCC
>JAJDVG010000021.1 GCA_022826245.1 Gammaproteobacteria bacterium
CGACGCCGGTGTTCTGAGTCAGACGTTTCGCTTTGGTTAGATCGACACCCGTGTCTCCACGTCGCGCGGTCAGATCGGCGTAGACTTCGTCCACAGGCCGCCCATTGAGTCGCACTCGAGTCGGTGGGTTGCCTGCTCTGCTTGCAAAGCAGACGAGGGAGACACGCACGGCTGCACCATCTATCATCCAAGGTTCATCTGCCCAGGCGTCAAAGATCAGATGGCCGTCGGTTGCGACTCGCAGTGCCTTCCGGTTCGCGCCGTCACGAATGGAATTCGTGGCGATGAGTCCGGCTCGTTGTGCATTGCCCGATCCGACGTGCCGACCGGTCTTCTCGAACCAGTAGCAAACGAGATCAGCTTCTTTCGGTACGCGGTCCCCGTAAGCTGCAAACATCTTGGCGACATAGTCCTCGCCAAGATTCCTTATCAGCAGCTTGCCGCCTAGAAACGGCGGATTGCCGATGACCACATCAGCCTCGGGCCACTCGGGCTCCCCGCCCTCCGGGGTCAGAATCGCGTCCCGGCATTCGATGGTGTCGAGCGGCTTCAGAATCGGGTCGCGGGATTCGCTAAAACCATTACGTCGCATCCACTGGATTTCGCCAATCCACACCGAGACGCGGGCGAGTTCGGCGGCATACGGATTGATCTCGATGCCCCTGACGTTGGCCGGGCCGATAGCGGGAAATTCTCGCTCCAAGCCCAGCGCTTCGGCTTCCAACTGCACCCGGTGTTCCAAATCCTTGAGGGCGTGGAGTGCCAGATACAGGAAATTGCCCGAGCCGCAGGCAGGATCAAGCACGGTAAAGGCGCGCAGGCGTTTGAGGAAGTCGCTCAGCCGCCGTTCGGCCTCTCTGCGCCGCCGGGTCCGGGTGGCGGCTGATTTGGCAGCAGCTTCCTTTTCCAGACTCGCCGCAATCTCGGCCTTGGCCGTCTCCCACTCGGCCAGCCAGGGCCGCATGACCACCGGCTCGACAATGAGCATGATCTTGTCGCGGTCGGTGTAGTGCGCGCCCAGTTGGGAGCGCTTGTCCGGGTCGAGCCCGCGCTCAAACAGTGTGCCCAGAATCGAAGGATCAATCTCCGACCAGTCGAGAGCTGAGGCGGTAAGCGTGGTCTCGATCTCGCTCTGCTCCAGCGGCAGGGCCAGGGCGTCATCAAACAGGCCGCCGTTGAACCACGCCACCGGCTCGAAGCCGATACGGCCTCCTGTTGACATAGCCCCAAACAGGTCGCGAGCAAGCTCGGCGAACGCCTCGGGCTGCTGCCGTGCGTGTTCCAACATCCGGGTAAACATATTGTTCGGCAGCAAGCCCACGTCTTCGGCAAACATGCAGAACACCAGCCGGTTGACGAAATGCGCGACCACGTGACTCTCATGGCCGCGCTCCCGCAAGGCTTGGGCCAGGGCGGCAAACGTCGTGGCTGCGCGTTCGGTGACGGCTTGGCGCGTCTCGCCGGGCCGCAGCCGTTCGGGGTCGGCCATCGCCCACTTGAGCATATTGCGCGTGGCTGCATCCGCAAGATCGTCCAACTCGAACTCGTGCGTCTGGCTGACGGTGTTGGTCCAGTTGGTGCGGATGCGGAACCGCGCCATGTCCGAGACGATCAACAGGGGCGGATTCTCCAAGGCCAGGGCGTACTGCCGTAACTGATTGAAGGCCGCGTCCAGGTCCTTGTGTTTGCCCTTGTACTCCCAGGCGAAGTGGTGGCGTTTCCAGACATCGGCCCAGCCGTCGCCGCCGCTGTCCTTCTTGGCGCCCCGCTCGAAGCAATACCACTCGCCGGTCGGGTCCGCGTCGGTCGGCGCCATCGCGGCCTCCGCCAGATCATGTTCTCCCGCCCCATACCCGGCTCATGCTCCTGATACGTCAGCCATCAGCGTATCCACAAGCAGCGCGGCGCGCGGCGAAGCCTCAAGCACTCGGTCTGGATCGATCGCGGCAAGGACTGCGAATGCGTGTTGGCCCTTCGCGTATTCGCCCTTGGGTTTGCATTGGCGGGTTGCATTCTTCAGCCCCGTCAGCAAATCGTTCTTGGGTATCTTTTCGATTTCCGGATGGCCAGGAAGCGCGTTGCCATTGAATCCCTGGCCGAAGAACTTTGCCAGACACGCCTTGTCAGCAAGGAACCAGGCTTCCATGCACTGCACCATCAAGTGCGCGCTATCGTCAGTTACACTGGCTGGCCTGGCCCATCCGTCTTGCTGTCGCAGGTGCATCCAGGAATCGGAATTCTCGGCAACCGGTCCTTCGCTATCGACCAACAACACGATGAAATGATCGCATTCAGGTTCGTTGAGTGCGTGCCGAAAGTCGTCGAAGGCGCTTTGATGGCTACCGGAGGCGACGATTTTCGGCATTCGGCCTTTCAGTCCAGCCGCCGCCAAAAACCGGGCGAATCCTTTCCGGCATTCCGCGCGCAGCGCCTTGCCTTTCCCGCCGCCTTCCACGTACAGAACCGCCGTCACCAGCGGTTCCCTCCCAATTCACCTCTCGTCCAGAGTTCACCGAGGCTGTATCGACCGAGCCAATGCTTCAGTTCACCCGAGTCCAACCGACGCATCTGCGTCTGCCCATCGTGTTTCTCGCAGACGACGACGCTGTCTGGGATGTCCGTCAGCTTGTCCACCAATACGTCGGAATGCGTCGTAACGATCAGTTGCGATCTGTCGGAAGCGTCTCTCAACAAATCCGCCAGGCCCGGCAGGAGGTCGGGATGCAGACCGAGTTCCGGCTCCTCGATGCAAACCAGCGGCGGCGGATTCGGGTGACAGAGAACGGCGAGAAGGCAGATGTATCTGAGTGTGCCGTCCGAAAGGCGCGTGGCGGGCACCGTAATGTCGCCTTCGCGCAGAAACAACTGGACCGTACCACCCTCGATGCTGACGTCAATGGCCTCAATCCCGTCGTAAAGTTGCCGCAGCTCGTTCAGCAGGCGATCGCTTGCCCTCGGATGGTCCCGCTTGAGTCGATTCAGTACCAGGCCGAGATTTGTACCGTCCGGGATCAACTTGTCATTCGGTAGATCGGCCGGCTGCGGAAAGCGAAGCGGAGCACGACTACCGAAGGCCCATTCCCGGTACAGCCGAAAGCGCTGCAAATGCTCGCCCGTGTACGTAAGTTCCGGATACTCCGGTCCCCTTATGTAAGAAAATACCGACTGATCGCGCTCTACGGACACATCCCTCGTTCTGGATCTACCGTCGATATCACGCGAATCCTCGACCAACAGACGCGTGAAGTTGGCGCCTGCATGGAAGTAGGGAATCGGATCCGAATTCCGCTCGGAGCCTGTTGCACACAGACTCTCGCTGTGTACATGAAACCGTTGCTCGATTTCATGGAAGCATAGTTTGTAACGAAACAATCTGTCGTTCGTGCCGGAAAAGTCCGCTTCTATCTCGGCGAACGACGCGGGCGGATCGCCACGCCATACCCAGTTTCCCACGCCGCCGCCGTCACGAATCGATTTGTCGAGGCTCTCCGGAGCGCCTTGCAGCAAACCGACTACCTCGATGAGGTTCGATTTGCCGGAACCGTTCGGCCCGATGAGTACATTGAGCGGCTCGAGTGCCAGGTCCTGACCGCTCGGGCCGAAGGAGAGCACATTCTTCAACTTGATTCGGTGCATGAACATCATGTGTCTCCGTCACACAACCATGCGGGAACTCGCACGCCCGAAACGCGGCCTCAGGCCCTCGGCAACGTCACGCCGCGCTGTCCCTGGTATTTGCCGCCGCGGTCGGCGTAGCTGACTTCGCAGACGTCGTCGGATTCGAAGAAGATCATCTGGGCGACGCCTTCGTTGGCGTAGATCTTCGCGGGCAATGGCGTCGTGTTCGAGAATTCGAGCGTCACGTGGCCTTCCCACTCGGGCTCGAGCGGGGTCACGTTGACGATGATGCCGCAACGCGCATAGGTGGATTTGCCGAGGCAGATCGTGAGCACGTTGCGCGGGATGCGGAAATACTCGACCGTGCGCGCAAGCGCGAACGAGTTCGGCGGGACGATGCAGACGTCGTCGTGCAACTCCACGAAGCTCGATTCGTCGAAGACCTTCGGGTCGACAATCGCCGAGTTGATGTTCGTGAACACCTTGAACTCGGGCGCGCACCGCACGTCGTAGCCGTAGCTCGAGGTGCCGTAGGAGATGATCCGGCAGGCGTCGGACTCACGAACCTGGGACGGCTCGAAGGGCTCGATCATCGCGCGTTCGACCGCCATCCGCCGGATCCAGCGATCGGATCTGATCGTCATCAGTTCCCCTCAACCGTGATCTTCGGAAAGAGCCGGCTGTAGTCCTTCGAAGCCGCGGCGAGCTCGGCGGCCGCACGCAGGGCCACTTCGGTGAAGCGCTCGGCAACGGCGCCGTCGGGATCGGCCGCGACCGTCGGCGTTCCGCCGTCGGTGTGCTCGCCGATATCCTTCCTGAGCGGCAGTTTGCCGAGCAGCGGCAGACCGTAGTCGCCGCTGAGCTTCGATCCGCCGTCCGTCCCGAAAATCGACTCTTCGTGGCCGCAGTTCGAGCAGACATGCACGCTCATGTTCTCGACGACGCCGAGCACGGGCACGTTGACCTTCTGGAACATCTCAAGACCCTTGCGCGCGTCCGCCAGCGCGATGTCCTGCGGGGTCGTCACGATGACGGCGCCGCTGACGGGCACGCGCTGGGCGAGGGTCAACTGGATGTCGCCCGTGCCGGGCGGCATGTCGATGAACAGATAATCGAGCTCGCCCCAGTTGGTCTGTGACAGGAGCTGGTTCAGCGCCGAGGTGACCATCGGCCCGCGCCAGGCCATCGGCTGCTCCTCCGAGACGAGGAAGCCGATCGACATGGCCTTGAGACCGTGCGCGAGCAGCGGTTCGAGCGTCTTGCCGTCGGTGGTCTCCGGCCGCCGGCCCGAGAGCCCGAGGATCCGCGGCTGGCTCGGCCCGTAGATGTCGGCATCGAGGATGCCGACGCGAGCGCCTTCGAGCTCGAGCGCGAGCGCCATGTTCGTTGCGACGGTCGATTTGCCGACCCCGCCCTTGCCGGAGGCGACGGCGATCAGGTTGCCGACTCCCGGCAGCGGTTTGAGTCCCTGCTGCACGGCGTGGGTATCGACGGACCACTCCAGAGCGAAGGCAAGCTCCGCGGACAGGTCCAACGCACTGCAATGCGACTTGAGCGCTTCGAGAACGGCATCGGCGCCGCGTTCGAGCGGGAAACCGCAGGTCACGTCGACCCGAATCCGGTCGCCGTCCGGCCCGATGGCGAAGGACGTACCGCCCTGGCCGAGCGGCCGTTGCGTCTGCGGCAGCACGAACGTTGCGAGGTGAGCCTCGAGTTGCTGTGTTTCGGCGCCGGTCATCGCTTGGGCCCGGACTCGGGAGACGCGATTGTAACGCATCGGAAACCCGACTCCGGGACGCCGTCAAATCAGTGCAGCCCGGCGTGCCGGACACCCCGCGAACCCGCTTAAATGGCATAATGCGCGGCTTCTGGAACCCCTTGCCGGTGGCCATGACCGCGAAACGAAGAATCCTCGTGACGAGCGCGTTGCCGTACGCGAACAACTCCCTGCACCTCGGCCATCTCGTGGAATATATCCAGACGGACATCTGGGTGCGGTTTCAGCGCCTCAGGGGCCACGAATGCATCTATGTGTGCGCGAGCGACGCGCATGGCACACCGACGATGCTCCAGGCCGAGAAGGAAGGCATCGAGCCCGCGGAACTGATTGCCTGGATCGCCGGCGAACACCAGCACGATTTCGAGCGCTTCCGCATCAGCGTCGACAACTACCTGACGACGCACGCCTCCGAAAACGAGGAACTCACGGCCCTCGTGTACCGGAACCTCGTCGACGCCGGACACATCGGCAGGAAAATGATCCGCCAGGCCTACGACGAGCACAAACAGATGTTCCTGCCGGACCGCTACGTGCGCGGCACCTGTCCGGCCTGCGGTGCACGCGACCAGTCCGGCGACAACTGCGAGAACTGCGCGGCGACCTATTCGCCGCTCGAACTCGACGACGCGATTTCGGTAGTTTCCGGCACGACGCCGACGGTGCGCGAATCCGAGCACCTGTTCTTCCGACTCGCCGATTTCGAAGACGAACTGAAGGCCTGGGTACCGCAACATGTCGACGCGGCTATGGCCCGCAAGCTGGAGGAGTGGTTCGATGCGGGCTTGCGGGACTGGGACATCTCGCGCGACCCGCCCTACTTCGGCTTCGCAATTCCCGGCGAACCGGGCAAGTATTTCTACGTGTGGTTCGACGCGCCGATCGGCTACATGGCGAGCTTCCTGAACCTTTGCCGGAACGCGGGCATCGAGTTCGACGCCTTCTGGGGCGCCGACAGCGACGTGGATCTGTATCACTTCATCGGCAAGGACATCGTCTACTTCCACACGCTGTTCTGGCCGGCGATGCTGAGCGGCGCGGGTTTCCGGAAACCGTCGGGCGTGTTCGTGCACGGCTTCCTGACGATCGGGGGCGAGAAGCTCTCGAAGCGCCGCGGAACCTTCATCAGAGCCGGAACGTTCGCGAAACACCTCGACGCCGACTACCTGCGCTACTACTACGCGTCAAAGCTCGGCCCGGGGCCCGACGATCTCGACCTGAACTTCCCCGACCTCATCGCCAAGGTCAACTCGGACCTCGTCGGCAAGCTCGTCAACATCGCAAGCCGCTGCGCGGGCTTCGTGCTGCGCCTCAATCGGGGCCGGCTCTCGGAGCAACTGCCCGACGAGGCGCTGTTCGAGGAGTTCGCCGCCGGCGTGGACCCCATCGCGGCCGACTACGAGGCCCGGAACTTCGCGGCAGCCGTGCGCAAGATCATGGCGCTGGCCGATCGGGCCAACCGCTACATCGACGAGAAGAAGCCCTGGATCATGGCCAGGGACGACGATCAGCACGACGATGTCGTTGCCGTGTGCACACTGGGCCTCAACATGTTTCGCACGCTGACCGTGCTGCTCAAGCCCGTCATCCCGGGCGTCACCGAACGCGCGGAACAGTTTCTCGGCGCAGGCGAACTGACATGGGACGACGCGAAGCGGCCACTGGTCGGACACCGTATCAAACCCTTCCGGGCGCTGCTCAAGCGCGTCGAGTCCGAGAGCATCGACGCCATCCTGGCCGAGGCCCGGGAGGACATCACGGCGCCCGTACGGCAAGCGGCCAGCGCGGTTGAGGACCGTCAGGCGGATGAGGCCGATCAGCGGGTCGACGCCGAACGGGACGCAAAAGCCGCGAAAGACCGCCGGGCCGCACAAGCCCGCGAGCGCGCGCAAACGGCGCAAATCCGCACGCGAGGAGAGATCGACATCGAACTCTTCGCGAAGATCGACCTGCGTGTGGCACGGATCGCCGAAGCGAGCCACGTTGACGGCGCCGACAGGCTTCTCGAACTCAGGCTCGATCTCGGCGAGTCGCAACGAACGGTGTTCGCGGGAATCCGCGGCGCCTACGACCCCGAATCGCTGGTCGGCAAGCACGTCGTCGTCGTCGCGAACCTCAAGCCGCGCAAGATGCGCTTCGGCACCTCGGAGGGCATGGTGCTGGCCGCCGGTCCCGGCGGCAAGGACATCTTCCTGCTGAGCCCCGATGAAGGCGCCGAACCGGGAATGCCGGTGACCTGACCATGGCCGAGCTGATGCTGGTCATTGTCGGCGCGGCGCTCGTCAACAATTTCGTGCTCGTTCAGTTCCTCGGGCTTTGCCCCTTCATGGGCGCCTCGCGCCGGGTGGAGGGCGCGCTCGGGATGGGGCTTGCGACCGGACTCGTGCTGACGACCGCATCGGGCATCAGTTATCTCGTCGACAGCCTGTTGCTGATCCCCCTCGAACTCGAGTATCTGCGCCTGCTCGCGTTCATTCTCGTCATCGGCGCGGCCGTGCAGCTCACCGAGCAGATGACGCGAAAGCTGTCGCCGCTGCTGCATCGCGTGCTCGGGCTCTACATCCCGCTGATCGCGAGCAATTGCGCCGTCCTTGGCGTCGCGCTGCTCAATTCGACCGCGAACCGCAGCCTGATCGCGGCGTTGTTCTACGGCGCCGGCGCCGCCGTCGGTTTCGGGCTCGTCCTTGCGCTGCTTGCGGGCCTGCGTGAGCGCGCCGAGGGCGCCGATGTGCCGAAGCCCTTTCAGGGACACGCCATCGCGTTCATCACGGCCGGTATCATGTCTTTGGCGTTTCTCGGGTTTACCGGATTCGTAAGACTCTGATGCTCATCGGAACCGTCGTTCTCGCGGGACTGGCTCTCGGGCTGTGTGCCGTGCTAGTGCTGACCGACCGGCTGTTGCCGGCTGGCAAGGACCCGGTCACGGACCGGATCGAATCGTTGTTGCCGCGCATCCAGTGCGCCCAGTGCGGCTACGCCGGCTGCCGTCCGTACGCCCGGGCGATCGCTGCGGGCGAAGCCGACATCAACCGCTGTCCTCCGGGCGGCGAGGAGACTGTCCGGCAACTCGCGGAGCTTCTCGGCCGCGAGGCCGTGGCGCTCGATACGACGCTCGGCAGCGCAAACATGAACCGGGTCGCGCGCATCGACGAGCACAACTGCATCGGCTGCAATCGCTGCGTACCGGTGTGTCCCGTGGACGCGATCGTCGGCGTACAGCAGACGATTCATGCCGTGATAGCTGCGCACTGCACGGGCTGCGAGCTGTGCCTGGCCCATTGTCCCGTCGACTGCATCGATCTCGTTGCGCGCGATGCTTGAATACACGCCCGACCGCAGACCCACGGGCGGCCTCAGGCTGCCCGCCCACAAGGAAGCGTCCGTTGCGCAGCCGATCGCGCGCGGCTTCGTGCCGCGCACGCTGATCCTCGCGCTGCAGCAGCATCAGGGCCCGGCGACCACGCCTGTCGTCAGTCCGGGAGACAGAGTGCTCAAGGGACAGGTCGTTGCGCGCGCAAGAGCGCTTCGGTCGGCCGCCGTGCACGCCTCCACCTCGGGCCATGTCCGCACCATCGAGGATCGGCTCGTGCCCTCCGTGCACGCCGTCCACCGCACCCGATGCATCGTCATCGACACGGACGGCAAAGACGAGCCGCTTCCGCCCGGCAAGGGCGCGCGGTGGCCGCAAGACCCGGAAAGGCAGCTCAAGCGCATCCGCGACGGCGGGATCGTCGGGCTCGGCGGCGGGGTGTTCCCGACCGCGGAGAAACTTGGAGCCCACACCCCCTGCAAGGCGCTCATCATCAACGGCGTCGAGTGCGAACCGTACATCTCCTGCGACGACGTGCTCATGAGGGAAGAGGCCGAGGGAATCATCGACGGGGCGCTGATCATGCGCGACATCCTGTCCGCGCCCGAATGCATCGTCGCGATCGAGCGCGACAAGCCCCAGGCCATCGAAGCGATCCTCGAGGCCGGACGCGCCAGCGGCGACGCGTCTCTCAAGCTCGCCGACATCCCGACGATCTACCCCACCGGCGGAGAGCGCCAGCTCGTCGAAATGCTGACCGGCGAGGAGGTGCCGAGCACGCACTATCCGAGCGAAATCGGCTACATCTGCCAGAACGTCGGCACGGCGTTCGCGCTGCATCGTCTCGTTCGCGCGGGACAGCCGCTGCTCAGCCGCATCGTGACGGTCGCGGGCGACGGCGTCGCGAGGCCGCAAAACGTCGACACGCCCATCGGCACGCCGATCGGCGAGCTCATCGAATTCTGCGGCGGCTATCGCGGGGAAGTCGATCGGCTGATCCTCGGCGGGAGCATGATGGGCTATGCATTGCCGAACGACGAGATGCCGATCACGAAGGGCGGCAACTGCATCATCGTGGCCGCTCGAAGCGAAGTCCGCCAGGACTTCAGCGAACGCTACTGCATTCGCTGCGGCAACTGCGGCACGGCCTGTCCCGCGAGGCTGCTGCCCCAGGAACTGCTGCGCGCCGCGCGCAGCGACGATCACGAGATGCTCGACGAGTTCGGGCTCACCGACTGCATCGAGTGCGGCTGCTGCGACGTCATCTGTCCGAGCCAGATTCCGCTGACCGAAGTGTTCCGCAACGCCAAGTTCGCACACGCGCGCTACCAGCGGCAGCACGTATTCAGCGCCGAGACCCAGCAGCGCTACCGGCGCCACCAGGAGCGCCAGCGCGCCGACGCCCGGCGCGGCAAGGATTTGCAGGACAACCTCCGCCACGAGGTCGAGACGGACGAAGCCGCAAGGCAGCGGGCGATCGAAGCGGCCATCAAGCGGGCGCGCCAACGCCGCAGCCACGACGCCGATCAGGACTGAGCCGATGAAATTCGCCGTCGCGCCCGGCCCTCACACGGCCCCGATTGCGAGCGTGCCGCTGACGATGCGCCGCGTGCTCTACGCGCTGACTCCGGCAGCGCTCGCGCATGTCTGGTTCTTCGGTTCGGGGTTCGCGATCAACTTTTTCGTCGCCGCGGTGACCGCGCTCGTCGCGGAAGCCGCGGTACTCATGCTCAGGCGGCGGCCGACCCGCGTGCCGCTTCGCGACGGCAGCGCGATCGTGACGGCGGCCTTGCTGGCCTTCGCCATTCCGCCGCTGACTCCCTGGTGGATCCCCGCCTTCGGCGCCGCCACCGCCATCGTCGTCGCCAAGCACATGTACGGGGGGCTCGGCAGGAACCTGTTCAATCCGGCCATGGTCGGCTACGTGGTCCTGCTCGTGTCGTTTCCGGCCGAGCTCACTCAATGGATTCCGCCGCGGATGGGCGATCTCGACTATGAGCATCTCGGCTTCCTGGCCCACCTGGTCTACAGTCTGACGGGCACGCTGCCGCCGGATTTCACGATCGACGCGCTGACCCGCGCGACGCCGCTCGATCTCGTCAAGGAGGGTCTGCGCTCGGCGCAGACCTACACCGAGATCCGCGCCGGCTCGCTGTTCGGCGGCGTGGCCGGGCGCGGCTGGGAATGGATCAACAGCTTCATCGCGCTCGGCGGCCTGTACCTCCTTTACACCGGCACGATCCGTTGGCACATCCCGATCATGTTGCTCGCGGGACTGCTCGTTCCCGCGACGCTGCTCTGGCTGATCGATGCCGACAGCTTTGCGACACCGGGGTTTCACCTGTTCAGCGGGGCGACGCTGCTCGGCGCCTTCTTCATCGCGACGGACCCGGTCTCGGCGGCGGAGAGCGACCGCGGGCGGCTCATTTACGGTGCGGGCATCGGGCTTCTGACGTACTGTATCCGCACCTGGGGCGGTTATCCGGACGGCATGGCGTTCTCCGTACTGCTCATGAACTCGGCGGTGCCGCTCATCGACCGCTACACGAGGCCGCGAATCTATGGCCGCGACTAAGCCGGTGCCGACGCTGCTGCTCGTCGGCGTGATCGCCGTCGGTGCGGCGGCGCTCGTCACGGGCAGTTACGAGTTCAGCCGGGACCGGATCGAAGCCAACCGGCAGGCACTCTTGCTGCAAAGCCTCAACGACGTGCTCGCTACGGGCGACGACACCGGCGTGCTCAACCCCACGCGCATCGATCTGAGCGACCCGCAACTGCTTGGCTATGAAGATCCGATCGACGTGTACATCGTGCTCGACGCGGGCCGTCCGCGGGCCGCGGTATTCCCTGTCGTCGCGCCCGACGGCTACCATGCGGCGATCCATTTGCTGATCGGGGTCTCGGCGGACGGCGTCGTGACCGGGGTCCGGGTCGTCGATCACCGCGAAACACCGGGGCTCGGCGACGTGATCGAGGCCGACAAGTCGGACTGGATCCTGCAGTTCGACGGCAAGAGCCTGATGTCGCCGGACCGGGCGCAGTGGGCGGTCGAGGATGACGGCGGCAGTTTCGATTCGATTACGAGCGCCACGGTGACCGCGCGCGCCGTCGTTGGCGGCGTGCGCACAGCCCTGGAGTTTTTCGAAGCCCGTAGCGCGGAGCTTTCCGCACGCGCGGCGGCACGTGCCGAGGAGGAACCCGTCAATGAGTAGACTCACGGATCGCGGAGCGATCGGAAGCGCCGTGCCGGCGCCGGACAGCGGAGGACAACGCGAGTGAGCAGGATCAAGGTGCTCGTGCTCGGCGGGCTGTGGCGCAACAACCCGGCACTCGTGCAACTGCTGGGTCTTTGCCCCTTGCTGGCCGTCACGACGACTCTGGTCAACGGCCTGACACTGGGGCTCGCGACGCTCGTCGTCGTCGCGACGACCAACACGATCGTGTCGTCGATGCGGCGCTCGCTCATGCCGGTGGTCCGCATCCCGCTGTTCGTGCTTATCATCGCTTCGATCGTCACGTGCATCGACCTGCTGACGAGCGCCCTGCTCTTCGAGCTGCACGAGATCCTCGGTCTCTTCATCCCGTTGATCATCACCAACTGCGCGATTCTCGCTCAGGCGGAGACGGTCGCGAGCCGGCGGCCCGTGACCGAATCGCTGCTTTCGGGCATCGCGACGGGACTTGGATTCTGCGGCGCGCTCGTCGCGCTCGGCGCGCTTCGCGAACTCGTGGGTCAAGGCACGCTGTTCGCCGGCTTCGATCTGCTGCTCGGCCCGTGGGCGGCCGCATTGCGCATCGACCTGCCGTTCGAAGGCATGCTCGTCGCCGTGCTGCCGCCGGGCGCGTTCTTCGGGCTCGCTGTCGTGCTCGCCTTGCGCAACCTCGTCTCCGCCAGGACCGGTCCGTCCGTACGCAGGATGCGGGCGGTGCCCGCACGCCGCTCGTGAACGCCGCGCGGCGCGCCGAGATCTATCGTCGGCTCGCCGAGAACAATCCGGCTCCGACCACGGAACTCAACTACCGCTCCGAGTTCGAGTTGCTCGTCTCGGTGATCCTGTCCGCTCAAGCGACCGATGTCAGCGTCAACAAGGCGACGACGGAGCTGTTCAAGGTGGCGGCGACGCCCGCCGCGATGCTCGAGCTCGGCGAGGAGCGGCTCAAGGGCTACATCAGGACAATCGGTCTCTTCAACAGCAAGGCGGCGAACATCATCAAGGCGTGCCGGATGCTCGTCGATGAGCACGACGGCCGGGTACCGCGCGAGCGCGCGGCGCTCGAAGCCTTGCCCGGCGTCGGCCGCAAGACGGCCAACGTCGTGCTGAACACGGCTTTCGGGGAACCGACTATCGCCGTCGATACGCACATCTTCCGCGTCTCGAACCGGACGGGGCTCGCGCCCGGCAAGAATGTCCGGGAGGTCGAGGACAAGCTGCTCAGGTTCACGCCGGATGAGTTCCGCAAGGACGCGCACCACTGGCTCATCCTGCACGGACGCTACGTCTGCAAGGCTCAAAAGCCGGCTTGTCCCGCGTGTCTGATCGTCGATCTTTGCGACTATCGAGCCAAGACGATCGTCTGAGCGTAAACTCGGCGCCCGCGAGAGAAATGGATCTTCCGCCTGTCCGAATTCGTATGATCATCTGTAGCCCAACGTCAGCGTGGCCTGGGAAACCCGCTCGTCAGCCCGTCGATGTGTTCATTGAGGTCCGGCGGAATAGTCTGCCAAAGCGGATCGAGGACGAACTGCACACCTTCCCTGCGCGCCAGTTTCGCTGCGGATACGAAGTCTGAATCCCCGGAAACGAGCACGATTGTGTTCGCCTGTCGTCTGAGCGTCAGCGACGCGATGTCGAGTCCGATTCGCATGTCTACGCCCTTTTGCCGGATGGCGAGAACGAAGTCGTCGTCGGTCAGATCACGCACACTGCGACGCCCATTCAAAAGAGCTTTCTGCGCGTTCGCTCTCAGCACCCAAGAGCGGTCTATCTCCTTTTGCACGTCCCCCAACCGCAACGCGACGTTGCGAGAACTGCGCAAGGCATCGAAGAGTTGTTGACGGAAATTGGCCTGATCCGTCTTCGCGAAGTCGATCGCGGCCCCGCTGATCGGCTTATGCGCCTTCCTGCTGTATGGACGTGCGTCGTAGTAGAACGTCCTGAAAAGGAGTTGATACGCATCAGGCGTCCGCCAGACTTCATTCAGGTGTTCCAGATGCCTATGGACCAACTGCCTTATCGATCTGGCTACATCTTCGGGATCGGCCGCGTCAACGTCCGGCCTTACCGCCGGCAGCCGTTTCAGGAAGAAGCCACCGTCAATAAGAATTGCCACCTGGATCATGGCACGTATCGAACTAGTTGTTAACGTCGTTCGAAATGGACCCCCGGGATCGGCCTCGCTTATGATCGCCGACCCTGCGATTCAGGGCCGGAAGCAAGACGTACTGCCGAGGGTCGTATGCGAGTAATCTAGCCACCATCCAAGCAACGGTCAACTCTCCCGACAGCCTCGATGAATGGACATGATTCAGGCGTCGGTCAGCCCGCGCAACGGACGAAACTACCCAAAATGACTGCTTACACTCAGACCGCGCGCTTGCGTGGCTTCGGAATGTACAGGTCCGTGATCGTGCCGGCCGCGGCTTCCGCGGCGAACGCCACCGTTTCGGCCAGGGTGGGATGGGCGTGCACGGTCAGCGCGATGTCTTCGGCATCGCAGCCCATCTCGATCGCGAGCGCGGCTTCGGCGATGAGGTCGCCCGCGTTCGGGCCGACAATACCGGCGCCGAGCACGCGTCCGCTAGACTCCTCGAACAGCAGCTTCGTGAGACCCTCCGAACGGCCGAGCGTCAGCGAGCGGCCGCTCGCCGCCCACGGAAAGACGCCTTTCCGGCAGGCCACGCCGTCTGCCTTCGCTTCGTCCTCGCTCAATCCGGCCCAGGCGATTTCCGGATCGGTATAGGCCACGGACGGCACCGCGCGCGCGTCGAACCAGCTCTTCTCCCCGGCCGCGACCTCGGCCGCGATCTTGCCCTCGTGCGCCGCCTTGTGCGCCAGCAGCGGCGGCCCGACGATGTCGCCGATCGCAAAGATGTGGCGCAGGTTCGTGCGCATCTGCCGGTCGACGCCGATGAAACCGTGCTCGTCGATGTCGACTCCGGCACTCTCGGCGCCGATCAGATCGCCGTTCGGCCGCCGGCCGACGGCGACGAGCACCTGATCGTAGAGTTCGGCCTGTTCGGGCGCCGCGGCGCCGTCGAAACGGACCTCGATGCCGCCTTCGCGGGCATCCATGCCGGTCACGCGGGTCCCGACCATGATGGCCTCGTAGCGCTCTGCGATGCGTTTCTCGAGCGGCTTGACGAGGTCGCGGTCGCAACCCGGCATGAGTGTGTCGGTCAGTTCGACGACCGACACGGCGACGCCGAGCGCTTCGTAGACGGTCGCCATCTCGAGCCCGATGATGCCGCCGCCGACGACGAGCAAGCGGCCCGGCAGGTCGTCGATCTCGAGCGCGCCCGTCGAATCCATGATCCGCGGATCCTCGGGCAGACCGGGCAGGCGGATCGGCTCCGAGCCCGCGGCGACGATGCACTGCTCGAACTCGAGTTCGGTGCGCCCGTCCGCGTGCTCGATCTGAAGCGTGTTGGCGGACGTGAACCGCCCGTTTCCGGTGACGACCTCGACGCCGCGGCGGCGCGCGAGGCCGGCGAGACCCTGCGTAAGCTGACCGACGATGCGGTCCTTCCATGCCGTGAGCTTGCCCGTATCGACGGAAGGATCGCCGAAGTCGATCCCGAAGTCTCTAGCCTCGCGCGTTTCCTCGACCACGCGCGCGGCGTGGAGCAACGCCTTGGACGGAATGCAGCCGACGTTGAGGCACACGCCGCCGAGCGCCGGCCAACGTTCCACGAGCGTGACCTTCATGCCGAGGTCCGCGGCACGGAAAGCCGCGGTGTAGCCGCCGGGTCCGGCGCCGAGCACGACGAGCTGGCGGCGCGCTACGGACGCATTCATCGCGCGACCTCGGGGCGGCGACGCGCTTCCGTCCGGTGCATGGAAATGCCCCGGAGCCGATGTGAGCGTCCGGCGGCGTTCATGGGATCGCCTCGACAAGGCTGTCGACCTGACCCAGCCGCTCTGCAAGCCGGGTCGTGAAACGCACGGCGAGCGCGCCATCGATCACGCGATGGTCGTAGGACAGCGACAGCGGCAGGTAGAGCCTTGGAATGAACTCCCCGTCGCGCAGCACGGGTTTGACGACGCTGCGCGACACACCGAGGATCGCGACCTCCGGCGCGTTGATGATCGGCGTGAAGAAGCTGCCGCCGATGCCGCCGAGACTCGA